>CABRXX010000057.1:0-17250 GCA_902475025.1 uncultured Lachnospiraceae bacterium | reverse complement strand
GGTTTATTTTTCATGCTCTAATATAAATATAGAACTTAAAAATGTAAAAAAGGCCCCAAACACAGTAACAGGGCGGGATTCATAAGACTCCCACCCCAAAACTTGACATAGAGCCAATAAACGGAATTGCCAATAATTACTTTTCGGTGCTGTATGACACAAAATAAAAAAGCCCTTGAAATTCAAGGGCTTTTCAATGCCGCAGACCGGAATCGAACCTGATAACTGCATTTTAAAAAAACACCGTAAAATAAACCTTCCTTAATATATGCGGCTTTTAAGCGTATTTATATATGTACGAAGTTCAATATTTTGTCTAAAAACCAGTAAAATATGACACAGTATGACACGAAATATGACACGCCAATAGGATTGTGGTATGCAGCGGCAGGTTTCCCCGCCGCTGCTTTTTTTATCTTACACCTCTTTGACGATGGCGTCAAACCCTTTCGCTTTCAGTTGCCGTTTCAGCTTTTCAGCATTCTCTTTGCTGTCAAATACCCCAGCCTGAACGATGTGGTACTCTCCATCTTTTTTCAGGATCGCTTCAAACCCCTTATTTTTCAGGCGTGCAATCTGGGTATTAGCCAGTTTTTTCTTCCGGTAGGCCCCGACCTGCACTCGAAACTTTTTCCCGCCGGATCCCGCAGCACCCGGCAGACGGAAACACCGCTGCCAGTTATAGTTAAAATAGGCAGATACCGCAATCTCATGGCCGGTACCGTCTCCCGGACGGCCGTCATCGTCATTCCTGGCCCCGACCACTTTTCCGCTGCCCAGGCACAACTCTGTGTGACCGTGTTTTCCTGTCCGATCCAGCATCAGCAGTACATCTCCCTTTTGCAGACCAGCTCCGGTCTTGAAATTCACAGATCCGGTGCAGTCTAAAAAACCCTTGGCCAACAACCGGTCGGCCATTTTGTCAATGCTTACTTTTCCCAGGTCTAACCCTGCCTGATTGTACGCCTGCATTACCAGGCCAATACAATTATATTCCGGCCCCCAGCCTTTACCGGCGTTATTGTAACCATGGCTGTTGTCGTTGGCGATACCTACGGCCCAGGCGCAGGCGCTATCTATAATCTGCTGGTTGGTTTTCTTCTCTGGGTAGATAGCCTTGCCATTCTCATCAAACACGAAATAGCTCGGGTTTTTGTCTGCCACGGCCTTCGCTTTGCTCAAATCGTGGAACGCCCCGAGCTGGCTCTTTGCATCCGCCCAGGTCTTGCGTACCCGCAACCAGGGCTTATCGGTATCCGGAAGAATATCTCCCATCACTTTGTCGTATCTTGCCAGGTCAAACCGCTGGATAATATTACAGATCTTATCAACATACTTCGTGTCGGTGGCATATCCTCCGGCCTTGATTAACTTGATCTGTTCCTGGTAGTTTTTGCAGTCCTGAATGCCATCATAACGCAGCTTGCTGCCATTTTGAGCACCCAGAAGGTAAGCACAGCGATCCTCAATACTCTTTTCGATGTTCGGGTATTTACGGAACTTCGCCAATTCCTCACGCACATTACCGGCCTTATCCTGCTCTTTTGTCAAAATCTCAACATGACTTTTTCCGTCCCAAGTGCTGCCCGGCCATGTGTTCCCGGATAAATTGTTCTTCATTCCACAGACGTTGTTGGCTTTTCTCGCCAGTTCCGTGGCGCAGTATCCGCTTTCTAAGATAGTCTGTGCCGCTGTTACAGATGGGAACAATCCATACTTTTCAGCAATCGGCCGGCTGATCTCCAACAACTTCTCCGCAGCATCTTTTTCGGACAGACCCGCAAACTCTGCCGTCTGGGTGCCGGATGCACTCTCAGGCTTCGTATTTGCCCCATTTAGCCGTTTTTTAAACTCATCCCATGTCCAGCTGGTTTTGTATTTATTATTGTGTACATAGGGCGCTGGACAGGTCTTATTGACAATATCATAGTGCCGCAGTACATGATCTGCCGGAATGTTATTCTCCTGCATCAATTTCTTTACCAGCCACACACAGGCCTCCTGGGTTTCTTTGGTAAAATACCATCTCTTGTCCTCTGCGCTGGAACTGTCCCCATCACACTTGCAACACATCTCAATGCTGATCGTGTTCGCATTACGGGCCTCTGGATGTTTCTGGGTGTAATACCCGGCCGTACCCACTGCCCAGACAACAGCATCCAGGCTACAGCGCTGATAGATAGTTCCATCCCAGTAGATATAAAAATGCGCTCCGTATCCACCTGGCTCCAGATCATGGTTCTGTCCGACTACGCCCAGATAATGTATGGCGATATATTTTTTCTGATTGCCCCACTTAGGGACTCTGTTTGCACTTACTGCGTTTATAATCGTTCTTTCGCTCATTTCGTTTTCCTTCCTGTGCGATATCGCACGAAAAAGAGAGCGGTTTCCCGCTCCCTTAATTTAATATAGTTTTTCAATTAATTTGGGTTTTAAACCCAGAAGAGTATTAGAATCTGATATCAGAAAAGAAACTATGCCCATAGCCGACTTTATTCTGTCCGTATATTCTGCTTGGCTCAAATATTTCACAGAGTTATCAAGCAAGACATTCATACAGGTAAGATCATCTTTTATTTTCTTTATAGCGGCTAATATCTGAGGATTTTCCGGTACGTCCACTACCGTCATCATTGGCGGCTTACTGGTCTGCTTCTTTTCTGCCAAGGCAGCCTCCCGCAGCTCCCGGTAGGTTGGTACGGCCACCGGAACCTTGCGTTCCTCTTTTGCCCGGAAATAGAAATCCACCAGATAATCATACACTTCCCACGCCTTGTCAGTGTTTAAGGACTTGGCGTGAAGCAGAGCGCCTTTTTCGGTCCAGAGGTAGAGATGGGAAGTTCTGCTGGCAACCAGGTCGGAATTTCCTACCTGGTTCTTAAACACCTTTAAGTCATCTCCGGTAAGGGAAATATAATGTTTCCCATCCACATATCTATTTCTATTTTCATTAAAATTTTGCTTAATCCTCACCGGTGTTGTTCCGTAACACTCCGCTATCTGATTGCTTGTTAAAACTCTAATTCCTTTTACCTGAATTGTACGAGGTAACTGCATAGTAAAAACTCCTTTCGAATTTTGGTTCTTGAAAGAAGTTCCATTCTGCATTATAATATTTACAGAAGGAAACTTCTCACTGTGAGCGTTGATTGACTTTTGTGGAGCGTCAACGCTCTATTTTTTTATTTCAGACTTAACCATCTCTATCCCTTTCATTATCGCATCCGTCCTTGAAATTTTCAAAGCATTAGCACATTCCTGGATATCCTGTGCCTCTGCTTCCGTTAATCGGATATTCAAATTTATTTTTCTGGGATTTTCTTTCGGTGGCCTTCCTGTTCTAGGACTCATTGTATCACCTCACTTTTTGCCCTCGCAATAAATATATTATAGCACGCGCAAAAAGTCAAGAGATTTTTTCAGAAAAAAGGGCAGCTTACTCGCCGCCCACATCATCCTTTTTCCCGTCTTTTTCAATCAAGTTTCGCAGCATTTCATATAATCCTGTGCTGGCCAAGCCGGAGATCATTCCGCCCAATATCACCTCTGCATTGATACCAGCTTGCAGGTTAATCAAAATTGCAATGATCGTCCCCATGCACAGCGCCGCCAGGGGGATGTATTTATTTGGGAACCAGTCGAATGCTGTTTTCAACACAAACCCCACCAGCAGACAGATCCCTAAAATTAACGGGTTAATGTACTCAAACAAAAAATTAATATCCATATTGATCCTCCTTTTACATTCCGATTTGTGCAAATACAAATCCGAGTATAATACTTATGATTGCAGTTACTACATGCCCAACAACTTTGCGCCACATTTCTCCATCCCGGGACTCCAGTGCTTCCAATCTTTGGCCCTGCTGTTCCTGCTCCTTTACCATGCTTTGCAGGCTTACCGCCATCTTTTCTACCGATGTGGCAATTTCCCCGATTTGCTGCACAGTGTTCTCCAACAGCTCAATGCGCCGGTTCTGTCGTCTATGTTCTTCTTCCATTCTTTTCTTAAATTCTTCATGTTCCGCTCGCGAAATCGGCGTATCCATCTTCGTTTTTCCTTTCTGATTTTTCTGCACAAAATAGACTCCTTCTCAGGGTCTGGCTCTGATCTCCATATTCATCACCTCTTCTCAAAAGTAAAAGCATATCAATCCCGGAAACATCCGGAACTCATATACCTTTACTTTTTATGCCACAATTTGTTGCTATTAATTAAACTAAACACGAATACATTGATCACCAGCACATCTTGTACCGCCGTAATCACATCGCCCTGTTGCCCCTGTGCCTGTAATGCGGCTGTTACACGTTGGATTATTGTGTCTCTTACATCCAAATAAAATCACCTCCTGGATCATCATATCAAGCCAGGAGGTGAAAATCCGCAATGTTATGGTTGGCAATTAACTAAACACGAATACACTGGTCACCAGCACATTCCAAGGGAACTGGTTACCAGGATTTAACGTAAAAGGAATGGGATTTGCGGTTATGATCCCTAAAAATTATAAGAATCGCAAACTATCCATATCTTCTGTGCGGATTTTTTCGGTCGATAAGGGATGGATAAATACGGAAGTATCATCTATCAGCGATATGGCTAATTGCTGGCGGGTTTTACTAAAAACCGACACCACAATGGGATTGACGGATGGTCTCAATTATTTAACAGAAATATCCGGAGAAATTAAATAATCATGCGACTGGGTAAGAGATTGTACAATCGATCCTCTCTACAGTCCTATATCCCGGATTATAAAAACACAGGGCATTATCTGTGTGGCGTAAATATGCGCAGTAGCAATTTCCGGAAGCTGTTCCAAGCGTAAATGTTAATAAATTCTTGTACTTTGCGCCTGGAAGCGGAAAGCAGACCGGTCCGTCATGCTCTACGGAATAGGGAGTAAGTTCGATGTTTACAAAGCATATACCGTTTTCTATACAGTAACGTGCCCATCCATTTGACCCCTGCGCACTTATAGCGGTCATTTCCTTGGATTTTGTTTTCGTGTTTAGTTCATTGATGGCTCCTACCACTTCCTTGCTGGTCGTGGTCAGGCTTGACGCTGTGCCTATCCCCAATTTGCCCCTGATCCAATCTGCCAACGTGGCCAGCCTTGTGCGTTTGGTAACGTCTCCCTCAATGATCAGATCTGTGGTATCCGCCAGCTCGCTCTTGGACGCCTCAGACAGCCCTTTGATCAGTGTACTCAGTATGCTTATTGTCATAATAGCGCCTCCTACTTAATCTGGTCTAATATGTTGCTGTAAATGTAATCATCAATAGCCTTGATGTTCTTTTCCAGCCCCTCATCCATTACAATAAAATTTACTTTATTGTTCTGACTGATCAGGGATCCACTGCCGTCAATCTCTGAAAACGTAACGGTCATCCTGACGCCCTCTCCTGTAATCATCTTAGTGAAACTCGTTATTTTTTTCATTTTATTCCTCCTGTTCTTGATAAAAATCATTCATCATACAGATGGCCTGCTGAGCATAATCAATCTCTTGCTCTTCCGCCGGCAGGTAGTTGTTTAACCGTTCATATCCATATCCAGACTGGCGCGCCTTCAACTCCCAGGAGAAACGTAATCCGGGTGTGCCAGAAACCTCAAAATACGTTTCTGTTTTTTGGGACACATATAGATCTCCTTCGCCCTCTTTTTGTAAAAACACATAATATTCCATTTCCGGGATAACTGTCTCTGAAAAAATATCATCTATATCCACAAAACACTTGCCGTCAGCTCCAATGGTTGCCGTCCCTATATCCCCAAAAAATGGACTTCCCATTTCGTAGCAATACAATAGGCGATCCTGATAATTGTTCGTTTTGGCAATTCGATTTTTACTCCCCCGCACAGACAGACCTGATTTATTCACACGAAAATAATCCTCTGTGATTAATTCATCTGCCGTGTCTTCCAGCGCTATTAATTCTGCGGATATGTACCCTCTTGAACTAGCCCCGTATCTCTCCATATAGATCCCGTTGGCCGATGATCTTGCAGCTGTAGTCCTGATCCATAAATACCCAGTGTTAAGATTTGCCAGTTTATTTTTTCCGTCCGAGCAAGAAAATCCATTATTTCCAAGATACGCACCGGCACCTACAGAATTAATTGTTGTACGATTTCCAGTATGCAAATTTGTCTTGTCGATGGTAAAACCACCTATTTTTCCAGTCTCCGCGGTCACTTTCCCGGAAAATGTTCCTTTTTTAAAGTTCACTCCAGTATTGTCAATGTACCCTACCTGGCTGCCATTGGCATCCAGGATGGACAGCAGACCATTGCCGTTATTGACACCGCCCAGTTTCAGGGTTCCGCCCCTGGCATAGCTAAATGACACATACAGATCACCATTGGAGTCCAATAAAAAGCCCTTGGTTTTTCCATTCTGAAACCAAAGGTTAAATACATTCTCCATATTGATCTGCTTTTCCACATCGGTGACCGAATTGTTTACCTTCTCAATGGCCTCTTTCAGGGCTTTTTCTGTGGCTGCTACTGCCTCCTTGTCTGCAATCTGCTTCCCATCTACCGTAGCCATCCCTGAAAGCCGAAATTCGCCGGTTTCCAGGTTCCAGCGATTTCTGCCCAGTAGATCCGCCAGCACTCCGGCCCGCATGTAGGTGGCATTCACATACAGCTCTTTGCCGATCTTGTAAATTCCCTTAGCGGCACCATCGTCTGTCAGGATATTGAAAATCTCTTCCTGGGTCAGCGCAGCTACTTCCTTCAGGACGGATACTCGCTTAATGTCGATCAGCTCCTCTGCATCACCGGAAGAAAACAACGATATCTCAATCTCGGATATTGCTCTTGGCATCGCAAGGTAGGATCCGTTGCTGGCCTGGATCAATTTTCCATCGGTTGTCCTAAAAAACGTATACAGATAATGCTCTATGTTGCTTTCGTCCTGGGTGCTTTCGTAGATCGTGTTCCAGGTGTACCCATCCGCCGTCTCCCGGATCCGGAAACGGCCATTATAGGCCTGCCTTGCATTGGTATCTTCTCTATAATACGCCGCAGCGCTGATCGCATCCGGATTATAGACATTATCCTTTCCAATCTTCACGATGCTGGCCGACGTCTCTAGGGTATACACCCTCCCTGGCGGCCCCACCATACCGGCGTGTAGTTTGGACACTGTAAACCGCTTGCTGACCGATAACGTACCCAGATAGGTGGCCTTTATATCTACCCATGCAGTATCTGCTTCCAGGGCTGTGACCACATACGTCCTGGTCCCACTGTCCCAGGCGCCGGATATGGCAGCTGATTCCGTGATAGAAAAAGAACACTGGTTTGTCACATCCTTGGATCCATACATCACAATGGGTCTGGTCGTGATCCCCTCCGGGAATTTTTCATAGTTTCCATCTGCATCCACCGGCACCGTGGCATGGTCATTGTCCAGCTGCATGGTCATGTTGCTGGCAGCCGCTGTTGCGGTGTCCATGACGTCCTTGATGGCATCTGTGGCAGTTTTGTCCCCGATCATGACACAATCCCCGGAGATCATCACCTTTCCGGTGGCAAAATCCGCCTGGAAGATGATTTTCCCCTGCTGATCTTTCACGGTAATGGCCCCGGCGTCAATATAATCTGCGTTGATTCCCTCTGCGTACAGCAGCTTGGTGATCATGGTCCCGGTCAGGAAGAACCCAAACGGATAGGTCTTACCGCCGTCATTTGACACGCCAACGGCGTCTGCCGTGATCTTGATCACGTTCTTAGACTCGGCCAATGTCGGCTTATCATGGAAATAGGTGATTGTGCTGCCGTCTTCTTGCTTTTCATAGGTGGGATACAATCCAGAGCTATTCTCCAGGACCTTGTTCAGATTTTCAATGGCCAGCTCCCGGTCTGTTTTTTCTTTTTTAACAAGTTCTATGGCCTTAATAATAGCTCCCTGCGCTGGTGACCGATATTGGCTTGCCAGTCGGAGTCCCGATGTAGCACTATTCTTCATAGTTGTAAAACCAAAGAAAACGAAATCTACATCTGTCAAGAATGTATTATACGTATTTCCCGCCCAATCTGTAATCTTTGCCATATCCATAAACTCAGCAATAGGATACGCAATATAATCGCCTTCAAATTTACGGAACGTTGCACCAATAAGAACCTCTCCCAGTAAACTTACCAGCGTCTGCTCCTGCCCAACTGCCAATGGATTGGAGACCGGAATCACATATCCTTCTGAACCCTCCAGAATAATCGTTTCTGTATCGCTGTCATCCTCGGCTGCTGTGCTTTTGCTTGTCTGTACACCGGTAATCACAATATCGCTGGCATCCGTCTTTAAGTTCACCCACTCCGTCAGATTATGAGCATTTTCCCAGTCAAATGTATACGAAAGAATTTCAAGCGCACCCTGACGATTGATACGCGCATTTCCGCCAGCAATCATTGCAATGTAACCGATGATCTGCCGGAAGGTATACTCTCCGACAGGCTTCGCATTGATTACAAAATTTTGATTTCGGAAACTGGCAGATGCCAAAAGAATATCGCATCTGGAGCAAATATCATCCAGCAATGTCCTAGCCGTAGTTGGAAACGAAAGAGATGTATTAAACTGCCTATCCGCCCGATACATATCATCAAACGCCATAACAGCAACTGTCGTTCCGTAAGTCTCTGGCTGCGTTACAGTAAATATACCATTCTCAATACGCTCTACTGCATCGCCCAAATCAAATGTCGTATACAACCGGATCCTCGCTCCAGTAAAATCATACGACTGCAGATGACCATCATCATTTAGCAATTCAATTTGAGCACTTCTACAGAGTGCCTCGCCAATAGGGATTGAATTTGAACTAGCCCCGTCTGTCACACCATTATTCGCTACGGTAAAACCTGACTCGTCTATGGATAGTGATCTTCCATCTGCAAATGTAATCTCCGCAAATTCTTTGAAATCCGTGTTATTCTGCATCAGCTCTTTGAATTTTTCAGATACGTTAATCATGTCAGTTTCTCCATACCTGTCATATTAAAAGACAATTCACTTAAATATTCTTCGTTTTCTTCAAGTGATCCTATTTTGAGATTTCCGCTTTTCCCAACATAAAACCTGTCTGTACGCCACTCACAGTGATATGGGCTAAAGCGGTATAATGAAAACGGCTTGCCCAAGGCAATGATGTGCAATATCTTAGATGCTTCTCTTACCGGAATATGTGTTGCCGAATATCCATACTGCTCCACCGTAAACATAGGGGTAAAATGACCTTTTCCACTCTGAGCTCTTGCACTGTCACTGGTGTAAGTCGTTTCAAAACCATAGGCCATATCTTTATCAGGCTGCCATACATCAACGCCTGCCATTTTGATTTTCTGTTGTGCCATAATATAATGCCCTCCTATGCGAGTTCAAGTGGGTTTCGGCCAGTCATCTGCTGCCTTACTTTTGCTTCCTCGATAAACTCATCAAACAGTGTCCTGCGGTTTATTTGGGCAATAAAACGTGTCCCACCACCCTGCTGTCTTCCAGACTCTTCGCGTACGATTTGACGCAATAAGGCCTCTGGTGTCTCCAAATTTCGTCCATTTTTCTGATCACCCAGAATTGCTAAAAATTCTGCATTTGGCGGAATAACTGCACCGGATGCAAGATAGGGTATTGTTCCAAGTGTCGGAATATTAAATCCATCAAACCCCCACCAGGATCCGCCTATGCCCGGTATCCAATCTGGAATGGTTATTTTAAACTGAATGGAATTAATCTTCCCAATCAGCCCATTTACTAATCCAATAATTCCGTTAAAGGCTCCGATAATGGCATTAATAGGCGTTCGGGCAATATCCGCCAAACCGTTAAATACGTCCTCAAATAGATCATTGAGCGGTGTGGTGACATTGTCCGAAAACCAGGTAACTACACTTTCCCATACGCCTGTTATCCCGTTCCAGGCGTCCTGGAATATTCCGGTAAACCAATCCTTTGTGTCAGCAAAAGCTTCCTTAATTCCATCCCAAAGATCGGAAAAGAAATCACAGGCCCCCTTCCAGGCGTCGTTGACGTTCTTCCAGGCCGCGTCAAACTTTTCCTTAAACCAATCTCCAACATTTTTAAACGTTTCTTTAATCCCGGTCCATAGATCGGCGAAGAACTCTTTGATCTTTTTGGTTGTTTCTTCAAACCAATCCCGAATAGCTCCCCAAATTTCTATTGCCTTTTCCTTTATGACGTCCCAGTTTTTGTATAACAGAACGCCTACAGCTATAATCCCGGTAATTGCAAGTGTCCATGGATTTAACACTGCTGAGATCAAGGTTTTTAATTTAGATACAGCCCCGAAAACTCCACCTAAATTAGTAATCAGGTTTGCAATGCCAGAGACTAATTGCGTAACTTTAAATGCGGCAAAAAAAGCGCCTATAACAATGGCCATATTCTGGACGATACCAGGATTTTGAGCACACCATTCTGAAAATGCGCTCAAAGCGGTGTTTATCCCATCCCACAAACTGAGAAAAATCCCGCCTGTCCACTGCGCTATCGGCTGCAGGACGCTATCCCAAAACCACTGGAACAACGGCTGTAACACGCCAAGAATATTATTTAAACCAGCGATTGCGAGCGAAAGAGTGTCCAGAAATCGAGGTACTATCTCATTTGCCACCCAAGTTCCCAACGGAACCAAAGCATTCTCCCATAACCAAACAAGCCCCTCTCCGACACGGATAGCAAATGGCGTCAATGCCACCCAAAGTCGATCTAAAGCCGATATAATCTTATCGAAGTTTATTTTCATAAGACCGTCATTCAGAGCATTTACCAGACGCGGTATTCCTTCTCCAAGCGTCCATTTTCCCACCGGAACGAGAAAATTATCATAAAAGCCCTTTAACGCATCCCAAGCAAAATCTCCCAGGCGCGAAAGTCCTTCGTTCCATAGTTTTTTCAAAGCTTCGGTTGTCGGTTCCAGTATTTTCAGCATTTCTTTCATATACTCGCCAAATTTGTTATCTATGGGCACTTCCTCAAACATATCTGAAGGCTTTAAACCTCCGGAAGCGTTTCCGGCTCCACCGCTTACTGGGATATCTGTCATCTGATCTGGCCGTTCAAAACGTCTTACTTCATCCAGGCCTGAGAGATATTGATTTGTTGCTTTATTCGCTTTCTTCATTGCGTTTACCACATTATCCGCAGCGCCCGCCGTCTCATTTAGCGAAGCTGCATAATCCTGCTGCACAGCTACCGCACGCGTATAGGTTCCTTTTCCGGATAGAATAGAAAAGAACATACTTACATACGATGCCGCCGTAGACAGCATATCAATGAACTTTGCCAAAATAGGTGCGATAATGCTCAATATCGGCGAAAATGCCGTTGCAAACGCATTTTTTAATCTGGTAAAGCTGGAAAGCAACATGGATATACTTTCATTTGTCCCACTAGAATACTGCGCAAAATTAGTCATACCCTCTGCTATTCCGCTTGTTACTGCAGAGATTGCTCTAAATGCTACACTAAATAAAATTGACTGGGCAAGCATTTCGCCAATACCTCTTTGGGCTCCGCCTGCGCCTTTTTCTATGGTCTTCAATGACCTTCCGTACTTCCCGGTAGATTTTTCAGCTTTATCTGTTACGGAATTAGTCTGTGCAAGCTTTCTCCGATAAGAATCGACCTTCTCCTCAATGGAGTCATACGAAGTACGTAAGCGATTATTTACATCCTGAAGCTTCTGCTGTTCTGCGGCAAGCTTCTCTATATCTCGTTTAGCCGCTTCTGTCCCTGCTCCAAAACTAAATGCGTTCCCACGTTGTTCCAGATCCGCAAGCTCGCCTTCTGCATATTTAATCGTGTTTATAAGCTCCTGTATGTCATATTGCATAGACTTATAGGCTCTACTGCCTTTATTTCCACCCATCGTCAAGAATTTATCCTGGCGATCAATCAATGCCCCCAGCTTCACATTCGCTTTATCGATCTGTTCTTGGATTTCCCGGTACTCATCTGTAGGGATTTTCTGTGATGCATATTCCTGTACTTTCTTGTTTAGATCATCCACTTTCTGCTTCTGCCGCGTATATTGTGAATTTAACTTAGACAAGGAATCTACCTGCTTCTGTAATGCAATCTCGGCTTTACGTCCTATCCCTTCTACAGACGCAGCCATTCGCCTGGCAGATGCTTCCAGATCCCGGAGCCCCATCTTTACACCTTTTTTATCTACTTTTGTATCAATAACAATACTTCCGTCCACGCCTGGCACTCCGACACCTCCCTTTATTTACCATATCCGAACAGATTTCTAATTTCTTCTTTCTCATCCGCAGGACGCTCGGGAATTTTCGCTCTCAAGTCAATCATATTTTTGTTAGCTGCGTAAAACTCTTTTTCCCACTTCTCCAGTTTCTTTCCTTTCAGTTTTTTCTGCCGGATCTGAAGAATTTGCTGATATACTCCATCGCCAATCTCCATGTATGCACCAAGAAAAGTCCACCAGTGACAATATGGCATCGACCGGATCTCTTTCCCCAAGACCTTATTGACAGCCGGAATTATAACTGCAGAGTCTTGCTCCCAGTCCATCATGCGCGGCCTTTTCCTTCCATCACCCTTTATCCCACAGTCTATAAATTCAACGGCCTTTTTGTATGCTTCCTCCATATATTTTTGCGGTATACATTCTGGATTGATAAATAAAATTTCAAATAATACCTGCATTTTCTCCTGATTTGTAAGATCAGCATCCGCCTGGGCGCGCAGAATATCAATTACTGCTCGGAAATCCGTTCGTATCGAATACTGTTTTCCGGAGATCTCCAGCTTTGTCGGTAAATTCCATGAATCAAACATGATATTTCTGCGTATATTTACTTACACGCCCCTGCATCTTCTTCATTCTGATATCAAACTCTTTACTTATAACATCACCAATAGCATTCATACAAACCTCAAAAAATGGGCGTCCATCCGGCATGGGCGAAAACGCTCCCATAATACTGAAGAATGTATTCTTTGCATCTGCATCCACCAGATAATCAAATTTTTCAACAAACAACGCTTCTACAGATTTCGGATCCATTCCATCCTCTGCTTTAAATTCTTCAAAAAATTTGCGTACCTCTTCATATCGCTGAGTAATATTGGTATCTGACGGTCGAAACACAAACTTAGAAAGAACTTCTCCATTTTTATTTTTAATGGTGTATGTTTTACTTCCATCATCAATAACAATATCCGTGGAATTTGCCTTGTTCCCGTTGTACTTTCTTAATTTATTTGACATTTTCCCCTCCTGCATCAGAAAAAAGCGCCCTAAAATCTGGGCGCTCGTTTTTAGTCTATTCAGTTTCTCGTTACGCTGTAATTTCACCTTCCGTAAACCTCGGATTTCCTGTTTTTACAGACTCAGCAGTTACATAACCTTTGGTTCTCTTTCCGTCCTCAGACACATTAAACGGGATATTCAGCCCTGATGTGTCACCGCCATAAGACTGCGGCTTTACCATAACTTCCTGGACGTAAGCAAGATGTTTTTCCGCTGCTGTATCTTCTACGATCACTTCAAGCATCAGCGTCTTACACAGATCCCCTTTTAACCGGTTAAAAGCAATATCGCGGATCTTGGGATATAATTTTTTATCCGGATCTGCGTAAAACGGGTCGGCACTCATTGACGGCTCATATCCGTTGTCCTGCGTTCTTGTCTGCCCCAGAATATTCTTTTTGGTTTCCGTATCGGGGTTCAGCTCATTGGACATTTCCTCGATATCATCGCCAAGAATTTCCCATACGGCCGTAGTAGCCTCCAGCTTAAATTCTGTGTCAAGATAATGCGCAAGGGCTTCTCTATTCAGCTTCATGTCGTATCTCCTTTTTCTTCTCGATATAAAATTTCACATTGTAACATATAACGGGCGAGTCCCGGCCCAGCATTCACGCCAGTCAGGTTTGGCATATTTTGAAGGTTCTGCATCTTTTCGATATGACACCCCTCTCCAAAATCTGGATAATCCCTCGCCTTATTTTGTGTCTCAATCCAGTCCATAAACTTCTGGGCAAAATTCATGGCCCGCAGATTTTGGTCATCATCATAAGAGGAATACTCCTGCGTAATAATGATAGAAAATCCGTACTTCTTTTGCACATCTCCGGTAACATATCGTTTTACAATTCTGTCAGAATAATTCGTAATAAGGGAAACACTATTTCGCGTTTCCGCGGAGAAATTAAAATTCAAGACATTATCCGCCAGTTCAAGAACTTTTGGCTCAAAGTATTCCTTTACCGCGTCATGCTTTGTCATTTATCGCTTTCCTTTCAGATAATTCTCGTATGCTTGCGCCAGTTCATCTTTATGCGCATTCATCATGGCTTTATCCCAATGATCCGTAGCCTGGGGATTGGAATACTTCATCTTTCTCCCAGTAGGTGTTTTATGCGGAGGGGAATAAAAACCAACCACATTCCCGCCATCTATGATTGGATAATTCGGGCCATAGATTTCCCCCATATACTGGTAATGGGCATAAGGACTATTGTACGAAATATGTCCTTCGTCCTCATCCGCAGTTACGCGAACATTCGTCCGAAGTGATCCGGTATCCTCCGGCACATAGTCGTGCATTTTTTTCTTTGCTTCGTTGGCCAGAAAGAGCATGTCGTCTCGCCCTCCAACAGCTTCCCTGGTTATTGCTTCCATAGATTTATTCCACATGAACTCAACCTTCATGCCATCACCCTCCCAACCGGTAATGTTTGCCTATCAGAAACGCGGTGTTATCTGAAAATGCCGTCACTTCAAACGCTTCCGGCCGGTAGCGGTCCAAAAGCTGTGCTACCGTCTTTCCCGCCTCTCCTGTGATCTCGTCACTGCACTCCCCGCGCACAACTATATCACCCTGAGACACTGTAAAATGCCCGGCAGGCATCTTTATGAATGTATGATACGGAACATACTGGTCATCTTGCGGGATCCTGGCTACGTAGGTATTCTGAACGCTGGCCTGGGTACTGTTAAAACTCGTATTCACTACTGCCTTCCAGGAACAACTGTGCAGCACCGTCCGGTACCAGTGTTCTTTCCGATCCGGGCTGTCGGCCGCCCGGATCCGATTGTACAAGGTTAGTGTATGAATATAATTCTGGTTCATATCAACCCTCCTACACACCGGCGTACAGCAATCCCGTATGCGCCAGATAGTGGTATATGATCTCCCGCACCTTCTCACGCTTACCGGATTCCGTGTAGACAGACTGTGACAGGTCGAACGTTCCGGACTGTCCATCATTGCTGTACGATGATAACGGACCTGCTCCGCCACTCTGGGCGGACTGCTGCGCGACCTGATCTGCCAGATATAGCAACTCCGCAAGCTCACAGCAACAATCTTTTACCTGTGTGATAACAAGCGTCTGATCGGCAGCCACGCGCCCGAAGGTGAACCGGTCAATCTCCGTGCGCGCCTGCTTCTCCCAGAACAAAAATTCGATTTCCGGTACTGCCGGGGATCTCCCCAGCAGATACTCAGAAATGTAATACTCATAATCTGCATACACTCTAAGTCACATCCTTACTCCGCCACAGTATGCGCATAGATAGCAACCTTCTTGTTATCTTTTGCCTCAGCAATTCCAACCGTTCTGTACCCGAACTTCCAGGCATCCGCATCCTGATTTGCTTCCGGCGTGATGATTTTAGAAACCGTATGCTTCTGGTTCTGAATTACTGCGTTCTTATCAACAATCAGGAAGTTAATCGCCTTGCCTCCCGCAATTGTAAATCCACCAGCCCCAGAGGCAGTCAACGTCACCTTGTCGAAGAAACGGCCAGTCGGTACTTCAATTACTCCTGCCCAATCCTCCATCGCTTTCTTGGATGCTGTAGTATCCAGATCATCAATCATTCCTTTTAGGGCTGTAGAAATAAACAGATAGCAAGTTTCTGTCTTAGCCTCAGCATTCTTGATTGCCGTCTTGCCCGCTCTGATCGCTGCGATGCCGGCTTTTCCGTCTGCAATCGCTGCAGCAACCTTGCCGGTTGCGTATCCTGCGTAAGATGCCAGCCTCCATGCATCCAGCTCCGGCACAACCTGGGTACGGAGAAACTCTCCAGACAGACGCCCAAATGCCACACCCGCAGTCTCGATGTTGTCCATTGCATCTACCGTAAACATGCGACCACGATCATAGGTACATTTCTTTGTTTCGTATTCCAGAGTTACATCTCCTGCAACATAACCGGTCTGCTTATTGTAATTCGCCAGGCCATTCATGGTCATTTTCGGGATCAGGATCTCATTTGCATTTGCACCTTCACGAACCAGCTCATTTGGCCCGTCCAGTACAGCAGTTAAAGATGCAAGCTTGTAAACCTCATCCAACATTGTTGAATATGCTTTTCTAAGTGCAATCGTATTTGCCATTTTTTTACCTCATCTTTCTATCAATCTTTTTTCGCCGGAAGTCCCATCGCTGCGCGGATTGCAGCCATACTGTCACCGCCTTCGCCACCAGTCCCTCCTGTAGGTCCTACTGGATTTAAAAACGGTTCATCTGCGCCAAACAAATATGCATCCGACTCCTTTACCTTTTCCAGTGCCTTTTTGATGTCCTCAGACTGATCCTTCGATGCTTTCAGCGCATCTACGTCCAGAAGAGCCATGACAGACTTCGCATTTCGTCCGCCAGCTGTCTTGATTGCCTCTTTCAACGTATCAGAGAAAATGCGATCCGCTTCCTTTGCGGCATACTCAGCATCCTTATCTTTGAGTTGCTGATTTAACTTGTCGATCTCGCCCTGCATGGCCGCTGGATCAACATCTTTGAATTTTTCAAGCGATGCAGTCGCGGTACCAAGCTGTTCTTTATAATTGTCACGCTCGCCCTGCGCCTTCCTGGTCTTCTCCTGCTCTTCCGCAATGTCTTTGCCGTTTTCTTCCATGATCTTATTGATAACATCCTGTTCCAGTCCAAGTTCCTTCAAAAATTCTGTCTTCATGCTGCAATTCTCCTTTCATATTAGGTTGTTTTAGGCGTGTAACCATCCGCCATGAATCGACTGTTTTAGGTCTGATCACCTGACCAAATTACGCAAAAATAAGACGCATCACCCTGCGCCTCAAAGGGAGATATAAGGATCACCGCCTTTCTAGGTTCCTTTCTTTCCGCACTTTCCGATATAAATCATGTCTATCCTCCTTCCCTGAAAAAGTCGCCGCCACCCGTAAAACGGGTGGCTCGGCTCGCTGGGTATAACCCCCTGAC
>CABRXX010000056.1:0-17303 GCA_902475025.1 uncultured Lachnospiraceae bacterium | reverse complement strand
CCCGCCTCTCCAGCTTGGGAAGCTAGCATTCTACCGATGAACTATATCTGCATAGTTGTATTATATACATTCATTTTCTAAAATGCAAGCCCTAAAATAAGGTTTTTAGAGTTTATTTTTCATCTCCAAATTTGAAATGGATCAAAGACCTTGTCTGCCTGAAAAGATGTGGCATGAGCATCCAGGAAATGAAGGACTATCTCGCGCTTTGCCTGCAGGGTGAGTCCACCATTCCAAAAAGGAAAGAAATGCTCTCCCTAAAGCAGGAAGCTCTGCGTACGTCCATTCAGGAATTAGAGGACAGCATCGCCTATATCGACTGGAAGCAGAATTTCTACGATGAAGTGCTTTCCGGTAAACGGCCTTATGTCAGCAACTTAATCCGTATAGAAGAATAACATTCAAAAACCGTGTATCCGTCATGTATAGAAGCACTCCATTCCACCATGTCATCTCTTGCGCTCTTTGCCATTTCCATAAAATCATTGGCAGGATAAACTTTAATTTCCATTCGTTTCACTTCTTTCTTTCATCTTCTGCATTCCAAGAACCAAAGCCACACCGATGATACAGGCAATCGGTTGAAAATTGAAAAAGTCCATCGCTGCTTTCGGAACCTCCAGGGTCGTCGGTCCCTGCACGATTGCATAAAAAAAGCCGATCATCATTCCTAAAATTGCATAAACAGACTGCGGACGAAATTTTTCCAGACACACCTTAATCCCTTTGACCACAGTAGCCGCACCTGCAAGAACTCCGAATCCAAAGAACATCAGACAGGGCACATAGGAAAAATCCAATCCCAGAAATCCTCGCACTGCTGTGATAATCGGAATATATGCTCCAAAAATCAGAAGCAGGGTGGAACCGGAAATTCCAGGAAGAAACATAGCGGAAATGGCAATCATTCCGATAAAGAACAATTTCACGCCCAACCCCACAGAAAACTGACTTAAATCCATAGCGGAAGTTCCCACCTGCCCGTTCAGCCATGCAATACCTGCCACAACTGCAATTCCCGCAATGCAGAATAAAATTTCTTTTCCAAATTCACGAAAACTCTCCTTTTCTTCCATGACAATCAATGGAATAGAGCCTGCAATAAAACCGATAAATAAAGAACTGACGTTGTAGATCTGACTGTCGAATAAGGCTGATAAAACAAGAACTGCCAATACCATACCGATTCCCCAGTTTCACCAGATAACGCAGGGCTTCTTTCTTATCCTTCATCTTTCCAAACACAAAATCGAATATTCTCTGAAGCTGCTCCGGATCCACCGTCAATTCTGCTGTTATTTCTTTTGTTTCTGCGGTAAGTTCTTCCTTTCCGGACTCCATAAGCCTTTTCTTCGTCTGTACATAATTTTGTATAAATAAAGATATTTCTATTTTTCTAAGAGTAATCGGCATATTTCCGGTTTCTACTTTTGAAAGGTAAAATAACTGTTTCAGCAGAAGATCCATTTCTCCAGTCCTTCGGTATGCAGTTTCCAAAAATCTATCCTGCTTCTCCTGGGCGGAAACTATTCCGTCCATTAATCCCTTAATAGTCCCTCTAATCGCTGTAAGAGGTGTCCGGAGATCATGGGAAATTCCTGCAATCATATCCGTTCTCGCCTTTTCATATTTATGATTTCTCTCCTGCTCCCGCAAAATATGTTTTTGCATTTTGTTAAATGTATCACATACATTTTCAAATTCTATATCACCTGAATAATTGAGGTCCTCTGTCAAATCATTTTCTTCGATTCTCTTCGCTCCGGCAGCCAATTCATCCAGCGGCTCCATGATATGTCTGACAAGATTGCCGGTAAAAATCTGGCTGATACTAATCAAGACAGCCATACATAGCACCCCATCTGCCAGAAAAAGTAGAAGAAATTCGTTCTTGTGTATGGTAAATTTTTCTGCCAGATTATGCAGTTCATCTTCACTTACAATTTTTTCTACTGAAGCTTTTAATTCTTCTTCCACATATTCTGCATATATTTTCATTACTCCCACATTTATCACAAGAAAAATAGCAAGCGTTACCAAAACCATCCAGGTATTTGAAAGAAAAATTCGTCTTCTAACCGTTCTTTTTCCCATATTTATGGCCTCCTACAACCAGCAATGGGGAAGGCTATCTTTCCAATTACCTTCCCAGAATACATCTCCATCACATCTAATAACTATATTCATTATGAATACAGTTTTTTCTACAGTTGCTGCAATAGTGTGCTTTTGTGTCTATATCCTGTTTACACTGCATTCCAGTCCCAATGTTGCCCCACATCTTTCGCAGAATTTATCTCCCCTATTTTCATTCTTCCACATTTTCCCAGGTTCCTTTTAGCAAGGCCCGGAGATAAAGTACCGCTACTGCAGCCAAAGGAAAGAAGAAGGATACCAGCACCCACACTGTGCCATTCTCGCTTATTTAATTCGCTTTGCGATATGCCCGCGTCATACAAAGCATCCTAGAAAAAAACTCCGAAAACCTTATAATCACTGCAGAATACAGTGTTTATAAGGCTTTCAGAGCTTTTAAAAAATCTTATTTAATTGAAGTACACACTTCGCTTATTTGCCCATCTGAGCAGCTACCTCAGCTGCGAAGTCCTCGTTCTTCTTCTCCATGCCCTCACCGGTCTCATAGCGAACAAAGGATTTGATGGTGATCTTTGCATTGTTGGCCTTGGCTACTTCCTCAACGTACTTGCCAACTGCCTGCTTGCCATCCTCTGCCTTTACATATACCTGATCCATCAGGCATACTTCTTTCAGCTCTTTGTTCAGACGGCCCATCACTGCGCCCTGGATTACCTTCTCCGGCTTTCCTGCCATCTTGGGATCGTTAGCGATCTGAGCAGTGAGAATCTCGATCTCATGGTTCTTATACTCTTCTGAAACCTCAGCTGCGGTAACGTATACCGGCTTCAAAGCTGCAATCTGCATAGCTACGTTCTTAGCCATCTCTTTTACTGCATCGTTTACAACGTCAGTCTCAACGTCTACCAGAACGCCGATCTTTCCGCCCATGTGAGTATAGGAAGCAACAAAACCAGCCTCCTCGGAAACCTGAACGAATCTTCTGATGTTCATGTTCTCGCCGATCACCGCGATCTGTCCGGCCAGAGCTTCATTTACCGTCTTGGTAGTATCGAACTTCCAGGGCTCTGCCAGGAAAGCGTCAATGTCAGCTGCGGAAGTCTCCATAGCCTGTTCAGCAACCTGTGCCACATAGTTCTGGAATTTCTCGTTCTTTGCCACAAAGTCCGTCTCAGCATTTACTTCTACTGCTACTGCCTTCTTGCCGTCCTCAGTAACCAAAACCTTTACAAGGCCCTCAGCAGCGATTCTGCTGGCCTTTTTCTGAGCGGTAGCCAGGCCTTTCTCTCTCAGCCATTCTACTGCTTTCTCCATATCACCTTCTGTGGCAGTCAGAGCTTTCTTGCAGTCCATCATTCCTGCTCCGGTTGCCTCTCTTAATTCTTTTATCATTCCTGCTGTAATAGCCATTTTATTGTCCTCCATGGTCACTTCAGTCTTTGTGTTAATTACTCAGCAATAGCCTCTACAGGAGCTTCCTCTTCCATGAATTCTCCCTCTGCTGCCTCTTCCTCTGCGCCCTGATTAGCCTCGATCACAGCGTCTGCCATCTTGGACACGATCAGTTTTACAGCGCGGATTGCATCGTCATTACCCGGGATTACATAATCCAGCTCTTCCGGATCACAGTTGGTATCTGCGATACCGATCAGCGGAATGCCCAGTGTATGTGCTTCCTGAACACAGATTCTCTCTTTTTTCGGATCAACTACAAAGATGGCATCCGGGATCTTCTTCATCTCTTTGATACCGCCCAGGTTCTTCTGAAGTTTATCCATCTCTTTCTTAAGAGCAATCACTTCTTTCTTAGGCAGAACATCAAAGGTTCCATCTTCCTGCATAGCCTCAATCTCTTTCAGACGTCTTACACGGCTCTGGATAGTCTTGAAGTTGGTCAGCATACCTCCCAGCCATCTCTCATTTACATAGAACATACCGCATCTTTCAGCTTCGGCCTGAACAGCATCCTGTGCCTGCTTCTTAGTACCAACGAACAGGATGGTTCCGCCCTGAGCAGCGATGTCAGAAACGGCTTTGTAAGCCTCATCTACCTTGCCTACAGACTTCTGAAGGTCAATGATATAGATACCGTTTCTCTCAGTGTAAATGTAGGGAGCCATTTTGGGGTTCCATCTTCTGGTCTGATGTCCGAAATGAACACCTGCTTCAAGTAACTGTTTCATTGAAATAACGCTCATGTCTTTTCTCCTTTTGTTTTGGTTTTTCTTCCGCACACATCAAACTTCCTCGACAACCTTACGGCACCAATGTCAGAATCCGTGTACGTGAATGATTTTGCAACTTTTGTATTATAACATAGGGGCCTGCGCTCTGCAAGCCCCTATTTCCAGAATTATTCCTGTTTTTCTTACGATTCTTATACTATCCGGGCACTCTCCGGCCCAAAGGCTACTCTCTTCTCAGCGCATCAATGGGATCCAGATTGGCTGCCTGCACAGAGGGCAGGAAACCGAAGATCAGTCCGATCACCATGGAAAACACCACCGCTACCACCGCTGCCGGGACATCAATAGCTACCGCCACTCCCGAAATCCGGTGTATCACCTCTGCGGCCCCAACTCCGGCTCCCACTCCCAGAAGACCGCCCAGACTGGTAAGCACTGCCGCTTCTGTAAGAAACTGCCCCAGGATCGTTCCTTTCCTGGCTCCGATGGCCTTCTTCAAACCGATCTCACTGGTACGTTCTGTCACAGACACCAGCATAATATTCATAACACCGATTCCTCCTACCAGAAGGGAAATGCCTGCGATCCAGATCAGCTGCATATTGGTGGCATTACTCAGCTGCTGCAGCTGCTGAGCCTGCCCAAGCAAATCCTCCGCCTTGTATTTCACGGCGCTGTCCTCATCTGTGGTGAGGGTGGCGTTTAAAATTTTGGAGGTTTTCTGACCTGCCTGAGTCATTTCATCTGTGCTGGCCGCCTTGACCACCACATTTTCCGGCTCGTCATAGTTAAACACAATCGGCCAGGCCGCTTTAGGCAAAAAGATCATGCCGGAATCATCATCATTGGCATACGTATAATAATCCTCAATAGAATTAATATTCGGTTCAAAATTAGATGCTTCCCTGACTACGCCCACTACTGTAAAAGGTTCCTTAGAAACCTCAACGGTTTTTCCCAGAGGATTCTCCTTGCCGAACAAATTCTTGGCTGCAATTTCATCCACAATCATGACCTTGCTGAAATTGTCATAGTCCTCCTGCATAAAACTGCGGCCGGATTTTATCATATAATTGCAGGTAGAGAAATAACTGTCGTCAATGCCCAAAACCTTGACATTGGAAAGAGCCGTATTCTGATAGTAAATCATACTGTCCCATACCACCCGGCTGGTATACGTGGTAACAGACAGAACCTCGTCCAGATCCAAAATCTCCTCCTTCGTCTCCTCAGACACCACGGGCACCCCCCAGGGGATGGAGGAAGAATCATAGATCTGCAGTTCATTTCCTCCCTGGGTTAATTTTATTTCCACCGTATTGTCCCCGGAACCTACCAGCTGATTTTTAATCTCCTCATTGGTTCCCTTGATGGTGGATACGATGGCTATAATGGCCGCAATACCAATGATAATACCCAGCATTGTGAGAAAAGAGCGCATTTTGTGGGACCAGATACCCTGAAATGCAAGTCTTATATTTTCAAACACTGTCCCGCCTCCTTAATAACCATAGTTGGAATAGAAGCTGTCCGCATCCTCGGTCTTAGCCCCTTCTTCCACTCCTTTTCCATAGGGGAAGGCAATCTTATCTTCCAAAGTTACGCCCTGCAAAATCTCCATAGCGTTGCCGTAGACTGTGATCCCGGTCTCCACATACTGTTTCTTCAAAAGTCCGTCCTCTCCCTGCAAATATACATACTGCTTTCCGCTGGCATCCTCCCGAATCAGAGCTTTTTCCAAAAAGATCTCGCCGGACGATATATTCTTCACAATCTGGTACTCCACCTCTCCCTCTGAAAGCCCTTCACTGTTTTCAATGTAAGCCAGGAAAGGATAGTAGGATGCATTGGAATTCTCCCCATATCCGTAATAATTATCAGAATTGTTGGGATATGGTGAAATCTCTGTGATAGTGGCAGAAAAGCTCATGCCGGTTTCATAGGAGGTTCCATTTACCACATCACCCACATGGACCGTATCCAGGCTCAGCTCATTGACATTTCCCTGGAGGTACAAACCGGCTGCCCCGGAAATCACAATAAAGTCCTCATCGGAAACTGCGGAATCCAGAGAACCTGCGGAAGTCACCACTCCGTCCATTCTGCTCTTTACGATTTTATTATCCAGCTTTCTGTCATACTGTCTCAGTTTCAGTTCACTCTCCCGAATCAGAAGTTTCTGCTCCTTGATGGTATCCTCCTGCTCTCGGATGGCCTGTTTTAGTTCCTCCGCCGTGTAGCCTGAGTCCCCTCCCAGATCGCCGAAATCTCCAAAACCGCCGTCTCCCGGAAAATCTGTCTCCGGCTCTGAAGAGCTTTCTGTCTCCTGAAGCACATCGTCATAGTTCAGCCTGCCCACATACTCGCTCAAACGTTCTATATAAGAAGTCAGATCCTCCTGGTACGTCTCAAAAGCACTTTTGGACAAACCATAATAGGCGTCCACAGCCGCCCGGATGGCCGGTTCCATAGAAGTAAACGTCTCCTCATCCAAGTCAGACACCGGCCGTTTCTCCGGGTCGATCTGGAGAACATGATAAATCAGCTGGTACACGCAGGCTCTGTCATAAGCCTGTCCCAGCACCACCGTGGTAGCTTCTCCCACCAGTTGGGCAACCTGAGGCTTCACCGTGTAAAGCTGCACCTTCCGCCTCTCTCCCAGCACATCCACCAGCTCCTGCTCCTCCATCCAGGAAAGCTGTTCCCGGAAGATCCGCAGCGCTTCACTGATATCCGAAGGGATCAGCTGATCCAGTTCCTGGGCAGAAAGCTGATTCACACGCGTAAGAAACTGGTTCACACTGCTTAAAACCGCCTCGGTGTCCACATCCGTTTCACCATCCTGAGGCTGGTCACTGTCAATGAGCACATCGTCAGAGCTGGTTCCGTCCTCCACATCCGTGCTGCCAGGATCCGTCTCTCCGCCTCCCTCTGTCTCCGAATCCAAAATCAAATCTCCATTCTCCATATCTGAAGTTCCCTCATCAACCACCGGCTCTGTCTCCGTCTGAGAAGGATCGGGATCCATTATCTGATCCTGGGAACTGTCCCCGGATACGCCCGGATCTGACACAATCGGCTCTGAAATCTCCGATTCTGGCGCTGCCGCCGGATCCTCAAAAATGTCAGCACCGGATGCAGCCATAGCCTCTGTTGAGGCTGACGAAGTCTCCGCCAAAACTCCTTCTGCGCTCTGCGGCGCGGTCAGAAGCTGATCTTCTGGCACTGAATCCGAGATCTCTCCTCCATCTTCAAACAGTCCGTCACTATCCAGGGACGCGGTCATGGTAGAATCCATAAAGGACAAAGATGCCGTAGCTGTAGTATTTTTCAGCTTTTGCAGCTCCTTTTCCATAGAAGTAAGTCCCAGCTCCAACGTCTGCAAAGTGAGATCTTCCATCTCCCTCTGCAGCTCCACCAAAGCCATATCATACTCCAGCAGAGGATCCCCGATCTTTACCTCATCTCCCGTCTCCACATACACCTTCACCAGCTCATAATCGGAATCCAGCTGAATATTCTGGGAACTCATGGAGATAATGCTTCCGTAGGAACTGCTCATATCGCCATAGTAGGACATATTAATATTGGATACCGGCACCACTTTCACCGGCTTTTTCTGAGACTGCATGGAATAGTGGATCCCATAACCAATCCCGGCCACCACCACTCCGGTCACCAGCACTGCGATTACCACTGTCTTAACTTTCATTGGTATCCCCCTTACGTTCTGAGATCTCCCCGTCAAAAATATCCACCACCCGCTTCGCATAGGATGCAATCTCCGGGGCATGGGTGATCATTACGATCGTAACTCCCTCCTTGTTCAGCAGGTCAAACAGCTCCATCAACTGGGTGCTGGACTTGGAATCCAAAGCGCCTGTGGGCTCATCTGCCAGAAGAATCTTAGGATGATTCACAATCGCCCTGGCAATAGCCACCCTCTGTTTCTGGCCTCCGGAAAGCTGGGTGGGCTTAAAGTACATACGATCCTCCAGCCCCACTCTTCTCAGTGCTTCCGCAGCCCGCTTCACTCTCTCCCGCTTCTTTACCCCCGCATATACCAGAGGCAGACACACGTTTTCCAGCGCAGACTGCCTTGGCAGAAGCTGAAAGTTCTGGAACACAAAACCGAGATTATGGAGACGGATATGAGCCATGTCCTTGTCATTCCGGTTCAGCATATTCTGTCCCGCCAGCTCATAAGATCCGGATGTAGGCCGGTCCAGGCAGCCTACAATATTCATCAGAGTTGATTTTCCGGAACCAGAGGGACCCATGATGGCCACATACTCCCCCTCCTCCACATGAAGGGACACATCCTTTAACACCGGAACCACCATCTTTCCCTGAATATAATCTTTATAGATATGATCTAATTTCAGGATCACGTCTTTCACCATCCTTTATTCTTCTACCACTTCTTCCTCCGGCAGTTCCCCGTCTGCATCTGCATCGTAAACCTCTCCGCCGTCCTCATAAATCCCACCGTCTTCTGCGCCGGAACCATCCTCATAAATTACGCCGTCTTCTGCGCCGGAGCCATCCTCATAGACTGGTTCTTCCATCATGGGATCATAGTTGTCATCAATGCCCTCCAGGGTATCTGCATCTTCCTCTTCCATATTCAGATCTTCGGAATACTCTCCGCTCTCCTCATAACCACTCATATCCATTCCGTCGCCCATGCCGGACACATCTGAAAAATCATTATAGATCACGGGAAGGCCTTCTGCAAATTCCTCTGTGGGAACTGCAATGTAATCCTCCTCGCTCAGTCCTTCCGTCACCTGATAGGTTCCCAACTCCTCGTCATACTCTCCAAGAGTCACAGAACGTTTTTCCAGAGTATTAGCTTCAGAAGCGGCCCACACATAAAAACTGCCGTCCTCCTCAGCAACAAAATAAAACTCATCCAGCCAGATTCCCTCTTTTTTGTCCGCCTGACCCATATCCGGTTCAAGGTATACATGCTGCCCCAGAATCATGCCCTCTGAGGATTCCAGTTCTACATAATACGGATAATTGGTGGAAGAAGTGGTGCTGTCGGAAGAGCCCATCATCATATAAGAAGAATCCCCGGAAGATTCCCCCCCATCCCTGTTGATCTCTGTGATCGTTCCTCTCCAGATCTGTGTGTCATCCACCCTGGAATGAACCACCATATCCATCCCCTCATTGATCGTCCCCTTCACCCGGTATGACCCTACCTCCAGCACAGTAATGTAGGCTGAATCGGAAGAATCCGTATAACTGCTGCTGGTATTGTTGGGATCATTGATGCTTTTGATCACGCCGTTGATCTCACTGTAAACGGCTGCATCCTGAATATTTTCTTTCAGCTTCGCGATCTCCAGCGCCTTGGCCTTCTGATTGTATTCACACTCCATGATCGTGGCTTCTGCTGATTTGATCTCCACCAAGAAGTTTAGCTGCTCATCCGCGCTGGCTTTTGCCTTTTCTTTCTCCAACTGCTCCTTGCGCGCCTTGGCAGTCTCCATCTCATTCTTGCTCCGTTCCAGATCAATCTCCGCCTGTGCCAGCTTATCCTCGTCTTCCGCCGTATCGTAGGTGAACAGCTCCTGACCTTCCTTCACCTCGTCCCCTTCTTTTACCAGACATTCCTTTACCGTCCGCTCGTTCTCCAGCTTCACTTCCCAGGTCTGCTGAGGCTCCACCACGCCGGAGTACCGCTGTATCAGGCCATTTCCGCTGCCAAGCCCTGCCAGGACAGACACTGAATCCACATACACTGCATTTTCACTGTCAGAGGAGACCCGCTCCTCTCCCCCGGCTCCGGGACGCATCTGCGTCCAGTAATAATAACCGCCTCCCGCAGCTCCTGCCGCAAGAACCAGCACAACTGCAACCACAATCCCTTTTTTCATAATTATAAACACTCCTTCAATCATATAACAGACCGTATCCCTCCGCACCGTTTTGCCCCTTCTTTGGGCGCAAATTTCCGCAGAGATTCTTATGCTATATTACCATTTCAATCTTAAAAAGTACAGTAACAAATTCTTAAGACTTGATGAAACTATCCGTCCCTGTTACAACAGGCAGGCTAATTTTGTCGAATTCTGACGATTGAGAAAATTTGACATTTTTTTCTTTTTCGTATAAACTTGTGAAATAGGGGAAGAAAGGATTTTTATGCAAAAAATTTTAGCAGCTTACATTATTATTCTGAATCTGGCGGGACTGGCCCTCATGGGAATTGACAAAAGAAGAGCGATCAAAGGCCGCTTCCGCATTCCGGAAAAAAACCTCTTTCTCACGGCCCTTCTGGGAGGAAGCATTGGTTCTTGGATCGGCATGTACCTGTTTCATCACAAAACAAGGAAACCCCGGTTTTCCATTGGCATGCCTGTCATTTTAGCACTTCAGCTTCTGCTGGCTGCATTCTTGTCCGTTTTCTGTCAGAACCGGGTACAGGGTCCTTCTGCCACTGTGGAAAAGGAGCTGTCTCTCATCCAAAATCTGGATGAAACAGGGATTCAGAGTTTTATTTCCTACGAAACTATAAGGAACCAAAATTTCGCTTCGTCCGAAACCGGTCCGGAAGCCAGTCAGGCAGTGGAACTGTTCTTTAAAAATTTTGAATATCAAATTCTCTCTGAAAAAACAGAGGGAGATCAGGCTGTCGTAACGGCTAAGATCACTAACCTGGATGCCAGAGCTCTGGCCCATGATCTGGGACTTGCGCTCACCGCGCAGAGTCTGGACCTGGGACAAAGCCTCCAGTCTCCTCAATCTTTCAATGACTTTTTTCTCTTACTGAAAAACACTCTGCAGAGCCATTCCTACCGTCTCGCTTCTTCCAACGCCTGTTTTCATTTAAAAAAGGAAGGAGAGCAATGGGTAATACAGCCGGACGAGACGCTCCAAGATGAACTAGTGGGAGGCTTTCTCTCCGCCATCAACGATCCTTACCTTCTGGAGCCTCAGGAGGTTCTGTCCATCCATTTGGAGGAATTCGCTTCTCTCTCCGGAGAAGAATGGATCCGTTATCTGAACATCAATGATCTATTTTCCACCAACAGCCCTGCTTACCATGAAAAATTGGATCAGCTTTTCATGGACAAAATTGCAGAATACTTTTCCTATGCCATCGACTCCTGCCAGACCGAAGGAACCTCGGCCTTGGCCCAGGTAACCATTACCAGCATTGATATGTCTGCCGTTCTGGATACTTACAAGGAAAAACTGCTGAACTACGCATCCACCGCGGAATCCATTACCGCCGATGAAACCAGCCTGGCAGATGCCTCCGCAAAATAGTTGATGGAGGCTCTGGAAGAAAGCGCCAGTCCCGCTTCCACCGTTATCACTGTGACTCTTTTTAATGACGGACACAACTGGCAGCTTGATATCTCTCCGGAACTGACCAATGCTTTTCTTGGAAACTTTGACAAAGCCCTGGCTGAATTTAAGGCAGAAAAAACGGAATAAACCAGGGCCAGAAGATTACCGGATTCCCGCTTTTTTTCTCTGGATCATCTCCTCGATGCGTTCTATATAATTTTTAATATCTTTTACATTTTCAATCCGTTCAATGTGATCTTTGTCCACCAGCTTCGTAGAGGCTCCTGCCCCCAGCGCAAGAATGCTCTGTACCTCCTCCATAATGAGGATATTGTAGATTCCTTCTTTTCCTTCCCTGGCATATCCCACATTTTCAAAATTTCCTGCCATATTTTTCTGCCGGTACAGATAATAGGGAGCCAATCCCATCTCCTGGCAGCAGCGGGCGGTCATATCCATAATCTGACTGCTGTTTTGGAAAGAGATCTCCTGATACTGTTCCTTGAACAGATTCAGCCTGGTCGCCCGTTTCAAAGCCAGAGAATGAACCGTCACACTGTCTGGCTTCATACGCTTTAACTCCTCCATGGTATGGCATACTTCTTCCATCCCCTCACCCGGAAGTCCCACAATAAGATCCATATTAATATTGTCAAATCCCAGGGTTCTTGCAAGAGCAAAGGCCTCCTTAGTCTCCTCCACTGTATGGCGTCTTCCAATCAAATCCAGCGTCTTTTGATTCATGGTCTGCGGATTAATAGAAATTCTGCTGATCCCATGATTTTTTAACACCTGAAGCTTTTCCCGGGTGATGCTGTCCGGACGGCCAGCCTCCACAGTAAATTCTTTCACATAGGTGTAATCGAACCGTTCCTCCAGCTTCGTCAGCAGTCGGTCCATCTGCTCCGGCTCCAGAGTAGTAGGCGTACCGCCTCCAATATATACCGTATCCAGCTCCCGCTCCCGAAAACTTCCTGACACCGCATCAATTTCCCTGCACAGTGCGTCCAGGTAAGTGTCCACCCGGTCTCTCCACAGGGAAAGAGGACTGGAACTAAAAGAACAGTACAGGCAGATGCTGGGGCAAAATGGAATTCCCACATACAAGCTGTAACCATTTTTATAATGAATGTCCTTTAAAATATGCCGTTCCCGGTTGGCAATGGCTATGGCCAGCGCCGTTTTCTCCCGGCTGGCATCATAAGTCTCCCGCATATACTCTGCAATCTGAGAATTTTTCCATCCCTGTTCCAACAGCGCCATGGGAATTTTCGTAGGACGGATGCCGGTCAGATTTCCCCAGGGGAGCTTTTGTCCTGTATATTCCGAAAGCATCCGATAAAGAAGACGCTTCAGAACATTTTTCGTCTCTTTTCGGTCAGAAAAATCTACCGCCTCCCGTCTTTCCAGCTCCGACAAGCCCAGTAAACGCTCTGTTTTCTCCACTTCTTTGACGGTGCTTCCCGCTCCAGCCGCTCCTCTCTCCAGGCAGATATGGATCTGATCTGTCTCCTGCTCCGATGTTTCCACTGCCTGCGGCTGCTCCAATGCAGCGTCGGCCGAAACTGCCCCCATTTTTTCAAAAAAAATAGAGATTTTCAGCTTCATCTCCGTCAGCGGCTCTTCCGGACAGATGACTACATCCTCCCCTGGATAAAAGGCTTTTACCAGCGAATGGATGTCATACTCAAAATCTCGTTTATTTAACTGTACTGCTATCATCATAAACTCCTATAAAAATGGATTGTACTTTTTCTCATGGCCAATGGATGTTTCCTCTCCATGACCTGGAAATACGCTTGTCTTTTCTGGAAGACTCATCAGTTTTTCCCGAACGGAACGCACCAGCACAGACATACTTCCTGTCGGGAAATCTGATCTGCCTACTGATTCACAAAACAGCGTATCTCCGGAAAAAAGGATGCCCTCCTGCGGGAAATAAAAACAGGCCCCTCCCTGGGTATGTCCCGGAGTATGCAGCACTCGCATCCTGCTTCCCAAAAGTTCCAGTTCCTGACCATCCCTCAGCTGCACATCCGCCTCAAGCTCTATGGTTTTTCCAAACATGACGGACAGATTCAGCTGTCCGGAAGCCAGAAGGGAGACTTCCTCCTCCAGAGCATGAACCGGAATATTATACCTGTCTTTCAACCCTCTCACTGCCCCAACGTGATCAAAATGGCCATGGGTCAAAAAGATCCCAATGGGTCTGGCTTCCAGTTCCCCGATCTTCTGGACAATTCTCTCCGGCCAGTCTCCCGGGTCGATCACCAGAAGCTCCCTGGTTTCTTCTTCCATTACCAGATAACAATTCGTCCCCATAGCTCCTAACGTCAATGTCTCGATTCTCAGCCCGCTCATACTGCTTCCTCATTTCTTGAATTTTATCGCATCCATGCATTGTCTGCATTCCACTAATCAGCCGGTGCTGCGCTCAATATCGATCACGCTCTCCACCTGGCGAATCTTATCAATCAAATAATTAAGGGTGGATCTTCCCGGCACCTCAAACTCCAGCACAATGGTCGCCAGCCCCTGTTTGCTAGTGCGGCTGTTTACAGAATGCATATCAATTTTGCGCTCTGTGAAAATCTTGGTAATGTCCACCAAAAGTCCTGTACGGTTGTTGGCAAAAATCTTGATCTCCGTCAGATACAGTCCATTGTCATGGTTTCCTTCCGTCTGCTGCCATTCTGCGTCAATCAGCCTCACCCGCTCGCTCTCCGGAAGATTTACGATATTCACACAGTCTGTCCGGTGTATGGACACTCCTCTTCCTCTGGTGACAAAGCCTACGATCTCATCTCCTGGAACCGGGCTGCAGCACTTGGAGAAGCGCACCGCCACATCATCAATCCCTTTCACCGTAATTCCGCTTTTGGATTTTGCAATGCGCATTTTTTCTTTGGAATTTTGGACACCTTCAATGATCTGCTCATCAGTGATGTTCTTCTTATGGGCTTTGTCATAAGCCTCCAGCAGCTTATTTAAGATCTGACCTTCTTTTAAGCCCCCGTGGCCCACTGCCGCCATCACAGAATCCCAGTCTTTGAATCCATATTTGGCCGTCACTCCGGCAATATACTCCGGCTTCATCAGATCTGACAGCACCAGCCCTTTGGCCTTACAGTAAGACTGCATCATCTCTTTGCCCTTGATGATATTGTCTTCCTTTCGTTCCTGTTTAAACCACTGATTGATCTTATTCTTGGCCTGGGTGCTCTTTACGATTTTCAGCCAGTCCCGGCTGGGACCTTTGGAATTCTGAGAAGTAATCACCTCGATCCGGTCGCCGTTCTGGATCACATAATCAATCGTCACCAGTTTTCCGTTGACTCTGGCGCCAATCATCCGGTTCCCCACCGCACTGTGGATGCTATAGGCAAAATCAATGGGCGTGGAACCATTAGGAAGATTTTTCACATCTCCTGCCGGTGTAAAACAGTACACGCTCTCATTAAAGAGATCCAAATCGCTCTTTAGCAGACTCATAAACTCCCGGTTATCTGACATATCCGTCTGCCATTCCAGAATCTGGCGAAGCCAGGTAAGCTTCTCCTCTTCCTTCTGCGCTCCCGTCTTTTTGCCGTCCGATCCCTCTTTGTATTTCCAGTGGGCAGCGATACCGTACTCTGCCACCCGGTGCATCTCAAAAGTACGAATCTGAATCTCAAAGGGGGAACCATTGGGTCCGATCAGCGTAGTGTGCAGAGACTGGTACATATTCTGTTTCGGCATGGCAATATAATCCTTGAAACGGCCGGGAATCGGCTTGTACATTTCATGGATCACTCCAAGGGAACCGTAGCAGTCCTTTACATTATCCACAATAATACGGACAGCGAAGAGATCGTAAATCTGATCCAGCGTTTTCTGCTGGTTCACCATCTTTTTATAAATACTGAAAAAGTGCTTTGCCCGTCCATCAATCTGTGCTTTGATTCCTGCCGCCTCAATGTGGCTCTTCACATCCTGCACGATCTGCTTGACAAATTCTTCCCGCTCCGCCTTCTTTAAAGCAATCCGTTCCACCAGGTCATAATAGACCTCCGGCTCCAAATATTTCAGTGAAAGATCGTCCAACTCCACCTTGATCTTGGAGATACCCAGCCGATGTGCGATAGGGGCATAAATATCCATGGTCTCCCTGGCCTTTTCCTTCTGCTTGGCCGGAGACCAATATTTGGCAGTCCTCATATTGTGCAGCCGGTCTGCCAGCTTTACCAGAATCACACGGATATCCTTTGCCATGGCCAGAAACATTTTTCTTAAGTTTTCAGCCTGCACTTCCACCTTATCCGCAGAGTAGCTTAACTGACCCAGCTTTGTCACGCCGTCCACGATCAGCTCCACCTCTGCGCCAAACTCCTTTTTTAACTCCTCAGAGGTCATCACCGTATCCTCCACCACGTCATGAAGAAGTCCGGCCACGATGGTCTCTTTATCCATCTCCAAATCCGCCAGAATAATCCCAACGCACAGCGGATGGATGATGTAAGGCTCTCCCGATTTTCTTTTCTGATCTTTATGAGCCTCGTCCGCCACGCGGTAAGCCTTCTCAATCATGGAAATATCTGTGGAAGGATGATATTTCTTCACGCTGGAAATCAGCTCATGGTACAGCACTTCCGGACTGGTAAAGTCCTCCATGGTCTTTACGCTGGCATCCGCTTTTCTTATTTCGTCAATCTTTTCCTGCTTCTTTTCTTCCGCAATCGGCATATGCTTCCACCATTTCTATACTCAAATACTCAATTATTTTCCATCGTAGCAAATCACAGATTCTACGTCATACTCTTTTAACCGTTCCCGGCCTTTCAAGCCTGCCAGCTCCATAAGAAACACGATTTTCACTACTTTGCCACCCAGCTCTTCCACCAGTTTTGCCGCTGCCTCCACGGTTCCTCCCGTGGCAATCAGATCATCAATGATCACCACCCTCTGACCTGGCTGAATAGAATCCTTGTGCATCTCAATGGTCGCTGTCCCATACTCCAGCTCATACTCTCTGGAAACAGTCTCACAGGGAAGTTTTCCCTTTTTTCTCACAAGAAGGAACGGTTTATGAAGATTGTAAGCCACCGGCATTCCGAAGATAAACCCCCGGGACTCCGTTCCCACAATGGCATCAATCTGATCTGGGTCACCGATCTTCTCCATAATACTGTCAATCGCCAGCTTCAACCCGTCCGCATCCTGCAAGATGCTGGTTACATCTCTGAAAATGATACCCGGCTCCGGAAAGTCCGGAATACTTCTAACATACTCTTCTAACTTCTTCATTTTTCCACTCCTCTGTTCCAAAATGAAATCCCAGTATCTGCTTCCTAAAAATAAAAAAGAAGTCTGTCAGCAGACCTCTCCGCCTGCGGAGCATTTTTTACTTCATGGGAAGTAATTCCTATAAAATAGAATAATTAATCCTTAGTATAACATTCTCACTGAAATTAATCAACTTTAAAAATTTTTTCCTACTTCTTCTCACTTGCATACAGCAAACAGCTATTGTACTGCTCAAACTTGTTCGGCATATCCGCTGTAAAATCCTGGGGACAGAGCATTTCTGCATACCAGCTTTTTTTCCGCCCTTATCCTGCTCTTCTACAAAAACTCTGATCCTGCTGCTGGAATAATTTTTCCTCAAAACAGTAGCACCGAAAATTTCCGCCAGAAAGAGAGTGGAAAACCACTAAAAAACGGCAAAAAAATTTC
>CABRXX010000055.1:0-17629 GCA_902475025.1 uncultured Lachnospiraceae bacterium | reverse complement strand
ACACCCGCCACGAATATTTCCGCCGGATCCTCTGCGATCTCATTGGCGGCTGGGTAGAAAACGGAGAATATCCCAATGATGAGAAAGCCCTGGAACGCATCATCAAGGGAATCAGCTACGAAAATGCCGTTCGCTATTTTGGCTTTGACCTGAAGATCTGATCACGCCGCAGTGCGCTTCTGCACGGAGTGCGTTTTTGGATAGGAATTTCCTGGCAAAAAAGTTCCCCTATTTTCTCTGTTTTTCTGTATCCCAAGATCAGAAGAACAGGAATTTAGGGGAACTCTTTTTATTTTGCTGATTTTTTGTATTGCCTCCATCAGCCTTTATTCTGTTTTAAAATATGCCTCACAGTATGCACTGCGGATGGCCGCCTCGTCAATTTTATATCTGTCCAGATGTTTCTCCATAAGCTGCCGCGCCTCCTGTCCGTTGCGGTTCTTTAACGCTTCCAGGATTGCCTTATGGTCCTGCACGATCTTCAAATCTTTCACTGCCCGCAAAGCCATATTCCGCACCCGGTCAAAATGAATGGTAAGGCTCTGCATCAGGGCATATACCCGATTCTTTCTGGCAATCTCAAACAGATATCTGTGAAATTCATTGTCCAGCTCCATAAGCCTTCCCGTCTCCGCCTTCTCCAGATAAAACTCCTGAAGCTGAAGGTTCTCCTCCAGCTTCAAAAGCGCCTCCGGTTCTGCACTCTCACAGACCTGCTGTACCACCGCGCCTTCCAGAACGCTGCGCATAAAGCGCGCTTCCTCCACCAGCTCATAATCAATGCGGGCGATCGCGCTGCCCCGCTGGGGATAGATCTCAATGATTCCTCCCTCTGACAGCTCAATCAGCGCCTCCCGCACCGGGGTTCTGGAAAGTCCCAGTTTTTCAGCAAGATCCTTCTCGCTCACCATACTCCCTGGCTCCAGTTCCAGGGATATGATCTGCTTCTTGATCATGCGCAGCGCATACTCCCGGCCAGTTTCCCGTTTTTGTCCCATGGTTATCTGCTCATTTTGCAGATGGCCTCCCACAGGCCGTTGATGTAAGTAGCTCCCAGAGCACGGTCATACAGACCGTATCCCGGTCTTCCCACTTCATCCCAGATCATTCTTCCGTGATCCGGACGGATATAAGTATCCGGGCAGGTATCATACACCGCTTTCATGATCTCGAACAGATCCAGATCTCCATCGCTGGAAAGATGCGCTGCCTCTCTGAATTTGTGATAGCCCAGATACTTTACATTTCTCACATGGAGACAGCCGATGCGGCCCATCTGGCCGAAGTGACGGATAATTGCAGGAATATCATTGTCCGGATTGGATCCCAGAGAACCGGTGCAAAGGCAAATAGCATTGCTGGGAGAATCGTGAAGAGCCACAATCTTGTCATAATCCTCCTGGCTGTGAGCGATTCTGGGAAGTCCGAAAATGGGCCAGCCCGGATCATCGGGATGGCAGGCCATCACAACGCCGCACTCTTCACAGGTGGGAATAATGCCATCCAGGAAATATTTGTAATTTGCTCTCAGATCATCGGGAGTAATGCTCTCATACCGCTTCATGGTAGTCTCCAGCTCAGCCAGACGTTCCGGCTCCCATCCGGGAAGGGAGAAGCCATTGCAGTCCTCCACGGTCTTTCTTACAAGATCCATGGGAGTCATCTCTCCCAGTTCCTTTTCGTCAAAGTACAAACTGTTGGAGCCATCCTCCGGAATCAGTCTGGCCAGATCGGTTCTCAGCCAGTCAAACACCGGCATAAAGTTGTAAACGATCACCTTCACCCCGTATTTTGCCAGATTGCGGATGGTAATACAGTAATTTTCAATATATTTGTCTCTGGTGGGAAGGCCCATCTTGATGTCCTCATGGACATTCACACTCTCGATCACCTCGCACTCCAGACCGGCAGCATGAACATGATCCATATACGCCTTTACTTCTTCCTCTGTCCAGATCTCGCCCGCAGCCTTTTCATCCAAAAGCCCCATAAGACCGGACATACCGGGGATCTGTTTGATCTGCTTCAGGGTAATATTATCTCTTCCCTCACCATACCAGCGAAACGTCATTTTCATAAATAGTATTCCCTCCTTTGTAAGTATTTCTATGTAATGAGCATTCAGCTGTCTTTATAGTATCATAATCTTTCTTCCCTGTCCACGATTGTCTACTAGTATACTAGTAAAAAATCACCACAAATCTTTGTGGTTTTTTTACAAAAATTTTTCTTTGGAATCCGTTTTAATTCTGACGGTTGATCAGCTGCTCTTTCACCAGCGGATAGGAAAACAGTTCCCCGCTCTCCAGATCGCAGCGGTGAAGATCCACAGCACTGATGCACTGATTCTCATAGGTGGTATAGTAATAGATGCCCCGATCCGTGTTGATGCAGGAGGTGTAGCCTGTGATTTCATACTTTCCATCCTCCAGCCTCACGCACCCCCGCTGCTGCTCCACAGCTCCCAATATATGGAAGAACTGGCTGATGCTCTCGTTTTCACTCTCCCCGGACACAGAATTGAGCTTCACAAAAGCTGCCCTCACAAATCGGGATGCGGAGGAAAGATCACCCGGAAGCCCCATCGCTCCCATCCCTTTGCAGTAGGGTACAAGTTCCACCTGGCCGAACCGATTCTCCGGCTCCTGGCAGGTGAGATTCAGATACTCTCCGAGATGAATCATATGATAATCAAAACAGGGATTATTCGTCAGCACTCCCACAGGATTTTCATAGATCTTCAGCCCCTCCCGGACGCACTCTACCGTAATGGCCTTTTCCCGGTCTGCGATCATCCAATGCAGAGGAGAAAGAGGCATCTGTTCACTGAAATTGATCTTCCACAGATTGATCCTTCCAAGCCGTTCTCTGGCCTCCTCCAAATTTCTGCACTGACCAAGAATCCAGGGAATAAACTCAAAAGGAGCAATATTATCTTTTTGGGGATCTTCTGGAAAATAACAGGCATTGCCCGGAAAATTCAGCCCGGCCATGGATAACCCCCACTCGTTTGCGGCTTCGTAATAGAGCGGATAACCTTCCGCCACTGTCGCCATGCCGATGATGGCCCCATGGTTCTTCATAATCCAGCCGTTTCGAAACCGGAAAGGAAAATTCCGGGGCGTCACGGTAACCGCCTCCTGATAAGAATATTCCAAATCCAGGGTTCGTCCAAAATAGTGATCTTTTGTTTTGTAAGTGACTGCTGTACACATAATCTTCTCCTTCTTCCGCGCTGCCCGTTTGCCTGCTGCCGGGGCTTTGATTGTTTCTTGCCAGCTAATGCTATTGTAGCACGAAACTTCACGCTTCTATAGGGTAATACCCTAAAAAATCTCTTTCATTTATTTTCTTTGTATAAAATGACGAAAAAATCTATGAATTTTGCCCATAGACTTTCCCCATTTCAGATGCTAAAGTTATATTGTTACTAAATATCAGTGCTGATTATTTTATGTATATACTGAGGATTGGCTCGGTGTTTCTACCAACTACCGTAAAGAGTTGACTACATAGCCTTGTGTTGTCGCTCTTTTTTTATTGCCCTTTTGCAGTGAGAAAGAGCAGGAAGGCTTCATAATTAGCTGCATAGCATTCAAGAGAGGCGGTATCGTTTATGAGAAATGAACAGTCAATATCTATTTTAAAAGGCAATATCCTGTACAGCAAATCACCGGATCGGCTGGAAATCCAGGAAAACAGCTATCTCGTCTGCCATGGAAACATCATCCAGGGGGTATTCCCCCAACTTCCGGAGCCCTATGCCAAACTTCCTGTAACGGATTATGAGGATCGTCTCATCATTCCAGGTTTGACGGATCTGCACATCCACGCTCCCCAGTATGCCTTTCGGGGGCTTGGCATGGATATGGAGCTGCTGGAGTGGCTGGAGACAAACACGTTTCCGGAGGAGGCCAAATATCAGGACTTGAACTATGCCCGGTCCGCATACACAATCTTTGTGGATCAGCTTTGTAAAAGCCCCACCACAAGAGCCTGCGTCTTTGCCACTGTCCACAGAGAATCCACGCTTCTTCTAATGGATCTGCTGGAGCAGTCCGGACTTGGCACTATGGTTGGAAAAGTAAACATGGATCGGAATTGTCCCGACTATCTTCGAGAAGATACAAGGGAATCCTGGCAGGAGACGGATGCATGGATCAAGGATGTGCTGCAGAAACAGTATCAAAGGACCCAGGCCATTCTCACCCCCAGATTCATTCCCAGCTGCACGGATGAATTAATGGAAGCCATTAAAAATCTTCAGGTTCAGTATCAGCTTCCGGTCCAGTCCCATCTCTCGGAAAACTACGGAGAGATCCAGTGGGTAAAAGAGCTGTGTCCTGATTCTGAATTTTACGGAGATGCCTATGACCATTTTGGATTGTTCGGAGCAGGCTGCAAAACTGTGATGGCTCACTGTGTCCATTCCGGTAAAGACGAGATTCGCCGGCTAAAAGCGAACGGCGTGTTTGTCGCCCACTGTCCGGAATCCAATATGAATCTTTCCTCCGGAGTAGCTCCCATCCGAACTTATCTTGATGAGGGCCTTTCTGTGGGGCTTGGCAGCGATGTGGCGGGGGGCACCACAGAAAATCTGTTCACAGCCATGACCCATGCGGTACAAGCTTCCAAACTCCGCTGGAGATTAAAGGATGACTCTCTAAAACCTCTGACCATACCGGAGGTCTTCTATCTCGCCACAAAGGGAGGCGGCGCCTTCTTTGGCAAAGTGGGCAGCTTCGAGCCTGGATATGAGATGGATGTCCTGGTACTGGACGATGGCCGGTTAAAACATCCTCAGAGCCTCACCATCCAGCAGCGGCTGGAACGGATGATTTATGCTTCTGATGACCGGGAAATCTATGCCAAATACGTTGGCGGAAAACAGCTGTTTTAATCCTGTCCCCGTTTTACACAGCCTAATCTCCTATCTACAGGAGGAGCCTGGCGCGTATCTTTGCCAGCAGCTCCTCCTGGTCTCTGTTTTCCTCTGTAATCTCTATCACCTGCACCTTCGGATGTCCGGACGCCTCCGGCCAGTATCGGTCTGCCGGAGCCTGCAGAACGCCTAATATGGGAACGTCCCCTTCCAAAAGCTCCAATACTGCCCTGCGAAACAGAATCGCAGAGGCCTCGTGGGGTCCCAGCTCATCCATAAGAATCAGGGCGCAGCCCGAAGATCTCCTCAGCGCCTGAACGCCTAAATTCTCGAACCGCTCCTCCATATCCCTATCCGGCCTTCCGCACACGAACAGCAGATTCTCCTTGTTCGGAACCGGCTCCTCTTCGGGTCGAAACAAATGTACCGAATATGCATCTTTTAAAAATTCCCTGGTTCTCACTGTAAAAAAGCCTCCGATCTGTTCCGGATAGCCACTAAGAACCTTCTTCAGCACTGTTGTTTTGCCAATTCGTTTCTTGCCTGTCAGAAAAATATGTCCTGCCAAATAGCGCCCCTCCTCCCCTTATGCCTCTTTTTCCTCTTCTATTTCTTTATCCTTGGATGGCTGCCGGCTTTTCCACAGGCAGACAGATGGTGCGCTCTGCGCCGTATCTGTCCCGGGCTGTGATTACATCCATCTCAATACCATAAACCAGTTCCAGAGACCGTGGGGTGATCACCTGCCTGGGAGCGCCAAAGCCTGCCACCTTTCCCTCTTTCATCAAAAGCACCTTGTTTCCAATGGCAAAAGGATGCTCCGGACTGTGGGTTGACAGAAGGATACAGTAATCCTTTTTCGCAAGATCCCGAATCACCTTCATAAGAAGCTGATGATTTGCATAATCCAGGTTGGCAGAAGGCTCATCCATGACAAAGACTTTAGCGGACTGGCAAATTGCTCTGGCAATCAAAATCAGCTGACGCTGCCCCCCGCTTAAAGCAGTATATTTCTCATTGGCAAGGTGAAGCGCATGTACTTTCTCCAGCGCCTCAAAGGCAGTCTCCCGATCCACCGCTCTTGGCTGCTCAAAAGAGGAAAAATGAGATGCTCTGCCCATCAGCACAACCTCCAGAACCGTGTAGGAAAATACCGGGGCATGATACTGAGGAATATAAGCAATCAAATTCGCCAGCTCCCTGGGAGAAAGTTTCTCTGTATTGCGGCCATCAATCCGGATACTCCCCCCGGAAAGCGGAAGGGATCCTAGCAGCAGCCGAAACAGCGTGGTCTTTCCGCATCCATTGGGACCTAAAAGACAGAGGATCTCTCCCGGTCCGGCGCTGCAGCTGATCCCTCTGACCACATCGCCTCTTCCATAACCACCTCTTACCTCCTCAAGTTCTAACAGCATGGATTCTCAGCGCTCCTTCCTTCTTATGATCAGATAAATAAAAAACGGTGCCCCCATTACGCTGGTCACCACTCCCAGAGGCAGCTCCATGGATAAAACAGACCGGGCAATATCATCCATACAAAGCAAATATCCTGCTCCCAGCATGGCGCTGGCCGGAATCAGCCTTCCATAATCTGCCCCCACCAAAGCTCTGGCCAAATGAGGGATCATCAGTCCCACCCAACCGATCATCCCTCCCAGACAGACGGACGCTGCGCTTAACAGAGTGGACGCTGAGATAAAGATCAGACGATAACGCCGGATAGGAATGCCCAGGCTTTTTGCCTCCTCCTCATCCAGCGTCAGAAGATTGATCTGCCAGCGGAACACAAACACAACCCCAAGCCCCAGCGCCATAGGAACTGCGCTCCAGAGAAAAGAACTGGTATCCGTCTTTGTAAGGCTTCCCATCAGCCAGAATGTAATTTGCTGCAGCACATCGTTGGGATCTGCTACATACTTGATCATAGTCACACCCGCATTGCACAGAGCCATGATCATGGAACCTGTAAGCACAAGACTTAACGTGCGGGAATGAGCAGATTTCCGGCTGATTACATAGGAAGCTGTCACAGCAGCTACGCCTCCTGCAAAAGCGAAAAGCTGCACCACCCAGGCTGATGCTCCGTTTAAAATAGCAAAGGCAGCCCCAAGGCTGGCTCCTGAGGAAACTCCCAGAATATCCGGAGACACCAAGGGATTGCGGAACATTCCCTGATAGGCAGAGCCTGCCACAGACAGGGAGGCCCCGATAAAAACAGCTGACAGGATCCGTGGAAGGCGGATATTCCAGAAGATCGTCACTGCCTGAGGTTCGATCTCTCCCTGATAACCAAATTTCCACAAAAATCCTTTCAATACCTGAGATGGGGACAGGGGATAATATCCCACCCAGAAAGAAAACAGCATAATCAGCGCCAGGGCAGCCAGCATCCCCAGCATCAAACCTCTATAGCGCCTGCGCCGTGTCTTATCCTCCTGAATTTCCATGCAGCCTCTGCCCACAGCCCTCTTCCTCCTCATCCGTTTTCTTATTTGATTCTTTCTTGACAAACGTTCCTGTCAATGCTATGCTTTTTCTATCGTTATATTTTTAAAAACGTTTCGCTTTTGAAAGTATAACATAGCCGATCTGCTCTGTCAATGAGCCGGAGATCTGAAAATCCGTACAAGTGCGGCTGTCTGGTTCACTGCTCGCAGAAATAAACAGACACAGGAGGATCCTACCATGAAAATCAAAAAACTCTTTCTCACTCTGCTGTTAAGCACCGCTTTGCTGCTGCAGCTTCCGGCAACCGTTGTGATGGCGGAAAACAGTTCGGAAAACTCTGCTTCCCTGACCGAAGACAGCTCCGAAGCCCCCGTCAGTTCGAACACTGCCGTTTCGGAAGAGGACGCTCTCCAGAATACTGCCGCCGGAGATTTCCGGGAGATCACAGATATGGCCGGACGTACTGTGACCGTTCCTTCTGAAATCCAGTCCGTCTTTTCCACTGGTCCTGCCACTGCCATTTTCCTCTACATGATAGCGCCGGATAAACTTCTGGGCTGGAACTATGAACTAAATGACCTGGAAAAAGCCTATATTCCTGAAAAATACCACACCCTCCCCAATTTTGGAATGGGAGATGCCGTCAATTATGAGGCGGTGATCGCAGCAAATCCTACCATTGCAGTAACCTGCGGAACGATCAATGACGCTCTGATCTCCGACTGTGACAGCCTGTCAGAAAGTTTGGGAATCCCGGTAATCGCAGTGGACGGAGACCTTGCAAATTCCCCGGAGGCTTTCCGTTTCATGGGCCAGCTTCTGGGAGAAGAAGAGCAGGGAGAAGCCCTGGCCGCTTATGCAAAAAAGACGTTCCAGGATGCAGCTGCCCTCGCCCAGATTCCGGAAGAAGATCGTGTGCGTGTTTATTTCGGCAACGGCGAGGATTCTCTTGAGACAGCTCCCAGAGGTTCCTCCCACGCTCAGCTTCTGGATGCTGTCAATGCTGTCAATGTGGCCGATCTGGAGCTTGGGGACGGATCCAGAGTTCAGATTTCTCAGGAGCAGCTCCTTGCCTGGGATCCGGATCTTATTGTAGTCAACGGAGAGCCTAAGGCTGATGTCAGCGGAAATGCCGCTGCCCAGAAGATCCTTGCGGATCCCGTATATGCCTCCTTAAAAGCAGTGCAGGAAGGAAAAGTTTACGGCACTCCCAACGCCCCCTTTAGCTGGGTAGACCGCCCCAACGGCCCCAATCGTCTGATCGGAATGCGCTGGTTTTCTGCTCTGATCTACCCGGAATATGTACAGTGCGACCTGGAAACAGAAATCCGGGAATTCTTCCAGCTGTTCTACCATGTGGATCTCACAGAAGAGCAGTACGAAAATCTTCTCAGCGGCACGGTGCCTGCATAAGTTCTTTACAGTTATTTAGGGAGGAAAATTGATTATGACTGCTGCCTTGATCATTGCAGCTGGAAAGACGGATCACAAAGACCGTTTTTCCCCTGAAAAACAATTCGGCAGGATCTCCGCCCTTATGCGGATGGTGCTGCTCTTCCAGATCTCCGGGATCCAGAAAATCGTTGTGGTGGGGGACGAAAAAGAGCTTTCTCAAAAACTGGTTCCCTCCATGAATCTTGTTTTTTTTCATATTTCGGAAAAGGAAGAGATGCTGGATGGTATCAAGATGGGACTTAACTATCTTCAGGACAAATGCAAGCAGGCTTTCATCTCCCCGGTGGATGTTCCGCTGTTTTCAAAAGAAACTGTGGAAAAACTGACGCAGGCAGAAGGGGAAGTGTGCATCCCCTCCTATCAGGGGCGCTGCGGGCATCCCATCTTGCTGCAGTCCTCCTGTTTTTCCAAAATCCTCTCCTACCATGGTTCCGGCGGGCTGAAAGGCGCCATCCAAGAGGCCGGTCTTTTGCCAAGTTTGGTAGAAACTCAGGATCCCGGAATCCTGGCCAGCCAAGCTTCTGATGTTCCCTGCGAAGCGCTTCTGGCAGATCACGATATTATGAAGCTAAGAGCCTCCTTTCGCCTGAGAATCAGCAGAGAAAAGGTATTTTACGGGCCAGGCGCCCATCATCTGCTGCAGCTGATCGAAGAATTTGGCTCCTTATCCAGCGCCTGCCAGCATATGGGAATGTCCTACACCAAAGGACGAAAAATCATTGCCACCATGGAGGAACAGCTGGGAACTCCCGTGCTTCAGACAAAGCAGGGAGGAAAAGACGGGGGATACTCCCGCCTGACAGCGGAAGCCCAAACTATGATGCGCTGCTACAGCGCTTTTCTGGAGGAAGCAGACATCCTCCTTCAGGAACTTTTTCAAAAACACTTTTCTGATTTTATCTGACAATCGCTTTCTTGTAACTGTTGAAAGCCAAGCAATAGAGGTGTTGCAAGATATGCAGCATCCTCATAAAATAGCTATATTTTTTAAGAGGATCTTTATGAATACCATATTTTCTGAAATTCTAAATGAACTAAAACAATCTCATGATCTTGTCCTGTCAACGATCATATCCCAGAACGGATCCTCCCCCCGGGGGCTGGGAGCCATGATGCTGACAGGCAGCCAGGGACGGATCCTTGGCACAGTAGGAGGCGGCGCTGTGGAAAAAAGCTGTGAACAGTGCTCCCGGCAGCTTCTGAAAAAAAAGCAGTCCTATTCCAAAGCATTTACCTTAGCCTCCGGCGGTGCAAAGGATATTGGCATGGTATGCGGAGGAAATGTGGAGGTGTGGTTTCAGTACATTGACGCGTCCCTGCCCGGTTGGAAAACTTTGGCCGAAAGACTCCTCCAGCTGCTGGCAGCTCATCAGGAAGCCTGGCTGGTCTTTCATCTGGACGGCAGTCTCCCAGCCCTGTTAAGCAAAGATGGGCAGATGCTTTTCGGTGAAATCGCTGATTCTATCACACCTCTGCAGTCCAATGAATATCGAAAAACCGAGCACAGCTTTTTCATGCCTCTGACCATCTGTGAAAGAGTCGTCCTCTTCGGAGGCGGCCACTGTGCCCAGGCTCTGGTTCCTGTGCTGACCAAGGTAGGATTTCGGGTCACTGTCATGGATAACCGTCAGGAGCTGGCCACTCCCAGGCTCTTTCCGGATGCTGAGGAAATTTTGTGCGGCGATTTTAAAAATATCTCGGATTTTCTTACGATATCCAGGGAGGATTATGTGGTGATCATGACCAACGGACACACCTATGATCTGGATGTGCTTCTTCAGATTCTGCAGGATCCTCCTGTCTATGTGGGAGCCATCGGTTCCAAAAATAAGGTGGCCTTTATCAACCGGAAATTAAGAGAAGCCGGACTGGCTGAAGAAGTCATCCAAAAGGTACACTCTCCCATCGGCACTCCTATCAAGGCAATAACTCCGGAAGAAATCGCTATCAGTATTGCCGGAGAGATGATCTTTGAGCGGGCGCTTCTTCGGGAAAATCAGGGACCCGAAACGCATAAGTGTCCCATGTAAAAAAGGAGATGTTGCAAAACATTAATTCCGGTGGATTTTCGGTGTGTTTTCTCCGAAAAGATGTTATTTTTCGGAGAAAAATTACCCGAAAAGGTACCGCCGGAGGTGTTTTGCAGCATCCCCTCCGCCTGGGGCGCGGGTCGCTTGGGCGGCATCTTTCCTGTCCGCCACAGTGCGATCCTGCCAAGCGACCGTCTCTGGGTGAGGACAATGATCCGCTGCCTCTTATTCTGCCTGCTCCTTCATCACCTTTTCCACTGCGTTTACAATATTCTGATATCCGGTACAGCGGCACAGATTGCCGGACATCTGCTTTTTAATGGCCTCTCTTGTGAGCACCTCTCCCCGTTCCAGCAGCACGGTAGCTGACATTACAAAGCCGGGAGTGCAAAAGCCGCACTGGATCGCTCCCTCTTCAATAAAAGCCTCCTGAATTCTTGTCAGCTCTCCGTTTTTCTCCAGCCCCTCCAGGGTGCGGATATTTTTCCCCTCAGCCCAGACTGCCAGATAAATACAAGAATCCACCGTTTCCCCGTCAATAATCACGGTGCAGGCTCCGCATTCCCCCACCTCGCAGCCTTTCTTTACAGAGGTGAGACCAAGACGGTTGCGCAGCATATCCAAAAGAGACTCTCTGGGGTCTACATACTCTGCCACTTCCTTCCCGTTCACCACACATTTTACCAGAACCTTATCTTTTATCATTTTCTGTCACCTCCAGCTAACTCTATGGTACGCTTCAACGCTCTTGAAGCAATTTCCCCTCCGATCTGCAGCCTGAATTCTCTGGAAGCTCTCCAGGAATCCCGGGGGCTGATCTCCTGGCGAATGCTCTCCTCCAAAGTCTTGTACAGCTTCTCATCAATGGCCATTCCTCTCACCGCCGCCTCTGTTCTCTCACAGCGGAAGGGAACTGGCGCTGCCACGCCGAAGGTAATCCGTACATCCTCCAGGACATTCTTCTGAAGGTCTGCCCTGGTTACCACCGAACAGCTTAGGGTGGCAATATCCATGGCCTTTCTCATAGAATACTTGATATAATGGCCGTGATATCCCTGGTATTCCTTGGCCGGAATCACCACATGGGTCAGAATCTCCGCTCTTTTTAAATCCACACGGCCCGGTCCCAGATAAAACTCGCTCACAGGAACCATACGGGCTCCTTCCTCATTCTCAATGCGAAGCATGGCATTCAGAGAAAACACTGTGGGCGCGCTGTCTGCACTGACTGCACCATTGCAAATATTTCCTCCTATGGTTCCAATATTCCGAATCTGGGGTCCGCCCACCTGATCCACTGCTTCTCCCAGAACCGGAATGCAGTCCTGAATAATAGGATCATTGGTGATATGGGAAAAGGAGGTTCCTGCCCCAATATAAATATCGCCATTTTCTTTTTTCTCAACCCCCTGAAGCTCCGGGATATCACGGATGCACACCAGAGAAGTCCCTGCCATTTTTCCCTCCCGGATCTTGATCAGCACATCACTGCCTCCGGAAATCACTCTGGCATCCGGATGCGCCTTCAAAAGGGCAGACGCCTCCTTCACAGTTTTAGCATTATAATAATTTTCAATATCATACATCACACAGTTCCTCCTTTCAGATCAGTCCGGCCTTTCTAAATCCCTCAATCAGCCTCTGAGGAGTGAGGGGATTCTCGTTAAATGCCACGCCCGTTGCATGAAGAACTGCATTTCGAATGGCAGGCGCTCCCGGTATCGCAGGTGGTTCTCCCAAGGCTTTATTTCCATAAGGCCCAATGGGATCTTCCAGCTCCACAAAATCTGCCTTGATATCCGGGGTATCCAAAACGGTCATCAGTTTATAGTCAAGAAGGTTTCCGTTCAAAACCTTTCCTGTCTTTTCGTCCAGAATCATCTGCTCACTGACGCCGTATCCCATGCCCATGGACATGCCCCCGTGAACCTGCATCTCTGCCAGCTGAGGATTGAGCAGCCTTCCGCTGTCATGAACATTGATGATATGAAGAATCTCGATTGTCCCCAGGTTCATATCCACCTCTACCTCTGCGAAACAGCAGCCGGAAGCAAGCGTGTTTTTCTTTACCTGCGTAGAAACCTCCGCTGTGAGTACGGAGGAATTGGTAAGACTGTAATAAGCCTCCAGGGCCACTGCCTCCAAAGAGAGCGCTGCTTCCTCTCCGGCATAGATCCACCCATTCCTTAGGGTAAGCACTCTTGTCTCCTCCGGAAGAAGGGTCTTCGCATAGGCCAGAATCTTATCATGGAGTTCCTGAGCACACTGCTTTATGGCAGTTCCTGTCACAAAAGACTGCCTGGAAGCATAAGCTCCCGTGTCAAAGGGGCTTACATCCGTATCCTGAACAGTGGAAATATGAACATCTGATATGTCCATGCACAGCGTCTCTGCTGCCATCTGGGAAAATACCGTGTCAGCGCCCTGGCCGATCTCTGTAGCTCCCAACTGCATCTGCACACTGCCGTCCTGATTCAGAGACAGACGGCAGCCTGCAATCTCCTGGGAAATGGGCCACACGCCGGTCTTATAGGAAAAGACGGATACGCCCACGCCTCTGCGGACAGGTCCTGTCTGATTCGCATATTCCCTGCGCTTTTCCTCCCAGTGAATATACTCTGCACCCTTATCCAGGCATTCAAAAATCCCATTTGTATTGGCTGCAATAGGCTTCAGATAGGCATCCGCGTAGTAACCATGAATCAGATTCTTTCTCCGAAATTCCAACGGATCCATCTGAATCTGATGCGCAATGTCATCCATAAAACACTCAATGGCAAAGGCTGCCTGGGGAATCCCATAAGCTCTCATAGCGCCTGCCACTGGAGTATTGGTGTACACGGTATAAGCCTCTCCGGAAATATTGGGACAAGCATACTGAAGCCTCCAGGCAGTCAGTCCATTGGCTGCAATGGCATGACCGTGGGATGCATAGGCTCCCTGGTTGGAATAGGCGTGCATTTCCTTAGCAACAAGACGCCCATCCGCATCCACCCCTGCAGTCAGATCATATTCGATGGAATGACGTGTTCTTGTGTTGCAGAAAGTTTCTTCCCTGGTCAGATCCAGCTTCACCGGCCGTCCCCCTACCTGGGTAGTAAGAAATGCATTCAACGGCTCATACAGCACATCCTGCTTATTTCCAAATCCACCCCCGATATATGGCTTGATCACCCGCACCTTTCCCCAGGGGATCCCCAGGGCCTGACCGATCACCCGGCGGACAATGTGAGGGATCTGAGTGGAGGTAACCACCACAATTCTTCCCTTTTCCATGTATGCAAAAGAAACAGGATTTTCAATGTGGCAGTGCTGAACCATAGGTGTCTTGTAGCTTCTCTTCACCACCGTCCTTGCTTCCGCCAGCCCCTTCTGCACATCTCCGATAGAAAAGTCCGAATGCGTCAACACGTTGTCTTTTTTTTCTTCATGGATCGGCGGATTGCTTCCTTTCATAGATTTTCGAGGATGGATCTCCACCGGATATTCCTCATACTCCACCTTAATCAGTTTCAGCGCCCGGGAAGCAGTCACCTCATCCTCCGCCACCACAGCCGCAATATCATCTCCATAGTAGCGAATGCGCCCGGTAAGGATATTGCGGTCTGCCACATCCTGGTGCGCTTCTTCCACAGACCAGGGATGGCCAGGTGTTGGATAACAGTGCTTTGGCACATCCTGAAAGGTAACCACCTTCACCACCCCAGGAAGAGCCTCCGCCTGACTGACATCAATGGAAGTCACAATCCCGTTTCCGATGGTGGAGTGAAGGACCTTCGCCACAAGACACCTGTCAAGGATCAGGTCATCCGTGAATTTTGCCCTTCCTGTCACCTTATCGTATGCATCTACTCTTGGAATACTCTTACCAATCATATCTTCACCTTCTTTTCTGTATAAAATGATAAAGAGCCAGACTACATCCAGGGAGTGTGTTCCCCTCAGGACGTACGTCCGGCTCCGAACCATGCTACTTTCTTATTTTCCTGTGCCTCATATGTCCTTGAACGAAAACACTAATACCAAGCAACATATTCAATATATATCCTATCATATTGCACTATATTCTGCAACTATTTTATTTATTTTTAATCATTTTAAGATATCCAATCCATTTTTCGGATGTTATTCTTTATGCAGAATTGCTATACTTCGACAATTTCAGATTGACTGTTACCAGTTTGGCATCATATTTCTGCTTATTTCTCTTATATTCCATTGTATAAACCTTCCATCAACCTCCGATTTATCTCTTTGTCTATCATTATATAGGAACCAATATGCTTGTAAAGTAAAAAGCAAGCCTTTTTCTGACTTGCTCTCCACCATACGGATTTCTCTATTGATCAATTACTCCTTCCTTCACAATCTTCCTCCCCCATGCCTTCATAGGATTCCTTCTCGTTCAGTAATCTATTTACTCGTTCAACCGGAAACCGATCTTCCAAATCAATTACTTCAAATAAATTTAATGGCAATTCCTTTTCTCCGATCAGTTCCAGGTAGTCCTGAATTGCTCTGCGGTCAATCATAATTTTCCCCTGTCCTGCCCAGTGACGATTACTCTCCTTCTTTTTCAAGCCGGAAATCCAATATTCTTCCCCATTCTCCACATCCATATAATTTGAATAATTCCCAATCTTCTTTTGGAAAGCATGGTCATTGAAGTAAATTGTTTTTTTCGTTTTCGAAGTTTTTACATACCCAATCCATGCAGGTCCGTTATCAGAATATCCAGTTTTTAATTCGATGTACATTAGATCCCGAATCATATACGATCTACCGCCTTCCAAACTTTATCTCCATTGTATTAGGTGCCCCTCCGCGAATTATTTCTATTTGATATTTTGCTATTGGATCACGTCCAATACTCCTGCAGTACAAGCGAACCGTCTCTTCCACTCATAGAAACCGCAAAATGGCGTCTCCATCCTGCTTCATCCGTAAAAACAATACCGTATGTTGTCAAATCTCCATAAAATTCTACGCCCATTATCAATGCCTGTCCTACAGAAAGGCCGGGCAAAGAACCTATTTTTTCAGTCTCTGCATAATCGCCATTTACAAACTCCAGCAAACCGAACCACACATCTGTCCACTCTTCTCCCGGCAAAAATGCCAATTTTACTATATACTCAGAACGGTCTGCCAGAAACTCATACGTTTCATATTCTTCCAGAAACACATCATCTGCAAACGCCGCCGTGATCGGGGCCGGTTCTGTTTCAACCACTTCTTTTGCCGCACCCACATCGATCCATCCTGCACCTGATTTCAGTTTTCCCCACAAGATTCCTTCGCCATCCACCCATTCGTCTACGATCGTATACATTCCCGGAGCACAAATGGTAGTCACACTCCCATAATCGTAACCTGGCGTTTCAAAAATAGCAATGTCACTGCGGGTAATCCGAAGCAGGTACGGTGCATATTCTTCTGATGTCTGCGCAAAAGCATTTACGCTTTGACCAGCGCTGAAACAAACGCCGAGTATCATCTGCAGTGCCACAATCTTACATACTGTTTTTCTCATCGAATCCCCTCCCAGCTTTCTATTTTTTCATATAGAGACACTTTGTTTCCTTGTGGATATGGAGCTCTTACAATCTGAACAGAACCTGTCACCGTTACAGAAAATGGACTTTTCACTTATTAAGATATATGCGGTTTTATGTTTTGGATAAATACCTGTACGCTGCTACTGCTATCGTCCATCCTTTATTTCTTATATTTTACCATTCCTGCAGCTACCATACAAGTAAATCATAACACAAGCAGGGGATTTTTCTCTTTACTTGTTCAATACTGTTTGCTATTTATCGCTACTATTCTCATCTAGAATCCCATACCAATCCTCATCAGGCCAGTCCACCCCTTCTTCTAACGTTAAGGGCACGCTTACCTTTTGCTCGCCACCTTTCCATGTAATTTCAACATCTAGACTTTTTATTGCATCCTTCAGCCCCTCCGAAGATCGATGGTAAATTTCCTGTAATTCCTCCTCTGGTGTCAATAACATTCCCCAACACATACTAAAACCGCAGACCACAGGCATTTCATCCGGTTTTTCTTCTAGTTTTTCCATTTTTTCCAGATAGGATACGTCCATCGAATCTTGAGATAATTCAATAATTCCATCTGCAATATAATCCTGCGCCTCTTCATTCAGCGAACAAACATAACTCACATCCTGATAATCCTTTTGGGTCGTGTTTTCAATCAGAAAGCGCACCTCCAGCCGTTCTGCCATCGTCTCCTCGTCCTCATCAAAGTAAGTTCGGCAACGCGCTCTTACGCGAAAAGGTTCTTCCTGCTGTTCTGCGATCTCACTCTCCACATCGTTCCCTACCTTGTTCTCTGCTTTTGCCGTCGGCATTTTTTCTAGCTCTTTTCCATAGGCAGAGACTGCCAGCATTCCCAGTCCCATCATCACAGCCAGAGCTATAGCTCTTCTTCTATCCTGCATAGTATTCCCTCCTTACCAGGGACAATCATCTAAAAAGCCTCCTGCAACATAATATTGCCTGGCCTGGTCTTTAAACCAAGCAGTTGTACGAGAATAATAAAGTCCCTTACCTGTTTTAGCAGGTGATGTTGTATAATTTTTTACTTTTTGCGTTTCCCATATTCCCTTCGAATTTTTTTCGCCACCATTACATGCTTATAGTAATCTCGTTTACCAGATCTTACATAATTCATCTTACACTCCCCCTTCCTAAGTTAATTGCTTTCATAAAAATAAAAGAGAAAAGTAAATTTTTATATCTAATATTATCATTTATTTCTATTATTGTCTATTTTTTATCTTTGCATT
>CABRXX010000054.1:0-17744 GCA_902475025.1 uncultured Lachnospiraceae bacterium | reverse complement strand
GAGAAGATCGGCTATGCGGCTGACTTTTATGTAGTAGATATTGGAGACGGCGCCCGTTGTCTGGATTAAGACAGGTGCAGAACAAAAGGAGGTATAAGAATGAAAATTTTGGTGACAGGCGGAGCAGGTTATATTGGAAGCCATACGTGTGTGGAACTTCTGAATGCAGGTTATGATGTAGTAGTTGTAGATAATCTTTACAATGCCAGTGAGAAAGCCCTGGAGCGGGTGAAAAAGATCACAGGTAAGGATCTCACCTTTTATCAGGCAGATATCTGCGACCGCCAGGCTATGGACAGGATTTTTGAGCAGGAGAAGATTGATGCAGTGATTCATTTTGCCGGACTCAAGGCGGTGGGTGAGTCTGTGGCAAAGCCCATTGAATATTATCAGAACAATATTGCAGGAACTTTAACTCTCTGCGATTCCATGAGAAGCCATGGGGTAAAGAACATTATTTTCAGTTCCTCCGCCACAGTATATGGAGATCCTGCTTTTGTTCCCATCACAGAGGAGTGCCCCAAGGGAGTGTGTACCAATCCCTACGGTTGGACCAAGTGGATGCTGGAGCAGGTGCTTACAGATATCCAGAAGGCAGATCCGGAGTGGAATGTGATCCTTCTGCGTTACTTTAACCCCATTGGAGCCCACAAGAGCGGTCTGATCGGAGAGGATCCCAAGGGCATTCCCAATAACCTTCTTCCCTATGTGGCCCAGGTAGCCATTGGCAAGCTGGAGTGTCTGGGAGTGTTCGGAAATGATTACGATACACCGGACGGAACCGGTGTGAGAGACTATATTCATGTGGTAGATCTGGCAAAGGGACATGTGAAGGCAATCCAGAAGCTGGCCGATAAAGAGGGCGTGAGTGTATACAATCTGGGAACCGGGAATGGCTACAGCGTGCTTCAGGTGGTGTCAGCTTTTGAGAAGGCCTGCGGCCATGCCATTAAATATGAGATTAAGCCCCGCCGTGCCGGAGACATTGCTACCTGCTACTGCGATCCTTCCAAAGCCAAGGCAGAGTTGGGATGGGAAGCAGAGAACGGCATTGAGCAGATGTGTGCAGATTCCTGGAACTGGCAGCAGAAGAATCCCAATGGCTATCAGGAGTAATGGAACGTACCAGGGAAGTAGAAGAAACGCCGTGCGGTGCTGTTTGATGCACCGGCGGCGTTTCGTTGTGTCAGAGTTGCGGCAGGGAGGATGACAGCGCGGCCTCTCTGCCTTTTGCAGTGTAAGAAATAGCTTCGATCTTATAGACCACTGTGTTGGCAAGAGAAGAGGGGGAGAAGGCATTCGCTTCTATTCCGTAATGACAGAGAAGTTCACGCAACAGGATTGCTTTCTCTGACTCCTTTGCGCGAGAGACCAGTCCCTGCCCGATGATGCTCTTATAGGCAAAGCTGGCTGTGCAGGCCTCTGTTCCGGCAGGTGGGATCAGCTGATGGCAGCAGTCAGTCTCGAAGGCCACATGAGGATCAGCCTCTATGATTCCGTGTTTGGCCCCCTCTTTGGCTCCGTGGAAAAAGAGGGTTAAATGCTGCTTTTCCATTTTAAATCCAAAGTTTACTGGAAGCAGGTAAGGATAAGTTCCATTGTGGAAGGCAATGTGCAGAACCTTGGCTTGTTCTAAAATCTGTCGGATTTCTGCAGGATTATTGATTTCTCTTTCTTTTCTTCGCATAATCACACCTCTGCGTTCATGATACTACGCTTCGCACCTTCGGTGCTTGACGCTGCTTTGCAGCTAGCGTGGTCACCATTCACCGCTCCCGATGAACAGGCTACGCTTGCTCCCGCTCATTATACCACAATTCCAAATAGAAGGAAGCTTCTGTTTTACAAAGAGGATTTAGGTGAACTGCTTCAGTAAAAAGTGGGAGGGGCAAGTTTTCCGGATTTGTGGTTGAAATTCCCCGGGGTTTATAATAGAATGAGGATGCTGGGGCAGAATGGGCGGCCTTTCAGAAGGAGAAAGGGGAGCGGGCCTGTGGGGCGCAGATGCAACATAGGAGAAGCACACGAGCGCATAGCCACCAGGAGATATGACTGCGAAAACCCAGGAGAAAAGAGAGGAAACGTATGCGTTGGAATAAATTTCGATTAAAAACGCTGTCCAGTGTGGAGGATATTGTAATTTCCACCCTGGCAGAAGCCGGAGTAGAGGGCGTAGAGATTGAGGATAAAGTGCCTCTTACGGAGGAAGATAAGCAGCAGATGTTCGTGGATATCCTTCCGGAGGGACCGGAGGATGACGGTATTGCCTATCTGAATTTTTATCTGGAGGAGGATGCAGATAAGGAAGAAATCTTAACAAGAGTGAAGGAAGAACTGGAAGAACTGCGCCAGTTTATGGATATTGGAGATTGTACGATAGAGGAATCCCAGACAGAGGATAAGGATTGGATCAATAATTGGAAGGAGTTTTTCCATCAGTTTTATGTGGATGACATTCTTATCATTCCTTCCTGGGAACAGATGAAGCCGGAGGATCAGGACAAAATGGTGATTCATATCGATCCCGGCACTGCCTTTGGCACCGGGATGCATGAGACCACCCAGCTTTGTATGCGTCAGTTGAAAAAATATGTAACTCAGGATACCGAGCTTTTGGATGTTGGAACTGGAAGCGGGATTCTATCCATTGTGGCCCTCAAGCTGGGAGCAACACATGCGGTGGGAACGGATCTGGATCCCTGCGCCATCAGCGCCACCAGGGAGAATCTGGAAGTCAATGAGATCCCGGAGGGAGCCATGGAGGTAATGATCGGCAATATCATTGACGATCCCAAGGTGCAGGATGCAGTGGGGTATGAGAAATATGATATTGTGGCAGCTAATATTCTGGCGGATGTGCTGGTGCCCTTGACGCCTGTGATTGTGCGTCAGATGAAAAAGGGAGGTATCTACATTACCTCCGGAATCATTGATGAGAAGGAAGAGACGGTAGTGAATGCGGTGAAGGCGGCTGGACTGGAAGTGGTGGAGGTGACCCATCAGGGAGAGTGGGTGTCCGTCACTGCAAGAAAATGACAGAAGATACGGGGTTGATTTTGGAAAACACATATATACGGATGCTGAGATAAGGAGCAGATATGTATCATTTCTTTGTAAAACCGGAGCAGATCGGGGAACAGGAGATTTTTATAGAAGGCCCGGATGTGAATCATATCCGGAACGTGCTGCGGATGCGGCCGGGAGAGCAGGTGCGCCTTTGCACAGGGCTGGACAATAAGGAATACCGCTGTGAGATCGCCGCTTTGGAGGAGGCCGCTGTCAGGACAAGGATTCTGTGGACAGAGGAGAGCGGCGTGGAGCTGCCCTCTAAGATCTATCTGTTTCAGGGGCTTCCAAAGAGCGACAAGCTGGAGCTGATCATCCAAAAGGCGGTGGAGCTGGGAGCCTATGAGATCATCCCGGTAGCTACGAAACGATCCGTTGTGAAACTGGATCAGAGGAAGGAGGCTGCCAAGCAGAAGCGCTGGGCAGCCATATCCGAGAGCGCTGCCAAGCAGTCCAAGCGGCTGCTGATACCAAAAGTTACACCAGTGATGACCTTCCACCAGGCCCTGGAATATGCAAGCGGGCTGAATGTAAAGCTGATTCCCTATGAACGGGCGGAGGATATGGAGCGCACCAGGGAAATTTTTGGCGGGATAGAGCCCGGGCAGTCGGTCGGTATTTTTATAGGCCCGGAGGGGGGCTTTGAGCCGGAGGAGGTTCAGCAGGCCTTAGAACAGGGGGCGAAGGCGATCACCCTGGGAAGACGAATCCTGCGGACAGAGACTGCGGGGATGAGCGTTCTTTCTGTGCTGATGTTTCAGATGGAAAACAGAGGATGCAGAAACGCGCAGGAATAGAATGGCAAGGATAGAAAGGCAGCAGTAATTGCGTCTGATATGTTTTAATATCAGATCAGATTGAGGAAAAAGTATGGAAGCGTATTTAGATAACTCAGCCACCACCCGGTGCCTGGAGAGCGTTCGGGATGCGGTGGTCAGGACTATGATGGAGGATTACGGAAATCCTTCTTCCAGACATCAGAAAGGCGTGGAAGCAGAGTGGTATTTAAAAGAGGCCAGAGAGACGATTGCAGCCACTCTGAAAGCCAGTGAAAAGGAGATTTTTTTTACTTCCGGGGGAACGGAGTCCAATAACTGGGCCATTCTGGGAGGTGCGCTGGCCAACAGACGGTCAGGAAAGCATGTGATTACCACGGCCATTGAACACGCAGCAGTGATTCAGCCCATGATGTATCTTCAGGAGCTGGGCTTTGAGGTAACCTACCTGAAGGTGGATGAGAAGGGGCACATTGATCCGGAGGAGCTTCGGCAGGCCTTAAGACCGGATACCATCCTGGTGTCCATTATGTATGTGAACAACGAGATGGGGGCAGTGGAGCCTATTGAAGAAATTGGCAGGATCATAAAAAATTATCGCCGGGAGATTCTATTTCATGTGGATGCCATTCAGGCCTATGGGAAGTACCGAATCTGTCCCAAGAGGCTGGGCATTGATCTTCTTTCCGTCAGCGGTCACAAGATTCATGGACCCAAGGGCGTGGGATTTTTGTATGTAAAGGAAAAAACAAAGATCAGACCTTTCGTTTTAGGCGGCGGACAGCAGAAGGGGATGCGCTCCGGCACAGACAATGTTCCTGGGATCGCCGGGCTTTCCGCGGCTGCCAAAGAGGCTTATACAGATTTTGAAAAAAAGAGGGATCACCTTCTTCGACTGAAACAGCATTTTATGGAGGGGCTGTCATCCCTGCCGGATATCCGGATCAACAGTGAGCCGGGAGAGGCGGGAGCGCCTCACATTGTTAGCGTCAGTTTCCGGGGAGTCCGCAGCGAAGTGCTGCTTCACGCGCTGGAAGAGCGGGGCATTTATGTATCTTCCGGCTCTGCCTGTTCCTCCAACAAAAAGCTGCCGGTGAGTCCGGTGCTGAAAGAGATACACTTGGAGCCGGCATTGCTGGAGACTACTCTGAGGTTTAGTTTCTGTGAGCAGACCACGGAGGAAGAACTGGATTATTGTTTAACAACACTGGGAGAGCTGCTGCCCATGCTGCGCCGCTATACCAGACATTAGGAGGAGACATGTTTAAAACATTTTTGATCAAGTACGGGGAAATTGGCATCAAGGGAAAGAATCGCCATTTGTTTGAGGCTGCTTTGGTGAATCAGATTCGCCATGCCCTGGAGCAGGTGGAAGGGGATTTTACCGTGCAGCGGCAGCAGGGCAGAATCTATGTTGACGTAGAAGGCTTCTATGATTTTGAGGAAACGGTGGAGGCTTTGCAGAGAGTATTCGGCATTGTGGGGATCTGCCCGGTGATGAAAGTGGAAGACAGGGGCCTGGAGGAACTGGGAAACGATGTGATCGAGTTCCTGTCCAGAGTGTATGAGATGAAGAGCCAGACCTTTAAGGTGGACACCAGAAGGGCCAGAAAAAGCTATCCGGTGGATTCCATGGAGGTGAACGCATATCTTGGCGGCAGAATTCTGGATGCGTTTCCAGGAATATCGGTGGATGTGCACAAGCCGGAGCTGATGCTCCATGTGGAGATCCGGGAGAAGATTTACATTTATTCCAGAATCATTCCCGGCCCGGGAGGAATGCCGGTGGGAACCAACGGGAAAGCCATGCTGCTGTTATCCGGCGGTATCGACAGTCCGGTGGCAGGCTATATGATTGCCAAGCGGGGCGTTCAGATCGACGCCACCTATTTCCATGCGCCGCCCTATACCAGTGAGCGGGCAAAGCAAAAGGTAGTGGATCTGGCAAAGCTGGTGGCCAGATACTCCGGCCCCATCAGGCTTCATGTGGTAAATTTTACGGACATTCAGCTGTATATTTATGATCAATGCCCTCACGATGAGCTGACCATTATTATGCGCCGCTATATGATGAAGATTGCAGAACACTTTGCTAAGGAGAACAAGGATCTGGCGCTGGTGACGGGAGAGAGCATCGGCCAGGTAGCGTCTCAGACCATGCAGAGCCTGGCGGCTACGAATGCGGTGTGTACTCTGCCGGTGTTCCGGCCCCTGATCGGCTTTGATAAGCAGGATATTGTGAACATTGCAGAGAAGATCGACACTTATGAGACTTCTATCCTGCCCTTTGAGGACTGCTGTACCATCTTTGTGGCCAAGCATCCGGTGACAAAGCCCAATTTAAAGGCTATCTGCCGTTCCGAGCAGAAGTTGGAAGAAAAAATTGACGAACTGGTAAAAACAGCTATTGAGACTACGGAAGTTCTGGAGATCCGGTAAAAAGGCGTGTCCTGATTTTAGGATACAGTGGATAGAACTTTCTCATAGCAAAAAAAGGGGATGCTGCAAAATACCCTCGGCGGTACCCTTTCGGGTGATTTTTCTCCGAAAAACAACATTTTTCCAGAAAAAATCACACCGAAACCCCACCGAAATTCGTATTTTACAGCATCCCCTTGCAGATGGTTTTCAGTAGTTTTGTGTAAAACACCTGAAAATCTCCAGGACTTCGTATGCAGCGGTAGCGCCTGTAAAAATCAGATCATGCAGTGCGTATGATCAGCAGGCTGCTTTTTATCAAAAGTAAAGAAAGATCTAAAAGCAAAGATGATTATTCAATAATGTAAGGCTTCAGAGTATCCAGGATTTCATCAATATCATCTTCAGCGTGGATGCTTAAATCAATAGGTTTGGATAAATCCAAGCTGAAGATACCCATGATGGATTTTGCATCAATCACATATCTTCCGGATACTAAATCGAAATCGTAGTTAAATTTTGTAATATCATTGACAAAAGATTTTACTTTGTCAATGGAATTTAATGAAATCTGAACTGTTTTCATTCTGCTTTTCCTCCATAAAAATCAATAAGATGTTATATGGATATCTTAGCGTTTCTGCCAGTAAAAGTCAAGACGGAAACTGGAGAAGTTCGGAGGCGGAAAGGTCGGCTGCAAGACGGCAGGCCTTATCCTGCCAGCCGTCTTGCAGTGAGTAAAACAGATCGAAGGAACAGAGAAAACCAGATGGAAACAAGCAGACACAGAATCTGACAGAAAGGAGATAATACCTTTATGGAATACAGAAACGGAAAAAAGGCAGCTCTTCACAATCTGGGCTGCAAGGTAAATGCCTATGAGACAGAGGCCATGGAACAGAAACTGGAGCAGGCGGGATATGAGATCGTCCCTTTTGCTCCAGGAGCAGATGTGTATGTGATCAATACCTGTTCGGTTACTAATATAGCAGACCGGAAATCCAGGCAGATGCTTCATAAAGCCAAGAAACTGAATCCCCAGGCAGTGGTGGTAGCGGCAGGGTGTTATGTCCAGACTGCAAAGGAGCGGACCGGGCTGGCGGTGGAGGCAGACATCATTCTTGGCAATAATAAAAAGAAGGATCTTTTGGAAGCACTGGAAGAGTTTGAACAGCAGCGCCGCAGGGAGAGCCGGGACAGTGAGAAAGAAGCGGCCTGTCTGGAAGAAGCGGTCGGACAGAAGGAAAATTCCGACTGCCGGCAGAGGAGTGAGCGGGTGATTGACATTAATCATACCGGGGAGTATGAGCAGCTTTTCCTCTCCAAGACGCAGGAGCACACCAGGGCTTATATTAAGGTGCAGGACGGTTGCAATCAGTTCTGCAGTTACTGTATTATCCCCTATGCCAGGGGCCGGGCCAGAAGCCGGGAGATGGAGGAAGTGCTGAAGGAGCTGAAGACCCTTGCAGATACGGGGGTGAAGGAAGTGGTGCTCACAGGCATCCACTTAAGCTCTTATGGGAAGGATTTGGGTTCCAGTCTTTTGGAACTGATCCAGGCGGTTCACAGATTGCCCGGAATTGAGCGGATTCGACTGGGGTCTTTAGAACCTGGGATTGTCACAGAGGAGTTTGCCCGGGCACTGAGCAGCCTGCCGAAAATGTGTCCTCATTTTCATCTTTCTTTGCAAAGCGGCAGCGATACGGTGCTGAAGCGGATGAACCGCAGATATACGGCTGATGAGTATGCAAAGCGGTGTGAAATACTGCGGAATTATTTTGAGTATCCGGCCCTGACTACAGATGTGATCGTGGGCTTTCCGGGAGAGACAGAAGAGGAATTTTTGGAAACACTGGAGTTTTTGAAAAAGATCCGGTTTTATGAGACTCATATTTTCAAATATTCCAAGAGAAAGGGAACCAAAGCAGCAGTGATGGAAGGGCAGATACCGGAGGAGATAAAGGGAAGGCGAAGCGATGTGCTGCTGGAACTGAATGAAAAGAATAAGCAGGCGTATGAGGAATCTTTACTTGGCAGGAAAGCGGAGGTTTTGCTGGAGGAGAGAATCCAAAAGGGGAATGAAGCGTATTATAACGGATATACCAGGGAATACGTGAAAGTGTTGGTTTCGGCAGAAAACCGGGAGGAAAACCAGATTTTTTCGGGGACGCTGAAGCGTCAGAGCGATGGGAGCCTGTTTGTGGAGTAATCGGAGCAAAGATTCCGTTTTTGCATTCCTTTAAAGGTTTTTTGAAAAGGGATTGATTAATTGAAGCATTTATATTAAAATGGATTTGAATTGATTGTCAGAAAGAATTGACTGGACAGTTGTGATAAAGTTTAAGTAAGGGCGTGATAAAATGGCTGATATCAATAATACACAGTACTTCAAAGTCAATACAGATCCGGAAACCAGAGTAAAGATGGTTCTGGATGTGGTTTACAATGCCATGGCGGAAAAGGGCTATAACCCTGTGAATCAGATGGTGGGATATATTATGTCTGGTGACCCTACCTACATCACCAGTCACAAGAATGCCCGCAGTATGATCATGAAGGTGGAGCGGGACGAATTGGTGGAAGAATTATTGAAAGAGTACATTAAGAATAAGTCATGGAAACAAAGATAACAAAGGGAAGGATCATGGGCCTGGACTTTGGTTCCAAAACGGTGGGGGTGGCAGTGAGCGACGGACTTGGCATCACCGCCCAGGGCCTGGAGATCGTGCGGAGAACGTCCGAAAATAAACTTCGTCAGACACTGGCAAGGATTGAGACACTGATTCGGGAATACGGCGTGACCAGCATCGTTCTGGGGTTTCCGAAGAATATGAATAATACTATTGGGGACAGGGCTGAGAAATCGCTGGCATTTAAAGAGATGCTGGAGCGAAGGACAGGCCTGCCAGTTGTGATGTGGGATGAACGGTTAACCACAGTCTCTGCTCACCGGACGCTTATGGAAGCAGGCGTGCGCAGAGAGAACAGAAAAGAGTATGTGGATCAGCTTGCAGCGGTTTATATTCTGCAGGGTTATTTGGACAACCTTGCTTTTCGCGCGAAGCAGCAGGATTCAGAGGACGACAATTCATAGAGGAAAAATAATGGAAAAAATTATGTTTTTGCCGGAAGGCGAAGAAAAAGCAGTAGAATTTTACGTTTTGGAGCAGACCAGGATCGGAGGCATCAGCTATCTTCTTGTGACGGATACTGAGGAAGAGGATGGGGAAGCCTGGATCATGAAAGATCTCTCAGGCGACGGCGAAGCGGAGGCACTTTATCAGATGGTGGAAGAGGATGAGGAGCTGGATGCAGTGGGCCGTATTTTTGCAGAGATGCTGGAAGAAGTGGATCTGGAGCGGTAAAATTTGAAAAAAAGGAAATACTAACAACAAAGAGATGATTCGTGAATAAGTATGGAGGTTTAATTTGAAAGTTACTAAAAAATCGAAATTGAAAGTCATCCCGTTGGGCGGCCTGGAGCAAATCGGGATGAATATTACTGCCTTTGAGTATGAGGACAGTATTATTGTTGTGGACTGCGGTCTGGCATTTCCAGAGGATGATATGCTGGGAATCGACCTGGTCATTCCGGATATTACCTATTTAAAAGAACATGCAGACAAGGTGAAAGGGATGGTGTTTACTCATGGCCATGAGGACCATATCGGAGCCTTGCCCTATATTTTAAAACAGATGAATATTCCCATCTATGGCACAAAGCTGACCATGGGACTGATTGAGCATAAGTTAAAAGAGCACAACCTGTTAAAAACCACTAAGAAAAAGGTGGTGCGTCCGGGCCAGTCCATCAATCTGGGGGCGTTTCGTATTGAGTTTATCAAGACCAATCACAGCATTCAGGATGCAGTGGCTTTGGCAATCTATTCTCCTGCCGGGATCGTGGTGCATACCGGAGACTTTAAGGTGGACTATACGCCGGTATTCGGGGATGCCATTGACCTGCAGCGGTTTGCCGAGATCGGAAAGAAGGGTGTTTTGGCCTTGATGTGCGACAGCACCAACGCAGAGCGGAAAGGCTATACCGGCTCTGAGCGTACCATTGGCAGAATTTTTGATAATATCTTTTCCGAGCATACCAATACAAGAATCATCATTGCCACCTTTGCCTCCAATGTGGACCGGGTGCAGCAGGTGATCAATTCCGCCTATAAGTTTGGCAGAAAAGTGGTGGTGGAAGGCCGCAGTATGGTGAATGTGATTTCCACAGCCGCAGAACTGGGATACTTGAAGATCCCGGAGAATACCCTGATTGATTTAGAGCGTATGAAGAATTATCCGGATGAGCAGATGGTGCTTATCACCACGGGAAGCCAGGGCGAGTCCATGGCTGCTTTGTCCCGCATGGCGGCAAATATGCACAAGAAAGTGATGATCAAGCCGGGAGACACAGTGATCTTTAGTTCTAATCCCATTCCGGGCAATGAGAAGGCAGTGTCCAAGGTGATCAATGAGCTGTCTGAAAAAGGAGCGGATGTGATCTTCCAGGATACCCATGTGTCCGGCCATGCCTGTCAGGAGGAGATCAAGCTGATCTACAGCCTGGTACGGCCCAAGTATGCGATCCCGGTTCATGGAGAATACCGTCACCGCAAGGCTCAGGCTCAGCTGGCAAGAGAGATCGGCATTGATAAAGAGAATATTTTTATGATCCACAGTGGAGATGTGCTGGAGCTGTCTGAGGAGAAGGCCAGCGTTACCGGACACGTGCAGACCGGAGGCATCCTGGTAGACGGACTGGGTGTTGGAGATGTGGGGAATATTGTGTTAAGAGACCGTCAGCATCTGGCAGAGGATGGGATTCTGATAGTAGTACTCACGCTGGGGCGGTACAGCAATCAGGTTGTGGCAGGCCCGGATATTGTTTCCAGAGGCTTTGTATATGTTCGCGAATCGGAAGATCTGATGGATGAGGCCCGCAACGTGGTGGAGAATGCGCTGAGCAATTGCCTGGAGCGGAAAACCACAGACTGGGGCAAACTGAAAAACTCTGTGAGAGATTCTTTAAGTGATTTTCTGTGGAAACGCACCAAGAGAAGCCCCATGATTTTACCAATTATCATGGAAGTAGATGATTAAAGATGCAGGATGCAATTGAAAAATGCAAAAGAGAGCTTCTGGAGGCCATTCGGGACAGTGAGGAGTACCGGGAGTTTGAAAAAAATAAGAGAAAGCTGGCCAGTTATCCGGAATTGCGGGCTCAGGTAGATGATTTTCGCAAAAGGATTTATCTTCTTCAGAACTCAGATGAATCTGTGGATGTGATGGAGGAGATGAACCGGATGTTCCGGGAGCGGTCGGAGCTTTACAGGAATTCTCTGGCAGCCGGTTACCTGCTGTCCGAGCTGAGTATCTGCAGAATTTTGCAGCAGATTGCTATGGAGGTGCTGACGGTTACGGACATAGAGATTGACGGATTTGAGGATGTGATTTCTGTATGATCGTAGATGAACGGATGGTTACCTATATCCATTCTCTGGATACAGGGGAGACAGAATTTTTAGAACAATTGGAGCAGCAGGCCAGGCGGGATCAGGTTCCCATTATCCGTCAGGAGATGAAGAGTTTCCTGCGGGTTCTGCTGTCCTTAAAACAGCCGAAGAGGATTTTGGAGGTGGGCACGGCAGTGGGTTATTCTGCTCTTTTAATGGCAGAGTACACCAGCGAGGACTGCCGTATCACCACCATAGAAAAATATGAGAAACGGATACCCGTTGCCAGAGACAATTTTTCCAGGGCTCCCAAGGGCGGCAAGATCAGGCTGCTGGAGGGGGATGCCCTGGAAATTTTAAAGACTCTGGAAGGCCCCTATGATCTGATTTTCATGGATGCGGCCAAGGGACAGTATATTCATTTTCTGCCGGAGGCGCTGCGGCTGCTTTCCGCTGGGGGACTGATGATCTCTGACAATGTACTTCAGGATGGAGATATCATAGAATCTCGGTTTGCAGTGGAGCGGCGCAACCGTACCATATATAAACGCATGCGGGAGTATCTGTATGCCTTAAAGCACACAGAAGGGCTGGTGACCTCCATTGTTCCCATCGGGGATGGAGCGGCTCTAAGCGTGAAAGAATAAAGGAGAATACCATGAGAAAACCGGAGCTGTTAATACCGGCCAGCAGTCTGGAGGTCTTAAAGACTGCAGTTTTATTTGGCGCAGATGCCGTTTATATAGGAGGGGAGGCGTTTGGCCTTCGTGCCAAAGCCAAAAATTTTTCCCCGGAGGATATGAAGGAAGGCATTGCGTTTGCCCATAAGCATGGGGTGAAGGTCTATGTGACGGCCAATATTCTGGCTCACAATGGGGATCTGGAGGGAGTGGAGGCCTACTTTCAGGAGCTGAAGCGCATCGGTCCGGACGCATTGATCATTGCGGATCCCGGTGTGTTTATGATTGCCAAGCGGGTCTGCCCGGAGATTGAGCGCCATATCAGCACACAGGCCAATAATGTAAATTATGAGACTTTCCGTTTCTGGCATGAGCTGGGAGCGAAGCGGGTGGTCTGCGGAAGAGAGCTTTCTCTGGAAGAGATCCGTCAGATTCGGAGCCATATTCCGGAAGAGCTGGAGATTGAGGCGTTTATTCATGGGGCTATGTGCATCTCCTACTCCGGCCGCTGCCTTTTGAGTAATTATTTTACCGGGAGAGATGCGAATCAGGGAGCCTGCACTCATCCCTGCCGATGGAAATATGCAGTGGTGGAGGAGACCAGACCGGGCGAGTATTTTCCGGTGTATGAAAATGAACGGGGCACTTATATTTTTAATTCCAAGGATCTGTGCATGATTGAGCATATCCCGGATGTTTTAGAGGCCGGAATTGACAGCCTAAAGATTGAGGGGCGGATGAAGACGGCGCTGTATGTGGCAACAGTTGCACGTACTTATCGGAAAGCAATTGACGATTATCTGGAGAATCCAGGGCTTTATCAGGAGCATTTGGACTGGTACCGGCAGCAGATCACAGGCTGTACTTATCGCCAGTTTACCACCGGATTTTTCTATGGGAAGCCGGATGAAACTTCCCAGATCTATGACAGCAATACCTACATCAAGGAGTATACCTACTTGGGGATCGCTTCCCAGGGTGCTTTGGGGTATTGCGAGATTGAACAGAGAAATAAATTTTCTGTAGGAGAGCGTATTCAGATTATGAAGCCTGACGGCCGGGATGTGGAGACAGAGGTGCTGGAGATTCTGGATGAAGAGGGGAAGCCGATGGAGAGCGCCCCTCATCCAAAACAGAGGCTGTCTGTGAAACTGTCTGTTCAGGCGGATCCAGGAGATCTTCTGCGGAAAAAAGAGTAGGGTCTTGGGGCATTAAAATAGAACAGGCACGATTGGACAGAAGCGCTCATAGAATAAAATAAAACTCTCTTCGAGGTGCTTTTTGAAAACTTTTCCAAAACCACTGTCGCCGGAGGAGGAAAAATATTACCTTCAGAGATATCAGGAGGGTGATATGGAGGCCAGAAATGTTCTCATTGAGCGGAATCTTCGGCTGGTGGCTCATGTGGCCCGAAAGTATCAGGGAACGGAGAATGACCAGGATGATCTGCTGTCCATCGGGATCATTGGCCTGATCAAAGCAGTGTCCACATTTGACTGTGGGAAGAAGAACCGGCTGGCCACTTATGCAGCCAGGTGTATTGAGAACGAACTTCTGATGATGATGCGGACGAAGAAAAAGCAGGCCCGGGAGGTTTCCATGTATGAGAAGATCGGTGTGGATCAGGAGGGCCGGGAACTGCAGCTGATGGATATTTTGGAGAGCGAGCCTGTGGATGTACTGGAGAATCTGGAATTTCGGAAAAATGCCAGGACGCTTTATGAGGGACTGGGAAGAGTCCTGGATGCCAGAGAGCAGAGCATCATTGCCGCCCGGTATGGGCTGGGAGGCAGAGAGGAACTGACACAGAGGGAAATCGCAGGAAAACTGGGGATTTCCCGGTCTTATGTGTCCAGAATTGAAAAAAATGCGTTAAAAAAACTGAGAGAGTGTTTCAAAAATTAAGATGAACGTTTACTACTGTGAAGAACTTCCCAGAGGGATCAGCCAGCATCAGCTGGCTTATTTATTACTGGAGTATCTGATCCAATCAGAGCATCCAGAGGTTCCACATCCGTTTCACTATGAAAAGAGAGCTGGGGGAAAGCCCTGGCTGCGGGAATATCCCTGGCTGGAATTTAATGTTACCCACTGCAGTTTCTGTGTGGCGGCAGCTTGCGGCACCCAGTCTGTGGGAGTGGACGCGGAACGGCGTTTTCCCTGGAAAGCTTCCCTGGCCAGGCGTATCGGTACCCCGGAGGAACTGAGGTTTTTAGAGAGCAGGAAGCGGGGAGAACAGGAGGCGTGGCTGCAGCGAATCTGGAGCCGGAAAGAAAGCTGTTTAAAATGTACCGGTATAGGTCTTAGAAAGGACCTGAGACAGGTTCCGACCCTTGGAGAGGAAGAGCTGGAGTTTTTAAAGGCTTCTGATGCAGAAGCGTATCGGGCAAAGCCTCCGGGAGAGACAGGCGTCAAACCTATGGCAAGGCCTGGAAAGGCGCTGGAGTGGAAGTCGGATTTTGGGGAAAGTAAAACCGGAGCGATCAGAAGGTGTGCTTACGGGGAGGATGGAAGAGAACCGGAAGTGCCCAGATGGAGAAGAATCGAGCCGGAACCGGGGCACTTTTTCTGGATACAGGAATTTCAAACGCCGGAGTATACCATGGCAGTGTGCATGAAAAAACGGGAGCCGGTGGTATGGAGCAAGAGGAAACCGGAAGAGTTTATTCCATAGAAAATGGCAGGGGGATGTTGCAAAAATCTCCGGCGGTACCCTTTCGGGTGATTTTTTTCCGAAAAATAACCTCTTTTCGGAGAAAACACACCGAAAATCCACCGGAAGTAATATTTTGCAACATCTCCTTGCCATTTTTTTGAAACTGTGATAGGATATGAGATATCACATAAAGAAGAACAAAATTCTTTAAAGGCTTTTCTTTTCATAGGGATTCGCATTTTGCAATATCCTATTTTTTATATCATATATCAGGGGTTCTCCCGATGATTTCCAACCGTATTTTTTTAGAACAAACAAGTTTTTAGAACAACGATTGTCTGGAGGTGGTGTTTATTGTTTTGTGCAGTCACATCCTCTGCCATCTGCGGGGTGGAGAGCAAAAAAATTATGGTGGAAGCGGATGTCAGTGACGGTATGCCTCTGTTTTCCATGGTGGGATTTTTATCCTCTGAGGTGCGGGAGGCCCAGGACCGGGTGCGGACGGCTTTGAAGAATTCCGGGATTCAGCTCCCGCCTAAACGGATTACGGTGAATCTGGCGCCTGCAGATGTGCGCAAGTCGGGTTCCGGGTTTGATCTGCCCATAGCGGTGGCCATCCTGGCGGCCCTGGGCTACATTCCAAGAGAGAGTCTGGATGGGATTCTTTTTGTGGGGGAGCTGGGACTGGATGGCAGCCTCAACCCAGTGCGGGGAGTACTGGAGATGGCAGCCTCTGCCTCAGTCTGGGGATGCCATACCATGATTGTCCCCATGGGGAATCTGGGGGAGGGATCCGTGATTCAGCGTATTCGGGTGCTGGGAGCAGAGAATCTGAAGGGGATGCTCAGCTTTCTCACAGGAAATGGAGATTTGGGACAGAAGAGAATTAATATAGAAGAAATCCGTTTCAGGCAGAGGGAGAGATTCGGAATGGATTTTGAAGAGGTGCGGGGCCAGGAGGTTTTGCGCCGGGCAGCGGAGGTGGCCGCGGCAGGAATGCACAATTTTTTAATGATCGGGCCGCCGGGAGCGGGAAAAACTATGATAGCCAGACGCATCCTTACCATCCTGCCGGAAACTTCCCATCAGGAGGCCCTGGAGATCTCCAAGATTCACAGCATAGCCGGTCTGCTTCCCAAGGAGGGGCTGATGACCCAGAGACCTTTCCGCGCGCCGCATCACACCATTACTCCAGCAGCTTTGGCAGGCGGAGGAAGGGTTCCAAGGCCTGGCGAGGTGAGTTTGGCTCATCGGGGGGTCCTTTATCTGGATGAGCTGCCGGAGTTTGAGGGAGGAACTCTGGAGATTTTGCGCCAGCCCATGGAGGAGGGGGTAGTACATATTTCCAGGAATACAGGAAATTATCTGTTTCCGGCCAATTTTATGCTGGTGGCGTCTATGAATCCCTGCAAGTGCGGATACTATCCGGACAGAAACCGTTGCAGCTGTTCCAGACGGGAGGTGAAGCGTTATCTGGATCATATCAGTCAGCCTTTGCTGGATCGCATGGATATCTGCGTGGAGGCCCACCCGGTTCCGTATGAACAGCTGTCCTCAGAAGTCCGGGAAGAATGTTCTGACAAAATACGGGAACGGGTGATACAGGCCCAAAAAAGACAGCAGAGGCGGTATAAAGGTACCCGGTTTTGTTTTAATTCAGATCTTTCCGGTTCAGCTGTGAAAAAATACTGCGCCCTTGGAGCGGCGGAGGAGGAGATGATGCGGTGCACTTATGAGAAGCTGGAGCTGACAGCCCGATCCTATGGCCGGATTTTAAAGGTGGCTCGCACCATTGCAGACCTGGAGGGGGCGGAACAGATCCGTGAGGTGCATCTCGGGGAAGCCATCGGGTACCGGGCTTTTGACAAGGCCTACTGGGCAGGGCAAAGATGAGACTGGGCACCTGGAAACCAGGGAGCAGTGAGGCAGTCAGCTGCTCCTGTACGGATGCTTGGCCGATGAAAAGCGGTTTGAAACGCGCGTTGTCAGGAACGTGCTGCGGGTTAGGAGGCTGTTATGGAAGAGCGGGAAAAATATTGGCTGTGGCTTTGCAGCGTCAGGGGACTTTATCGCAATCACATCCGTCAGCTAATAAAATTTTACGGATCCCCAAGAGCTGTGTACGAGGCTTCAAGGGAAAGTCTGGAAACATGGAGAGAAAAGGGCGCGGTGTGGGTGGATAGGCTGATGACATTCAGGAAAACCTATTCTGTGGAAGATGTCTGTCATAGAGTCAAGACAAAGAGAATAGAATTTATCAGCTGCCAGGATCCGGGTTTTCCGGAGCGGTTAAAATCCATAGGGGAGTGTCCTTTTGGCCTGTTTTATCGTGGAAGGCTGCCGAAGGATGAGATTCCTTCTGTGGCGGTAGTGGGCGGCAGCCCTTATGGGAAGGCAATGGCCGGAGAACTTGGCCGGGAACTGGCCGCAGCCGGAGCGCAGTTAATCAGCGGTCTGGCTGTGGGAGTTGACGGTCAGGCACAACTGGGAGCTGTGATGACCGGCGGTGCAAGCTATGGAGTGCTGGGGTGCGGGGTTGATCTTTGTTATCCGAGAGAGAATCAGAGATTATATGAAATGCTGTGGGAAAAGGGAGGAGTTCTGTCGGAATTTCCGCCGGGGACGCCCCCTCTTTCCGGCCATTTCCCCATGAGAAACCGGATCATCAGCGGTCTTTCAGACGCAGTTTTGGTGA
>CABRXX010000053.1:0-17766 GCA_902475025.1 uncultured Lachnospiraceae bacterium | reverse complement strand
GGTACCCTTTCGGGTGATTTTTCTCCGAAAAATACGGAGAAAAACACACCGAAAATCCACCGGAATCAGTATTTTGCAACATCCCCTGTTTTTATATCTGATTTTGCTGGCATCCGTGTACCTAGGGCAGCACGCCTCAAGCCATGAGATTTGCCGGTTTTTCTAAGGCTGAGGTCTGAAAGTCCGAAAAGGCTGAATTTCACTTCCTGCAAGGCGCTTTCGCTCTGCGTACTGAACGTACACAGAGCGAAAGCAGAGGCACTATCGTTTTCCCCCATTCTCCAGCCTTTTCCGCTCCAATTCTTCCTGCTCTAACTGGGCTTTTCGCTTCTCAATCTCCTGTTCCAGCTGTTTTAAATCTTCCTTCGTCAGACGATCCGGATTCAATTTATCATCCATAAATCCTGAATTCTGCAGCAAAGCCAGAAACGCTCCCAGTAAAATCAAAATGAAGCCTACCCAGGTTGCAGCCTGCTCATACGGCGTCCCTATCGCTTTATTGTACACTGTCACAATAAAAACAAACGCAAGAAAATAAGACAGCAAAGACAGCTTCCCCAAAATCGTCATATTTTCCCCTCCTTTAAAATGTAGTCCATTAGCTCATATTATATAGTCTTTTAGGCGCTATTGCAATCCTTCTCAATCATGTAAGCTAAAAGTGAATAAAAATCAGCTGAAAGCTTATACTATGGTGATGAGATGGAAAGAAAAAATTTAGGAAAACGGATCAATTCTGTGCGAAAAGATCAGCACATCACAGCGGAACAGCTGTCTGACCGCTGTAATATTAACGCCACTTATCTTCGGCAGATCGAAGGCGGTTCCAAACTGCCAAGCCTGCCTGTATTCATTGACATCTGCAATGCCCTGAAGATCTCTCCTGACTATCTGCTTCAGGATGAATTAGAACCAAATGAGCTCTGTCAGCTCCGGGAACTGGACTGTCTGTGGAAACAGGCTTCTCCCAGCAAACAAGCCCTTGTCATCGCCCTCCTCAAAACCGCCCTGGCTCAGGATTTTCCATCCTGATTTCCCCTCTCGCAAAGAGACCGCGTCCCTGTCCTTCTAGGACTCTGCTCTGTCATTGACATATCTGGCCTTATATTTTGAATACACGATTCTCTGTTCCCTGTAAAGACTGTAATTTCCGGAAGCTGCATAGCTGATAGCCACTGCAATAAGATAAAAAGGTTCCCCGCTAAATCCAAACAGTTCAAACGCGATCAGTATGGAGGAAATGGGACAGTTTGTCACACCGCAGAACACGGCTGTCATCCCCGCTGCAGCGCACAGCGAAGGGGACAGACCGATCAGCTGTCCTGCCACACAGCCAAAAGTAGCTCCCACACAGAAAGCCGGAACAATTTCGCCTCCCCGGAAACCTGCCCGCATAGTGAGTGCTGTAAGAAGCAGTTTCCAGAAAAAAGCAAAGGGGTTCGCCTTTCCCTGCTCCACAGCCTGGATGATCAGATTGGTGCCCGCTCCCATATAGTCATCCGTCTGAAGAAGGATCGTAAGCAGGATAATAATCCCGCCTGCCACAGCCACCCGCACATAAGGATTTTTAAGAAGTCGGCCATAGATTCGGCCCACCCATTTTAAAGTACTGCAAAAAAGAATGCTCACCAGAGCACACCCCAGGGCCACCAGTATCAGCTTTCCTCCCGTCTCCAAAGTCAGTTCCGGAATCTCCGTCACATGAAAGACTTCCGGACGAATTCCCCAGCCCATGGCCAGCTCTGAGGCAATCAAGGCTGCGATCACACAGGGAAGCAGCGCCGTATAATACATAATGCCCACGCTCACCACCTCCATTGGGAAAAAAGCGGCTGCCATGGGAGTCCCGAACAAAGCGGCAAAGGCGGCACTCATGCCGATCATCACCATCATATGGCGATCCGCCTCATCCATGCGGAGCAGTTTTCCTATCTTATTGCTGATACTTCCCCCCAGCTGGAGCGCTGCTCCCTCTCTCCCGGCAGATCCCCCTCCCAGGTGGGTCAGGGCCGTTGCCACAAAGATCAGAGGGGCAGACCGGAAGGACACATCACCCGCAGACCGGATGGTGGATAATATCTGATTCGTTCCCCCATCCTGTCTGCCAAATCTCTGGTACAGCCCTACAATGCAAAGTCCCAGAAACGGCAGCAGCAAAAAAAGCCACCGTTCCTTTTCCCGCAGCCAGGTTACGGTAGAGAGCGCATATGAAAAGAGGCTGCCTGCAACGCCTACCACACAGCCCACCAGCACTGCCAGAGCCAACCATTTTACCAAAGACAGAATTTCCTTTTTCCTGCGCTGAAAATTCTTCTCATATTCCAGAAATTTCTTTCTGTTTTCCTCAGTTCCTCTCATTTCCCACACCATAACCTCTTTCTTCATTTCTGTATTTTACTTTCTTCATCCCCTGGTCTCTTCCCTCATCCCTGGGTTTGCTTTCTTCATCCCCTGGTCTCTTTCCTCATTCCTGGGTTTGCTTTCTTCATCCCCTGGTCTCTTTCCTCATCCCTGGGTTTGCTTTCTGCAATGCTCTGTCTCTTTCACTTAATCATTCCTGGAACACTTCTCCGCATCAATAGCAAGTACCAGCATCAGAGCACAGAGAGCGTCCTGTGGATGAACCACATCAATCACATAGGTATCTGTCAGATTAAATAACTGCTTGGATACGGCTGCCGCAACCTCTCCTGCCGCATTTACAATCTCATAATCCCACTCCCAAAAATCCCCTTCCACCTGCCAGCCATTACAGTCAATCTGATATCTGGGCCTGAAAATCGTAAACTCTTTGCTGATAGAGCCCACGTACCGGTCCCCCAGATACAGTTCGAACTTTGGAAGAAAGGTAAGGACACGCTCCTTCACTGTCCCGATTTCATTTCCCCACTGGTCAAATATCTTCAGGCAATGTCCCCAGGAAAGCTGTCCCTTAACCGTGTATACCGGATTGCCTGCTTCATCGTAAATATCATAGCTGTCGAACCAGGAAAACAACCGCTGTTTAAATAATAGTCTCATCCTTTTCCCCCTTATCTTCCTCTCTTTCGTGTACATACAGAGGACATCCCTCTGCCTCTATGTAAATACTGCATTTTGGAATTCTAAGCTTCGTATTCTTATACTCAAACCTCATCTTCTGTTTCATCTTATATCTCTTTTCCTCTTTCGTCAAGATGCAGCGGTTTTCTTAAAAAATAATATTTTCTATTTACACAGTTAAATTAATATAGTAATATGTCATTATATAATTAATTTATCATTTGTGTATGAGGACATGACATCAGAGCGCTTTTCGTTTTTTCTGCGTTACGGCGTTACGCCTCATGCATGGATGCTACTATTCGATACTATTAAAATGCGAAGGAAACTGATATGAACGCCAAGTATGAGAAAAAATCGTACGCCAACTATTGTGAACGATGCGGTGACCTTGTCTTTCAAAAAGATGCCAGCATCTGCCGTATCTGCGGCGGCCCCCTGAAAGAATGCAGCAGCGACTATGACCTGAGTTTTGAAAGCTATATTCATCGCACCAAAACTTTTCGCAGCAACGAACAACGTTTTTTAGAAGAAGTGGTGAAAACAAATCCGAATTTCGATTCCAGTCTCTTTGCCAAAAGAGAAGCACTTCTCCATTCCTGTACCGGGACTTCCTCTGAGCTCCCGGCGCAGCTCCCATAAATCGAAACCGCCGGGCTGCTCTCTGGAGAAGCATACCCTTTTCCAGGCTCCCTATCGTAAAGCAGCTTGTACCTTTTTAGATCCCACGAATCATAAAAAGCTGCCGCATCACAAGACTAAAATTCACCTGGTCGAATCATCCGTCTTGCTTACGACAGCCTTTCTCTGAAAAGCTTTTATTTTCCAATGATCAGATAAATGATGGTTCCCACGATTCCTGAACCAAAGATAATAGGAATGGGGCCTACTTTAGTTTTCCTCAGAAGCAGCAGGCAAACTGCAAAGATCACAGCCTCCACAACCCGAAAATCTGTCAGCTGTACCGTAAATAAAGAGGCATCAAAAAGCGCCAGCAAAAACAGCGACAGAGCTGCAGAGGCAATCATTGCCACTACCGCCGGGCGAAGTCCTGTAAGCACCCCCTGGATCGTCTTTAAACTCCGGTATTTCATATACAGCCAGGACAGAAACAGCACGATCACAAAGGATGGAAAAATGCAGCCAAGCGTACAGATAATAGCCCCCGGAAGTCCTGCGATCTGCTGTCCCACAAAGGTTGCGCTGTTTACGGCAATGGGACCCGGGGTCATCTCCGCAATGGTAATCAGATCTGCAAACTGGCTCATTTCCAGCCACTGCTTTGTTTCAACAATCTGATGCTGAATCAAAGGCACTGCCGCATAGCCGCCTCCGAAACTGAAAAGACCAATCTGAAAAAAGGCCCAGAACAATTCCAGATAAATCATCTTGAAGCCCCCTTTCGCTCATCCATCAGTACTTTCACAAGTCCTACCAAACCACACGTCAGAATGATCACAATGGCGCTGACATCAAAGAAGCAGGTAGCTGCAAAAGCCGCACACATCATGATAATCCAGAGAAAACTTCTGGTCTTGATCACATTTCCTGCCAAGTCGATGACTACGCTGCAGATCACCGCGGCCACGCCCGCCCGCATCACCTGAAGGGCAATGGCAATAATTTCATTGTCCTTAAACTGGTTATAAAACACAGAGATAATGGAAATAATCACCAGAGGCGGTATCACTGCTCCCAGCGTGCAGACAACTGCTCCCAAAAATTTCTTTATCCGATATCCTACCACAATGGCAATGTTCACACCAAGGGCTCCTGGTGAGGATTGGGCGATAGCTGTCATATCCAGCATCTCTTCATCCTGAAGCCATCCCATCTGCTCCACAAACTTTTTCTTCATCATACCGATGATCACGAAGCCGCCCCCAAAGGTGCTGGCGCTTAAGACCAGTGTTGTCACAAACAATTTCCAGTAAATCTGAAAATTTGAAAGTTTCGCCACGCTTCCATCCCTGTCCTCTTTTTCCATCTGTCTTATCTCCCTTGTCTAAAAAATAAATTTCCCCGCAGAAAGACCCGCTCAATCTGCAGCTGCTCGTCCATAATCAAAAGGTCTCCGTCTTTGCCCTCTGCAATGGATCCTTTCCGGTCAAATACCCCCAGCAGCTTCGCCGGATTCTCCGTGAACACCGGAAGGATCTGCTCCAGCGGAAGCCCTGTAAAAGAACAGACATTTCTAAGAGCCTGTATCTGTGTCAGCGTACTGCCCGCCCGGGTACCATCTGCGGCGAGCGTGGCATCTCCATCTTTTACCACCACCTCATTCACTCCCAGATGATACGTTCCATCCGGAAGCCCAGCTGCCATAATCGAATCTGTGACAGCAATCATCCTGCGGTTTCCTTTCACTTTCATCAGCAGCCGAACAATTCCCGGGTGAAGATGACGGCCGTCGCAGATCATTTCACAGTAAATATCTGTTTCAAGAGCCGCTCCCAGAATCGCAGGCTCATGCTGGTGCAGAAGCCGCATGGCATTGCAGGTATGGGTGGAACAGTCCGCTCCGGCCTCAATGGCCTCCATCGCCTGGTCATAGGTGGCCCCGGAATGACCGACAGCAGCAACAATCCCCATTTTTTTCAGCTCCGGAATCAGCTCTGCCGTCCCGGGAAGCTCCGGTGAAAGAGTGAGATAACGAATTCCTCCCTCTGCTCTCTCCTGATATTCCCGCACCAGTTTAGAATCCGGCAGCCGAAGAAGCTGCTTAGGCATAGCTCCCTTATATTCCTCTGACAGAAACGGGCCTTCCAGATGGATGCCTAAAAGCTCCGCCTCATTTCCTTCTCTCTGATCCAAGTTCCGGTACTGATCAATGCACCATTCTGTCTGCTCTTTTGTATCTGTAAGCACAGAAGCCAGCCAGCTGGTAGTTCCATTTTCTGCAAAAAACCGGCCGATCTTTTTTAATCCTTCCGGATCCGCACCATTTACATCCACCCCCACTGCTCCGTGGGTATGAATATCCAGAAAGCCCGGCACAATCCGTTTTCCAGCTGCATCAATCACCTGAGTATCCCCATACTTCTCCAGTTTTTCACCTGGTTTATGCAGTCTGATTTTTCCATGGGTAAGCTCCAGATCCAGATGTTTAAAGCCGCCTTCCTGGTATACAAGCCCGTTTATAATATAGTAGTTTTTCATTTTTTTGCTCCTTTTCGGGTTACCATCCCCTCTGTCCGCTTGGAACCTCCTATCTTGGAAGTTCTGCCACAAATTCTGTGATGCGAATCAGGGTATCCGGATGATTCTGAAGAAGCGTTACCGGAAAGTGAGCAGATACCTCTCCATAGGCTCCATGGCGCACTACGCTGCGGTGCCAGTCTCTGAAACACCCCAATCGGATCTTTCTGGCCCCATAGATCTCGTTCATGCCAATGGTCACACAATAAAGCGGCATATCATCCACAGCGCCGTTTAAATCTCCAATGGCATTCGCTGTCCTAGTCTCCCGGCTGATGGCCAACGTTCTGGTATGAAGCTGCCGAAACTCCTCCGGTGTCAGCTCGTCCTGCGCCTCATTGAAAGCCACATGGCCATTGATTCCGATACCGCCGAAGCAGATATCCACACCTCCCAATTTCTGGATGGTTTCCTGAATATGGGTGAGATCCTTGGGATCCGGGAAAATTCTCTGCTCTTCCGGCATCACAAGCTCCGGTTTGATTTTGCTGTACACTTCCCGGTTCATAAAGCCCCGGAAACTTAACTTATCAGAAGAATCGATCCACTCCTTTTCATCGGTAAGATATTCATCCATATTGATAAACCATACATTTTTCAGGCTAATATTCTCCCGGTTTACCTGCTCTACAAAGTAGGGATACTGGCCCACCGGACCTACCGGACAGATAAATACCGTGCGTTCTCCCAGACTGTTTTTCCGCTTGATCTCCTCTGCCATCTCCTCTGCCATTGCCTGGAACACAGCAGCATTATCCGCCATCACTTCCACCGGAATTTTGGGTTCTGCCAACAATTCCTGTTTTGTATAATAATAATATTCATGTTTCATCTCATTTTCCTCCTGTTCCTATCCCTTCGCTCTGTATGACGCCTTCAGCACCCTTCTCTGCCAGACAGCTGACTTAGTATTGATCAGCGGCAATCCTCAGCCATTCTAGGCAAATCTGCACTCATTCTCCAACTGCTTCCGAAAGCCTGTATATTTCTGTGTCACTTCCAAAATGCGATATACATCCACATACGGCTGGAACTTTGCTTCTCCCTGACACAGATATCTTCGCAGGTCTTCCCAGGCCTCAAAAGCCCGCTCCCTCTCATTCTTTGCAAGATAAAATACTGACTGGGCAAGGCGAAGGGCTGCGCCCTGATGATAGATCAGCAGTTCCCAGAAAAGATCCTCCGGATGCTGCCTCCATTCCTGATCCTGGGATCTGTGCCTTCCCCTGTTTGCTGTTTCTGCCTGGCATGCATCTGAAAATAACCGGCAGGTCTTCACCAGCTCTTCCATCCTGCCTGCCACAGCTTCATTTTCCCTGCTGCCCTTGCCATTCATATAATCGCAGCAGCTGAGCGCAGACAGCTGCTCCAGATACCTGAATATTTTCTCCCAACACGCTCCATAAGCTGCCTGAAAATACTCCCGGATCACATCCTCCGGATCTGTCTCTTGCTGAAACAGCGTATAGCCCATCATATAATTAGGCAGAGCATTGGGCAGAGCGGCTCGCAGCTCCTGACAGCTGATATAACCGTCAAGCCCCATATCATTCAGTTTTTTAATATCTCCGCTGATCAGCCGTGCGATATGCACATAGCCAAAATCTCCATAGTGGGCTCTTCCTAAGGGATAGTCATACACAAAGCTGTCCCCAGAGAAAATCTTCTGCCAGCCTCTTAAATATGCGAGATTCTCACCAAGGCTGGTGGGAAGCACCACCTGATTGCGCACGTATTCCGGAAGCTCCTCCGGTATCTCCTTCAGAGAATAAGAAGCTTCAAAAGTACGGCTGATTGGCGCGAACATCAGAACAAACCGTTCCGGATTCCGAAGGCGTTCTTTTTCCGGCGGCCATAACAGCTCCTGATAAAGCAAAAATACCAGCTTAGTCTTTAAATGCTCTGCTGTCAGTCTCCGATCAATCTCATTTAAAAGACGGACATACTGATCCGACAGCGTTGTAGCCTGACAGTCCGGACATTCGCACACATTGTTGTACTCATCTGCCAGCCAAATATGCAGATAATCCACCTTAGGATTCTTTCTTGCATAATCCGTCACCAGAGAGGCAAAGGTTTCAATCGCTTCCCCGGAATGGTAGCAGAGATTAGTATCTGCTGGAATCCCCTTAAACAATTTCCGCTCTCCTGCTGTCACAGCAGCAAAACGCCTGGTCTGAGGGGTGACCTCCGCTTTTGCAAAATCCCAGGAGGCGGTTTGGTATCCCAGGGCTTCCCCGGTCCATCCATGTCCTACCTTGTGCAGAAGCAATCCCCGGCGCTTGATCTCCTGCTCCAGCTTTTGCATACAATCCTTGGCGTCCTCACGAGTAAATGGCTCCGGTTCTCGGTAAGGATTTTCCTCATGATGATACCAGCGGGCCAAAAAGGCGTAAGGCACCTGGAACTGAAGAAAAAAGCTATTATATCCCACCTTAGGAAGCCAGTCAATAAAATCCAAGATATTTTCCAGCGAATCCGCTCCTTCAATACAAACGCCCCGATGCCGGAAAGATGCTCTTTTGGTGTAGGATGCTTTCAGATCGCCTGGGGAAATTTTAGGAATCCTCTCCCCAGACTTCCCAGGCAGAAGAAACCGGCATCCAAGTGTATGAAGATAATCGTACACCCCAATCAGCACACTTCTGTCATGATTCCCGGTAATTCTTCCTCCATTTTCTTCCATCTGAATCTGAAATTCATCCAGGTCCTTCTCACTTCCGTTCTCTGTCTCAATACAGATTTCCAGCTGTTTTGGGAAACCGTCCAACATCTGTTCCAGATAGCGCTCCAGTTCCTCTGCCGCAAAGACAATTGTCTCCGATGCCCGCTCATCATAAACTATTCCCATGCCTTTCTCCTTCTGTCTCTGTTTTCTCTGATCCGCTGCTGTGCAATTTTGCAAAGCATTGTTCTCTGATAAGAAAGCATTCCCTATAAAAGAACAAAACCGCCCCCAAATTCATCCGCGGATCAATTTGGGGGCAGCCCATTTACTGAAACTATTCGGCCAACGCTTCCTTCATAAGGTCAAACATTACATAATCCTCAAGAGGTACCTCCCCCTCTACGTCTCCGCTCTCGATGAACATCTCCTGCTGTCTCTGATAATAATTCTGCATGGTATCATCTTCAATTCCAGTTCTCACTGCGTCAGCGCTGAACCAGGTAGCGTCTGCAGTCTCAACCATACAAGCCTCTTTGTCCTTTGCACACTGTTTTGCATACAGGCCTACTGCGTAATCATAATTCTCTTCCTTGGAAGAATACTCCATTGCCTTGTACAGAGCGCGGCTGAAGCGAAGAAGAATGTCCCGGTTCTCCTCTGCATAGGAAGGCATACAAATCCAACTGGACAAGTTTACAGAATCTGTCGCAAACTCCAGTTCCAGAGCATCCTCACACATTTCCATAATCTGGTTGCTGTAGGGATTCCATGCTGTGCAGGCATCTACAGATCCGGAAGCCATGGCTGCCACCATGTTCGTTGCATCCATCTCGTACGCCTCAATATCCTCCATGGTAAGTCCTGCTGCAGCCAGAGCTCCATTTAAAGCGGTCTCAGAAGAGGAACCTGCATTGTAGGCAACCTTTTTGCCTTTTATATTAGCTATATCATCTACGCTGGTTACCTCTGAGCTGGGAAGAAAGATCATTCTGTCTGTGCTGTGAACAGAACTGGGGGCAAAAATCTTTGCCTGCCCATTGATGCACAGCTTATGAGCGCCGTGTCCGATATAAGCCAAATCAATGCTGCCGCCCTCCATGGCTGCAATCTCAGATGGGCCGTCTGCAAACTCCCAAAGCTTAATCTCCAGTCCCTCCTCCGCGAAGAAGCCCTGATCAATTCCCGTAAGAACAGACCATAAGGATGCATAATTCGGCATATAAGCGATATTCAGCTTCACAGTCTCCACATCAGCTGCCGCTGTCTCTGCCTCCTCTGCAAACACTGTCATGGGGGACAGGGTCATAGCTGCTGCTGCAGACAGAGCTGCCAGCTTTTTCAGATTTAATTTCATAATTGTTTCCTCCTTAAATTTTATATTTTAACCGCTTTGCGGTCAGATACAGGATCTTGTCGTTATTCTTTTCAATTCTTTCTAAAGTTTATTTTCGCACTTCCAAAAATTCCTGATAAACTTCATTCCAGATCTCTGCTTTCAGTTCCAGGAACCGTGGCTCTGATTTCGTTTCCTGAGTTCTCGGGTAGGGAATATCAATGTCCACGATCCTTTTGATCCGCCCGGGGCGAGCGCTCATGATGATCACTCTCTGAGCCAGAATAATCGCCTCATCCACATCATGGGTAATGAAGAAACAGGTCTTTTTCTCCTGCTCCCAGGTGTTCAGAAGCTCCGTCTGAAGCTGTACACGTGTCTGGGCATCCAGGGCTCCAAAAGGCTCATCCAAAAGCAGCACCTCCGGATTTGCGGCGTAAGCTCTGGCAATGGCCACACGCTGCTTCATACCACCGGAAAGCTCCTTGGGGTATGAATTTTCAAAGCCCTCCAGCCCAACAGCCTTAATGTACTTTCTGGCAATCTCTTCTGCCTGATCCTTTGGAACCTTCTTCATCTCCAGCCCAAACATAACGTTCTTCAATACGGTTCTCCAGGGAAACAGGGCATACTGCTGGAATACCACACCGCGCTCCACACCGGTTCCCTCAATCTGCTTGCCGTCCAGATAAACAGCTCCGCTGGTAGGCTCCAAAAGCCCTGCAATAATATTCAGCAGCGTAGATTTTCCGCATCCGGAAGGCCCCACTACACAGATAAATTCATTCTCCTTAATATCCAGGTTTACTCCATTTAGCGCCACCATCTTGCCATTGCGGCCCTCGTACTCCTTGTACACATTATCAATTTTTAATTTTACTAATTTATCTTCTCTTGCCATCCTGTTAATTTCCTTTCTATAATATCCACAACCTTTACCAGGATCAGGCCAATGATACCAAGTAAAATAATGTACATCAGCATGGGAGCTGCCTCAAAATTGTTTGCCAGAGAACGGATTCTCATACCAATACCAGCCTGGGCTCCGGTGGACTCTGCTGCCAGCAAAGTAGTCAGCGCCGCTCCAAGGCCAAGCCGGACTGCAGTGATGATAAAAGGAACTGTGGCCGGACAAATGATCTTTACGAAAATATCAAAATCATTTGCACCCAGCACTTTTGCCGCCTTAATCAGAGTAACATCAATGTTTTTAATGCCTTGGTAAATGGTAATGCTCATAGTCATAAAGGTACAGATCCAAATCAGGATGATTGCCGGTTTCTGACCTACGCCAAAGGTAATTACCAGAAGAGGCGCGTATCCAAGAGCCGGAATATTCCGAATAAAGTTGATCCAAGGTTCAATGATCTTCTGAACCGGGGTATACCAAGCCATCAAAAATGCCACAGGCAGGGATGTAATAAATCCAAGACCAAAGCCCGCTGCCACACAGGTCATAGAACTTGCAATATCCTTCCAGAACGCTCCTCTGTCGATCATGGTCTTTACCGCAGGAACCACCTTGTCTACAAAGGGGAAACTTCTGGATGTCTTGCCTCCGATGGAAAGCAGATACCACAAAAGCAGCGCTGCGCCAAGAGAAATCAACAGCCAAATCTTATCATTAATCACTACTTTTTTCTTTTTCTTATCGCCCATTTCATACCTTCCTTTTTCCTGCCTCCAATAGGGAGTGATTCATCAGCCGCAGCAGGGATGGCCGTGGCCGTCTCTTGTATGGCTGTTCTGCGCGGGATCTTTCATACAAAGATGTACCGCTGCAGTTGTAAACGTCCTCGGCAAAGCCAAAATATTGGGATTGGGACCCACATATTTCTTCATAGCATCCTCCAAAGCTTCCTCCACAGTGGCTCTGGTCTTCAGCCCCATCCCTCTTGCAATGCCTGGTTCTCTGGCGCCTACGATGTAGATGGCGCTGGTATGCTCCTCTGCTAGATGTCCGCAGCTCATCATGGAGAAACCATGGAAAGGATGGAATGCATTGGCAAACCGGTACTTTCTGATATACTCCTGATTCGTTGCAAAATACTCCCCGTATCGATTCATATCCGGCAGGATATTCATGGAGTCATGCTGGAACATCTCATAGAGTTCCCGCAGATACGGCCATCTCTCCTCATGAAACCATCCGTCACAGATGCTGGGAACGATGAATACACAGTGGTCAGAGAGCACTCTCTTATGGCGAATCACCTGCGCTGACAAAGCCTGCATCATCTGAATAGGATTGGTTCCCATCCCGTCTCCGTAGTGGAAATTGGTGGGCATTCCAAACACAACCACATCATACTTTTTCTCTGCCCAATGAACGTAGGTTCTCTTGTCCGCCGTCTTCCAGCTCACAGGCTGCATTTCCTTTGCATAACCTGAATTGATCTCAATCTGACGGGACTTGGTATCCAGCACCGCATCACAGCAGAAGAACTTCTTTCCCATCTTTTCTTCCATAAACATACCATGACGGTCAAATTTCTGGCGCATCACGCTGCTGGTGGAAACCGGCACAAAATCCGGCTTATGCATCACATCCGGCACATGGTGGGAAGCAATGCTTCTCCAATGACTGATGCCGGTAGCGCAGTGCTTGTAACCGCCGGAATAGCCGCCGTAAGGATTCCCCTGAGTATGACCGATGAGGATGGCCACATCCGCATCATATACATACTTATTCATAATCACGTGATCCCCGGCCTCTGTATACCCAAGATCTACCAGATGGTCATAATCCTCACTGTCATGACTGGTAATCTGACCATGGGGATAAAACTCCTGGAACAGCTCATCCCCCAAAATGATCCGCATCTCCTTTACCGTTGCCCTGGGATGAAGGCCGTTGGAGAACAGCAGCAGCACATCCTTCCGCTCCACACCTACGCTGTACAACTCATCCAGACAAGCTCTGATCGCCACTTTTCTGTGAGAAGTGGGCTGATTGCCTCCTTTCACAATATCAGGGATGACAATCACTACCTTATCCCCCGCCTTGGCAATCTGATTCAGGGCAGGCATTCCTATGGGATTGCGAATACTGTGCAAGGTGGCTGCGTACAGGCTGTCCCAATCCTGAGGCAGACATTCCGGATCCGGAACCGTCTCCCCGGGAATGAATACGTCTGTGGTATCCGGCAATTCTGCACTCATCATGCCATGACCATATTCAAATTCCAGTTTCATCTGTATCACTCCTTTTCTGATTTTTACTCTTTTTCACTGTTCTTTCATCATTTTCCCAAATACAGTCTGATGATCTCCAGATACTCCTCCGGATAAAATCCGATCTCTCCCTGGAATCTGGTGAGCGCAATCAGACCGCCGTCAATCTCCGCAATGGAAGCCAGCATCGCTGCATTATCTGCCTTTAAGCCGCCTCCATACACCACATCCATGCCTCCAGTGCGCTCCTTCACAAAACGGGCAATCTTTGTAATATACTCCTTATCTGCCGGAACCTTTCCCGGGCCGATGCTCCATACCGGCTCATAAGCAATTACCACCTGGTCTTTGTCAATACCTTCCAGACCCACATCCAGCTGTTCTCCCAACACCTGCTGCCACTTAGCCTGCTCTTCACTGGTCTCTCCAATGCAGTACACAACCTTTAGTCCTTCTGATACCGCGCATTTGATTTCCTGATTGAGAAGCCGGTTCACGGCAGACAGATCGGTCGCTCCCGCTTCTTTTAAAATCCCTTTCTTGTCATTTCTCTCTTCGCAATGACCGATAAGAGCCGCCCTGCAGCCCATGGCCTTTACGATAGAAGCAGGGCGGTTGGTGGTAAATGCGCCAAAGTTTCCTCCCACCGCCGTATTATCCCGATACACGCTCTGACTTCCGATCTGCACCGGGCTTCCCTCTGAAAGAGACTCCACCGCATTCAGCAAATGAGCTTCCGGAAGGAACTGGACAAACTCCACCTCTGCAGGATCATATTTTTTTAATTCCTCCTGAGTACCTGACACCACTGCCCGTCCCCAATTCTTCACCGGAGCCAGACGGTTTACACCGCCAAATTCTACCGGCACATCAAAACGCTTTAAATTCAGATAAATATGTTTCATAGATACAACCTTTCTTTACTGTCCACACCTGCATTTTATAATGATTCCGACAGTTCCCGCAGAAGACCGGCCGGCTTTTGAGCTTTCTGTCTCCTTGGAAGCCTCCGCCTGTCCAAAAAGCCATACACATCCTCCAAGTCCGGAAAGCGTATGTCATAATCGGCCTTCGGGAACTGCTCCTTATCTGAGAAATGCATACTCTGGAAACTTCTCGCCCATAAGCGGATCTGCATACTGGAAAAACTCGTCTGCAATCTGGTTTCCATCCACAATCCACTGAAGCGGAAACTTCTTCTCTGCATTAGCCACATTCTTCAGCGGCGTCAAAAACAGTCTGCTGGAATAGCTGGGATTACGATCCGCCTCAATGGCCACCATAAATCCGCTCTCTCCTCTGAGAGCCGACTCCACCGCAAAGCTGCCCACCTCATAAGCTTCTTTCCGGTCAACCAAAGACACGTATGGAATACTGGTTCTTCCCAACAACCCCGGTTTCTCCGCTCTGGACTTTAATCCCAGTTTTCTTATGATTTGATCGGAAATATACTGGGCAGTTCCTCCCGGAACCACATGACCGAAACCGTCCACGATTCCAGTATCTGCCAGCGGTTTTCCGTCCAGTCCTCTGATTCCTTCGCTTACCGTCACCAGCAGGCCATTGCCTTTGGCATAACTCTTTTCAATATCCGCCAGCATCTTCTCTTCATCCACAGGCATTTCCGGCAGATACACCAGCTGTTCACATCTGGTAATCCGTTTGGCCATAGCTGCTGCGGCAGTCACCCATCCTGCATTCCTTCCCATCAGTTCCAAAACCACCACATGGATAGGAAGCCCGGAGGCATCCAGCGCCAGCTCAGAGGCGTTCAGCGCTGCATACCTGGCTGCGCTTCCAAAACCGGGACAGTGATCGGTCACTTCCAGGTCATTGTCCATAGTCTTAGGAATACCAATTACCCGGATATCCAGTCCCTCTTTTAAAGCCAGCTCATTTACCTTATTGCAGGTATCCATAGAGTCATTTCCGCCATTATAGAAAAAGGCGTCAATCTGAAATTTCTTTAATATCTCAAGCACTGCTGGGTAATCTGCCTCCCCCAATTTTCTCCGGCAGGAACCGATAGCCGATGCCGGTGTATGAGAAAGCCTGCGGATCACCTCCGCCGGAACCTCCGTCAGATCGATCAGGTCTCCCTTCAGAATCCCCTCTGCGCCAAATCTGGCCGCATAGATCTTATCTACCTTTCCTGAGCTCCTGGCTTCCTCCACCACCCCCTGCAGGGAAGTATTGATCACTGCTGTGGGACCGCCGCCATGAGCTACCAGAATATTCATTCCCATAATTTAAATTCCTTTCTTGCGATACCGTTCCGCTATCTCATCCAGAGAAACCTGTTCAATGAGAGGCGCCTTTCCGACACTGTCAAACTCTACGATCAGAGTTCCTACTACCTCGTGAACCCCCCGCTCAATGCAGTCCACAATCAATGCCACATCCTCATCCTTCACATTGCCGTACATCACAGTGTCCATAATAGGCGGGAAGAAGACTCTCGGATCAAAGGCAGATGGATTTGCCTCCAAAAGCTTATAAATACCTCCGATGGAGGGACTTTCTTTCAGGGACGGACATTTGGTAAACAGTTCTCTTAAATTTCTGGTCACTGCCAGACGAATGTCTGTATCCACATTAATCTTTCGAATCCCCAGCTTGGAAACCTCTTTCAGCTGCTCTTTCTTAATGCCATATGCATCGTGGATGTCTCCTCCCAGTGCGTTAATCTCTTTTACAATATACTGCGGCACTGTAGAAGAACCGTGACTTACCAGCGTCCCTTCGATTCCCTCATGAAGCATACACTCCTTTGTGGCAATGGCAATCTCCTTTCGGATCACCGTATCCTTTCCTTTATTTGCCCCATGCTTTGTGCCATAGCTGATCGCCAGAGCATCCACGCCTGTTTTTTTGAAAAATTCCACTGCGTCCATGGGATTGGTATAGGTAGAAGTGGCTGCAAATACATGATCCTCCACTCCAGCCAGGACACCCAGCTCACCTTCCACAGTGACACCGCGCTCATGCGCATACTTTACCACCTCACGGGTCAGCTCCATATTTTCTTCAAAAGGCAGGGAAGAACCGTCGATCATCACAGAAGTATAACCTCCTGCAATGGCTGCTGCGCAGGACTCAAAGTTTTTGCCGTGATCCAGATGAAGAGCTACTGGAATAGGACTGTTCTCTGCATACTTTTTCACTGCATTGGCAATATTCTGGGCTCCCACTTTCTTATCCTCTAAGGTACCATTGGCAAAATCTGTGCGGCCTCCCATAAATGCATTGGCCAGATCTGCTCCCTGCAGAATTGCTGCTGAACGAAACATCTCATGAACCTGGATCACCGCCTTTGCCTGGCATACTGCGTTTACATTGAAGGCGCCCTGAGCATAGTTGTACTTCTCTGTTGCGTCTAAAATGGCTTTCATTGGAACTAACGGCATAGTTTTCCTCCATTCTCATACACCTCTGGTCTTTCGGCTCAGAGGTTCATTGTTTTGACTGTTTTTCTTTGTTTTTTGAAACTATTTTGTGCTATTTAATATATTATTTAAATTAATTAATTATTGTTGTTTTAAAAATACCATAGTAATGAAATAAAATCCATTGACATATTATCTAATATTCAAAGCTCTTTTTTGTATATTATTCCCAGTACAAGTAAAACACCTATGTTTCTTCCTCTTTGGAAATCCGCCAAAATCCCCGCACTGCTGCAGTGGGATCCTGCAAAGCATTTTGGGGGCATAAAAAATGGCTGCGGCGGGTTGCTTCGGCACCATCTCCCCCATTCTCCGCAGTGCGATCCTTCGTAGCCTTTTTGTTCCATTAGGAAAAAATTTCCTATGAAACAAAAAGGCTGCGGAAAATATCTCTTCCTCTGTCCAAGATATCTTCCGCAGTCTTGCTTTACTGCATACACATATTAATCGCCACAGCCGCAGCGCCTTTCGCTCCGCTGTCCTTTTTCGGTTCTACAAAAACGCTCTCCACTCCCCGATACGTCTTATTGCACAGATTCTTTCTGGCAGTCTCCAGAAGCAGCTTTCGATTTTCTTCTGACCAAAAAAGTTTTCCATCAATAAGAATCGTATCCGGGCTGGTGAAATTCACAATATTAGCCACCGCAATCCCCAACATATACACTGCCATTCCTACAATTTTGCACACCTGGGGATCCCCTCTTCTCTGGGCTTCCAAAATCTGGAGCATGCCAGGTTTCGCCCCGCCGCAGATCTCATTCAAAATTCTGGCTTTCCCTTCTTTCATCTGCTCCAGACATCGCTCTGTCACAGCCCGGTCACTGGAATAGGCTTCCAGACAGCCCTCATTTCCGCAGCTGCATTTAGCGCCTCCCGGCTCCATCACCATGTGGCCCACTTCGTCG
>CABRXX010000052.1:0-18277 GCA_902475025.1 uncultured Lachnospiraceae bacterium | reverse complement strand
AGGCCTATTTGGCAGAAAACCCGGTGGATGTATTAAATCACAGTGATTATGTGTTTTTGTCTCTGCCCAAGTCGGAGGTGGTGGAGGATACGGTTCATGATTTTATCAAGGCCGGCGTTAAGGGAAAAATGATCATTGATACCTCCACCAGCTATCCCATTTCCACAAAAAAATTGTTTGAAGAAGTGAAAGCAGCCGGCGGGAAATTTGTGGATGCGCCTCTGATGGCCGGTCCGGATGAAGCGGCAGCAGGAACATTGGATATTGTTGTAGGAGGAGACAAGGAAGATTACGATGCAGCAGCACCCCTGTTTGACGCTTACTGCCAGAATTATAAATATGTAGGACCCAGCGGAACAGGACATTTGATTAAACTGGCCATTAATTTTATCAGTTTGACAGAGGCTTTAATGTTTGCGCAGCTTTTCCCGCTGATGGACAAGATGGGCTACGATACTAAGGAACTGTTCCAGGTATTTGAGGAATCTGTTCTGCAGAACTGGACATCCACTTTCTACACTAAGAAATACATGGATCGTCAGTACAAGCTGGATTTTGCACTGGCTCTTGGAACCAAAGATTTAAGCTATGTAAAGCGGATGTATGATGAGTATAATGTTCCCGCTTTTGTTCTGGACGGAGCTTTGGACTTCTGCCGTGTGGCACTGGCAGAGCAGGAAGCAGGACAGCCGCCGATTGATATGAGCTATCCCTGCGAAACCATGTACCGCCTTCTTGGAATGAAATAAAACAGACTGTCCCGGCAAATGGGGCAGGAGGGAGGTTGTTTTGGAAAACAATATTCTTGAAATAAAGGGCGTCTCAAAACTGTATCCCGGTGTTACGGCCCTGAATAATGTAAACTTAAGCTTTCGCCGGGGGGAGGTACACGCACTGTGCGGAGAGAACGGTGCCGGGAAATCGACGCTTATCAAATGTATCTCCGGAGCCATTACTCCTACAGCGGGAGAAATCATTATTGATGGGGAAAAGTTTTCAGGCCTGACGCCGGCTTTGTCCAGAGAAAAGGGAATTGCTGTGGTGTACCAGGAATTTACTCTGGTGCCGGTGTTGACGGCCGCAGAAAATATTTTTATGGGAAACTTCAAAAAGAAAGGGATTATGATTGACCGAAAGGCCATGTACCTGGAAGCAGAGAAGATTTTTGAACGGATGGGGATTAAGTTGGATCCCAGGTCTCATGTAAAAGATCTTACCACAGGCTATCAGCAGATCGTGGAAATTGCAAAAGCAATTTCCACCAATGCTAAAATTTTAATTATGGATGAACCTTCCGCTCCTCTGACCACAAATGAGGTGTCAGCTATGATGGAGATTGTAAGGACTTTGAAAAAAGAGGGAGTTACCATCATCTATATCTCTCACCGTATGGAAGAGATTTTTGAGCTGGCAGACCGGGTTTCTGTTCTCAGGGACGGAGAGTACATAGGGACCAAGGATATTCAGGACACAGATAAGGATGACCTGATCAAAATGATGGTGGGACGTACCTTAAGCCAGACCTATCCCAAGAGGAACTGCAAGACAGATGAGGTAGTTTTGGAGGTGAAGAATCTCTGCGGAAATGGAGTGAAGAATATTTCCTTTGAGCTTCACAAAGGAGAAATTCTGGGCCTTGGAGGTCTGATCGGAGCCGGGCGTACAGAGCTTTGTGAAATGCTGTTTGGTTATTATCCGATCCAGAGCGGTGAAATTTATCTGAAAGGGAAACCTATGAAACCTGCCTCCTGTGCAGATGCAGTGAAGCAGGGGATTGCCCTGGTTCCAGAGGACCGGAAACGCCATGGCATTATCGGAGGAATGACCGTTTTGGATAACCTGACCCTTTCGACGATAAAGAAACTGACAAAAGGTGTTGCCATTGACCGGAAAGCCCAGAAAGATTATGCCCAGAGTCAGGTGGATGCCTTGGAGATCAAGACGCCAAACCTGGCCCAGAAGGTGAAAAATCTTTCCGGAGGAAATCAGCAAAAGGTAATTTTGGGAAGATGGCTGGGAGCGAACCCGGATATTCTGATTTTTGACGAGCCTACCCGCGGTATTGATGTGGGGGCAAAAGCAGAGATCTATAAGCTGATGACGCAGCTGGTGGAAGAAGGAAAGTCTATTATTATGATTTCTTCTGAAATGAGTGAATTGCTGGGCATGTCAGACCGTCTGATCATTTTGGCCAAGGGCCGGTATACGGGAACCCTGAGTGCAGAAGAGTTTAATCAGGAGACCGTACTGAAATATTCCTCTGGGGGTGGAGAGAAATGAGCGAAAAGAAAAGTGTATCTGCAATCATAAGTAAATATGGAGTGCTGATGGTATTCGTACTGATGTTTATCGTATTCAGCTTCACAGCTCCGAACTTTACAAACGTAAAAAATCTGTTGAATGTCAGCCGTCAGATCAATACTCTGGGTATCTGTTCTGTGGGTATGACGCTTCTGCTGATCGCAGGAAGTATTGACTTGTCTCAGGGCTATCAGCTGTCATTGATCAATGTATTGTGTGCATTTTTGATGGCAAAGCAGGGAGTACCTATGGTGCTGGCAATCTGCATCAGTCTTTTAGTAGGTGTTTTGATCGGCTTTATTAACGGCGTGATTATTGTAAAATCCGGCGTACATCCTATGATCATTACCTTGGGCGTATCTCAGGCATTAAATGGAATCAGTTTCCTGTTTTCCAATGGAATTCCGATCTACGGTTTTCCGGAGAGCTTCAGCGTCCTGGGGCAGGGAAGCATCGGGCCGATTCCGATTTCTCTGATTATTATGGTAATTATTATGATTGTAGGCCATTTCGTTCTTTCCAGACTGCCCTACGGACGGTATCTGTATGCAGTGGGAAGCAACGAGGAGGCAGCAAAGCTGGCGGGAGTGAACACAGGAACTATTAAAATTATTGCTCACACGCTTTCTGCATTCCTTACAGCTATCGCAGCAATTCTGCTGTTATCCAGAACCAATTCTGGACTTTCCACCAACGGCGCTGGATTTGAGTTCAATGTAATCACTGCTTGCGTATTGGGCGGTGTCAGCAACCTGGGCGGCAGAGGGACTATGTATCAGGCTATTTTAGGGGTCCTGATTATGGGATTTTTGGAAAACGGCATGCTTCTGATGAATGTAAACGCTTACTGGCAGTGGGTGGTAAAAGGCGTACTGCTTCTGATTGCCGTGGTCTATGATGCAAGCATGAGCCGCAGCGCTGAGCGGGTTAAAAAACTGAAAGCCATCAACTCAGAGAATGCTTAATTTGGAATGATGAATTTAGAGAATGCGTGATTTTTTGGAAAAGGTAATTTATGGGGTATTTAGCATCTTCCTGAGCGGAAGGTGATAGATAAAATTATTTTTTTAAAGGAGGAAGCAACATGAACAAAAAAAGAATGGGTCTTCTGGCGGCAGCAATGCTGGGGAGCCTGACACTGGGAACGACTGCTTTTGCAGAGGAGTCAGAGAGTTACAAGATCGGTTTCTCTTTCTACAATCTGTCGAATGCCGTATGGGCAGAGTTGGTTGAGGAGGCAGTGGCATATGGTAAGGAGCTGGGGTGCGATGTTACCTATGTAGATTGCGGACAGGATGCGCAGAAACAGATCTCTCAGATTGAGAACTTTATCATGAGTGACTGCGATGCCATTGTTATTCTTCCCATTGATGCCAAGGCGGTGGAAAATGTAGTGCAGGATGCATTGGATGAGGGAATCCGTGTGGTTTCCTACTCCACAGACTTTGAGGGTGCAGAGACCAACCTGGCTTTGGATCCGGATGCTACAGGCCGCGCTTTGGTAGAGATGGCAAAGCCTTATATTGATGAAAAATATCCGGAAGGTGAATTTACCTGGGTATTTGAGAATATCCCCAGCATTGAGCTTGGAGTTTTGGAAGGGGATGCAGTGGAGGCCGCTATGCTGGAGCTTTATCCAAACAGTAAGCTGCTGGGAAGCCAGGAAGTGCTTTCCACAGAGGAAGGTGTGGCAGTGACGGAAAACTTCATGCAGGCAAATCCAGATAACAGGGTGATCTTGGGTATTTCCGCAGGCGTGGGAGTTGGCGGCAATGAGGCCATTAAGACGGCTGTTCCGGAAGAAGAGTGGGACGATTATCTGCTGTTTTCCGTGGACGCTACAGAGCAAGAGTGTGCAAATATTAAGAATGGCGATCCTTTGAAGGGCTCTATTGGCCTTGGCGGCGGAAAAGAGCATGCGCGCCTTCTGGTTGACTGCTGTATCGATCTGCTAAAGGGCGAAACCGTAGAAAGATACACTCCCCTTCCGCCTACAGCAGTAACTGCTGATACTGTGGAAGAGTATATGGCAAATACCTACGGCAAATAAGGGGCATTACATGACCTTGTGTAGAGGCTGTTGATGAATAAAGAATCCGGCGGGGCTGTGGCAGACTGCAGCAGCCCCAGATATCGGCGTTTTTCAACGGTCTCTATTTTTTATACTCATTTTTATACTCAATTTCTGAAAAAGGATGTGAATTTGCAATGAATCAGACAGCAAGAACAGTTTTGGAATGGGTGCTTGCCCAGTTTCGATTTGAAGGAAAACCAGTGAGCTGCCAGCCCTATGGATGCGGCCATATCAATCAGACCTATCTGGTGGAAACAGAACAGGGGCACCGGTATATTATGCAGAAAATCAGTGAAAATATGGCAAAGGATCCCAGTCCGCTTATGAGAAATATTTCCATGGTCACAGAGCATCTTTCCAAACGGTCCAAAGAGGGGGAGCAGGTACTGACGCTGATTCCAACTCTGGAGGGAAAGACCTACCTGGCAGATCCTTCCGGAAACTGGAGAGTTTATGACTACGTAGAGCATTCGCTTTGTCTGCAGATGCCGGAGAGCAATGAGGATTTTTATGAAAGCGCAGTGGCGTTTGGGCGGTTTGAGGAAACGCTGAAGGATTTTCCGGCAGAGGAGCTGACAGAGGTGATCCCCAATTTTCATAATACCCCGGATCGATATCGGATTTTTCATGAGGTTTTGGAGAAGGATCCTTTGGGCAGAGCCCCGGAAGTACAGAAGGAGATCGAGTTCGTACTTCAAAGAGAGAAGGAGATGGGAATCCTGCAGAAGCTGCGGGAGATGGGAGAGCTGCCGGTGCGGGTTACACACAATGACACCAAGCTGAACAATGTTCTGTTGGATCAGGACAGCAGAAAGGCTCTTTGCGTGATTGATCTGGATACGGTGATGCCTGGGCTGAGTCTGTATGATTTTGGGGATTCCATCCGCTATGGAGCGTCCACTGCAGAGGAAGATGAGCAGGATTTATCGAAGGTAGAACTTGATCTGGGAAAATTCCGAATTTATACCAGAGGCTTTGTGAAAGCCTGTCCTGGCTTGACTGAAAAAGAGCTGGAGCTGCTGCCTATGGGGGCTAAGACCATGACTTTAGAGTGCGGGATGCGGTTTCTTACAGATTATCTGGATGGAGATCATTATTTTGCAATTCACAGAGAAAGGCAGAACCTGGATCGAAGCCGTACTCAGTTTAAACTGGTGGCAGACATGGAGCGCAAGTGGGAACAGATGAGGCAGATTGTAGAAGAAGAGCGCAATAGAAGCGCTTATTAAGGCGTTGCCACTTCCGAAAATAAGGTTTCCGGACATGAAATTTAAGAAAATACGGGAAATAAAGAAGAATAAGTAGAAATGTAAAAAAAAATGTGTTATAGTAGTCTGTACGCAGTAAGATGGTTTTAATTGAAAGGCTGAAGTATAGGATATTATGGCAAGAAGTGCAGACAGAGTAAGGCGGCAGGAGCGTGCCGCCTTACAGAAAATACAGGGAAAGAAAAAGACTGGCGTTGGACGGGATTATTATGATTATAATCTTCTGGCGGCAGTTATTCTGCTGACTTGCTTTGGCCTGGTGATGCTTTACAGCACCAGCGCCTATGAGGCGGCAGTGAACTATAATGGGAATGATGCTTTCTATTTTAATAAGCAGGCGGTGATCAGTATTGGATCCTTTGTGCTGCTGCTGGTGTTTTCTCAGTTTGATTATCATTTTTATGCAAGGTTTGCGCCTTACATTTATGGTATCTCCATAGTGCTGCTGGTGGCCACTAAGTTTGTGGGAAGGACGGTCAATGGAGCCAGAAGGTGGATCTATATCGGCCCCATCTCCTTTCAGCCTGCGGAGCTTGCCAAGCTGGCTGTTATTTTGTTTCTGCCCTGCCTGATTGTAAAGATGGGAAATAAGATGCAGGAGAGGAAGGCGTCCCTGACAGTGTTGGGATTTGGAGCCTTGGCCTCTTTCTGTACTTATGTATTCACGGAGAACTTAAGTACCGCAGTGATCATTGCGGGCATCACGGTTCTTATGATTTTTATTGTACATCCAAAGACGGCTCCATTTTTATGGATGTTTTTGGGGGGAGCGGTGCTGATTGGTCTGGTGGTGTTTGTTATCGCAGGCACGGTGTCAAGTTCCAGCGACAGTTTCCGTTTGCGAAGAATCATGGTATGGCTGGATCCGGAGGCTCATGCCAGTGAAGGCGGCTATCAGGTCATGCAGGCGCTGTACGCCATCGGTTCCGGAGGATTTTTTGGAAAGGGCCTGGGAAACAGCACTCAGAAGCTGGGCGCTGTGCCGGAGGCGCAGAATGACATGATTTTTTCAATTATCTGTGAGGAGCTGGGGATTTTCGGAGCTGGTATTGTGATGCTGCTGTTTATTTTTTTGCTTTACCGTCTGTTTTTTATTGCGAGAAATGCTCCGGATCTTTTGGGTTCTCTGATTGCCACAGGGATCTTTATCCACATTGCTCTGCAGGTGGTATTGAATATTGCGGTGGTGATTAATCTGATACCGACTACGGGAATTACGCTTCCCTTTGTCAGTTACGGAGGCACCTCCATCTTGTTTTTGATGGCGGAGATGACTTTGGCGCTGAGTATTTCTAAGCGGATTGAATTTCGATAGGTGTTTGCCGCGCAGACGCATATCGGGAAGCAAGGATCTTCCCCTGGCAGAACTGCGCATTAATCATAGAAAATAGAAGGAGAATGAGAAAATGTCTAAGGTAAAAACAAGATTTGCACCCAGCCCCACCGGGCGGATGCATGTGGGAAATCTGAGAACAGCACTGTATGCGTATCTGATTGCCAAACATGAGGATGGCTGCTTTATGTTGAGAATTGAGGATACGGATCAGGAGCGCTATGTGGAGGGCGCAGTAGATATTATTTACCGCACTCTGGCAAAGACAGGCTTGATTCACGATGAAGGGCCGGATAAGGACGGGGGCGTAGGACCCTACGTTCAGAGTGAGCGCCAGGCTGCCGGAATCTATCTGGAGTATGCCAAGAAGCTGATTGAAAAAGGGGAGGCTTATTACTGCTTCTGTGATAAGGAGCGTCTGGAGTCTCTGCGCCAGAATGTGGCCGGCAAGGAGATTGTGGTGTATGATAAGCATTGCCTTCATCTGTCTAAGGAGGAGATTGAAGCAAAACTGGAGGCAGGTGTTCCCTATGTGATCCGTCAGAATGTGCCGAGAGAGGGCACGACCAGATTTGTGGATGAGATCTACGGGGAGATTGAAGTGCCGAACTCTGAGCTGGACGATATGATTCTTATTAAGTCTGACGGCTATCCTACCTACAATTTTGCCAATGTGGTGGATGACCATCTTATGGGCATCACCCATGTGGTAAGGGGAAATGAATATCTGTCCTCTGCGCCTAAGTATAATCGTCTCTATGAGGCCTTTGGCTGGGAGGTGCCGGTGTATATTCACTGTCCTTTGATCACAGACGAGGAGAAAAAGAAGCTGAGCAAGCGCTGCGGCCATTCTTCCTTTGAAGATCTGTTGGAGCAGGGCTTTGTGACAGAGGCTATTGTCAATTATGTGGCGTTGCTTGGCTGGTGCCCCCAGGATAACCGGGAGATTTTCTCTCTGGAGGAACTGGTGAAGGAATTTGATTACCACCACATTAGCAAGTCTCCGGCGGTATTTGATATCCAGAAGCTGAAATGGATGAATGGAGAATATCTAAAGGCCATGGATCCGGACGTATTTTATGAGATGGCAGAGCCTTATTTAAAACAGTCCATTCAAAAGGATCTGGATTTAAAGAAAATTGCTCAGATGGTAAAGACAAGAATTGAAGTATTCCCGGAGATCCCGGAGATGGTGGAATTTTTTGAAACTTTGCCGGACTACGATATTTCGCTGTATACCAGTAAAAAATGGAAAACCAATGGAGAGAAGTCTTTGGCTGTGTTACAGGATCTTCTTCCAAGGCTGGAGGCGCAGGAGGTTTATACCAACGACAGTCTCTATGAGGTGCTGAAATCCTATGCGGATGAGAAGGGTTATAAGGCCGGTTTTGTGATCTGGCCGGTACGGACGGCTGTCTCCGGCAAGCAGGTAACCCCGGCAGGAGCCACAGAGATTATGGAGATCATTGGAAAAGAGGAGACCATCGCCCGTTTTCAGAAAGGCATTCAGCTTTTGGAGAATGCGGCGGAGTAAGTTCTATCAAGATTTGACAATTCAGGAGAACTATGCACATTAGTGAAGCACAATCCCGGGCAATCGCCCATGGAGAGGGGCCTGCTATGGTTTTAGCAGGCCCTGGCTCCGGAAAAACCCTTGTTATTACGAATCGAACAAAATATTTAATTGAACAGCTTGGAGTTCGGCCGGAAGAAATTTTGGTGATCACTTTCACAAAAGCGGCTGCTCAGGAGATGCGCCAGCGGTTTGAACGGCTGATGGGAGGCGGTCATTACCGTGTTACCTTCGGTACATTTCATGCTGTCTTTTTTCAGATTCTGAAATACGCCTATCACTATACCGCTGCCAATATTCTGAGGGAAGAACAGAAATACAGCTTTCTTCAGGAGATTGCAGATGCTATGAAGCTGGATATGGAGGATGAGAAGGAATTTCTTTCGGATCTGGCAGGTGAGATCAGCCTGGTAAAAAATGAGCAGGTTTCTTTGGAGCATTATTATTCGTCCAGTTGTCCGGAAGACACGTTTCGCAGTGTGTTTCAGAAATACCAGCAACGGCTCTCCAGGGCAAATCTCATTGATTTTGACGATATGCTGGTTTACTGCTATCAGCTTTTTTTGCAGCGCCCGGATATTTTGGCTCAGTGGCAGAATCATTACCACTACATTTTGGTGGATGAGTTTCAGGATATTAACAAGCTGCAGTACCAGGTAGTGCGGATGCTTGCAGAGCCAAGACAGAATTTGTTTATTGTGGGAGACGATGACCAGTCGATTTACCGGTTTCGGGGAGCTAAACCGGAGATTATGCTGAATTTCCAGAAGGATTATCCTGGGGCGGCGGTGATGCTGCTGGATGAAAATTTTCGTTCGTCCGGTTCGGTGGTAAAGGCTTCCTGTCGTCTCATTCGGGAGAATAAGAAGCGCTTTGATAAACAGATCCGGTGCCTGAAAGAACCGGGACCTCCGGTGGAACTGAGAGATTTTAAAAATCAGGAGCAGGAGGCGCTGTATCTGATCCAGTGTATCCGAAACAGTTTGAAAAAGGGTTATTCCTATGAAGATATAGCGGTGCTTACAAGAACCAACACTGGAGGCCGGTATGCGGCGGAAAAACTTATGGAGTTTCAGCTTCCTTTTCAAATGCGGGATCGGCTGCCGAATCTGTATGAACACTGGATTGCCAGGGATGTCCTGGCTTACATCCGTTTGGCTCTGGGGATCCGTCAGCGAAAGGATTTTTTGCAGATTATGAATCGGCCCAAACGGTATATCAGCCGGGAATGCGTGGATACGGAACAGGTTTCTTTTGACCGGCTTTGCACCTGGTATGAGGATAAGCCCTGGATGGTAAAGCGAATTGATAAGCTGGAGGAAGACCTGAAGCGAATGCAGTCTATGACGCCCTTTGCAGCGGTGAATTATATCCGCTATGGCGTTGAATATGAAGAATTTCTGAAGGAATATGCGCAGTTTCGCCGTATGAAACTGGAGGAACTCACAGAGGTGCTGGAGGAATTGCAGCAAAGTGCAAAGGGCTTTAAGACGCATCTGCAGTGGCTGGAGCACATCCAGGAGTACGGAAAGACTCTGGAAAAGCAGCAGCGCAGTCTGGACAAGGAAGAGAACCGGGGGATAACGTTGTCTACCCTTCACAGCTCTAAGGGGCTGGAGTTTCGGGAGGTATTTATCCTGGATGTGAATGAGACGGTGATTCCCCACCGAAAGGCCTTGTTGGAAGCGGATTTAGAGGAGGAACGGCGTCTTCTTTATGTGGGTATGACCAGGGCGAAGGAGAAGCTGCATCTGTTCTGTGTAAGGGAGCGGTACAGTAAGCGCATAGAGCCGTCCCATTTTTTGGAGGTGTTTGGGGCATTTTGGTCCGACGGCACGGGAGAAAGTTCATATAGATAAACGCAGATGGCGGTTTCGGCGGAAAACAAGCAGGGCAATATCTTGCAAAAAGCTCTGGGATATGAGATATTAATAAAAAAGTAGATCCTGTCAATTCAGGTGTTGATGATCTGGGAGGAGAGGTATTATGGATTTGTTGGTTATTATAGTTTTGGCGGTAATAGGTTGGGGATTTTGGAAATTTATTAAGTGGCTGACTTCTCCGGTGGAGTATCAAATACATTTACCGAAAGACTACGAGATTAGAAAGAAAAAGAAGAAATGGTATGAATGAATAAAGCGCCTGTCATAAATGACAGGCGTTTTTCTATATAAAAACGGAGGGCGGCGGTATGACGGCAAGAAGATTGGAATGGTACTTGCGCGCGATGGAGAAAAACAGTTTTTTCAGTCTGTGTCATATCGTGTCATATTTTATTGGTTTTGGAATAAAATATAGTTTTATCAACAAATATCCGAACAACAAAAAACCGCGTAAATACAAGCTTTTTGTATATGCGCGGTTTTTTCGCTAGAGCCAGAAATGGGACTCGAACCCACGACCTACGCATTACGAATGCGTTGCTCTACCGGCTGAGCTAATCTGGCCTGACAGAACTGTCAACGTGTCTATTATACAGAATATCTCAAAATTTTGCAAGTATTTTTTTGAGGAATATGAGAAATTGTGGAGAGGTGCAGGCGGAGGGAAAATACAGGTGAAGATTGCAGGAAAGAAAAAGGAGAGAAACTGGTGCTGGGATTTTGTATGGTGTATAAGGAAAACTTGACAAAGTGATATCATAATGATATCATTAAGAAATAAAGAGGCGGAAAATGATAGGGAAGTTAGAGGAAGGAAATAAGATGGAAACTTCTCGGTCAAAGATGCAATGGAGAGGAGAAGAAATATATGAAGATGCTGGAAATACAAAATCTGACAAAGATATATAAAGGCGGAAAAAAGGCAGTGGACTCTTTGAGCCTTACGGTGGAAGCCGGGGAGATCTGCGGCTTTATCGGTCATAATGGAGCAGGAAAAACCACTACTATTAAGTGTATGACCGGAATATTGGATTTTGAGGAGGGAGAGATTTTTATTGATGGAAAGTCTATCCGCAAGGAACCTTTGGCGTGCAAATCCCGATTTGCCTACATCCCGGACAATCCGGATCTGTATGAATATCTCACAGGGATTCAGTATCTTAATTTTATGGCGGATGTGTTTGATATTTCTGCGGCAGACCGGGAAAAACGGATTCTGAGAGAGGCAGAAGAGTTTGAAATGACCCAGGCGCTGGGAGATCTGATCTCCTCTTATTCTCATGGCATGAAGCAGAAGCTGGCTATGATAGGAGCTCTGATTCATAAACCAAGGCTCCTGATTTTAGACGAACCCTTTGTGGGACTGGATCCCAGGGCTGTACTGGTGCTGAAAGAAAAGATGCATCGGCTTTGCAGCGAGGGAGCTGCCATTTTCTTTTCTACCCATGTGCTGGATGTGGCGGAACGGCTTTGCACCAGAGTGGCTATGATCCGGGAGGGCAGGCTGGTGGCAAAGGGGACGATGGAGGAGCTTACCAGAGGAGGTACTTTGGAGGAAGCATTTATGGAGGTGGAACAATATGGCAAGACAGATTTTGCTGTTAAGTAAACTTTCCCTGATCAATCTGTTTGGAAACAATGAACTGCGCCATACGAAAAATCCGGCAAAAAAGTGGAAGTATCTGGGCATGGGACTGGCCTATATGATTGTCATGATTTTTTTGGGAGGGTATCTGGCCCTGTTTTCTTATGGGATGATACAGATTGGGATGGGGGAAATGCTGCCTATGTATCTGTATACTGTGGTGAGCCTGGTGATCTTGTTTTTTACTTTTTTAAAGGCGGGAAGCATGATATTTGAACCAAGACTGTTTGAGCGTCAAATTTCTCTTCCGGTGTCCTCTTTAGCGATCATTATCAGTCGATTTGCAGCTTCCTACTTGATAAATGTTTTGCTGGGAATTTTTGTGATGCTGCCCGGAACGATTGTCTATGGAATTTTCCTGCCCGTTTCTCTTTCCTTTTACGGGAGCCTGTTTTTGGGAATGCTGGTGCTTCCGCTGCTTCCTATGACGCTCGCCTCTGTGGCAGGAGCTGCTATCAGTGCAGTGACTGCAAAGATGAAGTATAAGAGCCTGGGACAAGCAGGGCTGATGCTGCTGTTTCTCCTGGCAATTTGTTTCCTTCCATTTTTGCTGCCAAAAAATCAGGATTTTTCGGTGGATTTCCTGAAACCGCTGCTTCTTCAGGCGACAGAGTGGATAGGAAGAATCTACCCTCCATCTCTGCTTTTTCATCAGGCGGTATGTGGAAACTGGCTCTCCCTGTTCTGGCTTATGGCCGGCTCTGTACTTATATTTTTTTTGTTCCTTTTCGGTCTGCAGCGGGTGTATCCTGGCATCTGCCGGGCATTGGCTGTGACAGGTGCAAAAAATAAGTTTCGCATGAAAAAAATGAAGCACAGCAGTCTAAGGACAGCTTTTTGGAGGCGGGAGCTCCGGCGGTATTTTGCTTCTGGAATTTATCTGGTGAATACGGTGACCGGATATGTGATGATGGCTTTGATGGCGCTGTTTCTATTGATAGCCGGTTCGGAGAAGATGGATGCGTATCTGCCTATAGCGGGAGGCACCGCTGTTGTGATGCCTTATATTATGTCCTTTTTTGCATCCGTGATGACAACAACTGCCTGTTCCATTTCCATGGAAGGGAAAAACTGGTGGATGATGCAGACACTTCCGGTGCAGGCAAAAGATGTGATGCAGGGGAAATTTCTGTTAAATCTCACTGTTGCGGCCCCTTTTTATGTGGTGGCTGGGATATGTACCTGGATTGCGGTAAAACCGGGGCCGGTGCAGGGGATTTTGATGCTTCTGGTTCCGGCAGCGTATATTTTGTTTACCACAGTGGCCGGATTGTCTGTGAATCTGTTGTTTCCGGTGTTTAACTGGGAGAGTGAGACTCAGGTGGTAAAGCAGAGTGCTTCGACCATGGTCACTATGATAGTAGGGATGGTCAGTGTAGCCGTTCCTGTGATCTGCCTTTTTGCGGTGAAAAATACGGTGCCGGAAATCATAATGGGAATCAATGTGGTAGTACTGCTGATTCTGACTGTGATCCTGTATATCAGAAACAGCCGGATAAATTTACAGAAAATACAATGAGGACGGAAAAATTCCTTGCTATACCCTTGGAGATGTAGTATGATAGATAAGATATTACACAATAGGTAGCTGCCGGTTTCTGGCAGTTCTTATTGTTTTAAAGTGGGTGAAAGTGAAAATGATAAGCAGGAAAGTAGTTGTCTCCAATGCTACCGGGCTTCATGTGAGACCGGCAGGTATTTTGGCTATGGCGGCGGAACAGTGTCAATCCCGGGTAGAACTGATTGTGGGAAATAATATTGTGAACTGCAGCAGTATTCTCAATATTTTGTCTATGGCGGTCAGAAGTGGAGATGAGGTGGAGATTCGCTGTACAGGGGAGACGGAGAAAGAAGATTTAGAACACATGGTTTATGTGATGGAACATAAGCTGGATGGCTGAGCAGAAGGGTGGGGGCCTGACTGCAAGAAGGAGAGGGAAATATAAATGAAAAAAACAGCGTTAGTGATCATGGCAGCCGGTATTGGCAGCCGGTTTGGCGGAGGGATTAAGCAGCTCACTGCCTTTGGACCTGGAGGGGAGATCATTATGGATTATTCTATTTATGATGCTCTCGAGGCCGGATTTAACAAGATTGTGTTTGTGATCCGCAGGGATCTGGAAAAGGATTTCCGGGAGATTATCGGAAACCGTATTGAGAAGGTTGCTGAGGTGGCCTATGCGTTTCAGGAACTTTCAGATTTGCCGGAAGGATTTTCGGTTCCACAGGGAAGAACTAAGCCATGGGGAACCGGACAGGCGATCCTTGCCTGCCGGGATGTGATTAAAGAGCCCTTTGCGGTGATTAATGCAGATGATTACTACGGAAAAGAAGCGTTCCGTTTGGTACATGATTATTTGCTTAAGGAGGAAAAACCGAAGCAGAACCGATTCCATATTTGCATGGCCGGATTTATTCTGAAAAATACTCTGTCAGAGAATGGCGGCGTTACCCGCGGCATCTGCCGCCTGAATGAGCATCAGGAACTGATTGGAGTGGACGAGACTAAGAATATTGTCAAAACTCCCAAGGGAGCTGCGGTTATGACAGAAGAAGGGAAGGAACTTCCCGTGGATTCGTCTGCACTGGTATCCATGAATTTCTGGGGATTTACACCGGAGTTTTTGGAAGAGCTGGATACTGATTTTCAGAAATTCCTTAGGGAGCTTCCAGGAGATGGGACAAAGGCAGAGTATCTGCTGCCAACCATTGTGGATCAGCTTTTAAAGGAAAACAGAGCGGACGTTTCTGTTTTGAAATCAAGAGATCGCTGGTTCGGCATTACCTATAAAGAGGATGTACCGTCTGTAAAGGCGGATTTCCAGAGGCTGCTGGAGGAGGGAGTTTATCCGGCGAAGCTTTGGCAATAGGGAACGGCTCAGACAGGGGCAAATAAGGGGACTGTCGAAAAGGTTAAGGGCATCATGAGAAGAAATGAGGAGAAGACAGTTTATGAATGAACAGGAATTAGAGGAACAGTATACAGAAGAGGAGATGCTGGCTTACACAGAATGAGAAGGTGTTCTGCCGGAAGCAGTAAAGGCACATTTTCTTCAGTGCTGTAAGATGGATACCCCGTTAGCTTGCTGCGGGGTATTTGATTTTATACTGTGGGAATGCGAAAGCTTCCCTACCGCATAAAATCATGATGCGCGGCTGTCTGGGCTCATTGCCCGCAGAAATCAAGAAAGGATGCAGGGAAGAGATGAAGATTGGATTTGATAATGAAAAGTATCTGAAGATACAGTCAGAACACATTAAGGAACGTATCAGCCAGTTTGATGATAAGCTGTATTTGGAATTCGGAGGAAAGCTGTTTGATGATTTTCACGCGTCCCGGGTTCTTCCGGGTTTTGCGCCGGACAGCAAGCTGAAAATGCTGCTGCAGATGGCAGATATGGCAGAGATTGTGATCGTGATCAGTGCAGGGGACATTGAGAAAAACAAGGTTCGGGGGGATCTGGGGATTACCTACGATGTGGATGTGCTTCGGTTGATCGGAGAGTATGAGAAGGCAGGTTTGTATGTGGGTAGTATTGTGATCACTCAATATGAGGGACAGACTGGAGCCAGAATCTTTAAGGAAAAGCTGGAAAAAAAGAATATCAAAGTATATCTTCATTATAAAATAGAGGGATATCCTGCCAACATCCCACTGATTGTCAGCAGCGAAGGATTTGGGAAAAATGATTACATTGAGACAAAACGGCCCTTGGTGGTGGTTACGGCCCCGGGACCGGGAAGCGGCAAGATGGCGACCTGTCTTTCCCAGTTGTATCACGATCATCTCAGAGGTATTAAGGCAGGGTACGCCAAATTTGAGACCTTCCCTATCTGGAATATTCCTCTGAAGCATCCGGTAAACCTAGCCTACGAGGCAGCTACGGCGGATCTGAACGATGTGAATATGATTGACCCCTTCCATCTGGAGGCGTATGGGGAGACGACAGTAAATTATAACAGGGACATTGAGATTTTCCCGGTGCTTTCTGCCATGTTTGAAGGGATTTACGGAGAGAGTATTTATAAATCCCCTACCGATATGGGAGTCAACATGGTGGGAAAATGCATCATTGATGATGAGGTTTGCTGTGAGGCCTCCCGCCAGGAGATCATCCGCCGGTACTACCAGGCAATGAATAAGAAGGTGCGGGAAGGAACTTCTGAAAATGAAGTTTACAAAATTGAACTTCTGATGAAGCAGGCAAAGATCACTACAGATGACAGAAAAGTGACAGTAGCGGCGAAAAATCGGGCGGCTCAGATGGGAACAGCTGCGGCAGCTATTGAACTGGCAGACGGAACCATTATTACTTCCAAAACCTCGGATCTTTTGGGGGCTTCCGCGGCGCTGCTGATGAATGCTTTAAAGTATCTGGCTCAGGAGGAACATGACCTGCATTTGATCAGTCCGGAGGCTATACGGCCGATTCAGGAGCTGAAAGTGCGTTTCCTTGGTGGGAAAAACCCAAGACTGCACACGGACGAGGTGCTGATTGCGCTGTCCATCTCCGCAGGAACCAGCGAGAGAGCCAGAAGAGCCTTAGAACAGCTTCCCAAATTAAAGGGATGCCAGGTGCATACCTCCGTGATGCTCTCTGAGGTAGATATTAAAATTTTCAAGCGCTTGGGCGTAGATCTTACCAGCGAGCCTGTTTTGACAGTAAAGAAATGGTATTAAGGTAGTTTTTATGAAAACAATGGATTTGACCAGCGGTGATGTAGCCAGAAAGCTGATTCTGTTCAGTCTGCCCATGATCGCTGGAAATTTGCTTCAGCAATGCTATAATATTGCGGATACACTGGTAGTGGGGCGTGTGATCGGGCCTGGGGCTCTGGCGGCGGTCGGATCAGCCTATACCCTTATGACATTGCTGAATTCTATTATCATTGGCCTGTGCATGGGAGGGTCTGTGGTGCTCTCCAGTCTGTTTGGGGCAGGGCGGATCCGGGAGTTTCGGACAGCCTTATTTAATTCTTTCTGGTTTACATTGGCTGTGGCTCTGCTGGTGAACCTTTTGGCAGCGGTGTTTCTTGGACCTTTGCTGCATCTCCTGAATATAGAAGGAACAGTGCTTCAAGATTCGATTGCGTATCTATCCATTATCCTGGGGGGAATGGTGTTTACGTTTCTTTACAATTTCTACTCCAATGCCTTAAGGAGCATTGGAAATACCGTGATTCCCCTGGTGTTCCTTGGGGTGGCTGCGGTTATGAACATTGTGTTGGATGTAGTCTTTACCATGTTCCTTCACATGGGCATTGCAGGAGCCGCCTGGGCTACTGTATTTTCTCAGGCTGTCTCTGCTGTAGGGCTGATGATTTATTTCTATGGGAAGGCGGGAAATTTTCTGCCAAGGAAAGAAAACCGGAAGATTTCCAGAAACTATTTAAAGAGCATTGTGTCAAATTCCCTGCTGACAGGGATTCAGCAGTCTGTGATGAATACCGGGATTTTGATGATTCAGGGGCTGGTGAACAGTTTTGGAGTGAATGTGATGGCAGCCTTTGCGGCTGCAGTGAAGATTGATGCCTTTGCCTATATGCCTGCCCAGGATTTCGGAAATGCTTTTGCGGTGTATGTGGCTCAGAACCGGGGAGGGAAAAGAGAGGATCGAATCAGGGAAGGGCTGAGAAGCGCTGTGAAAATATCAGGCCTGTTCTGTATAGCAGCTTCCGGGCTGGTGGCCCTCTTTGCCAAACCTTTCATGACGCTGTTTGTGGGAAGTGCTCAGACCCAAATTATCCAGGTGGGAGTGTCTTATCTGCGGTCAGAAGGACTTTGCTATGTGGGGATTGGTCTGCTGTTTTTGCTGTATGCTTATTTCCGAGGTATGGATCAGACCCAGATGTCCATCGTGCTGACTGTGATTTCGCTGGGGCTTCGGGTTGTTCTCTCTTATGCGCTGGCCCCGGTTTACGGATATCAGATGATCTGGTGGTCTATTCCCATTGGCTGGTTCCTGGCTGACGGAGTTGGGTTCCTCTGTGTGAGGCGGAAAAAGGGCGTTTTTAAGACTTATAACTAAATAAAAATGAGATTTGCAATAAAAAGAAGGAGCCTTTTACCTTTTGCAAAGGGAAGAAAAGAGTACAAGAAAGTTTTTGACAAAAAAATGAAAAAAAAAATGAAAAAAATTTAAAAAGACACTTGCTTTTTTAAAAAAAAGGTGCTATATTTTTTTTTGTTGTGACGGGGT
>CABRXX010000051.1:0-19083 GCA_902475025.1 uncultured Lachnospiraceae bacterium | reverse complement strand
ATGGAGGTGCTGGAGCAGTATCATGAAGGCATCATTGCTTTAAGCGCCTGTCTGGCTGGAGAAGTGCAGAGAAATCTTCTGCGGGGTTTCTATGATGAGGCCAGGGCAGCAGCTTTGAAATATGAAAAGACCTTTGGAAAAGGGAATTTTTTTCTGGAATTGCAGGATCATGGAATACCGGAACAAAAAACAGTGAATCAGCAGCTGATTCGCATGAGCCGGGAGCTGGGAATGGAACTGGTGGCTACCAATGACGTTCACTATACCTATGAGTCCGACGCGGCTTCCCATGATATCCTGCTGTGCATCCAGACTGGAAAGAAGCTGGCAGATGAGGATCGGATGCGGTATGAGGGCGGCCAGTATTATGTAAAGTCTCCGGAAGAGATGGAGGAATTGTTCCCTTACGCACCGGAGGCTCTGGAAAACACCTATAAGATTGGTCAGCGGTGCCATGTGGATATTGAGTTTGGAGTTACCAAGCTGCCTAAGTTTGACGTGCCGGAAGGGTATACAGCCTGGGAATACTTAAATGAACTGTGCTTCCGGGGATTGCAGGAGCGGTATCATCCGGTGACAGAGGAGCTAAAAAAGCGGCTGGACTATGAGCTGGATGTGATAAAGACCATGGGATATGTGGATTACTTCCTGATCGTTTGGGATTTTATCCGGTATGCCAGGGATCATGACATCATGGTGGGGCCGGGAAGAGGTTCTGCGGCCGGGAGCCTGGTGGCGTACACTTTAGGGATTACCAGACTGGATCCTATCAAATACAATCTGCTGTTTGAGCGCTTCTTAAATCCTGAGCGGGTGTCCATGCCGGATATTGACGTGGATTTCTGCTTTGAACGGCGGCAGGAAGTGATTGACTATGTGGTGCGCAAGTACGGAAAAGACCGGGTGGTGCAGATTGTTACCTTCGGTACTTTGGCGGCCAGGGGCGTGATCCGGGATGTGGGCCGGGTGATGGATCTGCCCTATGCCCTGTGTGATACCATTGCCAAGCTGGTGCCCAACGAGCTGAATATTACCATTGACAAGGCGCTGAAAATGAGTCAGGAGCTGCGCACCATGTACGAGAGTGATGAGCAGATCCATACCCTCATTGACATGGCAAGGCGGCTGGAGGGGCTTCCACGCCATACCTCCATGCATGCGGCCGGGGTGGTGATCAGCCAAAAGGCTGTGGACGAGTATGTACCTCTTTCCAGAGCTTCCGACGGTTCCATTACCACCCAGTTTACGATGACTACCCTGGAAGAGCTGGGACTTTTAAAAATGGACTTTCTGGGGCTGCGGACGCTGACTGTGATCCAGAATGCAGTGAGGCTGGCGGAAAAATCCAGCGGAAAGACGATTGATATTGATCATATTGATTTTGATGATAAGGCGGTGCTCTCCTCACTGGGAACAGGAAAGACAGACGGAGTGTTCCAGCTGGAGAGCGCTGGCATGAAAAACTTTATGAAAGAATTGAAGCCTCAGAGCCTGGAGGATGTGATCGCAGGGATCTCCCTGTACCGCCCGGGTCCTATGGACTTTATTCCCCAGTACATCAGGGGCAAGAACAACGCTGCCTCCATCACTTACGACTGTCCGCAGTTAAAACCGATTTTGGAGTCCACTTACGGCTGTATTGTGTATCAGGAGCAGGTAATGCAGATCGTGCGGGATCTGGGGGGCTACACGCTTGGCCGAAGCGATCTGGTGCGCCGGGCCATGTCCAAGAAAAAGGCAGCGGTGATGGCAAAGGAACGGCAGAATTTTGTGTACGGAAATCCGGAGGAGGGGGTTCCTGGCTGTATTGCCAATGGGATTAGCGAATCTGTGGCCAACAAGATCTACGATGATATGACCGACTTTGCCAAATATGCTTTTAATAAATCTCACGCAGCGGCCTATGCGGTGGTGTCCTATCAGACGGCCTGGCTGAAATATTATTATCCGGTGGAGTTTATGGCAGCCCTGATGACCTCCGTGATTGATAATCCGGGAAAGGTGGCGGAGTATATTATGACCTGCCGGCAGATGGGAATTCAGATCCTGCCCCCGGATATCAATCAGGGAGAAGGCGAATTTTCTGTGGATGGCCGGAACATCCGCTACGGTCTTTCTGCCATCAAGAGCATTGGACGTCCGGTCATTCAGGCGATCCTGGAAGAGCGGGAGAGAGGGGGCGCTTTCCGTGATCTGAAAGATTTTGTGGAGCGCACCAACGGCAAGGAAGTGAATAAACGAACCATTGAAAATTTCATTAAAGCGGGGGCCATGGACGGTCTGGGAGGCACCAGGCGACAGCTGATGATGGTGTACGCTCAGGTGATGGACAGTGTGGCTCAGGATAAGAAATCCTCCATAAGCGGTCAGATGTCCTTGTTCGACTTGATGGGGGAGGAGGAAAAGCAGGAGTTTTCCATTAAGCTGCCGGATGTGGGCGAGTATGAAAAGGGGCAGCTCCTCGCCTTTGAGAAGGAAGTATTGGGGATTTATGTCAGTGGTCATCCACTGGAGGAATATGAGGGAATCTGGAGAAAAAATATCTCCGCCCTGTCCAGTGATTTTGCCCTGGATGAGGAGGCGGGAGCGCCCAAAATTCAGGACGGCTCCAAAGCGATCATCGGAGGACTGGTATCAGGCCGCACTGTGAAATACACGAAGACCAACAAAACCATGGCTTTTTTCCAGCTGGAGGATCTAGTGGGTACGGTGGAGGTGGTAGTGTTCCCCAGGGATTATGAGCGGTACCATGCGCTGATCCAGGAGGATGCAAAAGTCTTTGTCCAGGGACGGGTTGCCGGAGAGGATGAGAAAGCCAGCAAGCTGATCTGCGAAAAGATCTGGTCCTTTGAGGATGTGCCAAGAGACGTCTGGATTCAGTTTGAGTCCAGAGAAGAGTTTGCTGCCAGGGAGCAGGAACTTTACCGGATGATTGCCTCCAGTGATGGAAAAGATCAACTGGTGATCTATGTGAGAAATCCCAAGGCGGTGAAGCGCCTGGGAGAGCGCTACAGCGTAAAGGCTTCCGGGGAACTGTTGGGACAGCTCACCAGTGCTTTCGGGCCGGATAATGTGAAAGTGACAGAGCGAAGAAGATAGCGATTTTGGGAGGGCAGGGGATGACAAAACAGCGTGGATTTGGCAGAGGGAAAAGCAGAAGTCAGGCCTCATACTTTGCTTTACAAATATAGGAAAATAGATTAGAATATTTTTGAGTTTGATTTCTATGGGCTGAGGGAGATTTGCCAGACAGGAGGAAGAACTATGGCTGCGAAAATTAAGACAATCGGTGTGCTTACCAGCGGCGGAGATGCGCCGGGCATGAATGCGGCAATCCGGGCGGTAGTCCGCAAGGCGATTGCACAGGGAATGAGTGTAAAGGGAATTTATCAGGGATATAAAGGACTGTTAAATGAGGAGATCGTGGATCTGACGGCCAGAGATGTGTCAGATACCATCTCTAAAGGCGGTACGCTGCTGTATACGGCACGCTGTCATGAGTTTCGAACTCCGGAGGGGCAGGCCAAGGGTGCGGAGATCTGCCGCAAGCATGGCATTGAGGGGCTGGTGGTTATCGGCGGAGACGGCTCTTTTGCAGGAGCCCAGAAGCTGGCAGAGCACGGAATCAATACCATTGGAGTGCCGGGAACCATTGACCTGGACATCGCCTGTACAGAATATACTATTGGCTTTGATACAGCGGTAAATACGGCTATGGATGCCATTGACAAAGTGCGTGATACCTCCACTTCTCATGAACGGTGCAGCATCATTGAGGTAATGGGCAGAAATGCAGGGTATATCGCTCTGTGGTGCGGCATTGCCAACGGAGCGGAGGATATTCTTCTGCCAGAGTCCTATGACTACGATGAGCAGAAGCTGATCAATAACATTATTCAGAACCGGAAGCGGGGAAAAAAGCACCATATTATCGTAAACGCAGAGGGAATCGGCCATTCCAGCAGTATGGCCAGACGGATCGAGGCAGCTACAGGCGTGGAGACCAGGGCTACGATTCTGGGGCATATGCAGCGGGGCGGAAGCCCTACCTGCAAGGATAGGGTATATGCTTCCATGATGGGCGCCTATGCAGCCGATCTGCTGGCGGAGGGCAAGTCCAACCGGGTAGTGGGCTATCAGAATGGGGAGTATGTAGATTTTGATATCAATGAGGCGCTGGCCATGCAGAAGAGCTTGCCGGAGTACATGCTGCGGGTCAGCAAGGCTCTGAGCATATAGGGGAGTTTCATGATTACCAGTTCAACCAACAGTCAGATTAAAAATTTGATCCAGCTGAAGAAAAAGGCGAGAGAGCGGAACAAACAGGATGTTTTCCTGGTGGAGGGAATCAAGATGTTCCGGGAGGCGCCCAAGGAGCGGCTGCAGAAAGTATATGTATCCAGTTCTTTCTATAATAATGCAGATCATCGCAGAGAGCTGGAGCACTGCGAATACGAGGTGGTGTCAGACTCCGTATTTGAGGCCGTATCTGACACCAAGACGCCTCAGGGCGTCCTCTGCGTGGTTCGGCAGTTCCATTATGAATTTTCGGAGCTTGCCAGGGGAGGAACACCTTTTTGCCTGGCTCTGGAGAATCTTCAGGATCCTGGAAATTTGGGAACGATTTTCCGCACTGCGGAGGGAGCAGGAGTGACTGGAATCCTTCTTAGCGGAAACTGCGTGGATCTGTATAACCCTAAGGTGATCCGTTCCACCATGGGTTCTGTTTACCGGATGCCCTTTTACTATACGGACGATCTGCGGGGCGCCTTACGCCAGTGGCAGCAGCAGGGGATTTCTCTGTATGCGGCGCACCTGCAGGGGAAAAATACCTACGACCAGGAAAATTATGGGAAGCCCAGCGCTTTTTTAATAGGAAATGAGAGCCAGGGACTGACGAAAGAGACAGCGGATCTGGCAGACTGCTATATCCGGATCCCCATGAGCGGACAGGTAGAATCCCTGAATGCGGCGGTGGCAGCTGCAGTGTTAATGTATGAAGCAAGAAGACAGCGCAGTTGAGATTAGGGTGTGGGAAAATGCCTGATTCTTAAGGGATTCTTAAGGCTTAGGAAAAATTTACTTGACAAATGCAGGCAGATGAATTAGAATGAGCCTGTAACATGATTTAATAAGTTTGTAACAAATTTCGACAGACATTGCGGAACCTGTGACGGGGTACAGGATTTCTGCGGGGAGGTAATTAAGCAATGATGAATAAAAAGCGACTGATGATCTGTACAGCCACAGCCATGATGGCAGGATTGGCAATGGGGACTTCAGCGATGGCTGCTTCTTATGAGAAGGCTTTCGGCATTGACATGGAAAACGGCACAGACGAGATGTGGAGCAGATTGGCCATGGTAAATGACGACAAGGTAACCACTGGTGTGAACATCAGAGAGGCTGCTGACGGTGAGATTATCGGATGTCTTTATAATGGCGGACTGGTAGAGGTTTTGCATAAAGATGAGGTTTGGAGCGAAGTTCAGTCCGGCAATCTGAATGGCTATATTAAGAATGAATATCTGACTTTTGGTACAGAGGCAAAGGGCTTGGCAGATTACTACGGAGTTCCCGGGGTTGAAGCATCCTGGGATGATGTGTATGTATTTGCAGCTCCGGATCCCAATGCAGACATTATCCATACTGCCATGGCAGGAGAGAAGTTTGAAGTGGAAGAAGACCAGGGGCATTGGATCAAGATTAAGTTTGGAGAAGAGGGGCAGGTTGCTTACGTCTCTGAGGATGATACGACAGATGTATTGCTGGTAGATATCGCAGCTACGCTGGACGAGTTGAAGGATACAGAAGAGGACAGCGAAGAAGTTTACCAGGAGGAGACAGAGGCTCCCTCTTATGAAGAAGAGAATGACTGGAGTGATAACAGCGGAAGTGATGACAGCTGGACAGATCCCAATGCAGGAAACAGCGGCTCCGGTGATGACAGCTGGACAGATCCTAATGCAGGGAACAGTGGAAACAGCGATAACTCCGGCTCCAGTGACAATACGACAGAACCGGATACAGAGGATGACGGAAGTACAGATGATGGCTGGACGGACGATGGATCAGATGATACCACAGATGATGGGTGGACAGATGACAGCACAGATGATGGCTGGACGGATGACACCACAGATGATACTGTGACAGACGATAATTCCTCCGACAACAGTGATGGTTCCGATGATGATGTGATTGCTGACGATGTGGAGGACGTTGAGGATGTAGAGGACGTTGAGATCGTGGATGATGCAGAAGAGATCGTAGACGATGAGGCGGCCAATTATTCTGAGGACGAAGCAGAGGAAGTTTACAGTGAAGAGACTGCCACTGAGGCAGAGGCAGAGAATGCTGCTGCTTCCAGTGAGGATCTGGATCTGATGGCAGCGCTGATCTACTGTGAGGCAGGAAATCAGAGTTACGACGGTATGGTAGCGGTTGGTTCTGTAGTGATGAATCGCGTGGAGGATGAAGCGTTTCCGGATACCGTGAGTGATGTGATTTATCAGAGCGGTCAGTTTACACCGGCTTCCTCCGGTGCTTTAGACAGCGCATTGGCAAACGGCGTCCCCAGCGCCTGCTATGACGCTGCAGCTGCAGCTTTGAACGGAGAGACACCGGTAGGTGATGCCCTGTATTTTAACGCAGGCAGTGGAACAGGAACTCAGTTAGGAGACCACCAGTTCTATTAATGATTTCAAATACGATATAATTCCAAAGAGGAACCCGCACAGACCCCTGTGCGGGTTTTTGTATGTGAGAATCTTTTTAATTTGATTTATTCTGAAGAATGGCTGGATTTTATTTTAAACAGCCGCAGGAGGCTGGAAAGATGGTATGAGAATTTAACTCAGGGTTAAAATGACCTGGGGAAAATAAAACATGCAGTCAATAGCGTATCCCCAGCCGTTCTGTTATAATCTTTTCAGGATCCATGTACAAATCAGGTGTCTCCTGAATCGGGATGGGGACATTGCCATTGTCAGAGAAGGGCAGTCCCGGTACAGGGAAAAGAAAGGAGATAGGGCAGATGAAACTAGGAGAGACCATCAGAACACGCAGAAAGGAATTGAATCTGACCCAGGAGCAGATGGCAGATCAGCTGGGGGTGACGGCTCCGGCAGTGCACAAGTGGGAAAAGGGGATCAGCTATCCGGATGCGGCGCTGCTGCCGGCAGTGGCCAGACTGCTGAGGATGGATTTAAACAGCCTGTTTTCTTTTGAACAGGAGCTGTCGCCTCAGGAGATCAGCTCCTTTGGAAATAAAGTGATGGAGCTGATCATGGAGCAGGGCTTTGAAGCAGGGTATGAGGAGGCGCTGGAGAAGCTTCGTCAGTATCCCACCTGCGCTTCTTTGTGGTATCAGACAGCCACGCTGCTGGACGGCTCCATGTCGTTGTTTTGCGTGGGCAAAGCGGAGGAAGAAAAAGAAAAGTATGCAGGCCGGATAGAGGAGATATACCGGCAGGCTGCCCTGCTGGGAGACCAGCAAATTCGCAGTGGGGTGGATCAAATGCTGTTTTATAAATATCTGGATCGGAAGGAGTATGACAAGGCCCAGGAGATTGTGGAGGAGATGCCAAAGGCGGTGCCGGATGAGAGACAGATGAAAGCCACGCTGGCGGGACGAAGGGAGAATTATGGAGAGGCCATTGCGCTGATGGAGGAAAAGCTGTACCAGTCACTGAGCGAGGTGTTGAATGCCTTAAGTTTTCTGCAGCACTATTTTTACAGGGAAAAGGATGCAGAAAACGCCCGCCTGTGTATGGAAAAGGCAGGAGTGCTGGTGGAACAGTTTGGCCTTTGGGAGTATGGAAAGTATGAGTCCTGCTATGAGGATGCGCTTTACCGGAAAGACCGGGAGGATACGTATCTTTATCTGGAGAAGATGCTTGACAGTATGGCCAGCCCTTACCGTTTGGCAGATTTTCCGCTGTATCAGAGAATGAAGGCCTCTGATTTCGGGCAGGAGACTGGAGATCATCCCGGGGTTTTTACCATTATGCTTCCGGCGCTGCTTAGCAGTCTGAGAGATCCGGCCGGTTTGGACGGGGAGGGATTTCTGGCAGGAGATCCGAAGCTGGAAGCCTTGATCCGGGAGTATGAAGAGAGAAGTGGCGATAAGAATTGAGGATATCCTATGGTCGAGGGGCGGAAAGACCGGAAAATGGAGCAGTCATGCACTTTATGGTGTATGGCTGCTCCATTTTCAAAAGCTGTTTTAAGGATATTCTGCAGAACGGCTGCGAATATTCACTGCAGCAATTCTTTCATCAGATATTCATACACATGCTGGCATTTCTTCTGCCACTGTTTGCAGATGGCCTTGGCCTGTTCTTCATCCGGAACGGTGAGCGTCAGGTCGATCAGATCTCCCTGTTTTTCTTTTACCCGGCACCGGACGGAGACTTCTCCTCCTGTGTTTCTATAATAATCTGCGACCACAGACACTTCATCCCGCAGCTGAAGCTTGTTCGCCTTTAAGTAACGATCGATATCCTCCCGGATGGAGGCGGAGATATTGTTTTCAAAGAAGCTCAGTGTCTCCTCACCCTCCGGAGTGATGGTGTAGTAGGAGCTGTTGAGAATCGTCTCCTGGTGAATCAGACCGGATTCCGTAAGCTCTGACAGTACAGACTGGAGGGTAAAGTAGCTGGTATAGCCCTGTTCCAGAATAAAATCAGAGATCTGGGAATTTGTCAGGGAGAAATCAATTTTTTTCAGCATATATAAGATGATCAGTTTGTACAATGTATGAGGATCAGCCATGAGAGAACTCCTTTCTTTGGACAGATTGGGTCAAGGGGTGTAGCATTTTCCCTGCCAGGTATTTTGAAGATGCATTTCCCGATGCAGGGTATTTAATACCGTTCGCTTGCGGCTGCTCCAGAGAGGAGCAATCAGCAGTTCTTTGGGGCCGTCTCCAGTGAGTCTGTGGATGGTGATATCCGGGGACAGCACTTCCAGACAGCGGATCAGAAGGGTAATGTACGAATCCATGGTGAACACAGGGAAGGGATGGGCTTCGTAATACCCGGCCAGATCGGTATGCTTCAGAATATGAAGCAGCTGCAGTTTGATGCCCTGGATATCCTGATGGTTCAGATAGTCCATGGTCTGGAGGATTTCTTTTTCGCCCTCTCCGGGAAGGCCAAGGATGGTGTGGACGATCACTTCCAGTCCTCTGGAGCGGAGACCCTTTACCGCAGTCTCAAAACAGGAGAGAGGATAGCCGCGGCGGATAAAGTCAGCGGTTTTTTCATGAATCGTCTGGAGCCCCAGTTCCACCCACACAGGCTTTTTTCGGTTTAGCTGTTCCAGAAGAGTGAGCACCTCATCTCCCAGACAGTCCGGTCTGGTGGCAATGGAGAGAGCGGCGATCTCCGGTTCCTCCATTGCTTCTGTAAAAATTTTTTCCAGATAGGGAACTGGGGCATAGGTATTGGTATAAGCCTGAAAGTAGGCGATGTATTTTTCAACGGGGCGTTTATTTTTAAGGAGCAGCTTTTGCTGACGGATTTGTTCCCGGATACTTTCGCAGGCATTTCCGGCGAAATCCCCGGAGCCTCCAGCGCTGCAGAAGATGCAGCCGCCGTATCCTACGGTACCGTCCCGGTTGGGACAGGTCATGCCTCCGTTGAGGGATAAGCGGTATACTTTTTCACCAAAACGTTTTTTCAGTTCGTAATCAATGGAATGATAGGGTTTATCCTGCCATTTCATAAAAAGCTCCTTTCCTGCCTGGCGGCACTATACTCATTATAGCAATGGGAAAAATTGAATTCAAGTGGAAATTCCAATGGGTTTGGTTGACAAAGAAGAACAGGAGAAATATACTGAAAATAGTGCTGTAAAGAGCGGGCGGAGACAAAGCAGAGGGAAGGAAAAACGGAATACATTTTTATGTATCGGGAAGTGGAAGAAGCAGCAGCCCGGGTGAAAACAGCAGAGCGATCATAAAAGAAGATGTGGGGGAAGATCTATGGAGAAGGATCCGGGACAGCCGGGAAGGGAACCTGGAAAAGCTGTGAGAAAACGGCCGGCCAGGCGGTCAAAAAAAAGATATCTGGTGAGCAGCAGGCAGCTTTACGGGATACTGATGCTTTTGTGCGTATGCCTGGTGGGAGCGTTGATTTGGGAACAGTATTACGACACCCACACCTACGAAAAAGGGGAACTGGCCCGTCTTTCAGAGGGGGAGAACAAACCCAGGAAAAAATTTATGACAGAAAAGCAGGAGGAAGGCCTGGGAGGAACCGGAGAGGAAAGCGGCAATGGGACTGCTGGTCAGGACGGTAAATCACAGACTGGAGAAGAGACGGAGGAAGGCAGCGCAGACGGAACAGAGGAAAATGGAAGCAGCGATAAGGCTGGAGCAGATGGAAATACCGTTTGGCAGGGGCAGGAGAAAGAAAACAGTCAGACTTCCGCTCAGACTGTGGTGGAGACGTCCACCTCTGTGAAATTGAAAAATGAGCTTCTGGGAGTGCTGCCGGGGATTCGGGCGCCGGGGCAGACGGCGGAGGAACTGATTGCCCAGGCGGATCGTCTGGCGGCTATGTATGATTATGATAAGGCCATGGAGCTTTTGAAAAATTGTGCCTCTTATCAGGAGGACTTCAAAATGCAGGAGGCAGTGGCAGGCTACCAGGCTGCAAAAGATTCCTGTGTGGAGTATTCAGCGGATCAGGTGACTCACATTTTCTTCCATACCCTGATTAAGGATGCGGCTAAGGCCTTTGACGGAGATCAGTATGAGGCGGGTTACAACCAGTATATGGTGACGATTCATGAGTTTAACAGTATCATTGAGCAGATGTATCAGAAGGGTTATGTGATGGTAACTCTGGAAGATATGGCTCCTGTCGTAAAACAGGAGGACGGCACAGTAAGGTATGAGAAGGGGAAAATTCTGCTTCCGGAGGGAAAGATTCCCTTTGTGCTGTCTCAGGATGACGTATCCTACTATCATTATATGGACGGGGACGGCTTTGCCTCCCGACTGATTATTGATGAAAATGGGGATGTAAAGAACGAATACATTGAGGATGACGGAACAGTGTCTGTGGGGGATTACGATATGATTCCTCTGATTGATACCTTTGTGGATCAGCATCCGGATTTCTCCTACCGGGGGGCCAAGGGCTACATTGCCCTTACCGGCTACGATGGGATTTTAGGCTACCGCACAGATATCTGCTATAAGACCAGAGAAGATCTCACTACGTATCAGGAGATGTTCTTCCAGGAGCATCCGGATTTTGATGAGGCGGATTTTGAGCAGGAGTGTAAGGAAGCTGCCCGGGTGGCGGAGGCACTGAAAAAAGACGGATGGCTGTTTGCCAGCCATACCTGGGGGCATGTGGGCCTGGGCGAAGGAGCCACTACCTTTGAACAATTTAAGGCAGATACGGATAAGTGGGAGGAACGGGTAGAGCCCCTTATCGGAGAGACGGACACCCTGATTTTTGCCTTTGGGGGAGATATTGGAGGTGTGGAGGATTATTCCGGCCAGCGGTTTGAGTATTTAAAGGACATGGGTTTCAACTATTTTTGCGGCGTGGATTCTGCAGTCTGCTGGATCCAGCGGAGGGATGATTATTACCGTCAGGCCAGGAGAAATGTGGACGGCTACCGGATGTACTACAATCCGGAGATGCTTTCCGATCTGTTTGATGTAAGCAAGGCCTGGGATCCCATGCGACCGGAGTACGTGCCGCCCATCTGAGTGGGAATTTATAAGGAAGAATATACTCTGCTCTCTGATCTGGAAATTCATGAGGCCGGAGTATGAGCCGTTCCTTTGGAACTGAATTGATAAGACAAAGTATGCGCCGCCCGTCAAAGGATTTAGATCCAGTGGATGTGGCGAGAGCAGCCGCAGGGTGCGGCAGAAAAGGGGAAAATATGGATGAGAGAAGTCAGCGCCTTCAGCAGATGAGGGCGAGGCGAAGGAAAAATGAATTGGTGATGAAATGTGTGATTGTGCTTCTGAGCGTGATCCTTTTAATATTGACTGTGGTGCTGGTGAAGGAGCTGGTGTTTGGTGAGCATAAAAGCCGGACTGCCAAGGTGGCGCAGACCAATCAGCAGAGCGCAGCAGCCGGAGGAGACCAGGGAGAGGGACAGCCGGTTGCCGGAAGTTCCCAGGGAGAGAATGGAAGCATACCGGGAGAGTCAGTGCCGGCCAGTGCAGGCGGTGAGAGCGCTTCTTCGGGCAGCGAGCTGATTGCCCAGGCAGATCGGATGGCAGCCCAGTATGATTATGATGGGGCTATAGAGCTTTTGAAGACTTCTGCGGAATATGGCTCCAACACAGAGATGCAGAATGCGGTAGCCGGTTATGAGCAGACCAAAGCCTCCTGTACCTCCTATCCGCTGGATCAGGTGACTCATGTGTTTTTCCATACTATGATCCGGGATACCTCCAAGGCCTTTGACGGGGACAGCAAGGAGGGAGGCTACAATCAGGTAATGACCACCATCTCGGAGTTTAACAGTATTATTCAGCAGATGTATGACAAAGGATATGTGATGGTGAGCTTGCACGATATGTGTGAGATTCATGATGACGGGACAGTCACCAGAAAAGAGCTTTTGCTTCCGCCGGGGAAGAAGCCCTTTGTATTGTCTCAGGACGATGTGAGCTATTATCACTATATGGACGGTGATGGGTTTGCTCAGAAGCTGATTGTGGATGAAAACGGAGATGTGAAGAATACTTACATTGAGGATGACGGAAACGTTTCCGTGGGAGACTATGATATGGTGCCTCTGATTGATACCTTTGTGGATGAACACCCGGATTTTTCCTATCATGGACACAAAGGAATTCTGGCCCTCACAGGCTATGAGGGAGTTTTGGGGTATCGGACAGATGAGGTGTACCGGACAAAAGAAGCCGGCAGGGTAACAGAGTATCAGCAGAAGTTTCTGGATGAGAATCCGGATTTTGACTGGGATGCAGAGGTAGCAGCCGCCAAGGAGGTGGCGGAGGCTATGAAGGCGGACGGCTGGGAGTTTGCCAGCCATACCTGGGGGCATATCAATCCTCTGGGCTACGGCTACGATGCTACGGTGCAGGATACGGAGCGGTGGCTGAACAATGTGGCCACGGTGGTAGGGCCTACAGATGTGCTGATTTTTGCCTTTGGAGCAGATATCGGAGACTGGCAGCCCTACACTGCAGACAATCAGTTTTTTAATTATTTTAAGAATCAGGGCTTTGATATCTTCTGCAATGTGGACAGCAGCCAGTACTGGGTGCAGTTCGGAGATACCTATATGCGCCAGGGACGTCGGAATCTGGATGGTTACCGGATGTACTACAATCCGGAGATGCTCTCCGATCTGTTCGATGTGTCCCAGGCCTGGGACAGCAGCCGTCCCACTCCGGTGCCGGAGATGTAGGAGGAATGTGGGAAACATCCAGAGAAAAGAAGTGGATCAGTTTCCTGAACACGATTTTGGTTTGAAAAAGCTCATTGGAATGTTTGGTGCATCGGAGCGAGTGCAGCCTTTTTGTGCAATTTGACAGTTGGGTTTTTCCATCAGGGCTTTTCATAAAAAAGAAAGGGAGAAAAAAGATGTTGTCATTTGAATGCGATTACAACCAGGGAGCTCATGAAAAGATTCTGCAGCGACTGGCAGAAACCAATCGAGAGCCTCAGCCGGGCTACGGGGAGGATGCCTACTGTACTGCGGCAAAGGAGAAGATCCGCGCTGCCTGTGAGTGCCCGGAGGCACAGATTTTTTTCCTTGTGGGAGGCACCCAAACCAACGCAGTAGTGATCGATTCTTTACTGAAGCCCTATGAGGGCGTGATTTCTGCGGTCACCGGCCACATCAATGCCCATGAGGCAGGGGCGATTGAGGCCTGCGGCCATAAGGTGCTGGCCATCCCAGGCCATCAGGGAAAAATGAAAGCTCAGGAACTGCAGGATTATCTGGAGCTTTACTGGCAGGATGAGAGTCATGAGCATATGGTGATGCCGGGGATGGTGTATCTTTCCCACCCCACAGAGTACGGTACTTTATATACCAGGCAGGAGCTGGCAGAGATTGCCGGCGTTTGCCGCAGCTATCAGATTCCCCTGTATTTGGATGGAGCCAGATTGGGCTACGGCCTGATGAGCCGGGCTACGGATATGACTTTGCCTGAGATTGCAAGGCTCTGCGATGTGTTTTACATAGGAGGAACCAAGGTGGGAGCCCTCTGCGGAGAAGCAGTGGTATTTACTAAGAACAATATGCCCAGGTATTTTCTTACGGAAGTTAAGCGCCATGGCGCGCTTCTGGCCAAGGGAAGGGTGCTGGGCGTGCAGTTCGACACTCTTTTTACAGAAGATCTGTACTTTACCATCAGCCGCCATGCCATTGATATGGCGGAACTTTTAAAGGCAGAGCTTAAGAAACGGGGGGCAAAGTTTTTCATTCCTTCCCCCACAAATCAGCAGTTTGTAATTTTGGAAAATAGCAAGATGGAGGAACTGAAAAAGGAAGTATCCTTCAGCTTCTGGGAGAAATATGACGATACCCATACGGTTGTCCGGTTTGCCACAAGCTGGGGAACCAGGGAGGAGGATATCCGGGAGCTGATGAAGCTGTGGGATCAGGTATTTTCCTGAAAGAAGACCTGCTTTTTTATTCACAGGTCTTTTGATCTTGGAAGCAGGGGAGGAAACTGATCGGATGATGTCAGGAATCCGGGTGCAGATGGGAGGCGTTTGCAGATGAAATTGTATATCGTGGAGGATGATGAGGCCCTGGCCAGAGGGATGCGCTACACTCTGGAGCAGGAGGGCTTTGAGGTACAGTGCTTTGGCAGCGTCGCCTGGGGCAGGAGAGCTCTGGAACGGGAGCTGCCGGATCTTCTGCTTCTGGACTGGAATCTGCCGGATGGAGATGGGTTGGAGCTTTGCCGTTGGTTAAAATCTGTAAGCCAGGTTCCGGTACTGATGGTTACGGCAAGAGATATGGAGATGGATCAGGTGATCTGTCTGGAGGAGGGCGTGGATGACTATGTGGCCAAGCCCTTTTCTTTGGCTGTTTTAAAGGCCAGGATCCGGGCTCTGCTTCGGCGCTTCAGCAGGCAGGAGGAAGGGAGCGTATATTTATCTTCCGGGGATATCCGCCTTTCAGAAAAGGACAGAAAGGTATGGAAGGACGGCGCAGAGCTGGAATTAAGCCGGGTGGAATATAAACTTTTGAATTATTTTCTGGAAAACAAAAATCAGGTGCTTTTAAAGGAGCAGCTGTTGGAACGGGTTTGGGATGGAGACTTTGTGGAGGAAAATACTCTTACAGCCAGCATCCGCCGACTGCGGCTGAAGGTGGAGGAGGATCCAGCTCATCCCCGGTATATTAAGACGGTTCATGGAATGGGGTATCTGTGGGAGGAGTAAAAAAGCAGATGGAGAATTGGGTGAGTATTCTGAGCATTTGCCTGGGCAGCGCAAGTCTGGCTGCGGGGCTTGGGATGATATGGAATTACCGCAGTCAGGTGAGAAAACTGGAGAGAATTCTGGAGGAGTACCAGAGACGGTTTGAAGAGGGGCGAAGAAGGGAAGTCGCAGAAGGGGGGGAAGAGCTCTTAAGAGCAGATGAACAAAAAAAGAAGAGATATACAGGGGGACTGATGGAGACCAGGGAGTCCAAGCTGGAGAGTCAGCTTGACCGGCTGCTCAGTCAGGCGATGCAAAGCAAAAGCCAGGCGGAGGGAGACCGGAATCAGGTGTCCGCACTGCTCTCCGATCTGTCACACCAGTTAAAGACTCCCCTGGCCAATGTGGTGATGTACACAGAACTTCTGGAGACGGAGCCGGAAGGGCAGCGCCGCACAGAGTTCCTTCATGAGACCAGGAGACAGGCGCAGAAAATGCAGTGGCTGATGAAGTCTATGCTGAAAGCGTCCCGGCTGGAACAGGGAATCCTCTCCTTTGCCTGCGGGCCTGCCTGGATCAAAGAGACCTTGAGAGCTGCGGTGTCGGCAGTGTACGCGCAGGCGGAGGAGCGGGAGATTGATCTGGTTGTGGAGCCTTTTTCAGACAGAAAGCTGTACCACAATCCCAAGTGGACCGTGGAGGCTCTGGGAAATATTCTGGACAACGGGATCAAATATGCGCCAAAAGGAAGCAGGATTACCCTTCGTATACAGCCGCTGGAGCTGTATACCCGAATTGAGATTCAGGATCAGGGGCCCGGGATTCCATCTTCGGAGTGGAACAATATTTTTAAACGTTTTTACCGCTGCTCCCAGGCGGATCAGAAGGAAGGAAACGGACTGGGGCTGTACCTGGCACAGCTGATCTTAAATAAGGAAAAGGGATATATTACGGTATCCTCCCGCCCTGGAAAGGGAAGCTGCTTTTCGGTGTATCTGATGAACGCATAGCATTTCTGTGCGGGAGGCGAGACAGAAAATCTGGCAAAGAGCATGGAGGGAGTCGTGTACAAGGCACAGCAGGAACGGTTCTTTGTACGCGGATGCAATCCGTTAAATATGACAGCTTTGTCATATTTTTTTTTGCTGCTGTCAGGATACTGTCAGATTTATCTGCTATGCTGTCATCATAAAGAAGGGAGGTTTCCGCTGCAATGGAGATTTTGAAAACAGTTGATCTAAAAAAATATTATGGTTCCAGGGAGAATCAGGTAAAGGCTCTGGACGGGGTAAATCTGTCTGTGGAGGAGGGGGAGTTTGTCACCGTGGTAGGCACCTCCGGTTCCGGCAAGAGCACGCTGCTGCACATGCTTGGCGGTCTGGATTATGCTACCTCCGGCAGTGTGACCGTGGCGGGAAAGGAGCTCTTTCAGCTCAAGGAGACGGAACTGACCATTTTCCGCAGACGGAATATCGGTTTTGTGTTCCAGAATTACAATCTGGTGCCCATCCTAAATGTGTATGAGAACATTGTGCTGCCTTTGGAGCTGGACGGAAAGCGGGCGGACAAAAAATTTATTCGGGAGATCATGGGGCTTCTGGGAATCATGGAGAAGAGAAACAGTCTGCCAAATCAGCTTTCCGGAGGTCAGCAGCAGAGGGTGGCGATTGCCAGGGCGCTGGCATCCAAGCCGGCGATTATTCTGGCGGATGAGCCTACGGGGAATCTGGATTCTAAGACTTCCCAGGAGGTACTGGGACTGCTGAAGATGACTGGAGAGCAGTTTCATCAGACCATTGTGATGATCACGCACAATGACGCCATCGCCCAGCTCAGTGACCGGGTTGTCCGCATTGAGGACGGAAAGATCGCAGAGCGGTAAGGAGGGCTGGGAATGAAGAATAATAACGGACAGGTGGTTCGGAAGCTCTCCGGCAGAAGCCTGAAAAACAATAAAATGCGGAATCTGTTTGCAGTGACCGCCATTGCCCTTACCTGTATGCTGTTTACCATCATTGCCTCGCTTGGCATGGGTATGACTCAGGTGGCACAGGAATCCACTATGCGGGAGGTGGGAGGCAGCTTTCACGCAGGATTAAAGTCAGTCACCAAAGAACAGATGGAGGCTGTGGTAAAGGATCCCAGGGTGGTGGACTATTCCTGGAATATTTTGATCGGTCGCGTGCAGAATCTCTATAAGCGCAGCGGGGAGCTGCGATACGCAGGGATGGAAGAGGAGCTGGAAAACAGTTTTATAGAGATCGCAGAGGGAACGTACCCAGAACAGGAAGATGAGGTGCTTCTGGACACTCTGGTGCTGGAGGAACTGAAGATTCCGGCTCAGGTGGGGCAGCAGGTGACTTTGGAATTCTACTTTATGGGGGAGCTTCTGCAGGATACCTTCACCATCAGCGGATGGTATGAGGGAGACCGAATCAGTCATGCTTCCCAGATTTATGTGTCCGAAAGCTACTGGAACCAGTTAAAGGGGAACCGGACAGACGCAGACTTTATGGCCTGGAAAGAGGAGAATCCTTCGGAGGCGGGACAGGGGCTGTACAATCCGGGTTTATACTTTAAAAATGCCAGGAATATAGAGGAGACGGTGCGCTCCATCATCACAGACGCAGGCTATGAGCCTTCGGTGGAAGTGGACTATGGGGTAAACTGGGCTTATATGGAGAACCGGTCCGAGCAGGCAGATCCTCTGACGCTTCTGGTTCTTGTGGGGGCGCTGCTGGTGGTGATCCTTACCGGATACCTGATCATCTACAATATTTTCCAGATCTCTGTGCTCACAGACATCCGGTTTTATGGGCTGTTAAAAACCATTGGAACCACCAAGGGACAGATACGGCGCCTGGTGCGCCGACAGGCTCTGGCTCTCGCCCTGGCAGGTATCCCTCTTGGGCTTCTGGCAGGCTATGGATTGAGTAAGGTGGTCTTTCCCTTTGCCATGTCCTTTCTGAATTATCAGGATATGGAGATTTCTTTGCACTTCCATCCTGTGACCGCCGTGTTTGCGGTGGCGTTTTCGCTGCTTACAGTACTCATCAGCTGCGGAAAGCCGGGAAGGATTGCAGGAAGCGTATCTGCGGTGGAAGCGGTGCGCTACAGTGAGGGGAGCGTAAAGAGAAAGCGGGGAAAGAAGTCAGAAAAAGGCGCCAGGGTGTACCGGATGGCGTTGTCCAATCTGGGGAGGAACCGGAAGAAAACCTTTCTGGTGATTCTTTCCCTGTCTCTAAGTCTGGTGCTGCTTTGCATGGTGTTTACTGGGGTAAAGAGTTTTCGGCTGGACACGTATCTGGAGGACCGGCTGGTGGGGGATATCACCATAGGATCGGTGAACTATACCGCCATGAGAACTACCGGGGAATGGGCTGTGGATCCTGCTTACAGCGAATGGATGGATCGGCAGCCGGGTATTATTACCAGAAATGAGATGTGGTGCGTCAATGCCGGCAACCGGATTCAACTGAGCGATAAGGCCCTGGAGAGGTATCGTCAGTTTTATGACAGGAATCTGCTGCGCAGGACAGATGAGGTATTTGAGCGGGAGCTTCAGGATAGCTTTACAGACCGGATGATCACAGGAAACACTTACAGCTATGATCCGGGACTTCTGGAAAGGCTGCGGGTACTGGAGGGAACCCTGGATGTGGAAAAATTCCAGCAGGGAGGTTATCTTCTGGTG
>CABRXX010000050.1:0-19126 GCA_902475025.1 uncultured Lachnospiraceae bacterium | reverse complement strand
CATCTGCTGCTGCGTCAACTGCGGACAGGGCAATGAACTGGAAGGTCTGGATGAGAGAGCAAAATTGTCCGGAGCCTCCAAATTATATATCGAGGACATTGTAGACGAATTCTGCGATGATTTCATTATGCCCTGTGTAAAGGCAGGAGCTGTGTATGAACACAAATATCTGCTGGGCACTTCCATGGCCCGCCCAGTAATCGCCAAACGCCTGGTGGAGATCGCCAGAAAAGAAGGTGCCACCACCATCTGCCACGGCGCTACCGGAAAAGGAAACGACCAGATCCGCTTTGAACTGGCTATCCATGCTCTGGCTCCAGATTTGAAAATCATTGCCCCCTGGCGGATGACTGATGTGTGGACCATGCAGTCCCGTGACGACGAGATCGCTTTCTGTAAGGCTCACGGTATCGACCTTCCTTTTGACCATAGCCACAGCTACAGCCGGGATCGAAACTTATGGCACATCAGCCACGAGGGTCTTGAGCTGGAAAATCCAGCCAATGAGCCGGATTACAATCATATGCTGGTAATGGGTGTGACTCCGGAGCAGGCTCCTGAGGAGGGAGAATATGTGACCATGACTTTTGAATCCGGTATTCCCAAAACTCTGAACGGAAAGGCTATGAAGGTTTCTGAGATCATCACAGAGCTGAATGCCCTTGGAGGAAAACACGGCATCGGCATTGTAGATATCGTAGAAAACCGTGTGGTAGGCATGAAGAGCCGGGGCGTTTATGAGACACCCGGAGGAACCATCCTGATGGAAGCTCATGATCAGTTGGAAGAACTGATTCTGGATCGCGACACCATGGAGACAAAGAAAAAACTGGGCAGCCAGTTTGCCCAGATCGTATATGAAGGAAAATGGTTCACTCCCCTGCGGGAAGCTATCCAGGCTTTTGTGGAGGTAACTCAACAGTATGTTACCGGAGAGGTGAAATTCAAGCTGTACAAGGGCAACATCATCAAAGCCGGAACCACTTCCCCCTACTCCCTGTACAATGAGTCCCTGGCCTCCTTCACCACTGGCGATCTCTATGACCACCACGATGCCTCCGGATTCATCAATCTGTTCGGCCTTCCCTTGCGGGTTCGTGCCATGAAGATGATGGAAGTGGAGCAGAATAAAAAATAATACTATTTTTTAAATTTTTTGAAATCAACGGAGCTGTCACAGCAGATACGAACATGCTCCCTCCCAGGCAGACAGGTGAAATAAAAACTTGTCACTTAGGCGGGAACATCTTAATCCATCTGTTGCGGCAGCCCCGAAATTTGAATCTTCTCTATTCCGTTCAAACGTCTATTCCTGAATTTTATAAAGCGCCCTATTCCGACAACTCCTGCCCCAGTCTCTCCTCTTTCAACCCTTCCGTACCTTTTTTAAAAGCTCCTTCACCTGCTCTGGCCGGACACTGGAATAAAGGACACCATCCATCATAAAATTGGGAGAAGTCCGGCACTGTTTCAAACAATTTTGTGTTTTCACCAGGCAGCTTCCATCTTTGGATATTCCATCCTTTCCCACCTGCAGCTCCTTTCGTACCAGAGCTGCAATCTCTCCTCCGCACTTTTTGCCACACCGTTCTCCGGAACACACCGTGATCACATGATGATACGCTGCCGCCTTCAAGCTTGGATAGGTTTTGATCAGCAGGTTAATAAACGACAGGGAAACGCCGGCTGTCTTAGCAGCCCGCTCCTTCAGCTCATCCGTAAGAAAGCCGTTGGCCTCCTGGAGTTCTTTAAGCATCTCCACAATCACCGACTGATCCTTTTTATCCCTCTGAACGTCGTAATACGCCAAAATTGAATCTATCTCCATATCATACCCCTTCTATCTGTCTATTCTGATTGATTTCTTTTTGCTATAGGTTGCCTGCTTCCCTCTATTGTGCTTCCAGCATTGAAAGGAACTCTGCTTCCGTGATAATGGGAATTCCCAGTTCTTTTGCCTTTTTATTCTTTGAAGAAGCGGAGGCTGCGTCATTGTTGATCAGATAATCTGTCTTAGCTGAGACAGAGCCTGTAACTTTTCCTCCCATCTCCTCGATCACTGTTTTCACCTCATTTCGATTAGCAAAATGCTCCACGCTCCCAGTGATCACAAACACTTTTCCTGCAAATTTCTGATCCTTTTCCTGCATCTGCGGAATCTCAATCTCCAATTCTGAAAGCAAAAGCTCCAGCGCCTTCTGATTTTTTTCTTCCTGAAAATACTCCGCAATGGTTCCTGCAATCACTGGGCCAATGCCATCAATCAGAGCCATCTCCTCCGCCGAAGCACTGCGGATCTTCTTCAGATCATACCCGAACGCTTTACAAATCACCTTTGCATTGGCGCTTCCAATATTGGAAATCCCCAAGCTGTAAATTAGTCTTGGCAGGGTGGTTTTTCTCGCTGCCGCGATGCTGTCCATAAGATTTTGGAAAGATTTCTCACCAAAGCCCTCCATGGACACGATCTCCTCCCGATGGCTGTCCAGATGGAAGATATCCGCAAACGTATGGATAAAGCCTTTTGCAATGAACTTCTCCAACGTTGCCTCTGAAAGTCCCTCTATATTCATAGCATCCCGACTCACAAAAAGAGTAAAGGCTTTGATTTTCTTTGCCTGGCAGTCCGGGTTGGTACAGTACAATGTCTCCACTCCGTTGGTATTCTTCACCATGGTTTCTCCTGCACACACCGGACAGTGGGCAGGGATCTCCACGGTGCCGCTGCAGGTAAGATTCTCTTCGATCTGGGGAATGATCATATTGGCCTTGTATACCGTAATTTTATCTCCGATACCCAGCTTGAGATTTTTCATAATACTTAAATTGTGAACGCTGGCCCTGCTCACTGTGGTTCCCTCCAGCTCCACCGGCTCAAAGATAGCCACCGGATTGATCAGTCCGGTTCTGGAGGCGCTCCACTCAATCTCCAAAAGCCGGGTCTCCCGAAGCTCATCCTCCCACTTAAAAGCAAAGGCATCTCTTGGAAATTTAGCCGTCCGCCCCAGAGACTGCCCGTATGCAATGTCATCATAAAGCGCCACCAGCCCGTCAGAGGGAATCTCAAAATGCTGAATCTTTTCCGAAAAATACCGGATCGTCTCATCTAGTTCTCCCGCTGTGGTCATCCGATGCTCCACCACGTCAAACCCCTGGTGTTCCAGCCATGCAAACTGCTCTTTTCTGGAATTATGAAAATCCACGCCCTCTGCCCGCACCAGAGCAAAGGCAAAGAAACGCACATTCCGCTTGGCCGTAATCTCATTATTCAGCTGGCGCACAGAACCGCTGCACAGGTTTCTGGGGTTCTTGTACCTGGCATCCGCATCTGCAATCTCCTCGTTGATCTTCTCAAAATCCCGGTATGAGATTACCGCCTCCCCCCGAAGAATCAATTCCCCCTGGTAGGGAATAGTCAGAGGAACATTTTGAAATACCCTGGCATTGTTGGTGATCACCTCTCCGATCTCACCATTTCCTCTGGTAACTGCCTTTGCCAGACTGCCTCCCTGATACGTAAGTACCACCGTCAGCCCGTCCAGTTTCCAGGAAATCAGCGTAGGCTGGCTGCCTACAAAGGCCCGCAGGGTCTCCACCTCCTTTGTCTTATCCAAAGAAAGCATAGGACTTTCATGACGTTCTTTTGGAAGCTCATCCACAGCCTCATAACCCACCGTAACCGTAGGACTGCCTGCCAGCACCATACCTGTCTCTCTTTCCAGTTTTTCCAGTTCATCATAAAGCGCATCGTATTCCCGATTGCTCATGATCTCCCGATCTTCCTGATAGTAGGCTTTCCCGGCTTCCCGCAATCTCTGCGCCAACGCTTTCATCCGCTGAATTTTTTTCTTATCTGCTTCCATCATTCTCCTGCCTTCTCCTGTTTTACCTTTCCAGCTTTCTGCATCCTATTTTCTGTTATTTTGTCTTCTGGCATTCTGCTTTCTTTCACTCTGGCTTTTACCGCTCTGCTTTCTTCTATCCTCCAGGGTCTTCGCCTCTTCTTTTCGAAACTGCGCTTCTCTCCCCGATCGTTCTTTCTCCTGATAGCGGTGCTCTGTATTATTTTGGGATCTTTCCAGACTTTTCAGCAGCACCGCCAGCTCCTGCCTGCTCACATGGCGATATTGTCCCACCGGAAGTTTTTCCAGCTGGATATTCATAATTCTCACTCGAACCAGACGCACCACCCGATACCCAAAATGCTGGCACATCCGGCGGATCTGTCGGTTCAATCCCTGGGTCAGCACAATCCGGAAACGATTTTCTCCCGCCTTTTCCACTTTGCAGGGTCTGGTAACCGTGTTTAACTCCTTCAGCGGGACTCCTTTTGCCATTCCCTTTAAAAAAGCCGGAGTAATGGCCTTATCCACAGTGACTACATACTCCTTTTCATGATAGTTACCCGCCTTCATGATTTTATTCAAAAGATCTCCCTGATTAGTCATAAGAATCAATCCTTCGGAATCTTTGTCCAAACGGCCCACAGAAAATACCCTCTTGGGATAATTCACCAGCTCCTCCAAAGTAGAATCTCCCCATTTTTTTTCTGTGGTGCATACCACCCCTGCCGGTTTATTCACTGCCAGAAGGATCGTCTCTTTTTCCCTGCTGGCTGCCTTACCGTCCACCTGTACCCTCTGTCCTCGCTGCACCCGGGTTCCCATCTCCGCTCTCCGGCCGTCTACCGTAACCCGTCCTGCCTGAATCAGACGATCCGCCTCCCGCCTGGAGCAGATCCCCGCTTCACTGATCCACTTATTAAGCCGCACCCCTTCTTTTTCCTGTTCCATGGCTATTCCTCCTGTTCAATAAAAAGAGGATGCTGCAAAATACGAATTCCGATGAATTTTCGGTGTGTTTTTCCCGGAAAACATGTTCGTTTTCGGAGAAAAATCACCCGAAAGGGTACCACCGGAGGTATTTTGCAACATCCCCTTCTCCTGATTTTTTTGATTGATCCGCAGTTCTCTTAAATCTGCGTATTGTCTGATACCCCTGCATCTCCTCCGTCAGTTGTACCTGCAGCCCCGGTGTCTGCCGCTCCTGCATTCTCTCCTCCGGCTGATGTCTCCGCAGTATCAGTTCCTGCATCGCCGCTGCCGCTTGTTGCGCCTGCGGCAGTCAAATACTCTGATTTTACATATCCTTCAATATTATAAGAACCTGCATTGTAGCTGATCTGGCACCAGCCGTCCTCCACTTCCTGAAGCACTGTCACTGCTGCCCCTGTAGTCACCACTCCCATGATCGCAGAGCTGGTGTTGGGCTCCTGACGGATACGAAGCTCCGTGGTGGAAACCATTTCTCCTTCAACACTTCCGCTGTCTGCTACTCCCTCTCCGGTGCCATCGCTGCTTTCATTGTTGGCGTTCAAAAACTCTTTCAGTTTAGGATCGCTATCCACCGCTTCCTGAAGCTGACTGTTCACATCTGCCATCAGCGCCTGGACATCTGCGTCCGCTGTCACCGAATCAATATAGTCGGATACTTCCTGGGTGGCATCCTTTTTGGAAATTACCAGTTTGCCGGAAGCATCTGTAATCACATACATCCCTGTAAGGCTGGGTGCTAATGTATCAATATTGGCAACCTTTGCCTTATAATAATTGTACACCACATAGGAGCCTTCCACCGGTCCCTTTTTCGAATAGGTGGAAACATCCTGATAACTCTCAATCACATTGCTCTTGATGGCATTTTCCACAGCCTCATTCCAGGCTGCCGGATCATAAATATTTTTCAGAGCAGCAGTATCTTTGGCCGCTGCCGCCTCATAATAGCTCTTCATCAGTGTAAGAATCGCCGTATCATCTTTCACCAAATCGGCAGCCGCCGGCGCTGCTGTCTCATTCTGAAGGCTGCCCTCCGTAACTGCTTCCGTCACCTGCTCTGTGCCTGCCTGGTTGTCCTTTGGCTTTTTATCATCCGAAGAAGAGGTCACCAGCCGTACCACACAAAAACCGATCACTACGATCAGTACTACCGCCAGGCCTAACAGAATATATCTCAGATTATCTGACAGCCACTCCCTAAAATCGTCCAACATCAGCAGTTCCCCCCGTTTCTTTAAATTTTTGAATCATTGCCGCCCTTCCAAAACCAATCTGCAAAACCGTCTGCAATTGATTTATGATACAAAAAAACGCATCTGGAGGGATTCGAACCCCCGACACGCGGTACCGGAAACCGCTGCTCTATCCCCTGAGCTACAGATGCTTTCCGTTTCAAGAGCTGACGCCCTCAAAACTTTATTTATCATATCATAAATTGTGTATATTGTCAAATCTTTTCTGGCGATGGTTTTTATCCCGTTTTATGCCAGACTGTAGGCTACAATTCCCACAAACAGAAGAACGGTCACAAGGGTATGGACAGAAAGGGTAGTGGCCACATATTCTCCATCCTCTCCCACATTAGAAAAAATCGGGATGATAAAGGGTGCCGGAAGGGAATACAGTACCATCAGTGCAATTTCCAGTTCCTTATCAAATGCAAAAAGATTGAAAATGATCAGATTGCTAAATCCCAGCAGTATCCCCATGATCGCCAGACGGAAAAGTATGGTTTTTGCCACAGGGGCCAAAAGTTCCCTCTTTAAATTCAGTTCATAGCCCACCATCAGAAGCACAATCGCACTCACCGGAGCCGTGATCATCTGAATCACAGAACTGATAATTCCTCCGACCTGAGTTGTCAGAAGCAGCTTTCCTACGCCAGCCGCTCCCAAAAGAATGCCCAAGGCCATTCCCAGAAAGCATTTGTTGGAAAACATATTTTTTGCCAGCCCCTTCACGCTCACCTTTCCACCGTCCACTGAGGTGAGAAGCCCCAGCCACACCGTATAGGCAAAAACAGTCTGCCCCAGATCCACAGCCGCAAAACCGGATTGACTGCCAACGATCAGACCGTACAGGGCATATCCCAGCATCCCTCCCTCTGCACTTGCCAGAAGAAATGGAAGAAATTTTCCGTAGGGTTTCACAAAAGGCCGCAGCAGAAATCCTGCTGCTATGGCTGCTCCGAATCCGGCAAAAACCACCAGGAACACCACTACCACACGAAGATTATACTCTGCAGTCAAAAAAGCGTTAAACAGCGTTACCGGAAGCATCACGCTTCCGATTATGGATTTCAGCCCCTGAAGACCCTCCATATTAAAAATCTGTTTCTTATTACACAGCCAGCCGATACCGATCATCACCAGCACCGGAAGCACCATCTTTATTACCTCTGTATACATTTTTGTCTCCTTCCTGACGGGCCTTCCCTCCTACTACGACGAATCTCCCAAACTATTGCAAAAGGAAAGCCTTTTTCTCCTTTCCTCCCTCAGACCAGGCATTTTACAAAAAGCGAGTCCTTTTTGTGCTGGACAGGATTAAAAATCCCGCAGCAAGCCGGCGTAATATCAAACTTGCAGCGCAGAAAGCTGCCGGGTTTTTGACTCCTGCACGATAAAAACAAGGCTGCTGCAAAACGTCTCCGCCGGTACCTTTGGGCAGGATTTTCTCAGAAAACAAACCGCTTCCGGAAAAACCACACCAAAAATTCACCGGGATTCGTATTTTGCAGCAGCCCTATCTCCGCTTCTTATGAATGAATCAGATCCTGATAGAACTCATATGCTTCCTTGTCTGTGAAGCCTTCATGAACAATCTTGGCAATGGTCTGAGCCATCTCCACCGGATGCTCGCTCTGGAAAATATTACGTCCCATATCCACGCCTTTTGCACCCTTAGAAATAACGGTGTAAGCCAGTGTCATTGCCTCCTTCTCCGGAAGCTTCTTTCCACCTGCCACTACAATGGGTACCGGGCAGGCTGCCACTACTTCTTCGAAGTTGTCGCAGTTATAGGTCTTAACCAGCTGTACACCCATCTCTGCCACAATGCGGGTAGCCAGCTTAAAGAACCGGTCTGTGCGCTCCATATCCTTGCCTACAGCCACAACGCCCAGAGTGGGGATACTGTAACGCATACCTGCATTGATCGTTCTGGAAAGATTGTCAATGCTGGAAAGCTGCCCGTCTGCTCCGATAAAGGTCTGAACTGCCATACAGTCTGCATTCATGCGGATCGCATCTTCAATATCCACAGCCACCACCTCATGAGACAGATCATCGTTCAGCATAGAGGAACCAGAGCTTACCCGAAGAGCAATACCCTTGGTGATCTGAGGGGGAACGCAGGTACGAATCGCGCCTCTGGTACCCATAAACACATCCACGTAGGGAGCCAGCTTCGGAAGAAGCAGATCCAGTCTCTCCAGACCGGCGGTGGAACCCATGAAATAACCGTGGTCAAATGCAAACATTACAGAATTTCCGCTCTTGGGATTAAAGATATTGGAAAGGTGTTTCTGCATACCCCAATCCAGATTATTTGCTCCCTTCACATAAAATCCTTCTGTATTTCCAAAAGGAACGTTCACATGATAATCTTTTGCTACTTTCAGTCCATCTTTGTCTGCCATTTTATTACCTCTCTTCTCTCTATATATTATCTAAAAAGAAGTCTGTTCTCAGACTCCTCCGCCTGGGGCAGGTCACTTTGACGACAGCTTCCGCTTCGCCGCTGTGCGATCCCACAAAGCGTTATTTCTGCTATAGAAAAATGAGAACTCTCCTATAGCAGAAAAACTGCCGCAATAGCGCTCCAAAGATTCTATTACGGCAGCTTCATGCTTGGCAACACTTCCATTATATTCCATAAAATGGAATATAACAAGTTATTCCTTTAGAAGTTGTAGTCATCCATATTGGTCTCATCAAATACTGCACGCTCCGGAAGAAGAACAACGCCGTTGTTCACATCACCGGTAGTTGCGCCTTCAGAGATGCTGTCGTTTGGCTCAACAGTTACATCACCGATTTCAGGAATGGAGATGGTATCGCCAACTTTCACTTCGTTTCCAGCAGCCAGGTATGCAGCCACGTAGCAGCCCATTGCGCCCTGGATCTTGCAGTCCCAAAGACCCCACTCGTAAAGAACGCCTGCTTTACAGAATTCTTTGATGGAGTTGGGAGAAGCAAAACCTGTGATGGTAATGTCATCCTTGGTCAGTCCTGCATTCTGAGCAGCCTGAAGCTGTCCCGGAAGTGCAGTAGAATCATTACAGATGATCAGGTCAACGTCAGAATGGTCAGCCAGAACTGCTGCGCCTACGTTAACGGCCTTCTCAGAATCCTGCTCACTGTAGTAGTTGTCAGGAGCAACATTTTCCCAGTTGGGATAATTTTCTTTGATATAAGCTTCGCCAGCTACCTGCCAGGAGTTCTGGTCAGTAACAGTTGCCTGTGAATAATGCCAGCAGTATTTGATTGCATCTGTTGCAGGATCTTTGCCTCTCTTGGTTAGAGCGTCAACACCCATATCCACCAGCATCTTTCCAAGAACCTCAGGAGTTCCCTGAGATACCATCAATGCACGGTCTTCCACGTTAGCGTCAGAGTCCCAGGTACAAACAGTGATACCCATATCTGCTGCTTCTTTCAAAGCGTCTGATACGCCTGCTGCGTCTACTGTGGAGATGCAGATTGCGTCTACGCCGCTGTTGATTGCCTGATGGATCACTTCCACCTGCTCTGCTGCGCCTGCCACGGAGTTACCCATGTACTCAACATTGATGCCCCATTTTTCAGCAAATTCCTGAGCTCCGTCATTTGCAGACTCAAAGAATGCGTTTCCTGTCACCTTGGGGATGAAGGCAACGGTCATGCCTTCCACGCTCTCTGCCATTGCAGAAATGCCTGTTGCTCCCAGCACCATAGATGCCACCAGAGATGCAGCTAACACTTTTTTCATCATAGTTTCTTTTCCTCCTTTAAATTATATAGTTTCTATTATGTCAGAGGTCATCCTCCAAACATCAATTTTATGCAGCCTTTGATTTTTTGAATTTCATCATCAGCTTCTGAGTCACGGAATGTCCTGCCATAGAACGTCCTACTACTACCACCAGCAGTAAGATGCCCACCGGAATATCCAGATATTGGGTGCCGACCTTAAAGCACAGCGGCAATCCGAAACGGAGTATGCCGATAATCATAGATGCCAGAGCCGTCCCGATCACACTTCCCTTGCCTCCGGTACTCAGGGTACCGCCCAAAACGACTGCTGTAATAATATTCAGCGTAAAGTTGGCTCCCAGGTCACTCTTGGCAGTTCCCAGATAAGAGGTAAGCACAATTCCCGCAATCGCTGCACTGACAGCGGAGAGAATATAGGTACTCATAATCACCAGCCGGGTGTTGATGCCAGAATAAGAAGCTGCCTGAGGATTTACTCCTACCAGGAAGATCCGTCTTCCGTATTTGGTGCGATGAAGCAGAATATAGGCAATCACTACCAGAATCAAGAAAATAATCAGCTGGCTGGGCACAATGCCGAAGAATTTGTGTTTCGCCAGTACCCGGAAGGAATCCGGAAAACCACTGATCCCCTGGTAGCTGGCAGTAGAAGCCAGATTGGAAACTAACAGGGCAATGCCAGCATACAGGAAACTTCCTCCCAGTGTCACCACCATAGCCTGCACTCCGCAGTAGGCAATAAAGAATCCGGAGAGAGCGCCGCAGATAGCAGCCACTACTGCAGCGATCAAAACAGATACCCAGATATTGCATCCGAAATCCTGCCATGACACGCCGATAATAATGGAAGTGAGACCCACAATGGCGCCTGCCTGGATATCAATGCCTCCAGTAATCATAACAAAGGTTACAAACAGGGAAATAATACAAATGGACATAAAGTCATTCATACTGTTTAACAGCAGCGCCGGTCTTAAGAATTTCGGATTGGCAATTCCAAAAATCACAAACTCTGCCACCATGATACAGATCAGCACCATTTCCCAACTTTTCAGAAAATGTTTCAGCTTATCGGAAAAGGATTTATTCATATTAATTATTTCCTCCTTCCCCTGCCTCGGCAGTTCTCGCCGCCAATCTCTGTCTGCGGTTCTTCTCCGCATTTCTCCTCTGCATCAGAGAATCTACTACAACAATGGTAATCAGCATCACACCGGTAATTGTATTATCATAGGTAGAACCCAGCTCCATAAACACCAGAAGCCGGCTGATACTTGCCATAATCACCGCGCCAATGGAAGCTCCGATCACGCTGCCCACACCACCGGACAAGCTGATGCCCCCCAGCACACAGGCTGCCACAGCCTTCATCTCATATCCGTTTCCGGATGTCGCTGTCACAAAACCAATTCTGGAAGAAAAAACAATACCGGAGATCGCTGCAAACACTCCGCAGATCACATAGGCAACCACCTTGGTCTGGGTGGCCGGAATACCTACCAGCGCAGCGCCTGCCGGGTTATCTCCCACTGCAATAAAGTAACGTCCCCGCTTTGTATGTTTCAAAAGCATATGTACTACAATTACCATCACAGCTGTCACAGCAAAAATCACACTGATATTTCCAAACAGATTTACTGTATAAAGCTGCTTAAACTCCGCCGGAAGGTTCTCCACCCAGGCTCCGCCGGTATACACATACATCATCCCCCGCATCACTCCATTGGTGCCCAAAGTAAAGATCAGGGAGGGAACTCCCATAACAGAAACGCCCCAACCGTTGAACAGGCCGATCAGTGCCCCGATGAGAATGCCAACTGCAAAAGCAAATGCCCAATTCTCACCGTCCCGGAGCATACTGGATACTACTGTGGCCGTAAAGCCCAGATTGGCACCCACAGAAACATCAATCTCTCCGATAAAAATGGCAAATGCCATTCCCACAGAAATAATGATATACACTACACTGTCATTAAAACAGGAAATAATGTTCTCTGAACTTAGAAAGCTGGGATTGATCAGTCCCACCACTAAAAACAGAGCAATCAGGAACAGAAAACTGCTGAGTTCCCTGGCCTTTAATAGTTTTTTCATGCTCCCACCTCCGTATTTTTCGTGATACCAAAGGAAGCAGCCATTAAAGCATCCTGGTTGATCTCATCACCTGTAAATTCTCCGTTGATTCGTCCTCTGCACACTGTCATAACCCGGTCAGACAGCTCCACAATCTCCTCCATATCAGAAGAAATCAGAAGCACTGCCACGCCCTGTTCCCGAAGCTCATGGATAATGGAATACACATCGCCTCTGGCCGCAGCATCAATACCACGGGTAGGCTCATCCAGAATTACCAGTTTGGGAGAAGTGGAAAGACATCTTCCAATCACTACCTTCTGCTGGTTTCCTCCTGACAGGCTTCCCACCAGCTGTTCCTGCCCGGTTACCTTGGTACGGAAATCATCGATATACTTCTGCGTCATGCGGTATTCTTCTTTTCGGTTTAAAAAGAATTTTCCCATGGCCGATTCTGCCAGCATGGCGCTGGAGGTATTTGCCGCAATATCACTGATTTTAAACAGCCCATGGTAATGGCGATCCTCCGGAACGTAATTCAGCCCAGCCTCGATTACCTTTTTCGTAGACAGGCCCGTAATATCTTTTCCATCCAAAACCACTTTTCCAGAAAGCACCTTGTCCTTTCCAAATACAGTGGTAGCCAGCTCGGTTCTTCCGGCACCTACCACACCGGCCAGGCCCAGGATCTCTCCCGGATAAACTTTCAGTGAAATATCCGTAAATCCGTAGCCGCTTAAATTTTGTATCTCAAATACCGGATTCAAGTGCGTATAATCCACCTTTTTCAAATGGGCCTTCATACTGTTTTCTTTTTCCTGGGCATCCGGAGGAAGCAGACCCTTCACCAGCATTTCTCTGGTAAATTCGCTCACCTTGCCTCTCACCGGCACCTTACCGTCACGCATGATTGCCACATCTGTGGCGATCTCAAACACTTCTGCCAGACGGTGTGTAATATAAATAATACCAATTCCTTTGGCTTTCAGCTCTTCCACACTCTTGAAAAGGCTCTCAACCTCATCGAAAGTAAGGGCGCTGGTCGGTTCATCCAGAATCAATATCTGTGCCCGACGCAAAAGTCCTCTTAGAATCTCTACCATCTGCTGCTCTGCAATCGATAAGCTGCTGGCTTTTCTGTTTAGATCCAGTTTCCAGCCGATTCCTTGTATCAGCTCCACCAGTTCCTTGTGCAGATCGGCTTTCTTCTTATCAAAACCGATCTCAATATTCTCTTCTACACTCATATTTGGAAACAGCAAAGGTTCCTGGGGTACCATGTAAATACCGCTGGCAAGCGCTGCACTGGTCTTGTTCGAGGTGACTTTCTCACCCTTTACATAGATCTCGCCGCTGTCATGCTGATAGATCCCCATGATAATCTTCATCAGTGTACTCTTTCCCGCACCGTTTCCGCCAATCAGCGCCAGAACCTCACCCTCATTTAAATCAAGGCTGATGCCCTTAAGAACTTCGTTCATGCCGAAAGACTTATAAATGTTCTTAATGTTTAAAAGCGCATTCGCTGGCAAATTCATCCCTCCTCCAACAAATGTTACAACTCAAAAATAATGTTAAGACTACTATACGATAGTTTGAAGCATTTGTCAACCACCTTTCTTGTCGCATTTTTCCAAGAAAAAGTAGTTTTAATATTTGTTTTTGTATAAATTACTGCTGTTTTTTCTCTATTATTAGTTTTCTCCCATTGACATTCTCTTTTTTTCATGATAAACTTTTTTCATGAAATGAACTTCTGATTAATTTCAAAACTTTTGTTTTGTCAAGGAGTGTCAAAATGGCCAACGATTATGATTACGAAGAGATTCTTCTGGTAAAGGCTGCCTGGTACTACTACATCGGCGGTTTTACCCAACAGGAGATCGGCGAACACCTTGGTATTCCAAGACTTCGGGTAAACCGTCTGCTGGACAAAGCCAGAAAAAACGGAATTATCCGCTTTTCCATCCGGGAGAATGACAGCAACCGGATGAAGATCGAGCAGAATCTGATCCAGCGCTTTCATTTAAAGGATGCCTTCGTTGTCCCCTCTCCCATTGACGGACGGGATGTGAATGAAGGTGTAGCGCAGGCTGCTGCCATGTACCTGTGTGAACGCATTGACCAGAACAGCTATATTAATATCGGTTACGGAGATACGACCAGCCGGATTCTAAATCATCTGTCCAACTCCTCCGAATATCCGGTTAATCTGGTATCACTCACCGGAGGCGTCAACTATTATCTGCCTAACATACGTTCCAGCATTTTTAATGCAAAGCTGTATCTCACCCCTGCTCCTCTTCTTATGAAAAGTGCAGAGATGGTACAGGCTATTGAACGGGAGCCCAGCGTAAAGCAGATCCTAAATATGACCACCCTGGCTCAGCTTTCTGTCGTGGGTATTGGCGGAATGGATGAAAATGCTACAATTGTAAACAACGGTATGCTTTCCAGCAATGATTTTCTTCTTCTGTCCATGAAAGGGGCTGTGGGAGATATCCTCTGCCACTTTATTGATAAAGACGGAAATCTGGTTCCCTCGGACATTGAAGGCCGGCTGATCAGCACGCCTTTGGAAAAACTGAAAGCCCTGGGAAATACCATTGGAGTGGCTGCCGGCGAGACGAAGGTAACCGCCATTCTAGCCGCCTTAAAGGGAGGTTACTTAAACACCCTGATCACAGACGAAGACACTGCCTCTCAGGTGCTTGCCCTGGAGTAAACCAGAAAATACATTTGGAAACACATTGTTATCATAAAGATTTTTAATAGAACAGGAGGATATTATGGCTGAACAATTTTTATTGGCAATTGATGCCGGTACCGGAAGCGTAAGAGCCGTTCTCTTTGATCCGGAAGGGAATCAGGTTGGCTGCGTACAGCGGGAATGGGAACATAAAGAGGATCCCAGATATCCCGGAAGTATGGATTTTGACTGGGTTCACAACTGGAAACTAGCCAGCGAATGCGTGCGGGGCGTGATCGCAGAAACAAAAATCAAACCGGAACAGATCCTGGCAGTCTCCACCACCTGCATGCGGGAAGGCATTGTGCTCTACGATAAAGATGGAAATGAGATCTGGGCCTGCGCCAATGTCGATGCCCGCAGCGATGATGAAGTAGGCAAGCTGATTCAGATGGACCCCCAGATGGAGAAGGAGATTTATTTAAAGAGCGGTCAGACCTACGCGCTGGGCGCACTGCCCAGACTTTTGTGGGTAAAAGAAAAAATGCCTGAGGTGTATGAAAAAACTGCCACAATTGGTATGTTTAATGACTGGCTCATCAAAAAACTTACGGGAGTTGAAGCCATTGAACCCAGCAACGGTTCCACCACCGGTATCTTTGATTTAAAGAGCCGATCCTGGGATGGTTCCATCACCCGGAAATGCGGTTTGAAAGATGACATTTTCCCGCCGGTAATGGAGTGCGGCAGCGTCATTGCAACGGTAAATGAACAGGGCGCTTCTGACACCGGTCTTGCTGTGGGAACTCCTGTGGTGGTAGGCGGCGGTGACTGTCAGCTTGGTACCATCGGCGTTGGAGCTACAGAGCCTAATCAGGCAGCAGTCTTTGGCGGCAGCTTCTGGCAGTATGAGTTCAACACCGACAGCGGCGCTACAGATCCGGAATGCCGCGTCCGTGTCAACTGCCACGCAGTTCCCGGCGTATGGCAGTATGAAGCTCTGGCTTTCAAACCCGGTCTGGTTATGCGCTGGTATCGGGACGGTTTCTGCCAGGCAGAAAAAGAGCTGGCCAAAGCCACTGGAGATGACCCTTACAACCTGATGAACCGGGAAGCAGAAAAAATCCCAGCCGGCTGTTACGGCATGATGTGCACGTTCAGTGATGTGATGAATTTTATCAACTGGAAGCATGCTGCCCCAACTTTCACAAACTTTGAGCTGGATCCGGAAAAGTTTAACCGCTATACCTTCTACCGGGCTATTCTGGAAAACACTGCCCTTCTGGTAAAGGGACACATGGAGCTGGTAAAAGAAGCTACCGGAAATATGCCCTCTGAGGTAATCTTTGCAGGAGGCGCTTCCAAGAGTCCTCTTTGGTCTCAGATCCTGGCTGACGTTTTAGGAATGCCTGTCAAAGTTCCTGTGGTAAAAGAAGCCACCGCCTTAGGCGCAGCTATTCTGGCCGGCTACGGAGTTGGACTCTACTCCAGCATTGAGGAGGGGGCAAAGCGTACAGTAAAATGGGATCGCAGTTTTACTCCCAACATGGAAAACCACAAAGTTTACTGTGAGATGTATGATACCTGGAGAAAGGTCTATGGCGCTCAGTTAGAACTGGTAAACGAAGGACTTACCAAGCCCATGTGGATCGCACCAGGATTGTAATATTACTATTTAGGGAATCCTATTTTATTTTTGCATTGTATATTTCATTCCATTCTATATTATGCATCTGAAAGGAGAAAGAATTATGTATATTGTTGATGAAAAAGACAGAGAGTACCGTTTTAAGGACAGCGGCCCCAAGTATTTGATGAAGGGACCCCGCATGAATTTTGCAGTGGTGCAGTTTATGCCCGGACAGGATTTTAAGGCTCACTACCACAATATCATGGAGGAAAACTTCTATATCCTTGAAGGCGAGATCGACATCGTAGTGGACGGTGTGGTAAATCACCTTTATCCCGGCCAGTTTATCCACATTGAGCCAGGCGAGGTTCACTACTGCGTCAATAAATATGACAAGCCCATTAAAATGATCTCCACTCTCGCTCCCTTCCAGGAGGTAGATAAGGTAGAAGTGGAAAATTATACTTACTAAGAAAATCCACTTGCATTTTTATTTCATAAGATAAAGTATGAAAGAGGATGCTGCAAACCTCCAATGGTACCCTTTCGGGTGATCTTTCTCCGAAAACATGTTTATTTTCGGAGAAAAACACACCGAAGTCCCACTAGGATTTGTTTGCAGCATCCCCTGATGATTCCAGTTTAAAACCGCCATTCAAAATACCGGCCATTCTCCGGCCATTTTCTCTGTTCCCAAACATTTCCACATATCTGCTACCGCTTCATTCTCCGCAGAATTTCCTCCGCCGTCAATGCCAGACTGCAGACTGCCAGAAGAAACATTCCAAACACTGGCGTCATATCTTTTGTCCCCGGAGAAGCACCTCCTCCCGCAATAATCACAGGCTCAGTCTCCTTTTTCGTTTCCTGTTGGGATTCTGCCTCGGTGGGCTTTGCTTCAGGCGTTTCTGTCTGCGTCTCCGGTTCTGTAACAAACTCTGTGGCACCTTCCGTTTCCGGCTCTGTCATAGGCTCGGTGGCACCTTCCGTTTCTGGCTCTGTCATAAGCTCGGTGGCACCTTCCGTTTCCGGCTCTGTCACTGGCTCGGTAGGCGGCTCCGTCTCCGGCTCTGTCGGCGCATCATACATCGTAACCTGTTCCACCTCAAAGCTATCGGTAAGAGTAAAAATAATACTTTCCGCTCTCTCATATCCTGTCGGAGCGGTGATCTCTGTCAGCGTATAGGTACCAGCCGGCAGGCCGTATATTTTATATGGCTCTTCACCGGAAATCCATTGACGCACTGTGTTTCCAAGCTGATCTCTGATCATGAGACAAGCTCCCGGCAATTCTTTTTCTCCCGTAATATCCTGTTTTGAAATCTCCACCACATTCGGTTCATTGGCCACTCTCACCCGGTACACCGGTTCCCCCTCTATTCTGCCATCTGCTCCTACTTCTATCTCATAGACAGCAGAATCTGGTATGTAGCCCTCCAGGGTTCTGACTTCCGCAAGGCAGTATACCGTATTTTTCTTTAGATTTTCAAAATATCCCCGTCCACTGTGATCCGTGACGATCTCGATTCCTGCTGTATTCTCCCTCTCCTGGCGCTCTGTCTCTATTTTCTGTTTCTGTACCGCTTCTGTCATGGTCTGCCCAGGCAGATCTGCTTCCGTCTCTGCCTCCCCTTCTTGGGCTTTCTTTTTCTCCCAAAGCCGAAACGTAACCCCTGCCATAGGCCGGTTGGTTCTGGCATCTACCTTTTCAATCTCAATCCTTGTTTTTTCATTCTCCACTTCAATTTCTTCCAGGATCTCTTCTGTCTCTCGGTTGTCCCTCCCTTTCTCCGCGCTCTCACCTGTTCGGGCGTCTGCACTTGATTTCCTCTTTTTTATCCCTTCCTCCGCCTCTTCTTTTTCTTCATAATCAGAAGGCTTCTCCTGCAATTTTACCAGGAATTCTTTGGGATTTACTGCATAATGATCCTGGGCGGCTACTTCCCTCACCAGATAGTTTCCTAAATACAGTTCCCGGCTGACTGCCTTTCCATCTTGACCTGTGGCAATGCAGTCAACCACAGTTCCGGCCTTCAACAGTATTTCCTTTTCCCCCACATGATCAATCCGTACGGCTCCGCTTCCATCCAGAATGTCCTCTGCCACTGTAATCTCAAATACAAATCCTTTCCCACAGTTTTCCTTTGTATTTTTGTCGCTTTTTTGTATCTGTATTCTGCCTTTCCTTGGCTTATCTCCACAGACTACGATGAGAGGCTCCTGAAATACTGCATTTTCCTTTACCGTAAAGGGAATGGGTTCTGCCAACTCATATCCTTCTGGAGCTTTTACCTCTACCAGTGTATAACTGCCTCCTTTTAAAGAACTGGTTAAATGGATCTCTCCCTTTTCATTTGTAGTAAAATGATCCTGATATCCGTCAAAAGTGGGCATTTGCACTGGTATTCCCTCAGAATCCAGTATCTGAAACTGTGCCTCTCCTCTGGTAATCTGCGTTTGAGAATCCCTGTCTTTCTTCAGAATGCACAGATACGCCTCATACGGTTTATTGGTCACCACGTACAATTTCTCCTCCTGATTTTCCCTGATTTCAATCTTGATATCCCGGATTCCCTGATATCCCTCAGGGGTGGTGGCCGGATCCTCGGTCAGATACCAGGTTCCGCAGATGAGCTGATTTTTTTCTGTAGAAGCATATCCGTACCGGTCTGTCACAATGGATACCTCCTCCACAGTCGGATCCTCATGTCTCAACCAGAAACGAATACCCGCCAGCTTACCGGAATCATACCAGTCCTGCAGCACAGATTCATCCACATTATCATCCAGATATTTTACCAATGCCAGACTTCCCCGGATGATCTGTTCTTTTGATTCCACCCGATAAACCGGTACACGGTCCCCGCTTTTCATGGAAACAACATACACAGTTTCATCCAAAAGATATCCTGCCGGCGCCTTA
>CABRXX010000049.1:0-20764 GCA_902475025.1 uncultured Lachnospiraceae bacterium | reverse complement strand
TGAAGTTACACTTTGTTACGGTTGGTGTTACAGTTAAAATCCTTTATTTATGCGGTTGTTACAGTTGTTACACTTAAAAATAAGTTCTTTATATTTTTAATTTTTTTATTTAGATATTATAGGGTATGACATAAAAAGTAAAAATATAAGAATATAGAATTTAAGTGTAACTGTAACAACCGTAACATTCAGTAAATACAAGGCTTTGAGACACTTTTTAGCTAATTTTTAACTGTAACATACTGTAACATTTTATGAAAACTGAAAGGAAGGTAAAAATCCCTGACTGTTGCAGCAGCCAGGGATCCCACATTGTGACAATTTTGGCTGAAATGACATAATGACACTCAGCGCAAAACTGAAACAAACTATGCAAGTGTTATTATATCATTTCATTCCTGAATTTTCAATGAAGAAAGGAATGATATTATGGCAGAAGGTGTTAGAAAACGTGGTAAAACATGGTCCTATTATTTTGATACCGCAAAAATAAATGGTGAAAGAAATAAGATTGAAAAAGGTGGATTCAAAACACAGAAAGAAGCGTTGGACGCAAGAGCTGCTGCCATTGCGGAATACAACAACACTGGACGTACATTTTCACCATCTGAAATCAGTGTAGCTGACTATTTGGACTATTGGCTTGAAAATGTCATCAAGAAAAATATTGATCACGGTTATTCTTACAACACTTACAGAGACTATGAAGCAAAAATCAGGCTGCACTTAAAACCTACATTTGGTATCTACAAATTAAGCAGCTTCCAGTATGCTCCTGACAAAGTTCAAGAATGGGTGGATGCTATGAAATTAAAGGGATTTTCCAAAAATATGATTAAGAATACTCTATCCTGCCTACAAGGTGCATTGAATTATGCAATATTACCCCTAAAATATATTCAGGCCAATCCCTGCATCCCGGTCAAGGTTGGAAAAATGCCGATAGATGTTGACGCAAAGGCTCATGCTGAATACGTTTGCCCTAAAGAAGAATTTGACCGGATCCTGCAACGCTTCCCAGAAAGCAACTATTTTCACCCTTCATTAGTAGTCCCGTATCATGCAGGTACACGAATTGGTGAAACATTTGCTATTGATCTAAAAGAAGATGTGGACTTTGAAGAACACGAACTACACATCAGGGGACAGCTCGTTAAGGTAGAAAAAACATGGTTCATCAAACCACCAAAGTATGATTCCTACCGCACAATCAAAATGGGGAAAACATTGGAGAAAATGTTGAAGTCAACAATGCATCAGCGGAACATAAACCGCATGAAATACGGCAGTAATTATTTGAAAACGTATCTGTTGCCGGATAATTCAATTACCCAGATACGTTCTGACATCATAGTCCCATATAAGGAATTTACTCCGTTATGCGTGAAGGACAATGGTGATCTGTTGACGCCGGAATCATTTAAGTATTGTGCAAGAGTCATTCACTATGAGCTAGGCAATTCCCTCTTCCACTCCCATTGTCTCCGGCACACGCACGGGACAATATTAGCAGAGGGTGGTGTGAACCCTAAAACAGTGATGGAACGTCTGGGACATAGGGACATCAAAACCACTTTGCAGACTTATACTTTCAATACAGATGTGATGCAGAAAACCGCTGTTGACGTATTTGAACAAGCGTTGCAAGCATAATAAAAAAGCGGTTGGACATTCCGATTAGTTCAGAGTGTTCAACCGCTTTTCTTCATTTTCTATTCACATTATTTTTATGGGTGGCAAATCGGTGGCAAATAGACTGAACCTTGTACCTTAAAGCCTATAAAAGCCTCTATTTCCGCACAAGAAGAGCAACCGTCTCCACATGATCCGTATGCTGCAACAGCTCCGTTATTCCTTTCAAAGTCTTATATTTATTTCTCGCTTATTTCTGTTTTCAATGCGCAGAGGCTTTCTTCCTTCTGACGGATGCGCTCCAGGCATGCATTACCAGAGCAACTGCGATTACACCGTAGCACAGGAATACCCGGAAGTACTCACCGATAGCGGCATCTCCAAACAGATTCTTACCTGCTGCGGGAGCCAGGATAAACATCAGATGGAACAGGATACAGCCCACCAGAGCCTGGGTATTGGTAGCCCGCACTACGGAAGCTCCTCCTACCAGGATCGCAGCGCCTGCATACAGACCCACCTGGTCTGCAGCTCCATAGGTCTGGAATGCGCCCATATTCTGCACAAAGATCAGCTGTCCCAAGCCAGCCAGTACTGTGGAGAATATGATGGCAATCACACGCACATGGTTGACATTGATCCCGGAGGCATTGGCCACCGTCATACTCTGTCCCACTGCACGAAACTGCTGGCCCAGCTTGGTACGCATGATAATAATATTAAAGAGGCAAAGCAGTGCCACAACTCCAAAAGTCACCATGGGGATATTGACCATGGAAAACAGCTCCTTCACCGGCCCTAACTGGGCAAGCCCGGAAACAACGGCCAAAGCTGCGATCTGAGCTGCCAGCTTTTTGGGATTCTTCTTATGGCTTCTTGCATAGGTCACTGCCAAAAGCACAATGATCACAGCGGAGAATACCAGGATCGCCTGATGGAAAGGCAGTCTCCAGAGAGCGTCCAGGGCAGAGGCAAAGCCTCCCTCCTGAGACAGATCCATGGTATTCGCAATTCCCACAGAACCTTTAATGGTCAGATTCGGATTGTTAATGGGAATAATATTGTCAAAAATGAAGAGGAACAAAAGCTGGTAAAGTCCATTGGCAAAATACGCCATAATCATGGAACCGATCATCTCCTGGCCCTTCATCTTATTCAGCAGCCGCCCAATCAGCCAGCCAAAAACCGTTCCCAGGGGAATGGTAAGGACAGCCGCCAAAGCCAGCCCTGCAATGCCCGGAACGCCCCACTCCAGCACCAGAAGGCAGGCAATCTGAGCTGCCATTGCGCCGATGGGAAGGGCAAAGTTGATTCCCATACCTGCTACAATCGGAATGATCAGGGACAGAACAATAAACAAGTTCCTGGAAAGACGTCCAAAGAGCTCATAGAGCACATAAGAGGGCGTGTATCCGGAAAATCCCATGAACACGGCACAGAGCAGGATAAACATGATGGTTACACTGTTGTTTCGCAGAAATTCCCGCATATTAATCTTATTCACGGCTTACACCTCCTGATTTCGTCAGAGCATACAGAATGATACCATTGGAGATCAGGATACGCATGATCTCAGAAATCATACTCTGCGGTACAATCGCATTTACCACCGGAGAGCCCAGGGTCAGCACACCGTAATACAGGAAGGTACCGATAATTACATGGCTGATCTTGGCCCTGGCCGTAGTGGCTCCGCCAATCAGAATTGCGGCTGCGCACAGAAAGCCCATCTGTCTGGGAGCCTGATACAGCTGCATAAATCCATAGCTCTGTCCGTAAACTACAATTCCCACTGCTGCCAGCATGGTAGAGAGCATGGTACCAATGATACGCATCTTATCTACATTAATGCCGGTAGCTGCTGCAAACCGGGGATTGGCCCCAGCGGCGGACATGGCGATACCAGTTTTGGAACGCATGAACAGCCATACCAGAAAGCAGCACAGCGCAAAGAACAGCAGCAGTCCGGTAGGAATCGTGATACCGAAAATCTTAAAGGATAAAAAGTCATTTAACAGATGGCGGTAAGAAGTCTGAAGTCCGATGGTGGTACGCAGTCCCCGCCCCAGAGGCCATTTCATAATCTTGCTCTGGAAGGGCAGTACCAGCCAGGCAATACACATCAGGGATACAACCGAAAAGCCCACATAGGTGGTGACGCTCATCTCGCTGCCCTTCAGCCGGTTTAACAACAGGCCGTACAAGAAGCCGGTCACTGCGGAAATAGCCAGACCTACCACAATGGCAAACAGGAAGCCAAACCAGCCGCTGAAACCAAATTCAATACAGAGAAGCCCTCCGATCAGTCCTCCGATAATACCAATCGGCAGTCCTAAGTTCAAACTGATACCGCACTGGATACCAGGCAGCATTGCCAATACCAGAACGCCGTTCATTCCAAGACGCACCAGAGTATTTCCAAGCTGTCCCGGAAGAGACAGATTATAGATCACTGCCAGCAGGCAGAGCAAAATGTAAAGCATTCCGATAATCAGTCTGGGGAAGCCCAGTTTCTTTACCAACGGGGTATAGAAGAAAACGACCAGAGCCAGAATCACCAGTCCCACCGCGCTGGTGGTAAGTGTCTTGCCCTGACGCATAATCGCACCCTTCATACCGGGCTTCATGCCGCTCATGGACAGCGCTCTGTCGTACTGGGTCTCAAAAGTATCTCCCTGCTGAGCCACTGTTGTGGTAATGGTCTCTTTCAGGGTCGCAAGGATATCGTCTGTAAGAGCTGGAAATACCTTTTTAATCTCTGTGCAGAGTCCCTCATAAGCAGTGTCCACTTCTGCTGCCAGAGTCAGCATCTCCTCCGTAGCCGTAAAGCCGGACAGATCCACCTCCGTCTCCATGGCCATATCGTCTCCCATTTCAGAGCCGTCATCCATCGCTGCATCCTCGCCTGCCCCCTCTTCCGGGCCGGCCGCTGCTTCTGACTCTGCAGCGGCATCTGCCGCCTGATCCAAAAGCTCTTTATTTTCTTCTATGTAACGGGCCTGTGCAGAAGCTTCCTCTGCAAAATAGGCTTTCTGAGCCTCTGCCAGCACATTCAGCGCGGCTGCCAGAGGAGCGGTATCAATGGAGGTAAGATCCACAGATCCGATTCCCTCCTTCTCAGCCAGAGCTCTGGCCTCTTCCTCCGCCTTGGCAGAAGCCTCCCGGATCTGCTCCATGCCTCCGCCTTCCTCCCGGACTTTGGCGGTAGCCGCCATTTTTTCCGCATTTACATAGGCATCCACTGCGCCTGTACCGGCAGTATTCAAGATTGCCTGAAGACGCATATCACTTAAAATCTGGCTTCCGCTCTCAGAAGAACGGGAAGCGAGACCAAACATTCCCACACCGGCGCACGCCACTGCTCCTATCACAATGAGGATGCAGGCAAGCAGCTGCGGTTTTTTTACCTTTAATTTTCCCATTCTACTCACCCCTTCTTTCCGGCTTGATACCTGACATTGCCAGGCCAAAATCTGCGTCTGAGCTGTCCACCGGCAGCACATCCACCACCCGGCCCTCAGATACGATGGCAATATTATCACAGATGGAACGCAGCTCCATCAGCTCGGAAGAAATCATCACAACCGTCATGCCAAGCTCTCGGTTTAACTTTACCAGGGTCTCCAGCACCAGCTTCTTAGCGCCGATATCAATGCCTCTGGTAGGCTCTGACACAAACAGCACCTTTGGGTTCATGGCCAGGGCTCTGGCAATACACACCTTCTGCTGGTTTCCTCCGGAAAGGGTACCGGTATGCTGCAGAGAAGATACGCAGCGGATGTCCAGCTCCTGAATCATCTTTTCCGCATATTCCCGAATCGCCTTGGTATCCTTCTGGGTAAAGCACAGAATTTTCTTTGTAAAATCGCCGTTGATCTGCATGGCGTTAAACACAATATTATCCTCAATGGACTCATCCAGCAAAAGTCCTACGCCCCGGCGGTCTTCAGAAACCATGGCCATACCGGCAGCCAGCGCTGCTCTGGCATCATTCAGCTTCACCGGCTGGCCAAAAAGCGTAACTTCGCCTTCCGCCTCACAGACACCCATGATACCGTTGGGCACCCCGATCTTCCCCTGTCCGGCCAGGCCGCCGATACCGAAGATCTCACCCTCATGCACTTCAAAGGACACATCCTTTACCATCTCACCGGGCATCGTTACCTTCAGATGCTCTGCCTTCAGGGCAATGGGCGTATCTTTGGAAAAGGTTCTGGCTTCTGCCTTCACAAAAGAAAAGCCTCCGGCTTCCCGGCCGATCATCAGTTCCGCCAGACGCACAGCACTGGTATCCTTAGTCTCGCAGGCGGTCACCAGCTGACCGTCCCTGAGAATAGTCACGCCCTGAGCGGCATTAATTACCTCGTCCAGACGGTGGGTAATAAAAATAATGGCGATGCCTTTGGCGGCAATCTCCTTCATCACAGACAGAAGCTGCTCTGCTTCACTCTCTGTAAGCACAGCGGTCGGCTCATCAAAAACCAGCAGCCTCACGCCTTTCTTATCAATCTCACGGGCAATCTCTACGAACTGCATATAACCTACCGGCAGTCCGTTTACCATCGTATACTCGTCAATGCTCATTCCCACACTGTCCAGGGCTTCCCTGGCATCCATAGACATCTGCTTCATGTCCAGAGACTCCATTTTGGAACCAAAGACACGGGACATCATATTCGGTTTGGTAATCTCGCGATTCAGCTTAATATTTTCGGTGATAGAAAAACCAGGCAGGAGCATAAACTCCTGATGAACCATACCGATCCCCTTCTGCATTGCATCGTGTGGGGAGGTAATTACCGTCTTTTCCCCGTCAATCAAAACTTCACCGGAAAATCCTCCTGTTGCATGAATCACGGGCATACCAAAAAGAATATTCATCAGTGTACTCTTTCCCGCACCATTTTCACCCAGCAACGCATGTATTTCTCCCGGACGAATTTTTAACGATACATTGGATAGAACAGTATTTTCACCGTACGTTTTGGTGATATCTTTCATCTCCAGAATGTATTTTGCAGCCAATGTTATTCCTCCTCTTTCACTTCCAGCTTTCTTTTCAAAACGACCCGCCTCAATTCACGAAGCGGGCCGCGTTTTCTTCTCTCTATTCCTGGCTTATAAGATTCCAGTAAAATTATTCCAGATAATCATTGAAATCAACAGGAGCAAGCAGAACTGTATAGTAATTGTCCAGAGTTGTTCCATCTGCATTGACATAAGGCTCAACAGTTGCGCCTTCGCAGGCTTCCTGGAACATGGCAACTACCTTCTCAGCATCGTTGCGCTCAGTAATCTCGCCGTTGATGAAGCTCTTTGCGTAATTTACAGCCACATCAATGATGGTCATGTTAACCGGTGATGCCCATGTGGAATAACGTCCTACTGCGTCATGCTCAGCCAGCTTCTCAGCGATTGCCTTCAAAGCAACCGTATCATCTCCTCCTACAGAGATCTCCAGGCCAAGAGATGCCGGGAATGCATGGTAGGGGCTGGGGCAGCAGGGCTGCGGATAGTAAGCATTGGGCTCGTCAAGAACAGCTGCCTGCAGCGGCTCCTGCATGGAGCAGTTGGTGGTAAAGAAAGCAACCTTTTTGCCAGCATACTCTTCCAGCTTAGCGGGAACATCTTCCAGAATGAACTGCTGTGCGCCGGAAACACCTGCATCGCCAGTGGGGTCGGGAGCAGTAGCTTCTACATACTGAATACCCAGTGCTTCACAGTTTGCTTCCAGGTTTGCCTTACGGGCTGCGATGGTCTCCATAGCCAGGTGACGCGGGAAGGAGTAATGTACAAATACCTCAATGCCCCAGTTTGCACAGGTCTCTGCAATGGTATCTCCCTGCTTCGCCTCATTGGTGTAGAATACCAGATCTGCTGCCTCAGAGATTACCAGGGGATCCTCCTGGGGAACTCCGGCAATCAGAAGAATGTCGTCACGTCCCAGCTCTCCGCGGATCTTATCAAAAGCTGCCTTTGTTCCGGGAACTGCCTGACAGATGATGATAGCCTTTACCTCCGGATCTGATGCAAAAGATACCAGCTTAGAGATGGTGGTCTCAGTCTCAGATGCAAAGTTATCCGGATAAGTGTCTGTAACGATGTGATCCGGATCCGCTGCGGCTGCACGCTCAGCTGCACGGAACTCCTCCTCACCCTGGGAGGTGGTGCCGGTCAGGATGGCGATCTTCCAGTTGTCCTCCTCTGCAAATGCGCCTGTGGCAAATGCGAGGCACATAACCATGGACAGTAACAGTAAACCTAACTTCTTCATACTTCTTTCCTCCTTTTTACACTTTATTACTTTGAAGTGTAGAATACTTTTTTACTATACCATCTTTTTTGTCACTGTGCAAGGTTAAATTGTTAAAAACTGTTCCTTATTTGCCAAAAATTTTACGTTTTTTTAATTTTTACAAAAAAAATAGCCAAAAAAAGAAGGATGTCAACATTTTTTATGACATCCTTCTTTAAATTATCGTCTCCATTGGACTCTTCTCCTTTGTATCTACTTTGGGTTAAATCATTCGTATTTCGGTGGTCTGTACCTCCTTTTCTTTCAAATTTGCTTTTGCATCTTTGTTGTTTTTTCTCTTCTGTTGTTTATGTCTGTATTATAATCCCGTTTTCTGTATTTGTCAATGCTTTTTCGATATATTTTTTATATTTTTATTTTATTATTTTACTTTCTTTAAATTGTCAGTTTTTATTCCCAGGTGCAACGATCCTTTAGCCTCCGTGTGATTCGGCTGTCAAAAACCCTAATGGAAAATTTCAACGGTCAAATCGCACAAAAGAGCCGCACTGGTTCCAATGCACCAAACCTTGCAATGAGCCTTATCAAACCTAAATCGTGTTCAGAAAGAGTCCCTTCCACGATTTTTAAACCTCATTTCCATGGTGCAGACGTCACTTGTGCAACTCTTTTATACAATCAGACAGAGAGCGTTCGTTCATAGGGCTTCTGACACCCTAGCATCAGTGTACAAGAGACGTATTGCCCCCTGTACACTGATGCTAATCTCTGTATTTATATTCCTTTCCTGGCACACAAACGTTCAAAGGCATCCGCCGCTCTCTGACACCCCGTTCTTACCTTCAGCACATCAAACAATTTTTTCCGAAGCAAATCTATCACACTGCACACTGTATAAATCAAGGCCGCACTCAGCAAAACTGCGGGGATCAAAGCCGCCCAGTGAAGATATCTGTATGCAGAGAAGGCCCCTTTCATCAGACTTTCCCACACCAGAGGATGGGTATGGATCATATACACAGAGAAAGCCAGCGGCGAGGCCAGTTTAACCAGCCGACGCAGCCATTCCCCTTTCAATTTCAGGCCTTCAAACAAAAGCAGCAGACAGACTGCACTAAGAAACATGGTGGGGGCTGCATATCCGGTAAACACCCGGCCAAACATGGCCTGCCCGTACACCTCTCTGGTATAATTTTCCACCAGTATCTTAAAAATCCAGGAAAAAGCAGACAGCCCTAAATAGGCTGCTCCGTATTTCCACAATTTCCAGCGCCGGAAGGTGCAGGTTCCAAGACAGGCTCCGAACAAATACAAAATCAGCAGCCAGGCAAAGCTGTAACCTCCCACCAGGGAAAGAAAATCTGTCCCTGCTGCCTTGGGGATGGCAGTTGCCACGGAAAATACGAAAAACAGCACTGCTGCCAGTCTCTTTCGCTCCCGCTCCTCCAAAGACAGAACCAGCTTGTTCAGATAGGGCATCAGGAAAAACACGCCTGCATAAGCGCTGAAATACCAGTACGTTTTGGCACATACCGGGAACAGCGCCTGCCAAAAGCTGGCTCCGGTCAGAAACTGGGGGGCTGCCAGATAGTACACCAGGGTGATACCTGCAGAATAGAAAAACACCTGCAGCCACAGCTCCAGAAACCGTCCCAGCCTGGGTTTGCCCTTCACTCCCACATAGCCGGAAAGCACTCCGTAACAGTCCACAGCACAGTAGGCGCAGGTCTCCAAAAACCAGGCGGCATAGTAGGAAGACTCAGCCCCCAGAATACGCACCATGGCTCCTCCCTGCCCCAGCACATGAAGATTTACAATCATAAACATACTCACCATGCGCAAAAGATCCAGGCCGTAATTGCGGCCAGAGGGCTTCAAAGGCTGTCCCGTTTCTCTCTGACTTTGGAATGTCTCCGAACGGATCTGTGTCTCCCCTGTTTTTCCGCTGTTCCACTCCCTTTTCTGCTTATCCTTTTTTCCACTGTGAGCCATTCTTCACCCATCCTCTCTTTTTTACAGCACGCAGAAGCCTCTGCCCGCCAGGCTTTCCTCCGCCTCATAAATATCTTCCGTGTGAAATACCATCACCGGCTTTCCTGACTTTCGGTTAAAGGAAAGGTACAGGTAATCAATGTTAATGTTGCTGTCTGTCAGCGCTTCCATCAGATGATTCAGATTTCCCACCTCATCCTCCAGCTCCACACCGATCACGTCTACACTGCTGCACAGATATCCGGCTTCCCGAAACGCCGCCAGCGCTTTCTGCGGCTCTGAAAGTATCATGCGGTTAATCCCAAACTCTGCCCCATCATTGGTCATGGAGCCCCAGATATTGATTCCCTGGTTCGCCAAAATCTCCGTGAGATTCCGGAGCGTGCCCTTTCTGTTTTCTGCATAAACCGATACCTGTATTAACATTGTTAAACTCCTCCTGTCATTTCTGTTCTGCATTCCTCATTACAGTCTTTTATTTCTTATTACTTTTTTGTATCTTACGGTTCCGGCCGCCTCCCGATTGCCCGGGAACCAGCAGCAGACTTTTGTCTTCCCCATTGTAATTTTTTCTTCCGGTTAAGTCAATGGATGGATTCGATATTTTAAAGAATTTCCCCATTCCTTCCTGCGCCGCCTCCTTTTGGGCCAAATCCCTTTTATCCTTTTTTGCGCGTCTCCTTTTTGATCGAATCTTTTTTATCTCTTTTGCATGCTTTTCGTCCCAAAAATAGGAAAACTGCCGTTTGGCCCTGGAAGGAGAGATCCAGGACGCCTGACGGCAGTTTCCGAAAAGCTCAAACAAATTGCTGATATTTTTTATTTTACAGGTACTTTCTGATCTCATCCATGATCTGCTCATACTCTGCATCGCTTAAATGCCTGGGAGGATTGCAGCTCATTTCAAAGGTTCCGCCGTAGCCCGGCCCATCCACCTGCTTCGGCACCACATGAAAATGCACATGCTTCACTTTGTCTCCAAAAGCTCCCAGATTGATCTTTTCTGCCTTGACCGCCCTGCTCACTGCCTCGGCCACCTTTGACACGTCGGCCATAAAAGCATTCAAGTCCTCTTTGGGCAGCTCAAACAGCTCGTCCGCATGTTTCTTATAAGCTACAATACATCTTCCGTAATAGGTCTGATCACGGAACAGATACACTTTTGACATCGGAAGCTCTGCCAGAGGCATCATCATGCCAAGCAGAGTCTCATTTTCCTCACAGTACATACAGCCCATAAATTTACTCCTCCCGCTCTAGATCGTTCCGATTATATTCCCGAAAAAACTGCTGTCCCGCAGCTTATGTCTGGTTCTGCCGGGAACTCTTATTTTACAAGATATCCTCCATCCACCGGAATGATGGCTCCGTTTAAGTAATCGGAGGCATCAGATGCTAAAAATACAGCCGGTCCCTTCATATCTTCCGGAGTTCCCCACACATGAGCCGGAATCCGTCCTGTGATCTCAGCATATCTGGGATTTGCCGGATCCAGAAGCGCAGTATTCATCTCTGTAGCCATATAGCCGGGAGCCAGCGCGTTCACATTGATCTTCTTGGAAGCCCACTCATTGCAGAAAGCCTTGGTAAGCTGTGCTACGCCTCCCTTGGAAGCTGCGTATGCCGGTACGGTAAAGCCGCCGAAGAAGGAGAGCATAGATGCGATATTGATGATCTTACCCTTGCTGTCCTGAGCTATAAAGGTTCTGGCCGCTCTCTGGCACCAGTCAAACACTGCGTTTAAGTTCACTTCGATCACATAATTGTAATCCTCCATGGGGAATTCTTCGCTGGGATGACGGCGCTGTACTCCTGCTCCATTGATCAGGATATCCAGATGCCCCCCTAAGAGCTTCACTGCCTCGTCAAACCCTCTGGCCCGGTCTTCTGCATTTCCAAGATCCACCTTCAGTCCATGGCAGACAAACCCCTTTTCACACAACTCCTTTGCCACCTCATGAACCTTGTCAGAGGAGCCTACGATCACTACTTCTGCGCCTGCCTCCATCAATCCTTCTGCCATTCCGTAGCCAAGCCCTCTGGTTCCGCCGGTGACAATGGCCTTTTTACCTGTCAGATCCGTAAAATTTTTCATGATACATCCTCCTATACTTGATTTTTATGATACTTATTTTACTGCGAATTTGCATTCCCCTGTCTGCAGCACTGCCAGGGCATTCTCCGCTGCCATGTAGCTCATCTTGCTGCTGGCCTCAGCGGTAGCTGCACCTGCATGAGGAGTGAGGATGCAGTTTTCCAGTTCCATCAGGGGGCTGCCATAGGGAGGCTCATCTACTGTGGCATCCAGACCAGCGCCCCGGATCTCACCGGATTTCAGAGCCTCATACAAAGCTGCCTCATCGATAATGCCGCCTCTGGCAGTGTTTACAATGATGGCAGTGTTTTTCATCATCTGAAACTGCTCTGTGCTGATCATATTCTCCGTCTCCGGTGTCAGCGGAGAATGGATGGTGATAAAATCAGACTCCTTAAGCAGCGTCTCCAGATCTACATACTGAGCGCCGGTTTCTTCCTTGAAGGCTTCACTCTCAAACATATCGTAGGCTAAAATTTTCATATCAAAGCCACGGCATCTTTTGCCTACGCCCTGACCGATGCGGCCTGCTCCCACAATCCCCAGAGTTTTCTGCCACATCTCCAGTCCGGAGGGACGCTTCTGCGCCTTGGCCTTGATGGAATTGTCCATTACTGTCACATTTCTGGCCAAATCCAGCATCAAAGCCACCGCCAGATCTGCCACAGAATCTCCGTTGGCTCCCGGAGTGATGGTCACTGCCACCCCATGCTCTCTGGCAGCCGCCACATCCACCTTGTCATACCCCACACCATAGCGGGAGATTACTTTCAGCTTCTTCGCGGAAGCAATCAGCTCCGGCGTATAGTCCTCCAAACCTGCGATGACAGCGTCTGCGTCCACGATCTCCTTTTTCAGCTGTTCCTCAATAGGGCCGTCTGCTGCCTCCAGTTTTTTTACCTCGCATCCGTTCGCCTTCAACAGATCCACTGCCTTGGAATCTGTCTTACCAAAGGAGCGGGCTGTCACGATCACCTTGTAGCTCATGTTAAAACCTCCTGATACTATTCTTATCTTGCTTTTTCATAGTTCTCTTTGTTCTCTTGCTCACTGTCTGTATGCTTCTCCTGAACGCCGCTTTTTTACTTTTGGTGTCCTTTTTTATTCCGCCTCGTCTGCTGCCTTCTTGATCTTTCCTCCCTTTTTGCGCTCACTCCCACTCTGTATGGAAATAACCTTCCCTATCCATCCTGCGATAGGTGTGGGCTCCGAAACAATCTCTGAGGGCCTGAATAAAATTCACAGGCATCTGCCTCATGCGGTAATAATCGTAATAGTGCAACGCGCTGGAAAAACCTGGCAGAGAAGTCCCAGATTCCATGGCGGTCTGACACATCTGCCGCAGAGAGGGTTCCAGCTCCCCGATGTAGGAAAAATGCTCATCCAGCAAAAGCGGCGCTTCTTCCGCCACAGCCGCCTGACGGATTTCCCCCAGAAGCCGGCTCCGGATAATGCAGCCGTCTCTCCAGATATCACACAGGGCCGTCAGGTTCACTTGCCACCCTTCTTCCTCTGCCGCTCTCACAATCAGTTCCAGTCCCTGGCTGTAGCAAAGGATCATTCCCAGCAGCAGCGCCTCTCCCACAATCTTTTCCGGATCTTTCATAGAAACCGGACGCTCTGAGGCAGGCAGACGCTCATATCCTTTTTGGCGAAGTTCCTTTTTCCCGGAAAAATTCCTGGCGGAAACCGCCTCATAGATGGTGGGCAGATATACGCCCCGCTCCACCCCTTCCAGCATGGTCCACTTTCCAGTGCCCTTCTGCTCCGCCACATCCAGGATCTTATCCAGAAGCGGATTTCCGTCATCATCCTGACGCTCCAGCACACGGATGCTGATCTCTATGAGGTAGGAATCCAGCCGCCCCTTCTGCCAGTTCTGAAAGCACTCCCGGATCTCCTCCAGCGAAAGCCTCAAGGTATTCCGTAAAAATCCGTAGGTCTCTGCAAGCAGCTGCAAAATAGCGTACTCAATCCCATTGTGAACCATCTTCACATAATGGCCTGCTCCTCCTGGGCCTATGTACTCACAGCAGTGAATATCTCCTGTACAGGCGGCTATGGTCTGCAGAATATGCTTTGTCTTTTCCCAGCCTTCCAGACTTCCTCCGGCCATCATGCTGGGGCCCGTGAGGGCTCCCTTCTCTCCGCCGGACACGCCTACTCCCACAAAGCAGATCCCCTGGCTGTCACACCATGCACAGCGCCTCTGGGTATCTTTGTAATAGGAATTACCTCCGTCCAGCACCACATCCCCAGGGGAGAGCAGAGGCACCAGCTCTTTTAATACCTGATCCACCGCATCTCCTGCGGTAATCATCAAAAAAATACAGCGGGGGCTTTCTAAAGCCCCCAGCATCTCTTCTACACAATCGCAGATCTGATAGTTATCGGTATCCGCCCGAAATCGGATCCGCTCTTCTTCATTTTTACTGTAGGCTGCCACGGAAAATCCGTGGGAGATCATATTTTTTGCCAGGCTGCTGCCCATGACTCCCAGGCCATAGACAGCAATCTCACACCGCTTCATCTCTTATTTCACCAGATCCACTGCTTCTTTTGTCAGCTTCACGATCTCAGCGAAATTGCCTTCCTTAACAAAACTATCCTTCACCATCCAGCTTCCGCCGCAGGCAATGATCTTGTCAAATGCCAGGAACTCTTTAATATTTCCGGCATTGATACCGCCTGTAGGCATGAATTTCATGGTGGGGAAGGGAGCTGCCAAAGCCTTGATGGTGTCCAGTCCGCCGTACTGCTTTGCAGGGAAGAACTTTACAACCTTCAGGCCGTACTCCATAGCCAGCATCACCTCTGTAGGTGTGCAGGTGCCCGGGAATACCGGAATCTGATTGTCAATGGCAAACTCTGTTACCTTGGTGGAAAAGCCCGGAGATACAATAAAGGTAGCCCCTGCATCCAGAGCCCGCTTTGCCTGCTCCAGATTTACCACAGTGCCTGCGCCTACCAGCATATCCGGGAAATTCTTTCTCATAATACGGATAGACTCTTCTGCTGCGTCAGTCCGGAAAGTAACCTCTGCCACCGGCAGTCCGCCTTCGCACAGAGCTTCTGCCAAAGGCTTTGCATCCTCTACACGATCCAGCTTTACTACCGGAACTACTTTTCTTAACGCTACCTGCTGCATAACATCTAACATATCTGTATCCTCCTGTTTTTCTTCTTCCTAGAGTTTCCGGCAGTATCCTGATGTATGATATCTGCCAATCCCTCCGGTTACTCCTTCATTATAACTGAAACCCTTTAAAATATCTACGTCTCCTATGTATCTTTATTGATACAAATAAAATAATTTGCCCATGTTCCCTTAATTATTTATCCGTAAATACAGGATCCTCTTTTGCCAGGTCATATCTTCTGCTGGAGTGGGAAAACGCTGCCAGTACCCAGAAGTAAGCGTTCTTGCTTCCCGGTGAAGCGCAGGTGGGATGATAACCGCAGGGAGCTTCCACGCAGGTTCCGGTATGTACGGTATGGGCTACAATATCGTCTGTCTCCCCGCTCTTTAAATAGCTTACATGGAAGCCGAATTTGGGAGCCGGGATATCGAAGTAACAGTATACCTCCTCCAGATCCTTCTCGTGCTGATGTGGCGGCCAGCTGGTCCAGGTACCCTCTCTGCTCCAGGTCACTCCTGCAATGATTCTGGAAGCCTCGTCCTTATCGGAAAGGGTCATATACACTTCCCGCTCTCCCACACCCTTGCCATGGATCTGATGAATATCTCCAATAGGAGCATCCGGCTCAAACTTCCGGAAGAAAGCATGGCCATACCCTTCATCTTTGGCTCCTGCAATATAGAAGAAGCAGTCCTCCTCTGCGGTAATGGTCACCGCCTCATTGCCGGGAATATAGAAAGCGTCAAACCGGGTCATCTCCTGATTCAAAACCGCATGGCCGCTTAATTTTGCCCTGCCTTCGATCAGCACCGGATGAATCTCCAGCTCACCGGATTTCAGTTCATAAGAATCTCCCTTTGGAAGATTCAAGCGGTAAATATGCTCCTCTTTACACTCTGCTGTCTCCGGAGTGATCACTGCATGAAAGCCCGGCTCTTCACTGGACTGAACACGCCATTTTTCCATTCTTGCCTTGTTGTCTAAATTCTGCATCATAAACCTCCTTGTGTAAAAAACGTTCTCTCCAAGATGAAACAAGAAACAGCAGGAAGCGAAGCCGCCTCCTGCTGTTTCCGGTGATTCCTGTCTCCCCAGCGCCGGCGGCAGCCTGAGAAGACTTCTCTCATAGTATTTAATTGACAGGACTGTCAGAAAAAATTCATCCTCCTACAGCCACATAGTGGAGAATACGGGGAACAGCACTACCAGGAAGAAGATTGCCACATATCCTACAAAGAAGGGCATCTGTCCCTTGGCAATGGCGCCCATTTTCAGCTTTGACACGCTGGCTGCGGAGAAAATGTTTACAGCAACCGGCGGAGTCATGGTTCCGATTACGTTGGAAATAGAAACGATCATACCAAAATGGATCACGTTGATTCCCAGAGACTGGGCGATGGGCCACAGTACCGGAACCAGAAGCACTGCTGTCGCAATACCTTCCAGGAAGGTACCAAAGATCAGCAGAATGATTGCTACGATCAGGCAGAACAGCACCGGACTTAAGTTCAGGCCGATTACAAAGTCTACCAGCTGCTTGGAAATTCCGGAGAATGCAAACAGCCATGCAAAAGCAGTAGAGGTTGCAATGATAAACAGGATCATAGCGGAACTCTTAGCGGAATCTAAGAAGATCTGATACAGGTCTTTTAATTTTACTTCCTTATAGATAAACATACCTGCAATCAGAGACCACACAACTGCAACTGCAGCAGACTCGGTGGGTGTCAGCAGACCGGAATAGATACCGCCCAGAATGATGATGGGAAGCAGCAGAGCCGGAATTGCCTTTACAAAGCTTGCGCCGAATTCCTTCAGGCTCATCTTCTGGCTGCTCTTAGGCCACTGCTCTTTCTTTGCATAAAACAGAACTACGATCATCAGCACTACCATGATGGCAATACCGATGGCCATACCGGATTTAAACATATCGCCTACAGAGGCGTTGGTCATGGTCGCATAAACCACCATGATAATACTGGGTGGGATGACTGGCCCCAGGCCGCCCGATACCACCAGCAAACCGGCCACCCGCTCCTTGGGATAGCCAAGACGGATCATATCATCGTAGAGCATTACGCCGATGGCCACTACGGTAGCAGGGGCAGAACCGGACAATGCTGCAAAGAATGCGCAGGCCAGCACCAGTGCCAGAGCCATACCGCCTCTCACGCCGCCTACGATGGAGTTGGCGAAATCTACCAGACGGCGGGAAATACCGCCCTTTGTCATAATATTACCAGCCAGCACGAAAAACGCGATGGCCATAATGGAGGTAGAATCCAGTCCTCCGAAAATACGCTGGGGAATTACATTCAGTCCCAGATTAATGGCAGGGCTGAACACAATCGCGCACATGGTGGAGATACCCAGGGAAATTGCGATCGGTGCGCCAATAATCAACAGTACTGCGAATGATCCAAACAATAAAAATCCTGTCATTATTTACCACCTCCCACATTTCCTTTGTGAAGCTTTGCCTCTTCCTCTTCCACTGCCTTGTTATAGGCTTCCGCCTCTTCCGCTATCTTGGCTGCCTCTCTTGCCTCCAGTTCCTCATTGCTCATGGAAAGATCCTTAAACAGAGCAACCAGCATTCCAAGCTGAACCAAAGTGATGATGGCAAAGCTGAGTACCAGAGCAAAATAAGGAACTGTCATAGGCAGTCCCAGACCGGGAGATTTCTGTCCGGATTTGATCTGCATCTGGAACAGAGCGATGGATTCTTTTGTCATAATTGCAGCAAAGATAATTACCAGAGCTTTGGAAATAATCTGAAGCACCAGTTTGGCCTTGCCCTTCAACTTATCCACCAGCGCGGTAACAGAAATCTGTGTGCCATCGCGAAGTCCCTTTTCCGTTCCCAGAAGCACCATATATACCATGCAGTATTTTGCGGCTTCTTCAAAACCAGTTACCGGGAGTTTGGTAAAGTTACGGTTCACTACCTGAATAAAGGCTGCCGCAACCATGATCGCAAAGGTCACAACCATGATGATATCTTCGATCTTCTGAAGAGTATTCAGTGTTTTCTTCATGTTGTCCTCCTGCAAAAGTAATCAGGGGCTGTCACAGCATATCTCCTGCGGCAGCTCCCCAGATTTTAAACTATGTTGTAAATTTTATCGGATATTCCTTTAGTTTACAGAAGCAATCGCCTCATCCACAGCGGCCTGCCAGGTCTCGTCGAAAGTGAATCCCTGTTTTTCAGCCTCTGCCTTGTAAGCAGCCTGAAGTGCGTCTGTATCAATGTCATGGAAGGTAACGCCCTCTGCGGTCAGTTTCTCCTCAGCAGCCTCGTTCTCCTCTACCAGGAACTGTCTCTCAGCATCGCAGCCTTCTTTTACAGCAGCCAGGAACGGCTCTCTTAAATCTTCCGGAATTCTGTTCCAAGCATCGTCAGACATGCAGAGCATGATGTATACAAACGCATGGTTGGTTCTGGTGATGTTCTTGGTGATCTCATAGAAACCGTTGTTCCAGCAGTTGCAGATTGCATTCTCGCAGGCATCAATGGTTCCCTGCTGCAGAGCGGTGAACTGGTCGCCTGCTGCCATAGCTACCGGCATAGCGCCAAATGCGGTGAACGCTGCCTGATGGTACTGGTTCTCCATAGTACGGATCGTTACACCCTTGAAGTCCTCGATGGTCTGAATAGGATCCTTGGAGAATACGTTACGGAAACCGGACTCCATGTAACCGATTACGTGGAAGCCCTGAGCCTCAGCAGCTGCCTCAATCAGATCGCCAACCGGGCCGTCTACTGCTGCATGAGCCTCGTCTGCATTCTTCCAAAGGAATGCCTGATCCAAAATAGCCATCTCAGGAATGAAGTTGGTCAATACGGAGTTGGCTACCGTTGCCACATCCAGATTGTTCATCATGGTCAGCTCCAGCATATCGCGCTCTCCGCCCAGGGCTCCGCCCGGAACCACCTCTACCTGGATCTTTCCGTCAGTAGCCTTCGCTACTGCATCTGCTACTGCCTGGCCGCCTTTTACATAAGGAGATCCTTCCGGATCAACAAAGCCCATCTGAATGGTGATCGGCTCTTCTGCTGCCATTGCGGTAGTTCCTGCAAATACGGTACCTACCATAGCTACTGCCAGTGACATTGCTACAACTTTCTTTGTTTTCATACTTTTTCTCTCCTTTTTATATAAATTTTTTATTGCTCTCCTGATTATAATACTTCAGATAACGCTGAAACTTTTTCTGATATACTGCGCTTTTCTCCGGATCCGGCCGTACCACCCTGTTTGGCACCACAAAAAACTGTTCTGCCTCCAGAAGCCCCATCACATCCATGGCCAGCACTACAGCCCCCATAAGGGACCCCTGCTGAACCTCGTCTACTTCCATATCCTGGCAGAAAACGTCTGCACACATCTGCACCCAGGAGGAAGAATTTAAAATGCCGCCTGACAGCTTGATCTTCTCAGGTTTTGGATTGATCTCTGTGAGCATCTGGTAACAATGGTAAATATTAAACAAAATGCCTTCCTGCACTGCCCGGTACATATGTTTGATATCATGATGAGCCTTCAGTCCGTAAAAACCTCCCGTCCGCTCATCCTCCCATCCCGGACACCGCTCCCCGAACACAAAGGGGAGAAATACCGGAGTATCCTCGGTCTCCTTCAGGCCTGTCTCCAGATCAGAATAGGAAATTCCTCTTCCCACCCGCTCTCTCAGCCAGTCGATACAGTTGCAGCACCCTGCCACTGCCGCCCCGCTTAAGTACGCCTTGGGGGAAAGGTAACACCAGGTGCTGGGCTCTCTTGGTATCAGCGCTTCCTTGGTGGTCAGGCGGATCGCTCCGCTGGTTCCCACTGAAAAGGTCATAACCCCTTTTGCCAGCGCTCCCACACCCACCTGATTCAGACCTCCGTCTGCATTGGAGGGCACCACCGGGATGCCTGACGGCAGTCCCAATAATCCAGCGCCGTACTCGTTTAAAGGATAGGTCTGATCGTAAGAGATCAGTTCCGGAAGCTGTTTTTCCGGAATACCCGCCTCCAAAAGCAGCTCTGATGCATACCTCCGGTTCTTCACATCCAGAAGTCCGCTTCCGCTGACCATGCAGCAGGTAGCCACCCGATGACCGGTCAAATGATAGGTATTGTAAGTCCCCTGTCCCTGGATCAGATAATCTTCCAGGCAATACCCCTGCTGCTTTAACAGCAAAAGCTTGAAAAAGGGATACGTGGCATTTACCATACAGCCAGTGGTGTGGTAATACCGGTCCACATAGTCTGCATCCTTGCGCAGCTCTCTGCACAAAGCAGATGCCCCTGTATAACTCCAGGGATAGAGCGGCGTCACCGGCCGCATCTTCTCATCGCACAAGCATACGCTGTGCCAGGCTGCGCACAGAGAGATCACATCCACACTTCTGCCCTGAAGAACCTTTCTTCCGGCTGACATCGTCTTTTGGAACACGGTCTCCGCATTATGTAAAACTGCATCCTCATACATCTGTCCATAGGCTTCCGTCTCCACCAGGGACTCTTTTGTCTCTGTGTCATAATACATGGCCTTGGCAGAAGTAGTGCTGGACTCTAAGGCTAAGATTCGCATCAGGAATCACCTTCCATCTCACTTTGATTTCAATAATATCCGAATTCAAAGATCTTCAGACACAAGTGC
>CABRXX010000048.1:0-21190 GCA_902475025.1 uncultured Lachnospiraceae bacterium | reverse complement strand
GTCAGGGGGTTATACCCAGCGAGCCGAGCCACCCGTTTTACGGGTGGCGGCGACTCTTTCATGCTACGAAAAGCCCAGCGTTTTTATTCTTTGTTTATTTGGACACAGGCTTCCTACCGGTAAGACGGGGGAAGCTGCAAGCTGATTCTGGTGCCCCCATTTTTGTATCATAGGAAATTCCTTCCTATGAAACAAAAATGCTCCGCAGGATCGCACTGCGGCGGGCAGGGAAGATGGCGCTGAAGCGCCCAGCCGCAGGCGGAGAAGTCTGCGGGCAGACTTCTTTTTTCCTCGGAATGAAAATTGAAAAAAGGGGAATACTCTTTGTAGGCCAGAAAGTACCGGCGCATCACAACCTTCCCTCCCCTGTGCGCTGGTATCAATCTGGCTTGAAAAGGAAGGTTGAGCGAGACCGAAAGGAGCGGATAGGCACTATGATTGAAGCAGATACCATAAAACTGCTGCGGGAATGCGATGCAGGCATCAATATGGGCGCAGCAGCCATTGAGGATGTGCTGAAATATGTCCATGATGAAAAGCTGCGGGATTGCCTTGCAGACTGCAAGGCAAAGCATGAGAAGCTGAAGGATGAGATTCAGACCCTGTTGGAGAAATACCATGATGAAGGAAAAACACCGAATCCCATGGCAAAGGGGATGTCCTGGATAAAGACAAATGTAAAACTGGCGATGAATGAGTCGGATCAGACGATTGCAGATCTGATCACAGACGGCTGCAATATGGGCGTCAAGTCCTTAAACAGATATCTGAACCAGTACCAGGCGGCAGAAGAGAAGACAAAAGACATTGCAAAACGCCTTATTAAGCTGGAAGAAAAGCTTTCAGAGGAGCTTCGCAGTTTTTTATAAACAATTCCGATTTCTGAATCGTTTTGCCGTTTTGCAGGTACTCTTTTCAATCGTGTTTGTACGCAAAGGGATTAGGCAGAGATAGAAATCGCGAAAGGAACTGAAACAGCATGGACAGGGATAAGGATAAAATCATGGCAGACAGAGAACTGCCAGGGGGAAAAGAACTGGAGAATAACTACGAAAAACAGGTGGAGGCAGCAAGAGAATTATTTTTGACTTATAATCAGGAAGAGATGGCAGAGAAATTCCAGCTGCAGCTGGAGGCGGAGCATCTGTATCTGGAATTTGTATCCCAGATGTTTCGCATTTCAAGAGACACAGGGGCAGTGGAGTACAGACCCCAAAAGGCAGATGCGCGCTATGTGCCTTGCCGCAGTTTTGAGGCTGTTATGACGATCTATGATATGCTGTGCTATTCCAAAGAGCCGCCTGTTCTGACCGGAGAGTGGTGTGCCCTGCATTCTTTGCAGGTGACTATGAGCAGTCCAAGTGCGGATACATTTATTCAGAAATATGCCGATTTTTTTGCAGGAAAGACAGAAAAACTGGAAAAAGTTTTAGAGAGACTTGGCGGCCAGATTCCTTCCATTCGCGCAGGGGCGGATGTATGGGGACAGATCCCTATTTTTTCCTTCTTTCCAGTCCAATTCCGGTTCTGGGAGGCAGATGAAGAATTTCCTTCAAAGATCCAGCTTTTATGGGACCGGAATTCCCTGAAATTTCTGCATTTTGAGACACTTTACTATGTGCAGGGATATCTGATGGAGAAGATCAAAAAGATGATTCAGGATGAGAACTTGGTTTTTTAGAGACGAAAACAGCCTGCGGTTAGTATCTGGACGTCCCTTAGGCAGCGCTGGAGTAATTTGAAAAAGACTGCTGCAAAATAGTATTTCTGATTGCAGCAGTCTTTTTTATTTCACAGGAAAACCTTCCTGTGAAATAAAAATGCCTGGCAGGATCGCACTGCGGCGGACAGGGGGGATGTCGCCGAAGCGACAAGCCCAGGCGGAGAAGGCTGCTCGCAGACTTCTTTTTTAACCGATATTGAGAGAAAAACGGACAGTCATTCGTCTGTCAATCCACCAGTTCAATACGGGAGATGTCCGGCTCAATAGTCATGGAATAATTGGTATAATACACCACAAAGCCGGGTTTTGCTCCATTGGGTTTTTTCACATGTTTCTTTTCAATGTAGTCGATCTCTACCTTAGAGGAGCTGCGGTTTTTGGAGTAGTAGGCAGCAAGCCTGGCTGCATCTTCAAAGGTAGAATCCGGAAGTTCCTCCCCTCTGGTTTTTACTACCACATGGGAACCGGGCGCGCCTTTTGCATGGAACCACCAGTCATTGCCGGAGGCAAATTTAAAGGTGAGTTCGTCATTCTGAAAATTATTTTTTCCTACATAGATATCATATCCATCGCAGGAGCGGTAGTGGAAAGGACGGGAGGTGATCTTTACCTTCTTTCCGGTGTACCGGCGGCGGATATAGCCTGCGTCCATCAGCTCCTCCTTTACCTGAACCAGATCCTCCTCGGAGAGCGCCAGATCCAGGAAAGTTTGAATGGATTCCAGCTGATCCAGATCTGCTTTTGTCTCAAGGGTCAGCTCAGTCAGCGCTTCATAGGTGCGTTTTAATTTGGTGTACTTGTCAAAATAACGCTTGGCGTTTTCCTGGGCCGTGAGGGTGGGATCTAAAGGAATCGCGATCTCCTCGTTGGTATAGTAGTTCAGGGCGGTCAGGGATTTATCCCCTGGGGCAGCGCTGTAGCCGTAGGTGTGGAGCAGTTCTCCGTAGATTCTGTATGTTTCTCTTTTTTCCGTATCTTTTAGCTGACGCAGCTGCAGATCATATTTTTTCCTGGTGCGGTCTAAAGCCGTACCTACGATCCGGCGCAGATCCTGGGACTTCTGCCGGATTCTTGTGACCGTATTGCGCATGGCGAAGAACTGCTCCAGCATACTGGAAAAGGAAGGGCAGTCTTCAAACTCACAGTCCTCATACATGGACAGATGGAACGGAGAAAACTCCACCGGAGTGCGGGATCCATCATAAATAATGTTGGGAGAAAAGTTTCCTTCTGTCACATCCTCCATCATATGTGCAAAAATGCGATACAGGTGGATCTGTCCCAGCTTTGGGATGGAGCCTGCGCTTTGATCGGATTCAAGGGAAGCACGGTGGCAAAGTTCCTCTGCGATTACCGGACTGATTCCGGTGTAGGAGGTATAGAGGGCCCTGGAAAGGGGCATGGGACGGGAAAAAACATGGCTGATAAATTCTTCCTCACTGGTATGGAGGGGATCCAGTTTTTCCTGGGTATTGGGAATAAAATAGTTCCGGCCGGGAAGTACCTCTCTGACAGAACTGGTTTGGGCGGAAATGTGTTTGATGCTGTCGATGATGGTGTTCTTCTCATCACAAAAGATAAGATTGCTGTGTTTTCCCATCAGTTCCAGGATCAGCTGTTTTTTCCGGAGATCCCCAAGATCATCATAGTGTTCGATCTCAAAGTGGATGATCCGCTCCAGGCCCGGCTGCCAGACCCGGGTGATCTTTCCGTTTCCGATATGCTTGCGCAGAAGCATACAGAAATTCGGGGCAGTCAAAGGCCCCTGTTTGTTGGTTTCTGTTCTATAAATAAAGGGAAGGCTGGCACTGGCGGACATGAGCAGGCGGATCTGAGTTCGGTTGCTGCCTTTAAAGGTGATCAGCAGTTCATCATTTTCCGGCTGTGCAATCTTGTTGATGCGGGCGTCCGTAAGAAGAACGGATAATTCCCTTACCATGCCAGCCACGGTGATTCCATCTAAAGCCATAGTATTTGTATCTCCTTCTGTTTGTAGTATTCCTGATTGCTGCAAAAGACAGGGTGTAGTGCGGTTTCGCAGCTTCTTGCATCATACCATGAAGCAGGAGAAAAAACAATTAGAATTGTCATTGACTGGAAAATGCAGATGGATTATAATAAATTCATTATGGACAACTATGTAATTCAGACAGGAGGCACCATATGATCAAAAGTATGACGGGGTTTGGCCGGGGAGAGAACCAGCAGGCAGACCGGAAATTTACCGTCGAGATAAAGGCAGTGAATCATCGTTATTTCGATGTGAATATTAAGATGCCCAAGAAGCTGGGCTTCTTTGAGGCATCTGTGCGCAATACATTAAAGAACTATATTCAAAGGGGAAAGGTAGATGTGTTTATCACCTATGAGGACTATACGGATACCAATTTTTCCCTGAAGTACAATGAGACCGTGGCAGGTGAGTATCTGAAGCATTACCGCAGTATGGCCGATACCTTTGGACTGAAGGATGATGTGACCGTATCCGTGCTTGGACGTTGCCCAGAGGTATTTACGCTGGAGGAACAGACGGTTGATGAGGAGGAGATCTGGACCGGCCTGAACAAGGCTCTGGTGACAGCCTGTGAGCAGTTTGTGGAAGCCCGCATCCGGGAGGGCGAACATCTAAAAGAAGATCTTCTGGAAAAGCTGGATCACATGCGGGAGAATGTCTCTCTGGTGGAGCAGCGGTATCCGGGAATCATTGAGGAATATCGGAAGAAACTGACCGAGAAGGTGCATGAGCTTCTGGGGGATTCTCAGATGGATGAGTCCCGTCTGGCAGCAGAGGTAGTACTCTTTTCGGATAAGATCTGTACAGACGAGGAGACCGTGCGGCTGCGCAGCCACATTGACACCATGAAGGCGGCTCTGCTGGAAGGAGGAAGCGTTGGAAGAAAGCTGGACTTTATTGCCCAGGAAATGAACCGGGAGGCCAATACGATTCTGTCTAAGGCCAATGACCTTACCACTTCCAATGTTGCCATTGATCTGAAGACGGAGATCGAGAAGGTGAGAGAGCAGATTCAGAATATTGAGTAGAGGAAAAGCATGGCAGGTTTAGTAAATATTGGATTTGGAAATATGATCAACAGCGATAAGCTGGTGGCTGTGGTCAGCCCTGATGCCGCTCCGGTGAAGCGTCTGGTTCAGAGCGCTAAGGAGAATCAGAAGGTGATCGATGCTACCCAGGGCCGCAGAACCAAGGCCGTTCTTGTGACCGAGGCGGACTATGTGGTTCTCTCTGCGCTCCAGCCGGATACCATTGCGAAGCGGTTCGGGGCAGGTCTGCTCAGCGATACAGAGAATAAAATGGAAGGTGAGGAAAATTCATGAGTAAAAAGGGAATTTTAGTTGTGGTTTCCGGCTTTTCCGGTGTTGGAAAGGGGACGCTTATGAAAATGCTGGTGGAGCAGCATGACAATTATGCATTGTCCGTTTCCGCCACTACCAGGGCACCCAGAGAAGGGGAGGAAAACGGCCGGGAATATTATTTTCATACGGTAGAAGAATTTCAGGAGATGATCCGCAGGGAGGAACTTTTGGAGTATGCCTGCTACTGCGGCAATTATTACGGCACACCTCTTTGCTATGTGGAGGAGATGCTGGAACAGGGAAAGGATGTCTTTCTGGAGATCGAACTTCAGGGAGCTATGAAGATCCGGGAAATGTACCCGGAGGCACTGCTTTTGTTTGTGATGCCACCCAGCGCCCAGGAGTTGTACCGCCGTCTTGCAGGGCGGGGAACGGAAAGTCCGGAAGTGATCGAAGCCAGACTCAGGAGGGCTGGGGAAGAGGCAGAGGGTATTGAAAACTACGATTATGTAGTGATCAATGATCAGCTGGAAGTATGCGCAGAGGAGATGCATCGGCTGATTCTGTCTCAGCATCTTCTGGCGGAACGAAATCTGGAGTTTATTGATAAGGTGAGAAAAGAAGTAAGGCAGTTTTTAAATAAATAATGCATACCTATTATCATTTACAGATAATGCAAAGAAACATATTTCAATCAGAAAGGGGAACAAATTATGTTGCATCCATCTTACACAGATTTAATGAAAGTTGTAAACAGTGAGGTTGAACCGGGAGAAACTCCAGTGGTAAACAGCCGCTATTCCATCGTTATGGCCACTGCAAAGCGGGCCCGTCAGATTATCGGAGGGCAGGCATCTGTGACTCCAGAGCAGGCAGCAAAGCCGTTATCTACCGCTGTGGCTGAGCTGAATGCAGGCAAGATCAAAATCATGCCGGAGCTTTCAGAGGAGGAGTTAGAGGAGCTTCGTCTGAAAGAAGAGCAGGCAGCAGAAGAGAAGTTTGAAGAGACTGTTTTGGAGACGGAAGAGGAGAGCGTATCTGAGGCTGAGGAGAGTACTACAGAAGAAGCCTGAAATTTTTGCAGATGACAAATTTTACAGAGCCTGTGTATTATAAATAGTGCTGTATGAAAGAGCGGCACTTCGTGTTCTGTTTTATTCAGTCTGGGCTTTAGAAACAAGGGAGGCTTTTATGGAAGAGATAAAGGGATTTCGAAGAAATTTTATTATCCTCTCTGTGTTTTATGTGATCGCAGGGGTGGTTCTTCTTTTTTGGCCTGCCATGTCCATTGAGCTGTTCTGCAGAGTGCTGGGCATCGGGCTTCTCATTGTGGGATTTGCCCATGTGATCATTTACTTTACCAAGGATCACATGATGAATATCATGCAGATGGATCTGGTGATTGGAGTGCTGTGCGTGTCTTTTGGCGCTTTTCTGCTGCTGCATCCGGACTTTGTGGAGGCAGTGATGCCCTTTGCAGTGGGGATTCTGCTGCTGATGGGAGCCATCGTAAAACTGCAGAATGCCATTGATATGCGAAGATTGAAATTCCAGCACTGGAATGTTCTGCTGATTTTTTCCATTGTTATGATGGTACTGGGAGCGCTGCTGATCTACAATCCTTTCTCTGGAGAGATTTTGATTGTGCTGATCGGCCTTTCTCTGATTTTGGATGGGACAGTCAATATCGTAAGCACTTTATGCATTGCCCATCGGATGAAAAAATTAAACCGCCAGGGCGGAGGAGCTGGGGGCGTAGTGGATATGCCGGTAACCCAGGAGACAAAAAAACAGGAACTGGAGATTAGAAAATGAAGATTTTGTTTATCTCTCTGGGCTGTGACAAAAATTTGGTAGATTCCGAAAAAATGCTGGGCCTTTTAGATGAGAAAGGCTATTGCATGACGGACGATGAGACGGCAGCAGATGTGATTGTGATCAACACCTGCTGCTTTATCAATGATGCCAAGGAGGAGAGTGTCCAGACGATCTTAGAGATGGCGGAGTACCGCAAAAGCGGAAACTGTAAGGCACTGATTGTTACAGGATGTCTGGCTCAGAGATATCAGAAGGAAATTACAGAGGAGATACCGGAGGTGGATGCCATTTTGGGAACCACTTCCTATGATAAGATTCTGGAGGCTATTGAAAAGGCTCTGAAGGGGCAGGTCTATGAACAGTTTGAGGATATTCAGCGTCTGGCCCTGCCGGAAGGAAGACGGCTGCTCACCACAGGAGGCCATTATGCCTACTTAAAGATTGCGGAAGGCTGCGATAAGCACTGCACTTACTGTATCATCCCCAGCCTGCGCGGCAATTTCCGCAGCGTTCCCATGGAACAGTTAGTGGCAGAGGCAGAGTCCCTGGCCGGGGAAGGGGTGAAGGAGCTGATCCTGGTGGCTCAGGAGACCACCCTCTACGGAACAGATCTGTATGGAGAGAAATCCCTTCATGTGTTGATCCGCAGGCTTTGCAGGATCCAGGGAATCCGCTGGATCCGGGTTTTGTACTGCTATCCGGAGGAAATCTATGAGGAACTGATCCAGACCATGAAGGAGGAGCCCAAGTTCTGCCATTATCTGGATCTTCCCATCCAGCATGCCAGCGATGGAATACTGCGGCGTATGGGGCGGCGCACCACCAGGAAAGACCTGGAGCAGATCATTGGAAGACTGCGGGAGGAGGTGTCGGATATTATTCTTCGCACCACCTTGATCACAGGATTTCCGGGGGAGACGCAAGAGCAGCATCAGGAGCTGATGGAGTTTGTGGATCAGATGGAATTTAATCGCCTTGGGGTGTTTGCCTACTCTCCTGAGGAGGATACTCCGGCAGCTTCTATGGCAGATCAAATTCCGGAGGAGGTAAAACAGCAGCGCCGGGATGAGCTGATGGAGCTTCAGCAGGAAGTGGCCTTTGATCTGGCAGAGGATATGGTGGGCCGGAGCGTCTGGGCAATGATCGAAGGACAGGTATCCGGAGAAAACGCCTATGTGGCCAGAACCTACGGGGATGCTCCGGGAGTGGACGGATATCTGTTTATCAATACCGATGAAGTGCTGGTGACGGGAGACTTTGCAAGGGTGAAGATTACCGGGGCCTGCGAATATGATCTGATAGGAGAATTGGAAAAATGAAGATGAATGTGCCGAATTTTCTTACCATACTGCGGATGTGTATGGTTCCGGTGTTTGTGATATTTCTGCTGGCAGATGTGCTGGGGCCTTCCGACCAGTATGTAGCAGCTGCTCTGTTTATTCTTGCCAGCATGACAGACTGGCTGGACGGCTATCTGGCCAGAAAGAATCATCAGGTGACCGTGTTTGGTAAATTTATGGATCCTCTGGCGGATAAGCTTCTGGTGTGTTCGGCCCTGATCTGCCTGATTGAACTTGGAAAGATTCCCAGCTGGGTAGTGATTATCATTGTTGGGCGGGAATTTATCATCAGCGGCTTCCGCCTGGTGGCAGCAGAGCGGGGAATCGTCATCGCTGCCAGCTACTGGGGAAAATTTAAGACGGTTTCTCAGATGATCATGGTGATTTTGCTGTTGTTTGATTTCGGGGGTATCTTTACCACCATCAGCCAGATTTTTATTTATCTGTCTGTGATTCTCACAGTCATCTCTCTGGTGGATTATATTTATAAAAACAGGAATGTCCTAAAGGATGTGCGCTGATATCGGCGGCTTTTGATTTATCTGGCCCAGAAATTTAGCAGGAATCATTGCGATACAGACAGGGAGGCGGAAAATATGACGGATGAGAGTGTGAGAGAGCTTCTGAACATTCTGAGAACACGGGGGGAAACCATAACTACTGTGGAATCTTGTACCGGCGGGCTTCTGGCAGGTCGAATTACAGACATTCCCGGAAGCTCCGAGGTGTTTCAAAGGGGGGTTATTACCTACTGTGATGCGGCCAAGGCGCAGATGGTACACGTAAAAGAGGACACTTTGGCGGCTTATACAGCGGTCAGCACTCAGACAGCAGAAGAGATGGCTTTTGGAGGCGCAGAGGAAGCTGGCGCCCAAGCCTGCCTGTCGGTTACCGGATATGCAGGTCCCCCCTCCGACCCCGAAGATACCTCTGTGGGCCTGGTGTACATCGGCTGCTTCTATAACGGGAGAGTTTCTGTAAGGGAACTGCATTTGTCGGGAAGCCGCAGGAAGATCCGGCAGGAGGCTGTGGAGGAGGCGCTGAAGCTTCTGCAGGAGTGTCTGAACACTCAGGACAAGGGGTAAGTTTCAGAAAGACATACAGCAGGTCTGAGGAAAACTGCATTTTCAGGGAATGATGCGTCAGCGTTTCATGGTGCGCAGCATTCCCATCATTTTGTCAATTTTCCGAATTTCCTTTGGGGATTTTCCAGCTTTCAGAGCGCTGATGATTGCCTCTGATTCATCGGAAGAAAAATTTATCTTTCCCCCTTTCTGAGAGGAAAGGGACATTAAAAAAGGCAGCAGATCGGACTGCTTTTTTTCTTTGGCCTGATTTGCCATAGACAGAAGTGTCTGCAGCTTGGCCGGGTCAATGTTATTAAGGCCGGGGTTGTTGGTCCAGTTTTCATCACTCATCTTCATCATCTCCCATTTCTGACATCATTGCGAAAACCTCCATAGTGGTAAAAAGGTTGGCCATCTGATCCATCATTTCCCGTTCGCCCTCATCACAGTATTCCCGAAGATCAGAGAACATCTGAGAAAGTGTGAAGTCTTCCTGCCCAGCAGTACAGGACTGGAGCTGGTTTTGCCCGGCAGAAAAAAAGGACATGACATTCTGAAGCTCCAAAAACTTCACGTAGCAGGAGAAAAAGCCCTGCCGTTCTCTGGGAAGATAGGGAATCATAGCTTTGAAAAGCTGTAGGTGACTGCGGTTGGCAATCTGATCGATGGCGGTAAGCATAGATACCTCAGAAGGTTTTTCTTTAATCTATGCAGGAAGACCGAAAAAAATGACAGAACCAGAAAGCCAACTAGGTTTGGCCGGTACCTTCCAGTGAAAAATCCATATAGTAGAATATAGGAGAAACTTTTATATCTCAAAAAATGAGAACGTAAAAAGTCAGAAACAGACTTCCGGCAGATACGGAGAGCGTTCAAGGGGATGCGCTGCCGAAGCTGTATAAGGAGGAAATTTACATGGCAACCAGACTGGTAATTGAGGGGAATGCCTTTTATGAGATAGATGAGGACTGCATGAAAAGGAGAGAGCAGAGGGAAAGGGAACAGACGCCTATGAGCCAGAACCAGGGAAGGCAGACAGGCGGTGAGCCGGCAGAATTTGAAAGAGCATTGGAAAAACCGAAAAAAAGTGATTGACTCTCTTTTTTCTCTGTAAAAGGCCGGGGATAAAATCACATCCCCGGCCTTTTTAAGTCATGAAAGATCACTTCTTACTGACACCGGAAACGCTTTGCAGGATCACAGACCCCGGCGGGTTTCCGGTGTACGGATCAGGTGTTAGTTGCAGCCGCAGCCGCAGTTATTGTTTCCGCATCCGCAGCCAAAGCCGTTGTTTCCGCCAAATCCGCCGCAGCAGAACAGAAGGAGGATGATCCACAGGCAGTTGTCATCGCCGCCGAAGCCGCATCCGCTGTTGCCGTTGCCGCAGATGGAGGATAAGATCAGAATCCAGATGAGAGTATTGCAGCAGCCTCCGTTATTTCCCTGGGAAATACCGTTGTCACATCCACATCCACAGTTTGTAGCAGCTAAATCACTCATATTGTAAACCTCCGTAATGGTTTATACACTGTATTGTATGCGTCTTTGACAAAAGGGTTCCTAAAAATCTGTAAGCGCCTGAAAAATTCCATATACGTTCAGCGTGCCGTATCCCCACTCCTGATTGGGATAATAAAGATCATCAGACTGGACGGCTCCCCGATACAGAAGATTTTTAATCTCTGTGTAGGTAAACAGTTTTCCTCTGTACGTGCGCCTGCCCCACTGCACCAGCATGGCTACCGCGCCAGCGGTGATGGCTGCTGCTGCAGAGGATCCGGTGAAGGATTGGTAACCGGAAAGAATTCTGGGAGCCTGGATCTCCACCCCTGGGGCAGCCAGATCCGGTTTGATCTGTCCGCTTCTTGTAAAGCCTCGGCTGGAACCCAGATAAAAGCTGCCTCCGGGAACCTGATAGGTACTGCAGGTGATCACGGCCATGCTGTTAGCAGGGGCGGTGAGGGTGGTATTAGGTTCCGGTGAGAGCATTTTAACATAGGGAGAGGCGAGGCCGGTGATTGGAAGCCACAGGTGGTACTGTCCGTTTAAGAAGCGATGATTGACAATGGGAAAACGCCAGATCCCTGCAGAGGGGTTTTCTACCCGAACCTGGATCAGTTGGCTGCCAGAGCGAAATTCAATGACCTCATAATCAATCTGTACCTTCGAATGATCCAGAAGAAAGGAGGCGTTTTGGGTGGCTCCGATTCTGGGTAAGATGGGAAGAAGCCGTTCTCCCTGGGGCGAGATGACTCCAAGGGAGTACAGCTCCGGGGCCTGAGCCCAAAATTCCATGGTGAACCCCGGGTTTTCTCTGGTAACGCTCACCTGTACTTCTTGGGTCTCCCCCTGCCTTTGCATAGTTCCGTAATAGTGATGCGCTTCATTTCCTTCATTTCCTCCGGCTGCCACAGCGTAGGTGCCGGCGGCATAGCTTAGGGAGGTGAGGACCTCATCCAGAGGAGTGTAGCCATCGTGTCCGCCCTGGTTGGTTCCCAGGGAAAAGCAGATCACCAGAGGAAGATTCAGCTTTTGGGCAGTCAGATTCAGGTATCGGATAGCCAGCATACAGTCGTCTTCCTGAAAGGCAGGGGCATCCTGAGATACCAGAAAATAGTTTCGGAGATAGTTTTTTGCGGGCTTTAATTTTACCGCAAGGATTCCTACATCAGGGGCGGCGCCGGAAAAGGCAAGAGCAGAATCCGGGCTGCCTGCCGCAATGCCGGCCACTGCAGTGCCGTGACCGTTTTCGTCCGTGGTAGGAACCAGTTCCAGAGGATTGGAGGTTTTAAGGGCTGCGTCAATCTGCTCCTTGGTGTACTCAGAACCATAGAGAAAGTCTTCCGGAGGCGTGCCGCTTTGAATCGTCTGATCCCAGATTCGCAAGATCCGGCTGGTACCGTTGCTGTTTCGAAAAGCAGGGTGGCGGTAATCGATTCCCGTATCCAAAAATCCGATGAGCACTCCTTTTCCAGTGAGATTTAAGAAGGGCTGATTCTGAACCTGAGGGATTCCTGAGGCTTCCAGGCTGGCTTCATTTAACAGGGTATAAAGCTTTGGAATGGTAAAATATCCCTGGGTGATGATGTTGGGAGGAAAGTACTGAAGGGGAGCATTCAGCACTGCATATTGCCAGTCCACCATCTGAGGAAGATATTCCGGCAGAATTTGGTCAATATCAAAGGGAAAGGTTTCGTTGTGGTAGATCAAGCTTACGTAGTCTTCTGAGAGAATGCGCTCTTTTGCATTCTCAGGAAGCTGTTGGGAAGATAAAAGATTTGTCATAAAGCTCCAAAACAGGGTTTTTCCAAGTATATGAGAAAACATAGAAAAGTATCCGGCAAAGAAACGCTTTTTGCGTGTTTTCGAAACAAGGCTTGCAGCTTCTCCATCCTTGTGTTAGGATGAAAACAGACTTCCGACGGTTACGGGGAGCGTTTCTTGGGTTGGAAGATAATGGGGAGGAGACAGGGATGATAAAAATTTTGATTGTGGAAGACGAAGAATCCATTGCAAATTTGATACGCATGAATCTGGCAAAGGCGGGGTATCAGTGTGAAATCGCTTCTGACGGAGAGATGGCGGCAGACTGCATCTGTCAGGGAACCTATGATTTGATTCTGCTGGATATTATGCTGCCTAAGCTCAATGGCTATGAGGTGTTGGAATATGCCAAATCCGTGGAGATACCAGTGATTTTTCTTACCGCTATGGGGGAGACGGCAGATAAGGTGAAGGGACTTCGCATGGGGGCGGAGGATTATATTTCCAAACCCTTTGAGATCGCGGAGCTTCTTGCCAGAGTGGAGACGGTACTGCGGCGATATCATAAGACGGAGCAGACGCTGAAGATTCTGGATATTGTGATCCATACAGATTCCAGGATGGTGGAGCAACGGGGGCAGACGGTGGATCTGACCAATAAAGAGTATGAGCTGCTGCTGTTGTTTGTGCGCAATAAAAACCGGGCGTTGTACCGGGAGACCATCTATGAGAGTGTCTGGGGCGGGGATTACAGCTGCGCGGGCCGGACGGTGGATCTTCATGTTCAGAGACTGAAAAAGAAGCTGGGCCTGGAGGAACACATTGTTACCATGTATAAGGTGGGGTACCGTCTGGTGGTATAGAGTCTGAACACAGGCGTTGAGCCAAGACGGGCCGTGCAAAGTCAGGGCAGGCGCTAATCCAAGACGGATGGCATAGAAGCCAGGACAGACCGCGTTTAAGGCCGGATCAAACAAAATGCCAAAACCGGCGCCGTTTCGGAAAAGCTGGGATAGTTTCAGAGAGGACAGGGGGAAATATGCGTTTATCCTGGAAATTATTTTTTGTCACAACGCCGTTGTTTGTGTTGTTTTTGACCGTATTTGGCTCCTGGATGATTCAGGACAGTTTTCAGAGCAGTCTGGATAAGGAAATCCAGCGGCGGGTGATGGAAAATCAGATGCTGCAGAATTCCTATGAGATGGCCTGGAACAGCCTGACAGCCAGGCAGCAGCAGGCAGCTACCACAAAACAGGTGGTGAGAAGCTTTTACAAACCGCAGATGGAAGCGGACGGAAATTTTCGCATCTATGATAAAAACCGGAACGTAATTTATCAGGACAGGGACTTTCGGATGGAACATACGATCTGGGAGGGGTTGGATTCGGAACACAATGCAGGCTACGAGCTGGTGCGTCAGGGAAATCGCACCTATCTGGCTGTGCTGGGAAAAAGCAGCCTGGATATTTATGTAGAAACGATTCGGGATATTTCCAATATCTATCAGGACCGGGAGGAGATGCAAGCCCGATATCAGATGGGAGTGGTGGTGGTTACTTTTCTGGTGGGAGGCGTTACCCTGATTCTGCTGTTTTTTGTGATGCGGAATATGCAGAAGCTGTCCAGGGCCACCAGGCAATATGCCAGAGGGCGGTTTGACGCCAGGGTGCACATCCGAAGCACGGACGAGATCGGGCTGCTGGCGGCGGACTTTAACTGGATGGCGGATGTGATGAATGACCAGATGAAACGGCTTCAGGAGGAGGTGCGCAGGCAGGAGGAGTTTACTGCTGCTTTTGCCCATGAACTGAAGACTCCGCTCACTTCCATTATCGGCTATGCCGATACGATCCGGCAGATGGAGCTTACGCCGGAGGAGAATAATATGTGCGCCAACTATATTTATAACCAGGGAAAACGGCTCCAGTCTCTTTCCTATAAGCTTCTGGATATGGCTATGCTGGAGAAAGCCGCCTTTTCTTTCCGGGAGATTCTGGTTCCGGATTTTATGGAGGAGGTGTCCCGCACGGTGCGTCCTTCTCTGAAGGAAAAGAATATTACTCTTTACACAAATTATCAGAGGGGAAGCATCTGGGGCGACCGGGATCTTTTGGCGTCTGTGTTTATGAACCTCATTGACAACGCCAGAAAGGTTTCCGCAGAGGGGACTGCCATCTGGTTTTCCGGCCAGGCAGTTTTTGGCGGCTATGTGATGGCGGTTCAGGATCAGGGGCCGGGGCTGCCCAAGGAGGAGCTTTCCAGGATCACAGAGGCTTTTTATATGGTGGATAAATCCCGTTCCAGAAAAGAAGGGGGGGCAGGTTTGGGTTTGGCCCTGTGCCGAAAAATCATTGATCTGCACCATGCTTCCTGGAAGTTGGAGAGTCAGTTGGGAAAGGGGCTCCGGGTGACGGTGCTGTTTGGAAGCGCATCGGAGGAGAGGGAAACATTAGGAACAGGGAGGGAATAAGTGATGGGTAAGAAAAGGCCCTGGAAATTAATATTAGAATACAGCCTTGGAGTTCTGATCCTTCTTCTCACCATTCTCTTGGCCTGGTTTGCGCCGGATTGGTATAATGCCTGGAAGGATGAGGGCAGTCTGGGGAAGGTGACTATGAATACCAGGGAGGAGATACAGTTTCTCAACAGGGATTCTCTGGATATGGCTGGGAAAATGCAGCTTCTGGCAAAAAAATCGGAGCAGGAATGGGAGTACAGCACCTACAATGTGTTTAATCCGGAAAGTCAGGTGGAACGTTGTGCGAAGCTGGTGCAGCTATGGGCAGAAAGCGGCCTGCTGCCCTCGGCGCTGAAGGAGTTGGCCATGAATTATCAGGGCTACTCCCTGGACGGGATTATGATTAATCTGGGAGAGCAGTCTGTGAATACCGGGGTGTTTCGCTTTCAGATTTGGCTGCCCCACTATCGTGGACAGGGGGTAACCGATTATGATGAGCTCATTCTCAGTGTGATCATGGATCTGGAGTCGGATCTTCTGTACTATGTGTCCATCTCAGGAATAGGGGAAATCCTGGATGATTATTTTTCCCAGATTGCAGGGTACGAATCCTACGAAGAATTTATGAAGGCAGGGGAGGTTTTTAAAGAGGAGGATTACTCCAGATATGATTTTGCCGCTGTCTGCGGAGCCCAGAGCGCTAGGGTACAGCAGCTGGAAGAAACTTTGGAGCTGGAAGTGGAACTGGATTATGGAAATTTTACCGGCCATGCTTATCGGATCTTTGTGGAGAACGACTGGTACGGTTCCGGAATTGCTTTTCTCGTCGGTACTTATTACTGGAGCAGCCTTATGGGGCAGATTGGGGAGGCCTATGGGTATCAGGAATATCAGGTTACCGCAGAGGAGGCTCTTGGCCTGCCGTTGGTTTTTGGAGAGGAAGCCTTTTCGGATGGAGAGACCCAAGATCTGGGAGAAGATGATCTGACTGCGGAGGAGCAGGAAAAGCTTCTTTCGAATGGCGGCGTTTCAGACGAGACCCAGACGATACAGGGAGTGGCTCGGTCGGATGACTCCAGCGGAAAAGAGACGCAGTCCGTGGAGGAGCAGGAGCCTCCGGTGACTGTGATTCAGGGAGGCATGTCCGGTCAGTGAACAGAGCTTCGGCAGCGCTGTGCAGCATACATAAGATGGATTTTGGCTATCGGCTTCCAGATAATTGTGTAAATTTTTGAAATTTTTACAAATGATACAAATTAGATACAAATTTGACCAAAATTTGATACATGCATAGATTATCCTCTCTTTAGATGAAACCAAGAGAGGATATTTTTCGTCTAATAGATAGGAGTGGTTACATGTATCAGGAATATATAGAAGAGCTGGGAAGAGGAAAACAGGTGACGGAGCAGTCACTGCTGAAACAGAAGCGGCAGATGTATCAGCAGGAAAAGCGGCTGAGGCGGTTAAAACGCCAGTGCCAGCTTCTGGGAGGGGTGGCAGTGGTACTGGGGATGATCCTGATCGGTCAAAGCGCAGTGAAGTATCAGCCCGTTTTCACAGGCGGCGCAGGGAGGGATAAAGCAGACAATCAGGGAAGCAGCCAGGTGGTGGTGGGGCAAACGGCTCCACTGGATGGCCAGGATCTTTACATAAACAGCGGTGACAGTAAGGCAGGCATTTCCGCAGATCCTCTGATTTTGGTGAACCTGAACAATCCTCTCCCTGCAGATCATCAGGTGCAGCTTCACTGGTTGGAGAACGGTTCCTGTGCGGTGGCGGAGGAGATGTACGATGCGCTGCGGGACATGCTTACAGAAGGTTCCAGCTTTGGAATGGAGTTTGTGGTGGCTTCCGGATATCGGAGCCGGGAGTATCAGGATCAGCTTCTTCAGGAAGATATTCAGACCGCTATGGAGCAGTACGGGCTTACCTGGCAGGAGGCCTACGATAAGGAGAGTCTGGAGACCATGCCTGGAGGATACAGCGAGCATGAGACAGGCCTTGCGGTGGATGTGGTGTCCGTGGATTATCAGGTGTTGGACCGGGGGCAGCTGGATACTCCGGAAAACCAGTGGCTTCGGGAAAACTGCAGTGATTACGGATTTATCTTACGGTATCCGGAAGGAAAAGAGGAGATTACAGGCATCACTTTTGAACCCTGGCATTTCCGGTATGTGGGGCTGGATGCAGCGAAAGAGATTACAAGAAGGGGAATCACCCTGGAAGAATATTTGAGGGATTAAGTGGGAGGTTGGCAATGGCGACGTATGAAGAGGTGCGCAGAGCGTTGGAGCAAAGAGGGCTGTTAAAGAAAATTGATCAGGAGAGCAGTTTTCCACAGGGGGAGATTCAGGGTCTTACCTGTGATTCCAGAGAGGCCGGGAGGGGAACCCTGTTTATCTGTAAGGGTGCTGCCTTCCGGCCGGGATATCTGCAGTCAGCGGCAGATTTGGGGGCTGCCGCTTATGTGGGGGAGGAAGTCCTTCCCACCAGCCAGGAGCTTCCGGGGCTGATTGTCACAGATATCCGGAAGGCTATGGCAACGGTTTCAGCAGTGTACTACGGTTATGAGCCGGGAAAACCGATACTCACCGGAATTACCGGTACCAAGGGAAAGACGACAACCGCCTGGTATCTGAAAGCCATGCTGGATTGCTGGCAGAGGGAACAGGGAGGAAAAGAGACAGGGCTGATCTCTACGGTGGTCAACTATGATGGGAGGGACCGGCAGGATGCGGTCATGACTACCCCGGAAGCTCCCACCATTCACAAACTGCTTTCCAGAGCCAGACAGGAAGGAGTTTCCTATGTGACTATGGAGGTGTCCAGCCAGGGACTGAAGTACAAAAGGGTGCGGGAGTTATCTTTTCAGGTAGGAATTTTCCTGAATATCTCTGAAGATCATATCAGCCCTAAGGAGCATATTGATTTTGAGGATTATTTTAATTCCAAGCTGTCCATTTTCCGCCAGTCTGATACCGCCTGCGTGAATCTGGACGCCAGCTATGCAGACCGGATTATGAAGGCAGCCAAAAAGGCTAAGCATATCGTTACTTTTGGAAAAGACAAGAATGCGATGATCCGCTATGAAAATGTACAGATTTTGGAGAACAGCATCCGGTTTCACGTAGTCTGCGACCGCTACAGCCAGGATTTTGAGCTGGGCATGAGGGGAAGTTTTAATATAGAAAATGCTATGGCAGCCATTGCGGCAGCTTACGTCTATGAAATACCGGTTCCTTGTATTCGGGAGGCGCTGCTCTCCACCAGTGTGCCGGGGCGGATGGAAGAGTACCGCAGTCAGGATGGGAAGATATGCGGAATTGTAGACTTTGCACACAACTGGCTCAGTTTTGAGAAGGTGTATGATGCTGCGTTTCAGGAATATGGGGAGTATTCCAATATCATCACTGTTTTTGGCTGTCCGGGAGGAAAGGCGCTGAACCGGCGCAGAGAGCTGGGACTGTCAGCAGGACTTTTTTCTGACCATGTGTGTATCACTACCGATGATCCGGGCTGTGAGGATCCCTATGCAATTGCAGAGGAGATCCGGGAATATACGGAGCTTACGGGCTGTGGCTGTACTTGCATCCCGGATCGAAAGGATGCGGTAAGCTATGCCATGAAGCTGGCCAGACAGAGCACGGAGCGAACGCTGATCCTGCTGCTTGGCCGGGGCTGCGAAAAATATCAAAATATTCGGGGACAGTTAAAGGAGTACCCTTCGGATTCTTATCTGATGCGGCAGGCGGTTCGCAAATATGATAAGAGTCAAGAAAAAAACTTTTAGGAGATGCTGCAAAATAGGAATTCCAGTGGATTTTCGGTTTGATTTTCTCAGAAAACAGGTTTGTTTTCGGGGAAAATCATCCGAAAGGGTATCGTTGGAGGAATTTTGCAACATCTTCTTTTTTCTGCATAGGTATAAACAGAGATGTTTTATGGCAGGAAATGTTATGGATCGTGTTCGGAAGATTGTCCATGCAGATGAGGTTCACCGGAGAGGAATCACCGGCAGAGGGGTCACTGCGGCGGTGATGGATTCCGGCGTCTGCTATCATCCTGACTATGCAGACCGGGTGGTGTATTTTAAAGACTTTGTGGGAGGCCGGGGGTACTATTATGACGATGCTTCCCATGGAAGTCATGTGACAGGGATTTTAGGCGGAAGCGGCCTGATGTCCTCAGGAAAGTACAGAGGAATTGCGCCCGGTTCAGACCTGGTCCATTTAAAGGTGCTGGATCAACATGGAGCAGGAAAACTGAAGGATACGATTGCTGCTATGGAGTGGATACTAAAGAATAAGGAAAAATTCAATATCCGGGTGGTGAATTTTTCGGTGGGTATGGCTCTGGAGGAGGGGCAGGAAGAGGGACGGCTTCTGATCTCCTGGGCGGAGCGGCTGTGGGATGCTGGGCTTGTAGTGATCGTGGCAGCAGGAAACCGGGGGCCGGGGGAGGGGAGCATTACCTTGCCGGGAACCAGCAGGAAGGTGATCACTGTGGGCTTTTGCGATCTGCCGGGAAAGCGGGGAAGAGGTCAGCGGTATTTTTCTGGGAGAGGTCCGACCTGCTCCTGTGTATGCAAGCCGGAGATCACAGCTCCTGGAACTTTTATCACCTCCTGCAGCAATCTGAAGCCCGGAGGCAATTATTACTGCGTAAAGAGCGGCACCTCCATGGCAACCCCGGTGGTGTCCGGAGCTGTGTGCCTTTTGCTTTCCCAAAAGCCCTGGCTGACCAATCTGGAAGTGAAGATGCGTCTGCAAAAGGCAGGCGATGATCTGGGGTTTCCAAAATCCCAGCAGGGATGGGGAAGGATAAATTTATTAAAACTTTTGGATTAGCTGGACAAATCCACCGGAAAATGTTAAGTTGTATGCGGAGAAGATTCCTGTTTTAACAGGAGTTGTTTTTTAAGACCTGCAGAAGTAGAATCTTAGTCAAGGAGGATACGCATAATGGATAAGATATGGATGAAAACACCGCTGGTGGAGATGGACGGGGATGAAATGACCCGGATTTTATGGAAAATGATCAAGGAGGAGCTGCTGCTTCCCTTTGTAGAGCTTAAGACAGAGTACTATGACCTGGGGCTGGAGCATCGGAATGAGACTAATGACCAGGTGACTGTGGACGCAGCCAATGCCAACAAAAAGTACGGGGTGGCAGTGAAATGTGCCACCATCACTCCCAATGCAGCCCGCATGGAGGAGTATGATCTGAAGGAAATGTGGAAGAGCCCCAACGGCACCATCCGGGCGATTCTGGATGGCACCGTATTCCGTACGCCCATCACTGTTAGGGGAATCGAACCCAACGTAAGATCCTGGAAAAACCCCATCACCATTGCCCGTCACGCCTACGGGGATGTGTACAAGAATACGGAGATGATCATTCCGGGGGAGGGAAAGGCAGAGCTGTTGTTTACCGCTGCTGACGGAACCCAGACCAGAGCCTTGATTCATGAGTTTCAGGGGCCGGGAGTGCTTCAGGGTATGCACAATTTAAACAGTTCTATTGAGAGCTTTGCCAGAAGCTGCTTTGCCTACGCTTTGGATTTGAAGCAGGATCTGTGGTTTTCTACCAAGGACACCATCTCCAAAAAATACGACCATACCTTTAAGGATATTTTCCAGGAGATTTATGACAGAGAATATAAAGAAAAATTTGAGCAGGCAGGCATCACTTATTTCTACACTCTGATCGACGATGCAGTGGCCCGGGTGATGAAGTCCGAGGGGGGCTTTATTTGGGCCTGCAAAAACTATGATGGAGATGTAATGAGTGATATGATCTCCTCCGCTTTCGGTTCTCTGGCTATGATGACCTCTGTTCTGGTTTCTCCGGAAGGCAACTATGAATATGAGGCTGCCCATGGAACGGTGCAGCGCCATTATTACAAGCACCTGAAGGGAGAGGAGACCTCCACCAACTCAGTGGCCACCATATTCGCCTGGAGCGGCGCTTTGAGAAAGAGGGGAGAGTTGGACGGCCTTGCAGATCTGCAGCGCTTTGCAGACAGTCTGGAGGAGGCTACGGTGGCTGTGATCGAGTCTGGTAAAATGACGAAGGATCTGGCGGCCATCACGACCCTCCCGGATCCTGTGGTATTAAACAGCCGGGAATTTATTCAGGAGATCCGTAAGGAACTGGAGCAGCGCCTGGCCTAAAAAGTAAAACCGGGCAAACGGGAAAGAGG
>CABRXX010000047.1:0-21195 GCA_902475025.1 uncultured Lachnospiraceae bacterium | reverse complement strand
TGGGGAGTGTTTTCCTCCTCCGAACGCGGGGCTTCCTCCGCCTTGGCCTCTCCGTCTTTTTCCTCACCCAAAATACCAGGCTGCTCTTCCCCGACGGCAATCACAATTCCCTCTTCCGTCACTTCTTTTATTTCTCCCAGGATTACCTTTTGCTGCGCCTCCGGATCCTGGCTTTCTCCCATCTCTTCACTCTTCACCTCATCGTCAAGCTGCTCTGTATCTTCCACAGAGATCATCTCCACGTTTTCTTCCTCCACAGACTCAGCCTCTGTCATCGCTGCTGTCTCCGCTTCTGAGGCGGGTTCCTGAGCAAAAGCTCCAGTTCCTACTGATGCCAGAGATAAAGTCAATCCCATCATCAACGCCAAATATTTTTTCTTCATGCTATCAAATCCTTTCTGCTGACTATTTTTGTTGACTCTCACAGCATAAAGAAAAAATATGTTCACTCTGTGTCAAAAGCATGTTTTAACAGTGTTTTTATTATTAAGATTTTCTTAGCATCCGTGTCCAAATGAGCGCACGGTCAGAAGCGCGGAAATCTCTTTTCCTGTTTTTATTCCTTTTACCATTTTTTCTTATCTCTTTTTTTATAAAATTTTCAAAAACCTCTTCCCTTTTTTTCAAAAAGTGCTATAATCGTGATATGGAATCATAGCTCAGCTGGGATGAGCGTTCGCCTCACACGCGAGAGGTCATGGGTTCGAGCCCCATTGATTCCATTTTTTTGTGCCCATTTTCACATTCTCTGCTGCTCTCTCCATACATTTCTTCAGAATCTTTTTCAATGTTGGCATCCGTGTACACAGGACAATCCGGTAACGCCCATAGCTTGAGGCATATTGCCCTATGTACGCAGATGCTATCCTAAATCAAACTATATCCCGGTTTCACCGGCCTGCCCTCTCAGGCGCCGAAGCTAAGACACCGCCTGAACACAGAAAAAGGGCTGCGCAACATACGGCCTTGTGTCCCTTTTCCGCTGATTTCCTCTGAAAACAAACTTGTCTTCTGAGGAAAAACACGGAAACTTCACCAGGATCCATATATTGCAGTGCCCCTTCGCTGCAGTCTCTGTATTCTATCGTTCACTTTTAACATTCTGTTTCTTGGCCGCTGGCCACCACCAGCCCTCGATCCAGAACTGTATTCTATCGTCTACTTTTTAGTATTCTGCTTCTGCCTTTCCATTCCCTTCTTTTTCAGCTTTCTTCTACTGATTCATCACCTTCAGCATCAGCTCAATATTGCTCCACTCATACTGATTCATCACAGAAGGATCAAAATTGGCAGCCTCCACGGTGCCAGTGTACCAGGATTTGGAGTTAAAATACTCCTGTACATTCTCCATTACAAATTTCCGGTGATGCCTTGCATAAATCTCATTGATCGCCATCTGCAGCTCATCATCCGTCATGCCTGATAACTCACATGTCTCCAGATATCTGGAAGAGCTGTCTGCGAAATAATACTCGTCATCATGTTCCGGAACAATCTGAATCGAATCGGAGGAAGTGTTTTCAGAATTTTCATTCCAAATCGTCACCCGGCTCTTGATCCATTCCACATCATCGGACACATCTTTCCAATCATTATATATCGCTTCCTCTTCTGTGTATCCCTGAAGATCTGTAGGCAGAGCAATATAATATGTGCCGTACGCTCCATCTCCAACAATGGAATAGCTGGGTTCTGTCTGTGTAAAGCTCTGGTCTTCGCTGCACGCTACAGTCAAAAGCCTGCCTCCCGGAGTCCATCCCTGAGCCTTCTGGGCCTCTCTGGACGCCATATGGTAAAAAGTCACCCGGTCATCGGACACGGACATGCCACACCGCCCTGCCCAGTCTGCCGGAACTGTCACCTCAATCTCTTTAAAATCAAAAACAATGTTGCCATTCTCATCCGTAGCTGTCGTATACTCCCAAAGATCTTCCGGAAGCTCTGCCATTGCCGCTGTTCCCAAAAAAGCGGTTCCTAAAATACCTGCTGCTAAAGCAATTCTCATTTTTCTTTTCATATCCTGTCCCTCCTGACTCTTCTGGCATCATGGACGCCATCCTCTTTCTATCCATTCCATAGCAATCCATTTCGCCGATCTTATTCGTAATTCTGACTCTGCTTCTGACGGTTCCTCTCCCGCCCTGATTTCCTGTCTATAAGCTAACAGAACCCGAAAAGCCGCCATACTGGCTTCCTGGCATACTATGGTTTTCCTGTTTCTGTCATGCTCGGAAGCTTTTTATTTTCTATAATGATACTACCATTTTTTTTGAAAAAAATCCCATGAAGAATCCTGATATGTTTCTTAATATTTTCTGTAATTTCCCATTTGAACACCGCCAGGCAAAGGACACTTTGTAATGAAAAAGAAGGCTGCAAGCAGACTTCTCGTCCGCTCTTATTGCAAAATTCGGCGTTCCAAACCAGCCGTCTTTTATCACTCCTCCAAAGCGTTCGGCAGATTCAGATACCGCTTCACATACTGTCCAGTATAGGACTCAGGCACCTGGGCGACCTCCTCCGGCGTTCCCTTGGCAATCACAGTACCGCCCCGGTCTCCTCCTTCCGGCCCCATATCGATCAGATAATCTGCCGTTTTGATCACATCCAGGTTGTGTTCAATCACAATCACCGTATTGCCTCCGTCCGCCAGGCGATGCAGGATCTCTGTCAGTTTATGAACATCTGCAAAATGCAGTCCCGTGGTAGGCTCATCCAAAATGTAAACCGTATTTCCCGTACTGCGGCGGCTCAGCTCTGCAGCCAGCTTGATCCTCTGGGCCTCTCCTCCGGAAAGCTCTGTGGATGGCTGCCCAAGTCTGATATAAGAAAGTCCCACATCATACAGGGTCTCAATCTTTCTTTTAATAGAAGGAATATGATCAAAAAATTTCAATGCTTCCTCCACCGTCATATTCAGAACATCATAAATGTTCTTGCCCTTATATTTCACTTCCAGGGTTTCCCGATTATACCGCTTTCCGTGACAAACCTCACAAGGAACGTATACATCCGGCAAAAAGTGCATCTCAATCTTTAAGATACCGTCTCCGCTGCAGGCTTCACACCGGCCCCCCTTTACGTTAAAGCTAAAACGTCCCTTCTTATATCCTCTGGCTTTGGCATCTGTGGTGGCCGCAAACAGATCCCGAATCTGATCAAACACTCCGGTGTAAGTGGCAGGATTGGATCTGGGCGTCCGCCCTATGGGGGACTGGTCAATGGCAATCACCTTATCCAGCTTCTCGATTCCCCGAATCGCCTTATATTTTCCCGGAACGGTGCGGGCCCGGTTTAGCTTGGCCGCCAGCACCTTATATAAAATTTCATTTACCAGCGAGCTTTTTCCGGAACCGGACACCCCGGTAACGCAGGTAAGCACACCCAATGGAAAATCCACTGTAATATTTTTCAGATTATTTTCCGCTGCCCCTGCCACCTGCATCCAGCCTGCAGGCTTTCTCCGGATCTGGGGCACAGGAATCTTTTTCTTTCCGCTTAGATACGCCCCTGTGATGGAATCCGGGTTTTCCATGATCTCTTCTGCCGTTCCCTCTGCCACCACATATCCGCCGTGTTCTCCTGCTCCCGGCCCGATATCCACCACATGATCTGCTGCCCGGATCGTATCCTCATCATGCTCTACCACAATCAGAGTATTCCCCAGATCTCGAAGATGCAGCAGCGCTCCCAACAGCTTGTCATTGTCCCTCTGGTGCAGCCCGATGCTGGGCTCATCCAGAATATAAGCCACTCCCACCAGACCGGAACCAATCTGGGTAGCCAGCCGGATTCTCTGGGCCTCTCCCCCGGAGAGCGTGCCTGTAGCCCTGGCCAGGCTTAAGTATTCCAGCCCCACATCCACCAGAAAACCGATTCTTGCACGGATTTCCTTTAAAATCTGATGTCCGATCAGCTTTTGCTGCTCTGATAGTTCCATCTGCTGCAAAAACTGCTGCAGATGCCCGATAGACATAGCAGTGATCTCCGAAATATTCTTGTCTGCCACCGTCACCGCCAAAGCGGAGGGCTTCAGTCTCTGCCCCTTACAGGTTTTGCAGGGTGTAATGCGCATAAAGGATTCATATTCCGCTTTGCTGGCCTCTGAAAAAGTTTCCCGATAGCGCCGCTCTACATTTTTGATCAGCCCTTCAAAGGCAACATCATACACGCCCTCTCCACGCTGCCCCTTGTAATGCACCTTCACCTCTTTCCCATCCGTTCCGTAAATCAATACCTTCCGCACTTCCTCTGAAAGATCCTGGAACGGCGTGTCAAGGCTGAACTGATATTCTTCTGCCAAAGCATCCAGGATGGCTCTGGTAAAGCTCCCCTTATCCTTGCAGGACTGCCAGCCCATCACCACAATGGCCCCCTGAGAAATACTCAAAGACGGATCCGGAATCATCAAATCCAGGTCAAATTCCATCTTATACCCCAGTCCGTAGCAGTCCGGACAAGCCCCAAAGGGATTGTTAAAGGAAAAACTTCTGGGCTCAATCTCCTCCACGCTGATTCCGCAGTCCGGGCAGGCAAAATTCTGGCTGAAGGTGATACTCTCCTCCTGCGGCAGTTCCTCTCTCCGCGGTGTTCCGGCTGTCTCCGGCTGATCCGGATCCTTCTTGGGCCGCTGAACATCCACCAAAGCCAACCCCTCTGCCAGCTCCATCACCTGTTCCAGGGATTCTGAGAGTCTCTTTTCAATGCCTGGTTTTACCACCAGACGGTCTACCAGGATCTCAATGGTATGTTTTAAATTCTTGTCCAGCTTGATCTCTTCCGAGAGTTCGTACATATTTCCATCGATTCGCACCCGAACATAGCCGCTCTTTTTCGCCTGAGCCAGCAGCTTCACATGCTCTCCTTTCCGCCCCCGCACCACCGGAGCCAAAAGCTGGAGCCTGGTGCGCTCCGGAAGCTCCATCAGCTGATCCACCATCTGGTCAATGGTCTGCTTTTTAATCTCCTTGCCGCACTTCGGGCAATGAGGGATCCCGACTCTGGCGTACAGCAGACGAAAATAGTCATAAATCTCTGTCACTGTTCCCACCGTAGATCTGGGATTTCGGTTGGTGGATTTCTGGTCTATGGAAATAGCCGGCGGCAGTCCCTCAATGCTCTCCACCACAGGCTTCTCCATCTGTCCCAAAAACTGCCTTGCATAGGAGGAGAGGGATTCCATATAGCGCCGCTGTCCCTCCGCATAAATCGTATCAAAAGCCAGGGAGGACTTACCGGAACCGGACAACCCGGTAAGCACCACAAACTGGTTTCTTGGAATATCTACATCAATATTTTTCAGGTTATGCTCATTCGCCCCCCGAATACGAATATATTTTTTTAAGTCTTTTTTTATCTCCATCTTTTTCCGCTTTCTTTCTCGCTTGCTGTTTCCTGCTCTGTCTGCTCTTTGTTCTACCTAGTTCTTTATCCGGCCGTTTCCCGGCTACTTCTCTTCAGCCCGCTTCCATGCTCTGTCAATACCCGTTTCCTGCCCCTTTGTTCTTCTATTCCTTTGTACTTCCGTTCTGCCGATTTTTTCATTGATATGCTGCCATTTCATCCTTTTTAAGAATCTTTCCGGTTTCAGTCTGCCAGCTCCTGAAGATGTTTTTTCAGCTGAAGCATCTTATCTCTCAGCTCTGCCGCTGCCTCAAAATTCAGCTCTGCCGCTGCCTTCTTCATCTGCTTCTGTACTTCGCCCACCAGTTTCTCCAGTTCCTGACGGCTCATGGACTCCGGATCCTTATCAAAGGCTTTTTCTTCCCTGGCAATCTCTTTGGAAATGCTGATCAGATCCCTCACAGCCTTTTTAATGGTCTGAGGTGTAATGCCATGTTCCTGATTGTATTGATCCTGAATCGCCCGGCGGCGCTCTGTCTCCTCGATGGCCCGTCCCATAGACTCCGTAATACTGTCCGCATACATGATCACATGCCCCTCTGCATTTCTGGCGGCACGCCCGATGGTCTGGATCAGGGAAGTCTCTGAACGAAGGAAGCCCTCCTTATCTGCATCTAAAATAGCAACCAACGAGATTTCCGGAATATCCAGTCCCTCCCGGAGCAGATTGATCCCAACCAGCACATCGAACACATCCATGCGCATATCCCGGATGATCTCCGTCCGCTCAAGAGTATCGATATCGCTGTGAAGATAACGCACCCGTATCCCCACTTCCTTCATATAATCCGTCAGATCCTCTGCCATTCGCTTCGTGAGTGTTGTCACCAGCACCTTATTGCCAGCCTGAATCTCTTTATTTACCTCACCCACCAGGTCATCGATCTGGCCTTCCACAGGCCGTATCTCTACCTTTGGATCCAAAAGCCCTGTGGGACGGATGATCTGCTCCGCCCGAAGCAGCTCATGCTCCTCCTCATAAGGACCTGGAGTGGCAGACACAAACAGGATCTGATCTATTTTACTTTCAAATTCCTGAAAATTCAAGGGGCGGTTATCTTTTGCCGAAGGCAGACGGAACCCATAATCCACAAGCGTTGTCTTTCTGGACTGGTCTCCCGCAAACATCCCCCGGATCTGGGGCACTGTCATGTGAGACTCATCAATGATGATCAAAAAATCATCTGGGAAAAAATCCATCAGGGTATGAGGGGTAGCTCCTGCCGGCATCCCAGCCAGATGGCGGGAATAATTCTCAATTCCAGAACAAAAACCCGTCTCCCGGAGCATCTCAATGTCAAAATGCGTCCGCTCAGCAATACGCTGAGCCTCCAGCAGTTTGTCCTCACTCTTAAAATATTGTACCCGTTCTTTTAGTTCCTCCTCAATAGCCTTTGTTGCTTCCAAAATTTTCTGCATGGGAACCACATAATGGGACGCCGGGAAAATAGCCACAAAATCCAGCGCCTTCTTCACTGTCCCGGTAAGCACATCAATCTCCGTGATCCGGTCAATCTCATCCCCAAAAAACTCAATCCGATAGGCAAAATCCGTACCGTCTGCCGGAAAGATCTCCAGCACATCCCCCCTCACCCGGAAGGTACTGCGGTGAAAATCCATGTCATTGCGCTCATACTGAATGTCAATGAGCTTTCGGATGATCTCATCCCGATCCCGCTCCTGCCCCTGGCGCAGATAGATCACCATATCTTTGTAATCCACCGGGCTGCCCAGTCCATAGATACAAGAGACACTGGATATAATAATGACATCTTTCCGCTCCACCAACGACGCTGTGGCAGACAGCCTCAGCTTATCGATCTCTTCATTGATAGAAGAATCCTTGGCAATATAAGTATCCGAAGAGGGCACATAAGCCTCCGGTTGATAATAGTCATAATAGGAGACAAAATATTCCACTGCGTTCTCAGGGAAGAACTCCTTAAACTCCCCGTAAAGCTGTGCAGCCAGGGTTTTATTGTGGGCAATAATCAGGGTGGGCTTGTTTAATTTTTGTATTACATTGGCCATGGTAAAAGTCTTTCCAGAGCCTGTAACCCCTAGTAAAGTCTGGCATTGATTGCCTTCCTGGAAGCCCTGGACAAGCTGCTCAATGGCCTGGGGCTGGTCGCCGGTGGGGGCAAATTCTGAGTGCAATTTAAAGGCAGATCCACCGGAGCTGTCTTTATGAGCAGGCAGCGAAGCGGACTGCGAATGTCCTTGACTATTCATAAACGTATTTTCCTTTCAAAAAACCATAGTAAAAAGTTCGTGTATAAGGCAAAAATTCGTCGTGGTGCGTATTCTATACCATGCCTTATACACGAACTTTTACCAGATTACGAATCTTGGTCACAAAAACCACATTTTCAAGATGCCGCAACACCGCATAAAACCTGGTGGAATTGGCATCACAGAAGGTCACTAAAAACTACTAGGAAGTATAACACAAACAAGTAAAAAAGTATAGACAAAAGGCGGAACATTTGTTCTTTTTTATTTCCCCTCTCCACAGCTTCTGCCGAAGCTGCCGCGCACCTATACCAGTTTTCCCATAGCATTACAGAAAAAGGGAGTGTTGCAAAATACAGCTTTCGGCGCTACCCCTTCGGGTGATTTTCCTCCGAAAACTAACATGTTTTCTGCGGAAAACCCATCAAAAATCCGCCGAAAGCAGTATTTTGCAACGCCCCCTCCGCCCAGGCCAATCGCTTTGGCCATGTCTTTCTTCTATAAAGCGGAAAAGAGCAGCCTCACAGCTGCTCTCCATTCCCTCTGATGATGTCCCGATACCAGTACGCAGAGTCCTTCCAAATCCTCTCCTGGGTACAAAAATCTGTGTAGATCAGTCCAAACCGCAGGGTATACCCCATGGCCCACTCAAAATTATCCGTAAGGGTCCAATGGAAATATCCTCGCAAATCAATTTCCTCTGCCGCCCGCTTCAGGCACCGCAGATACCTCTGCAAAAAATCTATGCGCTGCGGGTCATGCACACAGCCGTCCAGGGATACCACATCTGCGCCGGCCATTCCATTCTCTGTAATACAAATGGGCTTCTTGTACCGCTCATACAAAAAGCGCGGCCCCCAGTAAAGACATTCCGGAGTCACCGGCCAGCCTGACGCTGTCTGGGGAAATCCCGGACAGCGCCTTTCCTCCTGGGGCATTCCATTTTCTCCCATATAGAAGCATCTTCCGTTGTAAATATTTTGTCCGTAAATATCTATCTCCTGGGAAATAGCCTCCAGATCCCTTTCATATTTCTTCGGCAGATACTGCCCATACAGACGCAGGCCGTCCTCAGGGTAACGGCCCAGCATCACCGGATCCGACCACCAGGAGACGTTCCAGGTCCAGTTTTTTTCGTCCTCAGGCACAGAAAAAAACATGCTCCGCGCAGCTTCTATATCCTCCGGCCGCTGGCTTTTGGGATAACACACTCCCGCAGTGGGCGCATATCCCACAACGGTATCCTTCCTCCCAAACTCCCGGATTTTTTCCACCGCTGCCCCGTGAGCCCGCAAAACGTTGTGGGACATAGCCACCGTATCCTCCAGGGATCCCCTAAGCCCCGGCGCGTGTTCTCCCCGGAGATATCCAAGTCCAATAAAGCATTGAGGTTCATTTAAGGTGAAAAAATACTTTACCCGATCCCCGAAATGCCGAACCAGGAGTTCTGCATACATTCCAAACCATCTGGCAATGTCTCTGTTCAGCCAGCCGCCCCGCTTATGCAGATCATAGGGAAGCTCCCAGTGAAACAGCGTCATATAGGGCTCTATTCCGGCTTCCAGAAGCCCCTCCACCAGCCTGTCATAAAAAGCAAGCCCTTCCTCATTGACCCTTCCCGTTCCCTCCGGGAAAATCCTGGACCAGTCTACAGAAAAACGGTAGGCCTTTACCCCCATTTTTTCCATGGAATGAATATCCTCCGGATAGCGGTGGTAAAAATCACAGGCACTTTTTGCCGTATGCCCCTGACATACGCGGCCCTCCTGTTCTTCAAAGGCGTCCCACACGCTACGCCCCTTTCCGTCTCCGGCCCAGGTTCCTTCTGCCTGATGGGCGCTGGAGGCCACGCCCCACACAAAATCCTTTGGAAATCCCATACCATCACCCCTTCACGCTTCCGGCAGCTACTCCTGCCACAATATACTTTGACAAAAACAGATATACCACAACCACCGGAAGGATGGAAAATACGATCATAATATATACCTGCCCCATATCAAACTTCAAAAAATCCGCGCTCCGTAGCTGCGCAATCAGAATCGGCAGCGTCTTTTTGCTCTCATCGTGAAGGATCAATGCCGGAGTAAAATAATTGTTCCAGCTTGTCACAAAGGTAAAGATCATCTGCACAGCAATCGCCGGCTTCATCAAAGGTAAAACAATATGATTAAAGGTATGGAACTCTCCTGAACCGTCAATTCTGGCCGACTCAACAAGGGAAAGCGGAAGATTGCTTTCCATATACTGCTTGATATAATAAAAGGTGATCGGCGCAGCGATCGTCGGCAGAATCAGGGGAAGAAACGAATCCTCCAGCTTCATTTTGGATACCAGCTGTACAAAGCCCAAGGCCGTCACCTGGGTGGGAATCATCATAATCATCAAAATGAAGGTGAAAATCGCTTTTTTCCCGGGAAAGCTGTATGCGTGAATGGCATATGCGGTCATAGTAGAAAAATAAGTGCTTACCACCGCGCTGGTTCCCGCTATAATCAGGCTGTTGATAAGTCCGGACCATACTGGAAGCGTGCCTGCCAGAAGATTTTTCCAGTTATCCAAAAGATGCGTGCTGGGCACAGGGGTAAACCCCTTTGTCATCTCCCCATGAGAACGGGTGGCATTGATAAACAGGATATAAAACCAAAACAGACACAAAAACACCATAAAGATCAGCACGATATAGGCGATTAACCGACGGGTTCCCACGGAAATCCCTTTCTTTTTTTCTGCTTCTTTTTTCATCTCCGTCCCTCCTACCTGTCCTTCTTTTCAGCAGTAACCTTAAATATGAGAATACTCAAAACACCGGTAAGCAAAAACATCAAAACAGACAACGCGCCTGCCATACCGTAATTTTTACTGTACAGATGTTTATTCAAATACATGATCAGCGTCATGGTAGAGCGCATGGGGTCGCCGGTGGCATTCGTCAGCACCTGGGGTACGTCAAACATCTGCAGTCCGCCGATCAGGGAAGTGATCATAACGTAAATGAGAATGGGTCTTAAAAGCGGCAGCGTGATCTTAAAGAATACCTGGGTGGAGGTTGCTCCGTCCACCTCTGCCGCCTCATAAAGGGAGGCATCAATTCCCATCATTCCCGCCATCAGCAAAATCGTGGTGTTGCCGAACCACATCAGAAAGTTCATCAGCGCCACCAGCGTTCTGGCGCTCCAGGTATTGCTGAGAAATTTGAAGGGCTGATCCAAGATCCCCATCTGGATCAGCATAGAATTTATGGGGCCGCTTTCTGAAAACAGGGTGAAAAACAGCATGGCAAAGGCGGCTGCCATAATCAGGTTCGGAAGGTAAATAACTGTTTTAAAGAAGCTGGTACATCGAAGGCGAAGGGTCGGATCCGAAAACCAGGCGCTCAGAAGAAGCGCCGCCAGAATCTGAGGTATAAATCCCATCACCCACATGATCATGGTATTTTCCAGATAAACCAGGAGCTCTCCGCCGGAGATCAGCTTCACAAAATTTTCCAATCCCACAAAATTAGGCCCCACCTGGGTCAATCCGGAACGATAATTTTCAAAAAAGCTGTTGTAGACGGTGGTTGCCAGCGGTATCAGCTGAAAAACCACAAAGACAACGAGAAACGGCATTAAAAACAGATAGCCCCATCTGTTATAGCTCACCGCTTTTTTGTTGTTATATTTTTCCATAAACGCCCCTCCCTCTTCACTGCATTTTGCAAAGCTCGCAGCAGCTCTCTCCTCCTGTAAAAAGCTGCTGCCAGCCTTGCAGGTATCCTTGATCCGGAAGACGGCAAAATACAAAGCCCGACAGCTTTTCGGCGTATTTTTCTCCGAAAATCCGTTTGTTTTCGGAGAAAAATCACCGGAAAAGATAACGACGGAGTTATTTTGCCGCATCTCCTTTAAACATTGCAGTTATTTCTTTTTCAGAAGCTCTTTCAAAAAGCCAGCTTAATAGGTCAGTTCCGGATATTTTTCTACCACAGCGGTATGGAACAGCTCCAAAGCCTCCTCCTGCGTTGCGTTTCCTTCAAAATAATTCTTCATGGCATTCTGGAATTCTTCATTGCAGCCCTGGTCATAGGGAGAAATCTTACTTAGATCAATGCTGTCGATTCCGGCCAGGAACTTGGAAATCGGGTTCTGGCCTCCAAGGATCGCGTCGCCAAAGCTCTCGTCTGTTGCCAATGCTTCCATAGCGCTCTTGTTATTTACAAAATCACCGTCAGCCTTTGCAATTTCTGTCATAATGTCTGCATTACAGGTCATGTTGAGCATAATATCCTTTACAAGCGTAGGATTGTCTGTTCCTGCTGCTCCTGCGATCCATGTGCCTCCCCAGAAAAAGCCCTGAGGTCCCTCTGTAACAGCCCAGCCGCCCTGGCTTCCAACACTGCCTTCGGTATCGCCTGCCATGGAGAAATCATAAAACCATGCCGGTCCAAAATAACAGAATACGTTGCTGTCCTGATAGAAGCCCTTGCTCCAGTCATCGCTCCAGAGCTCATACGTCGCTGTTTGCCCTGCATCTACCATGGCCTTTGAGGTTTCTACCCATTTCATCAGATTTTCGTCAATATTAATCTTTCCATCTTCCACCCATTTGCTGGTGACATTGTTGGAAAATACGCGGTAGGTATCGTTGACAGAAGAGGTCATGGCATAGCCCTTTTCCTGCATCTTGGCTGACGTCTCCAGGAAGGTATCCCAATCAGCCAGGTAGTTCTGTACCTCTGCCGGATCGTCTGTGCCCAGCACCTCTTTTGCAATATCCCGGCGGTAGATCAAAAGCCCCGGGCAGCCCTGCCAGGAAACGCCCTTGAGGTTACCGTTTGAATCTGTCACGATATCCTTTGTATACTGGAACTGTTCTGCCAGATCCTCATCTGTAATCCCCAGATCCGCAATATTCATGGTATACTCCGTATCTACATATTTCAGCGCATAATCCGCTTCCAAGAGGAAAAGATCTATTTTGTCATCTGCTGCCGCATCTGCCTGCTTCAAAAGATTTTCGTCCAGATTGTTCTGGTATGCGTTATCATCGCTTGGAGTGATATTCCATTTCACAGTAATATCTCCAATGGTGCCTGTTGTTCCGTCTATTTCCTCATAGCCGGGGTAATGGTCTGTGATACGGCTCTTAAATTCTTCATTCCAGCAGTAGATGTTGAAAATTTTTCCTTCTTCCTCCTGCGCCATAACTGGCATTGCCACAGCCATTGTCCCTGTCAGCATTGCTGCTGTCAAAATAACGCTCATTGCTCTTTTTTTCATAGTTCTTTTCCTCCTTTAATATTTTGACCGCCAATCTTTTTTACAGAGGCTCCTTTAAAAAGTACGCCCTCCACTGTAAATTTATCAATCAGCGTAGTCTTCGGATTTTCAATCAGGCTGATCAATTTTTCGGCCGCCATTCGGCCAATCTCTTCTGTGTCCTGACAAAGGGTTGTGAGCTTTGGCTCCAGAAGTCTTGCGATGTGGATTCCGTCATATCCGGCAATAGAAATATCCTCCGGTATCCGAAGTCCTCTTTCCCGTATCTCGTTAATTCCTCCGATAGCGGAAAAGTCGTCCGGATAAAGAATACAGGTGGGGGGATCCGCCAGCTCCAACAGCTCGGCAGTCGCAGCAGCTGCCTTATCTGCATTCCTGTAGGGCACCGTCCGCATATATTCATCAGGTATCTCCAGCCCCTTCCCCTGAAGAGTGCGGTAAAAGCTGCACACCCGGTCCCTGGTAACGGAAGAATCCTCTCCATGAATATAGGCGATCTTCCGATGTCCCTGCTCATAAATATAGCCTGCCAGATCTGCCATTCCCTGAATGTTGTTTGATACCACTGCGATTCTTCCGTCAAACACATGGTCTATGGTGACGATAGGAATGTCCGAGCGCATCAGCTCCTGTACCTCTCCAGTATAAAAATCAATACAGGCAGCCACCACACCGTCCACGCCCCGATACCGGCAGTGCTCGTAATAGCTCATCTTCTGGCCGGAAATATTTCCGCTGGTAAAGGTAATGTCATACCCCCTTTCCTCCGCTTCTTTCCGAAAGCCTTCTAACACATGATTAAAATAATCGTGAGTCAGGCCGCTCCTGGCCTCGTCCATAAACAGCACGCCCAGATTATAGCTGCGTTTTGTTTTCAAAATCCTTGCTGAAGAATTGGGAAGATATCCCATTTGGGCCGCTGTGTTCAAAATCAGTTTTCGGGTTTCCTCTCCAATGTCCGAATAACCGTTCAGCGCTTTGCTAACGCTGGCCACAGACACATTACATTTCTTTGCTATCTCTTTTATGGATACCATATACACGCCTCTATCTTTCATCTTCTAAATCGTTTTCGTAAATATATTGTATTTTATTTTGCACAATTAATCAATAGTATTTTTTAGATTTTTGTATCTTTTATATAAATTTATTTGTTTGCACAAAAATGTCATTCATTTCCTCGGCGCAAAAATAAAATTTGCACAGAAATCGCCCCTGATTTACGAAACTTTTTCGCTCTCAATTCCGTTTTTTACAGATATCCGCTTTTTCCTCCTTCTTTTTCATCCAATTCTCCACTACTTCCGCAAAAAAACTGGTTGCTTTTCCCTTCTATTTCCTATATACTGAGGTTGTAAGCAAAATATTGCAAGAATTCCTCTTATTTTGTCAAAACTTATTCGTTTTCGTATCATTATTTACAGTAAATTTATTCCTTACTATTTGATTTAGGAGGTATTCTTATGAAATTCGGTTATTTTGACGATGCTGCTAAAGAATATGTGATCACCACCCCCGACACGCCCCTTCCCTGGATCAATTATCTGGGAAGCAAGGATTTCTTTTCCCTTATTTCCAACACCTGCGGAGGCTACAGCTTCTATAAGGACGCCAAGCTGCTCCGCATCACCAGATACCGCTATAACGGCCTTCCCCTGGATTCCAACGGCAAATATTATTACATTCAGGACAAGGGCATTATCTGGAATCCGGGCACCATGCCCTCCGGCACGCCGGTAGACTCCTACGAATGCCGCCACGGACTGGGCTACAGCCGCTTTACTTCCGTCAAAAACGGACTGCAGGCGGAGCTTCTGGCCTTTGTCCCTGTAGACGACCCCTGCGAGATCAACAGGCTGACTCTCACCAACACCACCCAAAAGCCCAAAGATTTTTCACTTTTTTCCTATGTAGAGTTCTGCCTGTGGAACGCAGTAGACGACAGCACAAACTTCCAAAGGAATTTAAGCATTGGAGAAACCGAGCTAGAGGGAAGCACCATCTATCACAAGACCGAGTACCGGGAGCGACGCTGCCACTACAGCTTTTTCAGTGTAAATGCCCCTATTGACGGCTATGATACCAGCAGAGACGCTTTTCTCGGAGTGAGAAACGGAAACGCCTTTCCCGACGCGGTAAGAGAAGACCAGTCCCGCTGTTCCAGCACAAACGGCTGGTATCCCATCGCCAGCCACCGTCTCCGCCTGACTCTGATGCCCGGTGAATCAAAGGAGCTGATCTTTATCCTGGGTTACGGGGAAAATCCCAAGGATAACAAATGGGAAGGCCCCGGCATCATCAGAAAAGACAGCGCCCGACGGATCCTGGAGCGCTATTCCCACAGCGCCCAGGCTGCGGAGGCTTTTGAAAACCTGAAGCGGTACTGGGAAAATCTTCTTTCCCGCTATCAGGTAAAAAGCGGCGACTCCCATGTAAACCGCATGGCCAATATCTGGAACCAGTATCAGTGCATGATCACTTTCAACCTTTCCCGTTCCGCCTCCTACTACGAATCCGGAACCGGACGGGGCATGGGCTTCCGCGATTCCTGCCAGGATATTCTTGGCTTTGTCCATCTGGTGCCGGACCGGGCCCGTCAGCGGATCCTGGATATCGCCGCCACGCAGTTTCCTGACGGAAGCGCTTATCACCAGTACCAGCCGCTTACCAAAAAGGGAAATCTCGACATTGGAAGCGGCTTCAACGACGACCCCTTATGGCTGATCGCCGCCGTGTCCGCCTATTTAAAGGAAACCGGAGATTTTTCTATTTTAAAAGAGCCGGTTCCCTTTGACACCAGAGAGGAACTGTCGGATACGCTCTATCAGCACCTGATCCGTTCCTTTTCCTATTCCAGCAGCCATTTGGGGCCCCATGGGCTTCCTCTTATCGGGCGTGCCGACTGGAATGACTGCTTAAACCTCAACTGCTTCTCCGAGGAACCCGGGGAATCCTTCCAGACCACCGGGCTTTCCTCCGGCCCTGTAGCCGAATCTGTCTTTATTGCCGGCATGTTCGTAAAATATGGCAGGGAATTTGCGGAAATTTCCCGTCTTGCAGGGGAAGAGGAGCAGGCCGCAGAGGCAGAAGCCGCAGTAGAGAAAATGATTCAGTCCGTTCTTGCCTCGGGCTGGGACGGCCAGTGGTTTTTGCGCGCTTACGACGCCAGCTCTCAGAAGATTGGCTCCAGCCAATGCCAGGAGGGTAAAATTTACATTGAACCCCAGGGCTTTTGCGTCATGGCCAGAATCGGCATGGAGGAGGGGCTGTGTCAAAAAGCGTTGGATTCTGTGCAGAAATATCTGGAAACGCCTTACGGCATTATGCTGCTCCAGCCAGCTTATCACTCCTACTATAAAAATCTTGGCGAAATTTCTTCCTATCCGCCGGGATATAAAGAAAACGCCGGGATCTTCTGCCATAATAATCCCTGGATCTCCATTGCCGAGACAGTGCTGGGGCGGGGCGACCGGGCCTTTGAGGTGTATAAGAAGACCTGTCCCTCCTACATCGAAGAGCTCAGCGAGATCCACCGGACAGAGCCTTATGTCTACTCTCAGATGATCGCCGGAGCAGACGCCCCCACTTGCGGAGAAGCGAAAAACAGCTGGCTCACCGGCACTGCCGCCTGGAGCTTCTGCTGCCTTTCCCAGGCTATTCTGGGAATCATTCCCGACTATAAGGGACTGCGCGTCGACCCCTGCGTTCCTTCTGATTTTGGAAATTTTGAAGTGACACGCTTCTTCCGGGACAGCCTGTATCATATCCGCGTACAAAACCCCGACCATGTGCAAAAGGGCGTTCGCCGGATTTTAGTAGATGGCTGCGAGATCAAGGGAACTCTTATTCCTATTGTAAATGGGAAAAAGGAATACCAGGTCGAGGTGACTATGGGATAGGCAAAACGTATTCTGTTTCCGTTTTTAAAAAAGGGGATGTTGTAAAATACGAATTCCCATGGATTTTCGGTGTTTATTTTTCTTTCCCCAAAAATCAATTGACACAGACGTTTTTCTATGCTATCATTTTTCCAAGATTTGTGACTGGCGTAGCACAGACAACTGTGGGGAAGCAAATCTCTAAATTGCCGAACGCCTGGGCAGAGTGATTGATCACTCTGCCCTTTTTGTATACCCGGACAGAGTGGTCGCAATTTTAGGGAGGGAAAAATTATGAGCTTTTTAACCGAAAAAACTGCAATCATCACAGGCGGAGGAAGATCCGTCCTGGAAGACGGTCAGTGCGGTTCCATTGGCTACGGCATTGCTACCGCTTATGCAAAAGAAGGAGCCAATTTGGTTCTGACCGGGCGCAACCTGCAGAAACTGACCGAAGCGAAAGAAGAACTGGAGACCAAGTATCAAATCAAGGTTCTGGCTATCCAGGCTGATGTTAACGAAAATGCTGATAACGAAGCTGTCATTACCTCTGTGGTCCAACAGGCTGCAGATACCTTCGGCCGCATCGATGTGCTGATTAACAACGCCCAGGCCAGCGCTTCTGGCGTTCCTCTGGCTCAGCACACCACCGAACAATTTAATCTTGCCATGTACTCTGGTCTTTATTCTACTTTCTACTACATGAAGGCTTGTTATCCTTATCTGAAAGAAACCAGAGGTTCTGTTATTAATTTTGCCTCCGGTGCTGGTCTTTTCGGAAACTTTGGTCAGGCATCCTATGCTGCTGCCAAAGAAGGTATCCGCGGCATGAGCCGTGTGGCAGCTACTGAGTGGGCGGCTGACGGTATTAATGTCAATGTTGTCTGCCCTCTGGCCTGGACTGCACAACTAGATCATTTCTGGAAAAAGGATCCGGATGCCTTTGTGAAAAATGTCAAGATGCCCCCTGCCGGACATTACGCAAATTCCGAAACTGAGATTGGCCGTGCCTGTGTTTTACTGGCTCATCCTGACTTTAAATATATGACCGGTGAAACCATAACCCTAGAAGGAGGCATGGGTCTTCGTCCCTGAGTTACCATATATACAAAAAACATTTTCTTCGGAATGAAACTATTCTGCGAGTGAAACCGCTCTCATATAATTCAGTATCTGAGGATCCGGCTATACCACCTGCCTATGAGACACAATTAGTAAAGGAAAATTTCCACAATAATAAAAAGAAATCCAAACTTTTCTTTTGCACGCTGTCATATTTGTCAGCATATCTGCATGAAAGTTTGGATTTCTTTAAAGTTAGGATTTTACCCCCCTACGAATAACATCCACAACCGTGCCCTGAAAATTGTTTCGTATGAATTAGGGTACGACTTGTAAGCTGTATAATAGAGGGACTGTCAATTGATACTGGCTTTTCCCCTATAGCACAAGAATGAGACCGTCTGCAGAAACGGCTTTTCAAGGCCCTGAACTTCTTCAGAACTGTCTTATTTTTTTAATTCCTGCGGATCTCTCTAATAACATTTTTTACAGGGCTGATATCCCATATTGACTGCCTGATCAATGGGAACCTGCGTGGGATTTTTCATATTGCTGCACCCGGAGCGACTGTGGTATTTGCTTCCTGAATTAGGAATCCATACCATTTGCACCGGTGCTTCTTCCTCCACAGGTTCTTCCTGTGCAATACCTTCCTGTGTAATACCTTCCTCTGCTTCAGCCTCCGGCTCCGGTACAATCTCCCCTTCTGTTAAATAGGCTGCTGCTGCATAAGCTGTTGCGCCGTCATATAAAACAGCTGCCCAGTCTCCGGATATGGATGTCACTTCAATCGTATCTCCATAGGCAAGCTGCCCGATCACATCGGAATCTGTACTTTCTTCTGAGCGGATATTCAAATTTGATGTTGCGGAATATACTTTGCTGACAACCTTCTCCGGCTCTTTACTCTCCCAGCTGTCCCCCGTGGCATAGTCGATCGTAATACCCGGCTGTACATTATAGCAATATACGTTAAAGCAGATCCCCTCGCCGTTATCTTCTACAGACAAAGCCTCCATCTGTACTCCGGATGCAACGAGATTCTCTCCATCAAAAACAGGTGTGGCACGATACAGCACATGGTTTCCCGTTTCTTTTATGTAATCGGCAACCATGTTTTCAAATGGAAGCATCCCCTCCATGTTCAGATAACGGGTTCCGGTAATCAAATTTTTCTCATTATCATTCTCGCCGGTAAGCTGGTACCCGATCAGATGACAGCGGTTGTAGAGATAATTGCCCTCCACAATCTCATACTTTATCGTCCGCCAGCCTGTTGGCTGCACTTCACCAATCGCTCCCCGTTCTTCTCTGGGCATCAGTTCCGGTCCAATATTGGCGTATGCCGTTTTACAGCGTCCGAAACTGTCAAGGCTGCTGTATTCTTCAAAAGCTCCCGCTTCCCCTTCCTCCAACGCCAATCCCGGTATATTATCATTCACTGCAACATACGGTTCCCCGGTATATGGCGGAATAGACTGCAGCGACACCGCTGCTCCCGTTTCCGCTCCATATACAAGGGCCGTCTGTGATATGTCCAGAAATATACCTGACAGTATCAGCCAAAACGCTACTATTCCCAACCATACATTTCTTTTAATACATTTCATTTCTATAAATCTCCTCTGTTATTTTTTCATGTGAAAAACCTGGAAACTCCTGTGCCTTTTCCAGCCGCCATCTCCCATCCGACAAATCAATATCCAAATACTGATCCGCAGGATAGATTCTGTTCCATTTAAACAATGTCATCTGCTCAATTTTTTCCAGGTATGGCTTTAGCTCCATATTTTCAACAAAACAGTAGTCTCCCCGCTCTGCCTTGCTTAAGAATGCCTCGTCAATCGCAATGTTTGAAGCAGATACCGCTTCTCCAAACTGTCTCCGGGAATACGAATTCATCCATAACACTTTCCCATCGGTAAGCTCCAGTATCCGTTCCCGCAATCTCTTGTCCTGACTCTGGCGCCGTCCGTTAAACAGCAATCCCCCCCTATCATCTATCGCTAATATAACAATCATGGGCACCTCCTCCTTCCCTGATCCGGTTTCTTATTTCTAATATATCACAAATAACATATATTGCCTATTGATAAAAATCACTTAAATTCTACCCCCGGAATTCTACTGGAAGTTCCCCTGGAATTCTGCTTTTGCCATCTTCGGTATGCAGGGAATGATATTCTCTACTTATCCCTCTGATGAATCTTTTCTCCCGCTATAGCATCCGTATCCAGAGGACAGCATGCCTCTTTGATACACTGGTACTGGATGCACTCCAGAAGAGAGAATGCTGCAACGCAGGATTCTCTGCCTGGGTCGGTCCGTATTTGCGGCAGAATTCCACTGCGCCGCAGTGCAATCCTGCACGGAGTATTTTTTTATTTGATAGGAAATTCCTATCAAATAAAAAAGAAGCACCGTCTCCCCCTCCTGTTATTCTTCCGGTTCAGACCATACTTCCTGCATATAACGATTTCTATTCTCTCTTTTTACATAAATTAAATCCGTGATACCATTATAAGATTGCGTTTTCAGTAGTCTCAGCTTTATTTCCTGATCAGCATTTTCAAAAAGACGAATACCCGCCCCTAAGATCGTAGGTATCACAGTAATTTAATAATACTCAATCAAATCCTCTTTAACCAGCTGTTGGATAATATTGGCACCACCACAAATCCAAATCCCCTTTCCGCTTTCCTCTCGTAATTTTTTCACCAAATCCACAGGACTTTCATTTACAAAATGAATTTCATCAGAAGATTGATGGGGGGTATGTGTGACAACATAGGTTATAAAATCCTTATATATCCACTTATCCGGAGAAAGTTCAGTAACAATTTGGTGATAGGTATTCCATCCCATTACAACAGTATCAATGTCTTTCGCAAATTCAGAGTATGCGTCAATATTATCATCGCTGCCATGCCCAGTAAGCCAGCTTACACTACCATTCCTATCCGCAATATATCCATCAAGACTCATTGCTATAAACAATTGAACTTTTTTCATATCTTCTCCTTCTGATTTATAAATTGAACGTTATCTTCCTGCCAGCAAATTCCGCCCCCTGCAATTCTTCACTTGCAATTCGATAGCCAAGTAACCCATTTCGCTGTACAAGCGCTGTATGGACTTCCTGATATGCTGCTTTTGGGGAAGACTCAATAATCCCGCACATATCTTTTAAGATGTCATCGGTTTTAACAAAATAATCCATAATGCTATTTTGTCCGATTTTTTCTAATTTATTCTCCATAGCTATCGCTCCTTTGCATTATTTTTTGAATTTATATTTTCCCTTTCCATAGCATCCGTGTACAGGGGACAATACGCCTCAATCCATGAGATTTGCTGAA
>CABRXX010000046.1:0-21508 GCA_902475025.1 uncultured Lachnospiraceae bacterium | reverse complement strand
AGCGCCGCCCTGTCACGGCGGAGGTCGTCGGTTCGAGCCCGATCTGGGTCGCTTGCAGAAGTAAGTGATATTGACAAATTGTTTCATAAACTTGCTTCTGTTTTATGGGATCTTAGCTCAGCTGGGAGAGCATCTGCCTTACAAGCAGAGGGTCATAGGTTCGAGCCCTATAGGTTCCATATGCCGCAGTGGCGGAACTGGCAGACGCCCGGGACTTAAAATCCCGTGGGTAGTGATACCCGTACCGGTTCGATTCCGGTCTGCGGCAGTTAAAAACCCTTGATTTTCAATGGTTTTTTTTATTTTGTGTCATACTTCGTGTCATACAGCACCGAAAAGTAATCATTGGCAATTCCGTTTATTTCAGCTTCTTTGCTGGCCATGGTGTGCCTATAAACAGATTTTAATACCCCGTCATTTCCCCAGCCGCCGCGCTGCATGATATAACTGTCCGGTATATTCAGAGCGTGCATGATACTGGCAGAGTAATGCCTTAGATCGTGAAAACGGAAATGAGGAAGCCCTGCGGCCTTTAGAGCACGTCCGAAACGATCAGTAATATTGTTGGGAGTCATATTAACAATTCTACCACGCTTCCCTTCCCATTTCGCTGCAACAAAATCAGGATAATAGATATAACGATCTCCAGCATACGTTTTTGGCTGTCGTATGATCCAGGTATTATCTTCTGTACGGACCATGTTACTGCATACATGGACGGTGTTTCCGGATATGTGCCTAGAGTCAAGCGCACATATTTCGCCACGGCGCATAGGGCCGAAGGCTGCAAGCAGAATGGGAAGCTCCAAATCTTTTCCCTCCACATATTTCAATAAACGGCGCAATTCATCATTTGACGGAACATAGATCTGAGGGCGGATCTTCTGTGGCAGAGACGTGTTCAGCGTAAATCCTGGCCGAAAGATCTTCAAAGTGGCAGATATAAGTCCGTGTATGTTGCGGATAGATTTTGGTGACAGATGCAGTGACTCCAGATTGATGGCCTCCTGTACATCCTCCGGGGTGATCCGGTCAATATAAAGTGGCATTAAAGTCTGGACATAAGATTTTCTTATACGCTTGTAATCCATAATCGTCCTAGGGGAAAGCACATTTTCCCGGGATGCAATGTACTGATCGAGAGCTTCAGAAAAGAGTATGGAACTGTTTTTGGAGTTTTCCTTATCAGCGGCCCAGTCTGCAGCAGCTTTTTCACATTTCCTTTTTCCTTTTGCTGATGGATCATCACAGGTGAAGGAACGATAATGTTTCTTACCGGCATCGTCTGTATAATCGTACACCCTTATTCTCCAGCTTCCTGATGGCAGTTTCTTTGCAGTTGCCATAAACATTCCTCCTTTTGGGTATAAAAAATAGGCTATGCAAGCCCTGGAGGATTGTGGTATAATCTTCTTGTTGAGGGATGATTGTGCCGGTCCTTTTGGGCTGTATAGTTATCTATGTAAGACCGTCTGGTGTTGGTAGCACCGGGCGGTTTTGCTATTTAATAAAAGTATATACTACTTCAAAGATAATAGTTTATTGCGCCAATCTTGTGGAAATCCCATACAAGAAAGCACATCTTCCTCCGAAAGAACTTTTAATTTAGCACTCAAGGTTCGTAATTCATTATTTAATTGCTTGATAACAATACGAAACTCGTTGCGTGATAACATGAGCTTGAATATTATCATAATTGCAAATAAATCACGCTTTCCGTATTCAAATTCATTTCCGTTTATTTTGGGTATATTTAGTTCCACGTGTAATTTCATGTCAACCAGTGGCCTTCTTGTGCGAAAACAATATAAGCGATTACTATGAGCGCAAATGTTTCGAACAGAAGAAAGAAAAGTAAGAATACTGGTTAGTTCGTTTTCTTGTAAATCAAAAATCTTTGCAATTTCTTGCCGTTCTGGTTGTTTCATAAGACTATAAAATTTGCTTATTGTCCCCAGCGTAAGGATACCATTTAATACCCAAAGAGGAATATATCCATGTGTCGTTAAGTAATGTCTAATACTCGGATCAGAAGATCTGCTGCTGATTTGTTTTTGGATTTCAGCAATTAGATTTGAAATATTTTTTGCAGCGTCTCGTTGGGTAGTATCAAAATTTCCGTATTTCAAATAATTATCATGACCGTAACGTTCAGAAAATGAATATGCAATTAAATTTTTTATATTTGTCTCTATTTGAAGAATATTTTTTAAAAATACCGAGCGTATCTTTTTATCAAAAAAGCACAGGTAATAGATTTCGTCCACTGTTGTACCAGGTTTATATTGATCTGGATAAATATTACGTCCATTACTGTCTTTTTCTAGAAATAGCATTTTGTACCCATTGATAAGATTATAGTATCCTTCATGCTGAAGTGAACGTTTTGCCATTCCGCGTAATTCACGTGTTGATAAATCGATTCCGCGCCCTTTTAGTATATCGAGCATTTGATCGTATGTTTTGAAAACTTTTTCTTCCATGTATAAATTCTCCTAGCAAATAAAAAGACCCGGGGCCCGAAGGACACCCGAGTACGTTCCAGATATTATATGCATTTAAGAGAAGAATATCCCTTAAATGTACAATAATAATATCATGCAAAAAGTAAGCTGTCAATAACAAAACTATAGCATGTGGAAAACATGTTGACAACTGTGTGGATAATATTGTTATATTACATATTTTCTGTACTCAGGTAAGTATATTATTGTCAATGTGCGCCCCCCTGCGGAGCAGGGGGCAACATCCTATTAATTATTCAGCGGACAATTCTTCATATTTTTTTAGAAGTTCATCGTATTGCGTTTTCAACTCTTCATACATGGTTTTATAATCTTGCTCTGTTTCATCTTCGGAAGTTCCGGTTTCAGATAAATCGAAAGTGCATTTTGCGTATTCGCTATCAAAATTAAAAATTGGAGAAACTTCCACGTCGATCGGAGAAGAACCAGAACATTCAAAGGTGTCGTAATATTTCAATGTAGATCCAGGCTGGACTTTGGTTAGAGAATCATGATAACCATCTGGAGTGTTTGAACTATAGGAACTTTCCAGTTCGACTCCATCTTGAAAAGCATTAATGGAAAATTCAAAACAGGGAGAATTTGATTCGCTAGAGTTATTTTGATATTCCAGTAAAACAAATATAACATTTTCTTCTGGATTGAGTTCATACCCAACGACATCTACTGTTCCTGTTTCCCCGTCTAAATGCGCCAACGGTTCAGCATAAGCAGTAAGTGCCTGTCCCATAATAACAGTTGCCATCATACTTCCAATTAATAGTTTTTTCTTACTCATAACTCATACCTCTCTTTTCTTTTGATTTTTATTAAAACGCCGCAACGGTTTAATCTGAGATTTTTTCCATTACAATAAGCGTCGGTTCAAAAAAAATTATATAATTGTCAACAGGCGCACAAATACCATAGTGCCTGCGGTACTGCTCCAAAGCATCCATTAGAAACTCTTCCGTTACATCTAGAAAATCTGCGGTATCATGCAAATTCTGGCAGCCGTGTTTGTACGCTTGAATTATGCCGCATAAGCCTACTTTTTTGTTGTAGGCCCATATTCGAGCCCGTAGCTCCTGTTTTCGATTTCCAACAGCATCCAAATCTATAATGTCACCATGCGATGTATAGTAGTGTCCAAGTTCTTCCGCCAAGATGCAAGAACGTTCGGTATCACTTTCAATGTCTTGGCTGATAGCTACGGTTTTATCGCAGTACAGCCCCTTCAGTCTTGTACCAGAGAAATCGTAACGTTCTATCACGCGCAAACCGTCTACAGACGCCGTATCTAATAACTTTTCATACGAATTCAATATGTTATCCTCATAATTTAAAATTAATCTATTAATAGAATAAAGGTACAAAAAAGCAGATTATTTTCTGCTTGATTTTACAAAAGCGGCGAATTCCCGGATTTTATTAAGTTCCTCTTCGGTGTATTCGTCACCATCAAAGTGAGCGGCTATGGTGGTAGGCTCTTCGTTAATACCCAATAATGTGTCCGCAGATATGTTTAGCAAATCTGCAATTTTTTTAATTGTTTGAACATTAGGTTCCCGATTTCCACTTTCGTACAACGAATATGTAGACTTTGCAACTCCAATGCCGTCCGCAACCTCTTTTTGGGACATTCCTTTACTTTCTCTTGCAATTTTTAGGTTTTCATTAAATTTATCGCCCATATTAAAGTCCTCCACTTATTTTTGATTATATATAAGAAATGTAAACGTGTCAACAAAAAAGTTTGCAAAATGCAAATAAAACTATTGACAAGTTTACAAAATGCAACTATACTACAATTAAAGTTTGCGAAACGCAAACAAAGGAGGTGATATATTGTTCAGAAATTTAGAAGCCGAGCAAGCAAGGCTTGGTCTAAACAATACTGACATGGCAAAAAAATTAGGCATTTCCAGAGTTTCTTATGAAAACAAAAAAAAGAGTGGAAAATTCACTACGTTCGAAATTAAAACCATGTGCAAAATGTTTAGATGTAAGTTTGATTACCTTTTTGCAACAGATGAGGAGGTGAGGTAAATGCCAAAAACAAACCTGTGCAAACCGAGAGAGGATCCCAGAGGGAAAGAGCTCAGAGCGATTATCCTTGGCGGGATGGCGCGAAAGGATATCAATACCAAAAAGGATCTGTCCAAGAAAACCAACATAAAAGCAAGCACTCTAAGCGCTCATTTTAATAATCCGGAGGATATGCGCTTGGGAGAGCTGTGGGCCATCATTGATCTTTTGAAACTGGAAGAGCAAGACAAAATTAAAATTTTATAGGGAGGACAAGCCGTGAGATATTATGCAGCAATTATCACCGGGATGCTGACCGGGATCACATCCATGGCAGCATTGTGGAATTGGACAACCATGGATGTGTTGGAGATAGCCGTCTGGGCTGTATTGATCTACCTGGCTGCCATGTGTGCGGTGCTCTGGGCCACAGAGTCCAAAAAGAACCAGACCAGAAAGCATATGAAGCCTCAGATCTATGACCTTAAGGAGGGTGGATATGGAAGATAGGACATTGAAAGATACGCTGGATGCGCTGAGAAGCAGTGAGGATCCTTATGAGCGGGGCATAGCAAGAGGGGTAGAAATCACTATGAAAGCATTGGGACAGTGGACATATGAAGACAATAAAGAAAATAGCCCCGGCGCTCTGCCCAGCAACCGGGACTCAGAAATTATTACAAGGTCATTATAGGCCGGAAACAGGAGGAAGTCAAGATGTCAAGTTTGTATGAATTAACAGATGAATATAAGGTTGTGGAGGACATGCTTTATGATCCGGAAGTGGATGAGCAGACGGTGATTGACACGCTTGAGGCGATCAGCGGGGGGATTGAGGATAAGGCAGACAACTGCGCCAAGCTGATCCGGGAGCTGAAGGCGGATGCGGACAAGCTGGCGCATGACGGACCGGGAGGAGCTGCCGATGGATGTTAGACTGGTGGATGCCGAGAGAGCGGCCCGGCTGAGGAAAGTCGCCGAGGGCCTGATGTGCAATGGCGGCTATGCAGATCGGATCCGCGGATCCGGAATTATGTGGACGCTGGCAGAGCTGGATCTGCTGGATGACATAGAAAACGCCCTGACCGCCGGCAAGCAAAGTCAGGGCACAAACAAATAAACACAGCTGTATTATACAGCGGAAAGGATGAAAATACAATGATCAAGTGCAAAAATAATGTATTTAGCTGCAAAGGTTCCCAACCTGAGATTGAAGCGGAGTTAGTTGTGATCATCAGAGCAACTAGGGAAACATTTGCAGAAAAGCATGGCGAGGAGAAGGCAAAGAAAATGATACATGAATGTATCCGCTTATCTTTTCTTTCTGAGGAAGAATTGGATGCTGAATTTAAAAAAGCCTTAACGGAGGTACTGTTCGGTGAAAATTGATAAACGAGAGTATGAGGAACTGGTCCGGGACAGCGAAAAGCTCAGAGTGATCGAGAGCCTGATCCAGTCTGGAAGATCGATATCGGAAAAAACTATTATGGTGATCTGCGGTTACACCACTGAAAGAGAAAATATAGATGGTACATTTGAAGGATTTACAACACAGGATATTGCTGCGGAGATTTTAAAGGAGATTGAAAATGGAGCAGATGAAAATTAATAGATTGGAAATCGAAAATGTCAAGCGCATCAAGGCTGTAGTAATTGAACCAACGGCCAATGGATTGACGATTGTCGGAGGGAAGAACCGGCAGGGACATATAGGAAATATTATGGGAACTGATCAGTCGTATGTATCCAAGTTGTTAAAAGACGCATGTCAAAAAATCTATAAGGAGAGTTTGAAATAATGAAAATTAATAAAGAAACATTAATCCGAGACAGCGAAAAGCTCAGGGTGATTGAGAGCATGATATTCGCAGGCTACGAGGTGGATAAGAAGATGCTCTTAACAATCTGCGGATACACCTCCGAAGACCTAGCAAAAAACATAGAGGGAGCATTTGGAGAGTGCGCACCTTGCGATACCGCACAGGAGCCAAAGGAGGCTGCTCCCCCCCTAAGCGGAAGCGCATTGACCGGGGAAAGGTGAGAGCATTGCACGATGCAGGCTGGAGCAATGTGAAGATAGCAGATGAGATGGGCTGCGCAGAGTCGTCCATCAGCATGATTTTAAAAGAATACGATGAATGAAAAAGGAGGAGGATTTTGTTATGAAAATCAACGTAGATTTTGAGAACACGAAGGAGATGCTGGAGTTTTGCAGGCTGATTGCAGGAAATGCAGAGCCCGTAGAGGAAAAGAGTAAGCACCAGGCTGAAAGTGCATCCACCAAGCCAGAGACCGTTCCGATAATGCCTACAGCTGTTCCGACAGCACCGGGGCCAGCTCCGACAGCCCACACAGTTGTTCCGACAGCGCCAGCTTCTGTTCCGGTAGCTCCCGCAGCTGCACCGGCAGCAGTCCCAACGTCTGCGCCATCCTACAGTCTGGATGATCTGGCGAGGGCTGCTATGACCCTGATGGACGTAGGGCGCCAGGGGGAACTCCAGCAGCTTCTTCAGCAGTTTAATGTTGCCGCGCTTCCTATGCTGCCGAAGGAGCAGTACGGGGCGTTTGCTACCGCACTTCGAGGGATGGGGGCTCAGATCTGATGGGAGAACGGAAGCATTCTTTACTTAGCCCTTCCGGGGCGCATCGGTGGCTGTACTGCACCCCAAGCGCAAAGCTGGAGGAGCAATTTCCGGACACAACCTCCGCCGCAGCAAAAGAGGGGACGCTGGCGCATGATCTGGCGGAGTTGAAGCTTCGGAACTATTTCTTTGTGGAGAGCTTTGGCAAGCGGAAGCTCTCCGCAGCGATCACAAAGTTAAAAAAGGAAGAATTGTACCAGGAGGAGATGCAGCGATATACCGATGATTACCTGGATTATGTTCGGGGTGCGGCCACAGGATTTTCAGCAAGACCCTATGTGGCCATTGAGCAGCAGCTGGATATTAGCAGCTATGTGCCGGACGGCTCTGGATTTGCGGATTGCATCCTGATCTCCGGGGATGTGCTGCAGGTGATCGATTTCAAATACGGAAAGGGAGTTCCAGTGTCCGCAGAAGGTAATCCACAGATGGCGCTTTATGCGTTGGGAGCCTATGAACTTTATAAGCTGCTCTATCCCATTAACCGGATCCGGCTATCCATCGTACAGCCAAGGATCAGTGACGCTCCATCGGAGTGGGAGTGCAGCCTAAAAGAGCTGTTGGATTGGGGAGCCTGGGCAAAGGGCAGGGCAGAGCTGGCATATAAGGGGGAAGGGGAATATTCCCCCGGGACTGCCACCTGCCGATTTTGCAAGGCGAAAGCTCAGTGCCGGGCAAGATCAGACCACAATGTGAAGCAGGCGTTTTCCATAGACGAACTCCCACCGCTGATCGATGCAGCAGAAGCCGGAAAACGTTTGCTGGCTCTGGAGGACGTTGTGAAATACCAAAAGGATCTTCAGGAGTGGGCCTTGGCCGAGTGCCTAAAAGGAAATGAGGTGCCGGGCTGGAAAGCAGTAGAAGGGCACAGCAGCAGGGAGTGGACAGACATGGAGGAAGCATTTGGGGCTCTGGTGACAGGCGGGATCCCAAGGGCTCTTTTGTTCGAGGAACGTCCGTTGACCCTGGCCCAGGCGGAGAAAACAGTCGGGAAAAAGGAATTTCAGGAGCTGGCTGGAAACTATATCATAAAAGTACCCGGAAAGCCGACACTGGTAAAAGAAGCAGATGAACGGCCTGCGATCACAAATAAACAGTCTGCGCAGGAAGTATTTAAGGAGGAATCAGAAGTATGAATGAAGCGACAACGGTAACAACAGGAAAAGTAAGATTGAGCTATGCACATTTATTCAAACCATACGCTGCGATGCAGGGGCAGGAGGAGAAGTACAGCGTGACGATCCTTGTCCCCAAAACAGATACAGACACCATGGCCCGGATCAATGCGGCCATCGAAGCGGCAAAACAGAAAGGCATTACGGATAAATGGAACGGCCAGTGCCCGCCGATCGTCCCCACACCGGTCTATGATGGGGATGGCGTGCGTCCTTCCGACGGGATGCCCTTCGGGGCAGAGTGTAGGGGACATTGGGTATTTACTGCCAGCGCCAAGGTGGACTATCCGCCGGAAATCGTGGACAAGCAGTGCAATCCCATCATTAATCATTCTGAGGTATACAGCGGTATGTACGCCAGGGTGAACGTAAGTTTCTATCCCTATTCCTTTGGCGGAAAGAAAGGGATCGGCTGCGGCCTTGGCCCGGTGCAGAAGCTGGAGGACGGGGAGCCGCTTGGAGGATCCGCACCGACAGCAGCACAGGCCTTTGGGGCGCCCCAGCAGGTGGCACCGCAGCCGGCTTATTCTCCTCAGCAGCCGGCCTATCAGGCACCGGCGGGGGGAGTAAACCCAATCACAGGGCTGCCATATTAAGCGGGAGGATGTAGATCCTCCCGAAGGAGGATAGAAAGATGAGACATCTAAGCATTGATATTGAGACCCGCAGCAGCGTGGACATTGGAAAGGCAGGGCTGTACCGCTATGCACAGTCTCCGGATTTTAGGATTTTATTGTTTGCCTATTGCTTTGGAGAGGATCCGGTGGAGGTGGTTGATCTGGCGCAAGGGGAAAAGATACCGGTAGAGGTGGTTGTGGCCCTGAATGATCCAAACGTGGTCAAACACGCTTACAATGCAGCCTTTGAGTGGTATTGCCTAAATCAGGCAGGATACAAGACCAGCCTTCCCCAGTGGCGGTGTACTATGATACATGGACTGTACTGCGGATATACTGCCGGACTGGAAGCCACCGGAAAGGCCATCGGACTGCCCCAGGATAAGCGGAAAATGGCAGTGGGCAAGGCGCTGATCCGGTATTTCTGTACTCCCTGCAAGCCTACAAAGAGCAACGGCGGACGGAGCTGGAATGAGCCCCATCATGCCACAGAAAAGTGGCAGCTATTTAAAGAATACTGCGGACAGGATGTGGTGACGGAGCACGAGATCTATAAGCGTCTGAAGGCGTATCCTGTTCCGCTGCAGGAAGAGCGCCTCTGGAGAATGGATATTCGGATGAATGCTTTTGGGGTGCGAGTGGATGAAGAACTGATCCGGGGAGCGCTGATCGTAGATCAGGCGTGCAGAGAGGAGCTGACTGTGGAGGCCAGACAGATCACCGGGTTGGATAACCCAAACAGCCCGGCTCAGCTTATGGATTGGCTGCGGGATGAGGGCGTAGAGACGGACAACCTGCGTAAAGAGACGGTGGAAGAGTTGCTGAAAACGGAGCACACAGAGAACGTCCAGCGGATGCTGCAGATCCGGCAGCAACTGGGAAAGACATCCATAAAAAAATATGTGGCCATGGATGTGGCTAAGTGTGAGGACGGACGTGTCCGGGGGCTGACCCAGTTTTACGGAGCCAACCGGACCGGACGCTGGTCCGGGAGACTGGTGCAGATGCAGAACCTTCCGAGAAACTATTTAGGCACCCTGGATGGGGCCCGGGAGATCGTAAAGAAGCAGAATTATACCGGACTGAAGATGATCTATGGAAATGTTCCGGATACGCTTTCCCAGCTGATCCGGACAGCTTTCATCCCGGCGGAGGGACGCAAGTTTGTGGTAGCCGATTTCTCTGCTATTGAGGCCCGGGTGATCGCCTGGCTGGCAGGGGAGCAGTGGGTAAATGAAGTGTTTGCTACCCATGGAAAGATCTACGAAGCAACCGCATCCCAGATGTTCCATGTACCCATCGAAAAGATCGTAAAGGGGAACCCGGAGTACAGTTTAAGGCAAAAAGGCAAGGTGGCCACGTTGGCCCTGGGCTATCAGGGCGGTGTCAATGCGCTGATTGCAATGGGGGCTTTAAATATGGGGCTTACGGAAGAGGAGCTTCCGGATATTGTCAGCCGGTGGAGAGGCGCAAATCGCAGGATCGTGGATCTGTGGTATGCAGTGGAACAGGCTGCGGTCACTACGATGCAGACAGCTATGCCCCAGGCGATCCGGGGACTTTTGTTCTCCCTGGAGGGGGATCTGGTCTACGGACAGTGTTTTCTTACGGTGCAGCTGCCATCCGGGCGGAAGTTATATTACCCCAAGCCGTTCCTCCAGGAGAACCGGTTTGGGAAGCTGGCGGTCCACTATTATAACGTTGGGCAGCAGAGCCATAAGTGGGAGGTAGACTCCACCTACGGAGGAAAAATGACAGAGAATATCGTGCAGGCAATCGCCAGGGACTGCTTGGCGGAGACCCTAAAACGAATTGATGAGCGGGGGCTGCAGGTGGTGTTCCATGTGCATGATGAGGTGATCATTGACGCACCCATGGAAACGACCGTGGAGGAGATCTGTGATCTGATGGCGGAGCCCATTCCCTGGGCCCCAGGGCTGATTCTAAAAGGGGCGGGATTTGAAAGCAGTTATTACATGAAAGACTAGGAGGATAGGGCGATGTTGAACAATCGGAAGCTGCAGATCTGCAGCGCAGGAAGCAGGAAGGCCACCCATTGGCCGAAGAATAGCATCCTCTGGTCTGAATTTGTAGAGAAGCTAAAAACCCCGGTGCGGGGGACGGAGACTTATGAGCAGTATCTGGCCATGTCCAAGGCCCAGCAGGCAGAGTTAAAAGACGTGGGCGGATATGTAGGCGGAACCTTTACGCAGGATCGGCGGAAAGCCGGCTGCGTAGAAGGCAGGGATCTTTTCACCCTGGATCTGGACAATATTCCGGCAGGACAGACAGAGGATATCCTGCGCCGGGTGGATGGACTGGGCTGTGCTGCTGTTGTGTACAGCACCAGGAAACATTCCGGCTATACTCCCAGGCTGCGGGTGGTGATACCTGGGGACCGGACGGCCACGGCGGATGAGTATGAGCCGGCAGCCAGAAAGATTGCATCTTTGATCGGGATAGAATTTTGTGACCCGACTACTTTTGAGAACACCCGACTGATGTACTGGGCCAGTTGCAGTGCGAATGCAGAATTCGTATACCGAGTATTCGATAAGCCATTCTGCAGCGTGGACGGCATCCTGGGGATGTATGGGGACTGGACAGACGTATCCTGCTGGCCCCAGGTTCCGGGTTCTGAAGCCATTGCCCGCAGACGCCTGGCAAAGCAGGAGGATCCCACAACAAAAAAGGGCGTAATCGGGGCATTTTGCCGGGTCTACAGCATTACCCAGGCAATGGACGCCTTTATCCCAGGGATATATGAAGAGACGGCAGTTCCAGGTCGATTTACCTACACTGGAGGCTCTACCGTAGGCGGAGCCGTTATATACGATAACGATCTTTTTCTCTACTCTCACCACGCTACAGATCCGTGCTCCGGGCAGTTAGTAAATGCGTTTGACCTAATCCGGCTGCATAAATTTGGGGATCTTGACGATGAATCAAAGGAGGGGACACCGGTTAATAAGCTGCCCTCTTTTGTGGCCATGAGCCGCCTGGCAGTGGGGGATGAGCAGGTATCTGACCTGATCACCAGAGAGCGGATGAATCAGGCGAAACAGGCATTCTCTGCCGCTGGACAGCCGGCTGCTGAACAGAGCGGCGAATATGACATGAGCTGGCTTGCCAGGCTTACGAAAGACGGGAATGGAAATTTTGAAAAAACAATCAACAATGCGGTTCTGGTGCTGGAGAATGATCCGCTGCTGAAGGGGAAGATCGTAACAGATGAGTTTGCCAGCTGCGGCATGGTGATCGGGAAAGTACCCTGGAGCAGAGAGGACGGACGGAGACGCTGGAAAGACTCTGACGATGCTGGATTTTACCGGTACATGGAAACCTTTTACCGGATCACGGGGAGAGAAAAGCTGGATAACGCCCTTTTGATCGTCAGCAGCGAGAACCGGATCAATGACGTCCGGGATTATCTCCAGGGCCTGAAATGGGACGGAAACCGGAGGATAGAAGGCCTTTTATCAGAGTACCTGGGGGCAGAGGATAACGCCTATACCCGGGCTGTTATGCGTAAGTCCCTTTGTGCAGCAGTGGCCAGGGCTATTACCGGCGGCGTGAAATTTGATTACATGCCCATCTTTGTGGGTCCCCAGGGAATCGGGAAAAGTACCTTTTTGAGGATCCTGGGGAAGTCCTGGTTTTCTGATTCCTTAACCACCTTTGAAGGGAAAGAGGCGGCGGAGCTGATCCAGGGAACCTGGTTAAACGAGGTCGGAGAACTGACCGCATTTACCAAGCAGGAGACCCAGGTGATCAAGCAGTTTCTAAGTAAGACGGATGATATCTACCGGGCGGCTTACGGCCGCAGGACAGACAAATATCCCAGAAGATGCGTATTCTTTGGAACCAGCAATGATGCAGAATTTTTAAAAGACTCTACCGGGAACCGGAGATTTTGGCCGGTGGATGTGGGTATTTACGAAGCAAAAAAATCAGTATGGGAGCAGCTGCCGCAGGAGGTAGACCAGATCTGGGCAGAAGCGTACACCTACTGGCAGATGGGGGAAGGACTGTATTTGTCAAAAGAGATCGAACAGATGGCGGAGGCAGCGCAGGAGGAGCACCGGGAGAGCTCCGGTAAGGAAGGGATCATACAGATATTCCTGGAAAGAGAGATCCCGGAAAACTGGGAGGCTATGGATTTGATGCAAAGAAGAATGTTCCTTCAGGGAAACGCCAAGCAGGGAGAAGGTGTAGCATTAACACAGAGAACTATGGTGTGTGCCGCAGAGATCTGGGCAGAATGCTTTGGGAGCGATCCAAAGTATCTGGGGCGTCGGGAGAGCATGGAGATCAATGCAGTGTTGTCCGGGATGCAGGGCTGGCAGAAGATGCGGACGCCCAGAAAATTTGGGGTGTTTGGATCCCAAAGGGGATTTGAACGGGTAAAACCGAAACCTACAAAGTTCAGATAATTAACGTAGATTTTGCGTAGGCAGGCCGTAGCTCGGTAGTTTGTAGTTTTTACAAGGTTACATTGCTTCTACACATAACGTAGCCACAAAAAACATTGTAAAATCAACAAAAACTAACTATTAACTACATAACTACATTAATTATATATAAATAAAAAAATAGATAATAAAATAATACCTAAAACGCCTAATTAAAGGTGCACATACACGTGTGTACGTGAGAGAAGTAGGAGGGGCGAAGATGAGAGAGCGAGACATTGAAAGGATCCTGAGGGAAGAAGTAAAGAAGCTGGGCGGTAGAGCCTATAAATGGGTCAGCCCCGGGAATGATGGGGTGCCGGATCGCATCGTGATATTTCCCAATCGGGCGCCAGTGTTCGTGGAGCTGAAAACAGACACAGGCCAGGTGAGCAAACTGCAGCAGGCACAGATCGACCGACTGAGAAAACTGGGGCAGTGCGTGAAGGTTGTGAAGGGGATCGATGGCCTGAGCCAATTTTTCCAGGATCTGGGACTTACAGAAACCAGCAAAGCGCTGGACTGCAAATACGAATTGTAGGAGGAGAGCTGTGAGATTTGTACCACATGCGTATCAGGCGCACTGCATAGGTAAAATCCTGGAACTGAAGAAGCTGGGGCTATTTTTGGATATGGGCCTTGGAAAGACGGTAACGACTCTGACGGCTGTTCGGATCCTGAAGTATGACCGCTTCGAGGTGCGCAGGGTTTTGGTGATCGCACCAAAGAAGGTTGCCCAGGGAACCTGGAGCAGGGAAAAGGATAAATGGGATCACACAAAGATCCTGCGGATATCACAGGTACTGGGCAGTCAGGCAAAGCGGATCCGGGCACTGAACACACCGGCAGACGTTTATATCACAAACCGGGAAAACGTCTGCTGGTTGGTGGATTATTACCGGAATGACTGGCCGTTTGACATGGTGGTTATCGACGAGTCCAGCAGCTTTAAGAGCCACACGGCAAAGCGGTTCAAAGCACTAGCCAGCGTATCCGGAAAGATCAACCGCCTGGTGGAGCTTACTGGAACGCCATCCCCGAACAGCCTGGATGATCTGTGGAGCCAGATCTATCTGCTGGATGGCGGAGAACGGCTGGAAAAGCGGTACACACATTTTAGGGAGCGCTATTTTGAACCGGGCCGAAGAGGGGCAGACGGGATGGTGTACGATTACAAAGCCAAGCAAGGGAGCGAAGAGAGCATCCTGCAAAAGATCTCGGACATCTGCATTTCCATGAAGGCGGAGGACTACCTGGAGCTTCCGGATCTGATCGTCCATGAAGTTCCGGTGGTATTGGATGGCAAAGCAGAGAAAGCGTATCAGGAAATGGAGCGGCAGATGGTTTTGGAGCTTCCGGAGGATGAGGATGTGATCAGCGTAGCCAGCGCTGCTGCACTGAGCAACAAATTGTTGCAGCTGGCCAACGGTGCTATCTATGACGAGGATCGCCAGGTGCACGAGGTTCATAGCTGTAAGATCGAGGCCTTTCTGGAGCTTTTGGAGTCACTTGGAGGTAAGCCGGCACTGGTCTTTTACAACTTCCAGCACGATAAGAGCCGGCTGCTGCGGGAGCTTGGGAAGACAACTCTTCGTGTCCGGGAGCTGAGCAGGCCACAGGACGAGGACGATTGGAATGCAGGAAAGATCGATGTTCTTCTGGCCCACCCCGCCAGTGCTGCATATGGGCTGAACCTGCAGCAGGGTGGAAACCATGTGATCTGGTTCGGTTTGACCTGGAACTATGAGCTGTACTCCCAGGCAAACAAGCGTCTGCACAGGCAAGGACAGACCCAAAAGGTGATCATCCACCATCTGATCTGCACTGGGACCCGAGATGAAGATGTGATGGCGGCGCTGTCCAGAAAAGAGGATGTGCAAAATTGGGTGATGGAGAGTTTGAAGGCAAGGATCAAGGCGATTAAGGAGGGAAAGTAACATGGACGTGGCAAGATACATAAGAGCATCGGGAAAGCCAACTGGGCAAACAGATGCAAGGAGGCGCCAGATCTGCGAGGTGCTCTGCCAGGGCTGCGGAGAAAGGATCTCATCCGCAGATGCGGAAGGCGTAGAGTATGTAAAAACGAAGCGGGGAACGGAGTTGTTTTTCCATACACGCTGTGCAGGAGCGGTGTGGGGGCATGGAATTGTTTAGGGGGGGGGTATAACATGCGATACACAGAGAGCCACTGCGGGGTAGCAGTGATCAAGGATAAATCAAAAGACAAAGAAGCTATGGAGCGCCTGGCACGGTTCGAGGAGTGTGCAGGAATACAGAGCAAAATTTGTGATGACTACTGCGTAAACAGAAGCATCGCCGGAGGCAGGATTGATATTTTGGATGAATTTTGTAGCCATTGCGAGTTGGCAGGACTATTGGGATTGTTGGAGGAGATGCAATGACAGAAAATGCAATGACAGAAAATGATGAAAAGAAAGAGTTTCTCTGGGGATACCGGAAAGCAATCCGAAAGCAGAAGCAGATTGAGGATGAGATCAGGCGGCTACGCTTGGATCGGATCTCTCCAAGTTTGGTTCAAGATGGTATGCCCCATGGATCTGGTGGCGGTGATCTTTCCGGATATGCTGTTCAACTTGATAGCCTACTGGAGGAATTGAGAAAACAAGGAGAAGAGTGTATCCGGAAGCGAAAAGAGATTGTTGTGAAGATTGAGGAGATCGGGAATGAGACGGAAATATTGTTGTTACGATACCGCTACATAAATGGGATGAAGTGGGAGGATATTGCAGAGCGGATGGACATTTGCTGGAGATATGTTATGCGTTTACACGGAAAAGCTTTGGCGCATTTAAAAATATAAAAGATGTCATGTTATGTCATACTGTACCTATGCTATAGTGTATGTGGGATGAGTGACACAAGAGGCCGCTTCTCCTCCCCTATCCCCTTAAGAAACGGCCTCCGGGTGTTACAGCCCGGATGCTGATTTTGCCGGTTCAAGGTGATACCTCATAAGACGGACTCAGGCACGAGGCAACGCCGCAGGAACCTTGCTGGCGTATGCGGAGTATAGCATCAATGGCAGATGCACAGGGTCGCGCCCTGGCTTTCTGGTTCGACTCCAGATGCTCCGCTTTCCCAGTTACACTCCTAATATTTTTAAAATGGCACCCCTTTGCGGGTGTCTTTTTTTCGTCCGATTTTACCAGATAGGAAGGTGAGGTGATGGCAGGTTATGATAACATAAAAAATCACGGATTTGATAAACGAACAGCGGAAGAACGGCGGGAGATTGCCATAATTGGAGGAAAAGCATCCGGTGAGGCAAGACGTAAAAAGGCGGATTTCCGACACACCTTAAATCTTCTTTTAACAGCGAAGATAGATAGCGATGAATGGACACCGTTCCTGGAGGCACTTGGGTTAGATAGCACGCTGGAGAGTGCTGTGAATGCTGCAATGATCCGTGAGGCGTTATCCGGTAATGTGAAAGCCTATGAAGCAATCGCAAAATATTCCGGTCAATCTCCTGAGCCGGATGAAAATATTCGTAATCGCGAAGCTGATACGGAGCTTAAGAAAGCCAGAAAACAGGCTGTTACCGGCGAGAATGAGAGTGCAGAAGCCATTGAGAAGCTGGATCAGATATTGAAAGGGATTTACGACAATGCAGTTAAGCAGCAAGCAGAATGAATATATCATAAATGCTACGCATCGCTGGAACATTAAATCCGGCGCGGTGCGCTCTGGGAAGTCTTATGTGGATACTGCATTTGTTATTCCATTTCGGATCAGAGAAAGAGCAGGACTGCCAGGGTTGAACGTGATCCTTGGCGTGTCGAAAGAGTCTATAGAACGAAATGTGCTACAGCCGATGCGCGAGATTTACACAGATAAGCTGATCGGTACGATCAATAACCGGAATATAGCGCGGATCTGCGGAGAAGATGTGTATTGTCTCGGAGCAGAAAAGGTCAGCCAGGTTTCGAAAATTCAGGGATCCAGTATCAAATACTGTTACGGCGATGAGATTGCGAAATGGAACAAAGAAGTATTTCAGATGCTGAAATCTCGGCTGGATAAGCCGTATTCCTGTTTTGATGGTTCCTGTAACCCGGAACATCCAACGCACTGGCTCAAAGATTTTCTGGATAATGTGGATCTGGATATTTACCTGCAGCGCTATACGATCTTCGACAATCCATTTCTGCCGGAAGAATTTGTACAGCAGCTTTGTAAAGAGTATGAGGGTACGATCTATTATGACCGGCTGATCCTCGGACTATGGAAGCGCGCAGAAGGAGCAATTTATAAACGATTCGCGGATAATCCGGACGCGTTTCGGTGTCGTGTGGTAGACGAGATCGGCGAAGAAGCAGATTGCAGACAGTTCCGGAAAGAAGATATCGTATCCATTGAGATCGGTCTTGACTTCGGCGGCAGCCAGTCGGGGCATTCGTTTGTTGCCAGAGGTTACACGGATGATTACAGAGATGTGATTGTCTTGAAATCTAAGAGGGTTATGGCGAAGGATGAGAATGAGGAGATAGACAGCAATCGGCTGGACGAGCTCTTTTGTGCGTTCGTGGGTGAAGTGATAGAAGAATATGCGGTAGTATCCAAGCACGGCGATTATATAGACTATTGTAACGTAGAGTCGGTGTTTTATGACAATGCTGAGACCGTGTTGGGGAATTCTATCCGGAATGCGATTGAAAAGAGATATCCGTGGATATCTGTAAAAGGCGCTAAAAAGTGTGCGATCAATGATCGGATCAGGTGCACCGTCAGGCTTATGGGGGCCGGGCGGTTTTTTATTACCGGTGACTGTGATAGTTTAAAAACGGCATTATCAGATGCTGTCTGGGATAAGGATGTGAAAGATCGAGATGAGCGTCTTGACGATGGCAGCACGGACATAGATAGTCTGGATGCGTTTGAATACACGATTGAAAGAGACATGAAGTATCTGATTGAAGAGGTGCAGGATGTTTGATTTAGTTAGAAAAATATTCAGGGGGATTATGCAGATGTTTAGCAATACCACTCTAAAAGGCATAGTTGGAAAAGATGTTGCACTTTCCGAAGCGATGATTGATGCGATCAATAGCTGGAAACAGATGCTGAATGGGCAGGCAGACTGGATTACAGATAATGTAGAGTCTATCGGAATTGAAAAAGGGATCTGTCGAGAATTTGCGGATGCTGCGCTGGTTGAAATGGAGACCAGCGTGAGCAATGATCGCCTGGATAAGATTTATCAAAAAAATATTGTATCCCTGAACGAAAATATGCAGCGTGGCCTTGGCCTTGGATCCTTTATTATTAAGCCGCTTTGCGGTGAGACTGCGGAGTTTGTAACAGCAGATAAGTTTGTTCCGATATCGTTTGCAGACGATGGAAAACCAAATGACATCGGATTTCTAACTGTAAAACGAGTTGGAGAGTCTGATTATTATACACGATTTGAGCGACACTATTTTGTCAATGGCAATCTGACTATTGAAAACAAATGTTATCATTCGCAGACAGAAAACGATATCGGCCTGATCTGCAGCCTGGAAGAAGTACCGGAGTGGGCGAACATTGATCCAGGACCTGTGAGCTATCCTGGCATGACACGAATGGCATTCGGGTATTACCGGAACCCAATCAAGAATGATGTTGACGGATCACCCTGCGGCGTTTCGATTTTTGATACTGCGGAGGGCAGGATCCGGAAAGTAGACTTGCAGGCAGCCCGTTTTGACTGGGAATATGAGTCAGGAGAACGTGCAATTCATGTAGATGATCGCGCATTGCGTAAAGATGATAGATCTGGCCGGATCAGGATGGCAAAGCTGAATAAACGTCTATATCGTGGATTGAATATTGAGGACGGTAAGGATAAAGAGCTGTTGCGCGAGTATTCGCCGGAAATGCGGGACGAGGCATACAAGCGTGGCTTGGAAGAGTATAAGCGAGAGATTGAGTTTGTTGTTGGCCTGGCATACGGAGATCTGTCGGACGTTCAGACGGTGGAGAAGACTGCAGCCGAGGTCAAGGCATCAAAGCTTAGAAAGTATAACCGCGTAACCGCAATCCAGAACAATCTTTCTTCTTGCCTGGAAGATTTTGTGGCAGGAATTGCATTCTTTAACGGGATGTATAGATCCGGGTATGAGTTCAGCTGTAAATTTAACGATTCTATCCTGACGGATGAAGAGACAGAGCGGCAGCAAGATCGAATAGATGTGTCCATGGGAGTAATGCAGCCATGGGAATATCGCATGAAATGGTATAACGAGGATGAGGTGACCGCGAAGGCCGCGGTACAGCAGCCCGCAGAGGTGATTGAATGACGCAGGGAGAACTTGAAAAAATCCCTTTGAAGATCAGCGGTATTTTTTCAGATCTGGAGATCCGTATTATGACAGACATTGTGCGGCGGATCCGTGAGAATGTTTTTTCTACGGCATCGGCAGACTGGCAGATTACGCGGATGCAGCAGCTTGGAAAGTCTGAAAAAGAAATCCGGCAGTGGATTAAGCAGGCGCTGAAAGCATCGGATGCGGAGATTGAACAAATATTTTCCGACAATGTTTATGAACAGTATTATGGCCATGCAAGGGCGTACAAGATTGCTGGTATGCAGCAGATCCCTTTTGATGATAATGAGTCGCTGCAAGAGCTGATTGAGGCTGCGAAAAAGCAGATCAGCGGGGAATATAGGAACTTAGCAGGATCTATGGGTTTTGCGCTGCGGGGAGCAGACGGAAAGATCACTTATTCGCCGTTGATGGATTTTTACCGGTCAACAATGGATAATGCTGTTATCGACATCCATTCTGGTGCATTTGATTATAATGCAGTGCTGAAACGCACTGTCAACCAGATGGCCGCATCCGGTTTGCGCTGGGTTGATTATGACTCTGGGCATCGCAATCGCATCGATGTGGCAGCCCGACGAGCGCTTATGACTGGTTTTCGGCAGGTACAAGGGTTGATAAACGAGCAGGTGGCTGCTGATCTTGGAACGGATAGCTATGAGGTGACATACCATATAGGTGCCAGACCAACGCATCAGCCCTGGCAGGGACGTGTCTGGACAAAGCAGCAATTAATTGATGTCTGCGGCCTAGGTACCGTGACTGGTCTGCACGGGGCGAATTGTTATCATGATTATAACGCATTTGTTCCTGGCGCTTCTGTCCGTACATATACGGATGAAGAATTGGAACGCATGATGGCGGAAGAGAATATGCCGAAGGTATATGCCGGTAAAGAATATACCACATACGAAGCATTACAGCAGCAGCGCAAGATGGAAACGGCAATGCGCGCGACCAGGCAAAAGATTAAGCTGCTGCAGGAAGGTGGCGCGCCGGATGCAGATGTGATCTTGCAGAAAGCCAAGTATCAAGGGCAGATGCAGAACTATAAGGATTTCTCGCAGAAGATGAAGTTGCCGGAACAGATGAAGCGTGTTTATCAGGATGAGCTTGGAACTGTTGGAAAAGGCGTTTCTTATTCGTTGAAAAATGCTGCTGGAAAGGGTATAATCGAGGTAGATAAGATTAAGCTAAAAGGAATACCAGGTTCCATTACTCAGAAAACAGGGCGTCAAGGCGGCGTAGAGAGGAATTACTACGGCTTGGATGGACGCCAGGAAAAGCAGGTATGTAATAATAATCACGGTAATGCGAAAGCACATCCATTTGGCAAGCACGGAGAGCATGCGCATGATTATATTTATGATGATGACGGGAAACTGATGGACAGACCAATACGGGAACTATCGGAAGAGGAAAGAAAGGAGAATGAAGACATCTTATGAGTGTTAAGGAACTGAGAAACCATATCGAGAATCTGATTTCAGATCTGGAGTTTTCTTACAAGGGAATAGACGGCTCTATTTGTCCGATCAACAACAATAAGATATATCTTTCATATGGGGATAGCAGTTATGAGGCAGAGAGCATTGAAACGGCGATGAAGATGAGATTTATTGATGGACAGTCGCTTGAGAGCATAGGAGAAAAGCTAAAGTTTTATTGATACCACCAGTCAGAAATGACCGGTGGTATTTTTACATAGTATGGGCTTTAGCCTGTTGAAGGCATTGGAGTTTTTCGTGTTCCGAAAAATGGA
>CABRXX010000045.1:0-21672 GCA_902475025.1 uncultured Lachnospiraceae bacterium | reverse complement strand
CCTGCATTTCTTGTTGCTTTAATCTGAATATCTGCATGAAGAGCAGACAATTTTTTTCTCAAATAAGAAATATAGACCCAGACCACATTGATCTCTGCCTCACTGTCATATCCCCATATTTTTTCCAGAAAACGTTCAGAAGAAATTAATTGGTGAGGATTGCACATTAAAAGTTCCAGCATTTGAAATTCTTTATTCGCAAGGCGAAAACTCCCCTTTGCAGTAGAAGGCTCAAAAGTTGCCCGGTCCAGCGTGACATTTCCCATGGTGATCTTAGAATTTGCCTGCATTGCCTGCGTTCTCGTAATTGCCCGGATCCTTGCCAGCAGTTCTTTGGCATGAAAAGGTTTGGTCAGATAATCATTTGCTCCGGCATCCAACCCTTCTACTTTGTCATCGACTTCTGATTTAGCGGTCAACAATAAAATTGGAATCAGGTTTCCCTTCTCCCGGACTTTTCTCAATACCGTAAGTCCATCTACCTTTGGCATCATAATATCTAAAATCACACCATCATAATTATCCATTTCCAGATAATCCAACGCACTCTTCCCATCATAGACTGCATCTACCGAATAATTATTTCTCTCCAAAATCGCCACCAGCGCTTTTGATAATGACTTTTCATCTTCTGCCAGCAATAACCGCATTTGATCTATTCCCCCTCATCTTAGCCGCCTTTTTATCTCTATTTTTATTATATAAGAATACGTGCATAACCTTAATTATACATTAAAAATCCAGTTGATACAGCATAATATATCTTAAAAAACTATAGCATCTGTGTACAAGGGACAATACGCACCAATTTCTGCCTCTATTTTACCATGTACACCTGAGGCCAAAAAGTGTGCGAATGATTAGTCAATCCTGTCCCTCGAACTCACATCTATATGACAAAAGGGGATGTTGCAAAATACTTCCCGCGGTACCATTTCAGGTGATTTTTCTCCGAAAACTAACATCTTTTCGAAGAAAAACACACCGAAAATCCACCGGAGGTCACATTTTGCAACATCCCCTCAAAATCACCTAAATCATATTTTATTTTTGAATGATGTATTTAGATATAAACATCAACGGTCAAATCTCCCCATTGATTTTCTCTAAGATAGCCGCCATTAGCTTTTCGGAAAGCCTGTGCTTCCTCAAAACCTATGGTAAAAGTCCAACATGGTTTTCGCCTATCTCTGTGCAATCGCTGCCTGTGCTGCTGCCAGTCTGGCAATGGGCACGCGGAACGGTGAGCAGGATACATAATCCAAACCGATCTTATGGCAGAACTCTACCGAAGTGGGGTCTCCGCCATGTTCACCGCAGATACCGATATGAAGGTCTTTATTCACCGGCTTGCCCAGTTTAATGGCCATCTCCATCAGTCTTCCCACACCGGTCTGATCCAGTTTTGCAAAAGGATCATTCTCGAAAATCTTAGCGTCATAGTAAGCATTCAGGAATTTGCCAGCATCGTCACGGGAGAAGCCATAGGTCATCTGGGTCAGGTCATTGGTTCCGAAACAGAAGAAATCTGCATTTGCTGCAATCTCATCTGCAGTCAGGCAGGCTCTGGGAATCTCCATCATGGTGCCTACCTCATAAGACAGCTCAATTCCTGCTGCTGCGATCTCTGCATCAGCAGTCTCTGTCACAATCTTTCTTACATAAGCCAGTTCCTTGGCATCACAGGAAAGAGGAATCATGATCTCCGGTTTTACTGTCCAATCCGCATGAGCCTTCTGTACATTGATGGCTGCACGGATCACTGCCTTGGTCTGCATTCTTGCAATTTCCGGATAAGTAACTGCTAACCGAAGTCCTCTGTGTCCCATCATGGGGTTGAACTCATGAAGTCCGGCAATAATATTTTTGATATCCTCAGCAGTCTTACCCTGAGTGTAAGCAAGTTTCTTGATGTCATCTTCATTGGTAGGAACGAATTCATGAAGAGGCGGATCCAGGAAACGGATGGTAACCGGATTTCCTTCCAGAGCCTCATACAGAGCCTCAAAATCCCCCTGCTGCTCCGGCAGAATCTTCTCCAGAGCCGCTTCTCTCTCTTCCACCGTCTCAGAACAGATCATCTCACGGAAGGAATCAATTCTGTCACCCTCAAAGAACATATGCTCTGTACGGCAAAGACCGATTCCTTCTGCCCCCAGCTCTCTTGCCTTCTTGGCATCTGCCGGAGTATCTGCGTTGGTGCGGACTTTCAGAACACGATATTTGTCCGCCCATCCCATAATGCGGCCGAACTCGCCTGCGATGGTGGCATCCACAGTGGGAATCACGCCATCGTAAATACATCCGGTGGAACCATCCAGAGAGAGCCAATCTCCCTCATGATATTCTTTGCCTGCCAGAGTAAATTTCTTGTTAGCCTCATCCATCACGATCTCACCGCAGCCGGATACACAGCACTCACCCATACCACGGGCAACCACTGCCGCATGGCTGGTCATACCGCCGCGAACCGTCAGAATACCCTGTGCCGCCTTCATACCTTCAATATCCTCCGGAGAAGTCTCCAGACGGGTCAGAACTACTTTTTCGCCCTTTGCTGCCCAGGCTTTTGCATCCTCAGCCGTAAATACGATGCGGCCGCAGGCTGCTCCCGGAGATGCGCCCAGACCTCTTCCCACCGGAACAGCTGCTTTGAGAGCTGCTGTGTCAAACTGAGGATGAAGCAAAGTGTCCAGATTACGGGGATCAATCATAGCCACCGCTTTTTCTTCTGTGATCATGCCCTCGTCTACCAGATCGCAGGCGATCTTCAAAGCTGCCTTGGCAGTTCTCTTACCATTACGGGTCTGAAGCATGTACAGTTTCCGATCCTCAATGGTAAACTCCATGTCCTGCATATCTCTGTAATGATCCTCCAAAGTATGGCAGATACCTACAAACTGCTCATAAACCTCAGGCATAACCTCTTTCAGCTGATCAATCTTCTGAGGAGTACGCACACCTGCCACTACATCCTCGCCCTGGGCGTTCATCAAAAACTCACCCATCAGGTGCTTCTCACCAGTAGCCGGATCACGGGTAAAGGCAACACCGGTACCAGAGGTCTCACCCATATTTCCGAATGCCATCATCTGTACATTAACAGCGGTTCCCCAGGAATAGGGAATATCGTTGTCTCTGCGGTATACGTTGGCTCTTGGGTTGTCCCAGGAACGGAATACCGCCTTGATGGCTCCCATCAGCTGCTCTTTGGGATCTGTGGGGAAGTCTTCCCCAATCTTTGCCTTATACTCTTCTTTAAACTGATTTGCCAGATTTTTCAAATCCTCAGCAGTCAGATCCACATCCTGGGTAACGCCTTTCTGAGCTTTCATCTGATCAATCAGCTCTTCAAAATACTTCTTTCCTACTTCCATTACAACGTCAGAATACATTTGGATAAATCTGCGGTAGCAATCCCATGCCCAACGGGGATTTCCGGATTTGGCAGCCAAAACCTCCACCACTTCTTCATTCAGTCCCAAGTTCAGAATCGTATCCATCATGCCAGGCATAGAAGCTCTTGCTCCGGAACGAACAGAAACTAAAAGAGGGTTCTCCTTATCACCGAATTTCTTTCCGGTTACCCCCTCCATCTTCACAATGGCTTCCATAATCTGAGCCATAATCTCGTCATTAATTTTTCTTCCGTCCTCGTAATACTGCGTACAAGCTTCTGTAGTAATGGTAAAACCTTGTGGTACAGGAAGCCCCAGGCTTGTCATTTCAGCCAGATTCGCCCCTTTTCCGCCCAACAGATTACGCATGGTGGCGTTACCCTCTGTGAACATATAAACCCATTTTGCCATTTCGTACATACCTCCATAAAATTTTTGATCAACTCATCAAAAGGTGACTCCTCCTTTGGTTTTGCGGGAGCAGTCATCTTCTGATGAGTCAATCTTAGTTATATTTTACCATAATTCTTCTTAACGTCAAGAAATTTAGCCAAAAATTTTGTATTTTTCTCTATACATTTGTCAAATTATACAATATTTCTACCGATTTAGCCATGCGACAAAAAGAGAAGAGACAGCTCCATGCTTGCAGGGAGGCTGGCTCCTTCTTTTTTTGACATTTGGCGTTTCGCCTTAAGCCACTGCCTGCTTGCCGGGCAGGGGCTTTATGGCTGAAGCGGTACTTCCCTGATTTTCATCCATGGGGCAAAAAAAGAAGATGCAGTCACATGCTTGCATGGGAACTGAATCTTCCTCTTTTTGACATCTGGCGTTTCGCCTTAAGGGGGTGTTGCAAAATAATGGCTCCGGTGGATTTTTGGTGTGTTTTTCTCCGAAAATATGCTGCTTTTCGGAGAAAAATCACCCGAAAGGGTACCGCCGGAGGTATTTTGCAACATCCCCTTTTAATTGGAAGCAGCTGTTTTTAGAGCCCGCAGCTGTTCTAACACTTCTTTTGAAATTTTTAAATTTCCTTTTCCGCGTCCCAGATCAATGGCTGGTTTGTTGGCTCCATGGAAGTCGGATCCACCGGAAACGGCCAAACCGAAGGTGCGGGCTAGTTTTCGAAGTTCCCTTTCCTGAGTCCCGGTGTGGGTAGAGTAAATGGCTTCAATGCCAAGAAGACCTTTTTCTTTTAAGGAGCGAATCAGTTGGATCAGTTCCTCTTCTGGCAGGTGATATTGGAAAGGATGGGCCAAAACTGGAATTCCTCCGGTTTCCCTGATCAGTTCTACTATTTGATGAGGTGTCGTCTTTTCTCTAGGTACATAGTATTTGCAATGGTCTCCAAGATAAGAGTCGAAGGCATCCCACATATGTTTTACGTAACCCTGTTCGGCCAGATATCTGGCAAAATGAGCTCTCGTCCAAAGCATGTCGCCAAATCGATCTTTCATCTGCTGCCAGGAAATGGAAATACCGTCTGCAGCCATTTTATCAATCATTTTTCTATTGCGGTCTTTGCGTTCCTGTTGTTGGCGGTACAGTTCTTTTAAAAATACAGGATCCCTATACTGAATATCCAGTCCCAGGATGTGAATGTCCTGGCCATTTCTTACAGTAGAAAATTCGATGCCGGGGACAAGTTCTATGCCCAGGGTATCGGCAGCCTTCAGCGCCTCCGGGATTCCGGATATGCAGTCATGGTCTGTAAGTGCAAACGCAGACAGTCCTTTTTGGGCTGCATACTCTACCAGCTGAGTGGGAGTATAGGTTCCGTCAGAGCAGGTAGAATGTACATGTAAATCAATAAAGTTCATAAAATTGTCCACATCCTTTGATTCTGGTAAAATGTTAAGATCGCGATGTATAAGGCAATACGCTACAAGTATAGACCATGGAGGATGGAATTGCAAGAAAAACAAAAATCCTGCAGAGTTTGGATTTTCTCTTTCTCTTTTTGGGCTTTTAGTGATATAATTCATTAGAGAAATAGCCGGGAATAGAAAAGATAGCGGCTAAAACAGTGAACAGGAAACAGAGAAAGGGAAACAGAACATGACGGAAAAATTGTACGAGAAAGATGCATACTGCAGGAGCTTTACAGCGGTGGTGACAGAGTGCCGGGAACGGAAGCAGGGATATGAGATCATATTAGACCGCACTGCCTTTTATCCGGAGGGAGGCGGACAGCCGGGAGATCTGGGAAAATTAAGAACCTCAGGGGAAGAAGAAGTGTCCGTGTGGGATACTCATGAAAAGAACGGAGAGGTTTTGCATTATACGATGAACCCGCTGGCAGTGGGGACGCAGGTCACAGGCGAGATTGATTGGGAGCATCGGTTTGACCTTATGCAGAATCATTCGGGAGAGCATATTGTGAGCGGTCTGATTCATCAGACCTATGGCTATAACAATGTGGGATTTCATATGGGAAAGAGTATGATGACCATAGACCTGGACGGAGAGCTTACCGGGGAGCAGATGCGAGAAATCGAACGTCAGGCCAATGAGATTGTGTGGCAGAACCGCCCTGTGGAGATCCGTATTTATGGAGAGGAAGAAGTAAAATCCATTGAATACAGAAGCAAAAAGGAACTTCACGGTCAGGTAAGAATCGTCACCTTCGCAGGGGCAGATACTTGTGCCTGCTGCGGCACGCATGTAGCCAGAGCAGGGGAGATCGGGCTGATCAAGCTGATTTCCATGGAAAAATTCAAAGGGGGGATCCGCATGGAGATGCTCTGCGGAGGTCGGGCCTTCGCTTATTTGAATGAGATTTGCAGTCAGAATCATCAGATTTCAGTGGCGTTGTCTGCCAAGCCTTTAGAGACCTCTGGAGCAGTGAAACGGCTGAAGGAGTCAGAGTCAGCGCTCAGTTATCAAATGGGCGCGCTGGAAAACCAGTTGTTTTCTATGAAAGCAGAACAGCTCAAAGGCGCAGGCAATGTGCTGCTTTTTGAAGAAAACCTTTCTCCGGAAGGAGTACGGAAACTGACAGCGGCAGTGATGGAGCGCTGCGGCGGCAGATGCGCTGTATTTTCCGGAAGTGAGGAGCAGGGATATAAGTATGCGGTGGGAGAGTCCGGAGGAGATCTGCAAAGCTTTGTAAAGGAGCTGAATGAAAGACTTCAGGGAAGAGGGGGCGGAAAACCGTTTTTTGTTCAGGGAAGCGTGGCTGCAAAGCAAGAGGAGATCGAAGCGTTTTTCAAGGCTCAAAATTGACTTGGAAAACAAAAAAGAGGGGGCATAAGTGGGATTCCAATATGAAAAATCAATGAAGATGAAGGCTGTCCATTGAAAAAAAGAGGGGATGCTGCAAAATACAAATTCCGGTGGATTTTCGGAGCGTTTTTCTTCGAAAGGTATTTTGCAGCATCCCCTTTAAAATATTTTATCTGTATATCCTTGAAAGAATCGGCCACAGGCCAAGAAGCCGCCGGCAGCCTTTGATTTACTGATTTTTTAATTTTTCAGCAATTTAAAAATGAAAGGTATCTTTCAGTCCTGCCCATTTCTGGTCTTTATCGCTCATGTTCAGCGCTGTACCGTCGGAGAGAGCGTAGCCCTGGGTGGAGGGAGTTCCCTGGTAGGCTCCGGTAAGCTCCGGCCACTGAATACCGATTTCCGGGTCATTCCAGGCCAGTCCGCCCTCATCCCCCGGATGGTAGAAGTCTGTGCATTTGTAGCAAAATTCTGCCACATCGCTGAGAACCAGAAATCCATGGGCAAAGCCCTCGGAAATGTAGAACTGTTTTTTGTTTTCCTCTGTCAACTCTACGCCGAACCACTGGCCGTAGGTTTTACTTCCGCTGCGAAGATCTACGGCCACGTCAAAGACCCGGCCTTTCACTGCGCGAACCAGCTTTCCCTGGGGATATTGCTTTTGAAAATGAAGCCCCCGGAGTACGCCTTTGGTGGAGCAGGACTGGTTGTCCTGGACAAAGCGCATGGTCAGTCCTGCTTCGTCCATATCCTGCTGGTTGTAGGTTTCCATAAAATAGCCCCGGTTATCTCCGTGAACCGTAGGTTCAATTACATAAAGTCCTTCAATCGGACATTTTGTTACTTTAATCTGTCCCATTTTTTAGCTCCTTATTTTCTGGCTTTTTAAATATCTGTCTGACAGAGTAAAAGAATTTTCAGACTGTCATAGAAAATTGCTTTCTAGGATATGAAAACGCTCTGTCAGAAGCGAATCAGATTTCAATTTCTTTTAGATAACGGCGGATCGCATCCGGCCAGGCTGGAAGAGGAGTGAAGCCGTTTTCGATCAGCTTCTTTTTGTCCAGTCGGCTGTTAAAGGGCCTTACCGCCTTGGAGGCGCCGTACTCTGCAGTGGTCACGGGAATAAGTTCTGTGTTTTCCGGTGCATATTCTTCATATCCTAGGGCAGCTGCCTGACGAAAAATTTCCCTTGTAAAATCAAACCAGCTGATATAGCCTGTCTTGCAGCCGTCCTGGGTATAAGCGCCCTCCTTATCGGAAAGCTCGGAATTGGTGGCGTGGTAATAGCCGTACTTTTCTGTCTCAATCATATCCACCAGCAGTCTTGCCAGATCAAAAGTATAGGTTGGGGTACCAATCTGATCATTGACGATTCGCAGAGTGTCATGATTTTTGCCAAGACTCAGCATAGTCTTGATATAGTTTTTTCCATTCTTTCCAAAGACCCAGGCAATGCGGACAATAAAGTACTTCTGAAGCAGGGAGGATACGGCAAGCTCACCCTCCAGCTTTGTCTGTCCGTATACATTTAAGGGTTTGTAATCCTTACAGTCCGGATCCCAGGGAACAGTGCCCTGGCCGTCAAATACATAGTCTGTGGAGATGTACATCATTTTGCAGTCCAGTTTTTTACATATTTTTGCGATATAGTTTGTGCCGGTGGCATTGATGGCCCGCACTTTTTCCACCTTATCATCATCCTCAGCCAGATCCACAGCTGTCCAGGCAGCACAGTGAATCACTGCATCTGGATGAATCTCCAGAATGGTTCTCTCTACAGAGGCCTGATCGGTAATATCCATGGACACATAGGGCATTTGGGTCACAGCAGTGTTATCTGCAATTCCGCTGTAGGCAGGGGCAATGTCGCTGCCGATCCCGGTATGGCCACGCTTTGCCAGCTCATTCATTACGTCATGGCCCAACTGTCCGGCCACTCCGGTAACTAAAAATTTCATAAAGTCTCTTCCTTTCCAATCAAAAAGGGTGAACTGCCCTCTGGTTTAGCGATTGCCGTACATTTTTTCATAATAGTTCTGATATTCGCCGGAAATGATGGTTTCCCACCATTCTTTGTGATCCAGATACCATTGGATCGTCTTTTGAATACCGTCTGCAAATTTGGTTTCTGGAAGCCAGCCCAATTCATTATGGATCTTGGTGGGATCAATGGCGTACCGCATATCATGGCCTTTCCGGTCTGTCACATAAGTGATTAAGCTTTCCGGTTTTCCCAGCTCCTTGCAGATGATTTTCACGATATCAATGTTTTTCATTTCATTGTGGCCGCCGATATTGTAAACTTCTCCCACACGGCCTTTATGAATGATCAGGTCAATCGCCTTGCAGTGGTCTTCTACATACAGCCAGTCCCGGACATTCTCACCCTTGCCGTATACCGGAAGGGGCTTGTCGTTCAATGCGTTGGCGATCATCAGCGGAATCAGTTTTTCGGGGAAATGATAGGGGCCATAGTTGTTGGAACAGCGGCTGATGGTCACAGGCAGGCCGTAGGTTCTGTGGTAGGCCAGCACCAGCAGGTCAGCGGCTGCTTTGGAAGAGCTGTAGGGGCTGCTGGTATGGATGGGAGTCTCCTCTGTAAAGAACAGATCCGGCCGGTCTAAGGGCAGATCTCCGTACACCTCATCCGTGGATACCTGATGGTACCGCTGAATGCCGTATTTGCGGCAAGCATCCATTAAAACGGCAGTACCCTTGATATTGGTGTCCAGAAATACCTCCGGATTTTCAATGGAACGATCCACATGGCTTTCCGCGGCAAAGTTTACAATGATATCCGGATGCTCTTCCTCAAAAAGGCGGTAAACAGCTTCCCGGTCGGTGATACTTTCTTTTACAAAACGGAAGTTGGGGTTATCCATTACAGGAGCGAGGGTGGAGAGATTGCCTGCATAGGTAAGACAATCCAGGCAGATGATCCGGTAATCCGGATATTTGTCCAGCATGTGAAAAATAAAGTTGCTTCCAATAAATCCGGCGCCGCCGGTTACAATAATATTCATAATGATAATCCTTTCTGAGTTTGTTTGTATTTGTGTTTAGTGATGAAGATCCAGATATTTTCCGTCCAGAATATCCTTCAGATACTGGCCGTACTGATTCTTTTTCAGCACCTCATAGACCTTCAGAACTTCTTCTTTGGAGATCCAGCCGTTTACATAGGCGATTTCTTCCAGGCAGGCAATCTTTCGGTGCTGGTGATCTTCGATGGTTTTTACAAAGTTGGTGGCTTCCACCAGACTTTCATGGGTTCCGGTATCCAGCCAGGTAAAGCCCTGTCCCAGAAGTTCCACATTCAGTTCTTCTTTTTCCAGATAGATTCGGTTCAGATCTGTGATCTCCAGTTCCCCTCTGGCAGAGGGTTTCAGATTCTTTGCATACTCTACCACCCGGTTATCATAGAAATACAGTCCTGTGACGCAGTAATTGCTCTTCGGATGCTCGGGTTTCTCTTCAATGGAGATGGCCTTTCCCTCTTCATTAAATTCTACAATACCGAAGCGCTCCGGATCATCTACGTAGTATCCGAATACTGTGGCGCCCTTTCCCTGTTCTGCAGTCTTTACAGCCTTTTTCAGCCGTTTGTTCAATCCCTGACCGGCAAAAATATTGTCTCCAAGGATCATAGCTACGGTGTCATTCCCAATAAATTCTTCCCCAATAATAAATGCCTGGGCCAGTCCGTCAGGACTTGGCTGCACGGCATAGGTCAGATGTACCCCAAACGGATGGCCGTCCCCTAAAAGTTCCTGAAAACGAGGAGTGTCCTGGGGCGTGGAGATAATGAGAATGTCACGGATCCCGGCATTCATGAGAATGGACATGGGATAATAGATCATAGGTTTATCGTAGATGGGCAGAAGCTGCTTAGATGTTACCATGGTCAGGGGATACAGCCTGGTGCCGGAACCGCCTGCTAAAATAATACCTTTCATTTGTAAAACCCTCCTTTGCGGCAGCTGCTGTCTCCCGAAAGAAAAAAGTGATGAGAGAACAGCGCGCTGGATTGTAATCTGTTTTCATTATAAAAGGTGACGTTACGTCACCTTCAAGTACTTTTTTTAAAATTTATAAAAAAGAAGTTCGCTCGCAGAATTACAGCCTGGGTTGGGTTCCTTTGGAACCCTCTTTTCCGGATCATTTTTTGCAGAGAAATGCGCCGGCATCCTTTGTCACTGTAAAGGTGTGGGCGGTTTTTTGTTCCACAAAGCTGCGGAAGTCTTTATACCGCTCCAAAAGATACTGATTCTGATTGCCATGGCAGGAGAGAATGTATTCGATCAGAGGTTCCGGTCGGTTCACAGCCAGGGAATCTGCATAGACCAGAGCTTCAATGCTGGAAAAGTAAGGGGACAGAATCTTTTCGCCGTTTTCCAACCCGAACTTCTGATACAGCTTGTCTGCTGAGAGGAAAATGTGGCTGTCAAAATCTTGTACCAGCTGGTTGATTTCTTTCATGTGTTTGGTTCCGTAAGTACTGCAAAGGAAACGTCCTTCAGGTTTGAGAACCTTCCGTACCTGCTGGCATACCTGTGGAATGTCATGACAGTAGAACAGCACATGATCAGCGATCACCAGATCAAAGCTCTCTTCCGGGAAGGGCAGGCTGTGGCAGTCCAGAGTCTGAAAGGCGAAGCGGGAATCCTCCGGCCCAACGGAGCGGCGGGCATCACGGATCATCCCTTCTGAAATATCGGTGAGAAGAATGGAAATTTGTTTTGGAAGCAGTGATTTATTTTCCGTCCAAAGAGCTCCGTTTCCACAGCCAAGCTCCAGAATGCGCATATTGGGACGGATCTGGCACTGCTCATAGATCCAGGGAAACCAGCCCTGTTTATTCTGAGAATACAGGCGGTGGAGACGGATTCTGGCAGAAATATTGTTGGCATTTTTGTACTGGCTGGCCAGACTTTTTTCCATATTGGTAAGATGAATCAGATTCAACATCTGACTCCAGTTCACGTCATGATGATTTTCAATGGCGCTGGCCGTATCCTCAATGGCTTTTTCTACCATCTGCATCTGTTCGATCTGGTCCTGAACCAGCTTTAACTGGAGCTTCAGAGAATTCAGCATAAAGTGGTAGTCTGCATCAGCAATGGTCATTCCACGAATATCATCCAAAGAAAAGCCCAGATATTTCAAAAGCAGAATCTGCTGGAGTCTGGCAAAATCAGAGTCTGTATAAAAGCGGGCTCCGCTGTCATTAACATAAGAAGGTTTTAAAATATTCTGTTTATCATAAAAACGGATGGTTCTCACAGACACATCCGCCATCCGGGCAAATTCACCGGAAGAGTAGTAGCCTGGCAGTTTCATAGCAGTTCTTTCCTATATGAAAAATAGTAGTAATCAACTTAACTTTTGTGTAATCGGACAGAGGACGTCCGTTCATAGGGCTTTTGACATCCTAATCTTTATAGGAATATTATGTAGGAATCTTCCCCAAAAGTAAAGGGGAAGATTGGAAAATTACAGAGAGTGGCCGCACTTGCAGCAGTTCTGAAATTTCTGTTTTGTCTCCGTGATTTTCTGCTGTTCCGCAGCAGGAGTGGGATAGAAGCCTTTGGCAGACATCATGTGGAATACTTCATTCTGGATTTCATGCTCATCGTTTAAGATGCGCATTACAGTGTTCCGCACATTCTCATGCGCGCATTCATTGGAGAATAAATTGAAATTTCCGGTAGAATATTTCTGGGTGTTTAAGGCATCGGACAGAAGCTGTTTTTCGGGATAAATGTTGTTCATGGGGAACCTCCTAACCTAAAAGAGAATATAATTCATTGAAATGGGTCTGGTGTCTCTGAGAGATCTGGAGAAATTTGGATCGGATCTCCTGATCCTGTGTCTGGTCAGCCAGCATCTGATATTTTTTTACCAGCTGTTCTTCCTCTGTCAGGGAATCGCTTAAAAAAGAAAGTTCTTTTGCAGATAAAGTTTCCATGATGGTCCTCCTTTATTGGGAAACAATAATGTGGTGCAGCGTGTTTTGAAAGGCTCTGCCGGATAAGATGAAAAAGCGCAGAGAACTCTTATACAAAGCGGCACCACTGGTAGTATGGCCGGATTTTTTTAAAATATGTATTTTTGCTTGTCAAATAAGCGGTAAGAATGTATTATAGAGCTATGGCTTTGTCTTTGAAGCTGTCGGAAGGACAGTTTATGAAAACTATGAGAAACGGAGGATGTTCCATATGTATAAAGAGCAGATAGATGCTTACATTGACAGTAAGCGGGAAGAGATCCTGGAAGATGTAAAGGCTTTAGTGCGGATCAACAGCCAGAGAGGTGCGGCTCTTCCTGGCAAGCCTTACGGAGAAGGGCCCGCTGCTGCGGTGAAGAAGGCCGGAGAGATGATGGAGAAATATGGTCTCACAGTAAAGAACTATGATAATTACGTAATCACAGGGGATTTTGGCCCAGGTGAAAAGGAATTGGATATCCTTGCGCATTTGGATGTGGTTCCTGTGACAGAAGACTGGACGGTAACCCAGCCTTTTGATCCTGTGGAGAGAGACGGAAAGCTCTATGGCAGAGGAACGGCGGATGATAAAGGGCCGGCAATTGCAGCACTGTACGCTATTCGTGCGGTGAAGGAATTGAATATTCCCATTAAAAAGAGTATCCGTCTGATTCTGGGTGCAGATGAGGAGTGCGGTTCTTCTGATCTTGCGTATTATTACGGGATTGAAAAGGAAGCGCCCTGTACTTTTACCCCGGATGCGGATTTTCCGGTGATCAATATGGAGAAGGCAAGGCTGGCCAAACATTTTTCAGCCAGCTTTGAGGAAGCGAAGCTTCCGGCTGTGTGTTTTTTCCAGTCTGGAGACAAGGTAAATGTGGTTCCGGCCAAGGCGCAGGCAGTGATTGCCGGTTTGTCTGAGGAGGAGCTGGTTGCAGCAGTGGAAAAGACAAAAGAGGATACGGGTATTTTGTTCCAATATGAAAAACGGGAAGAAGGGTTTTACCTTACCGGAAAGGGAACAGCTGCCCATGCTTCCACTCCGGAGGCAGGCAACAGCGCTCTTACGGCCCTGCTGCATCTGATCCGTTTGCTGCCGCTCTCAAATTCTGAGGGCAATCGTCTTCTGAAAGCAGCGGCAAAGCTGTTCCCGCATGGAGATACCGAAGGAAAGGCTTTGCAGGTAGCTCAAAGAGATGAGGTTTCCGGAGCGCTGACTATGAATTTGGGAATTTTGAAATTGGAAAATAATACTCTGGAAGGTGAGTTTGACTGCCGTGCACCGCTTTGTGCGTCCGATGAGAATCTTACCACTGTAATGCGGGAAGCTTTTGCAAAAGAGGGCATCACCATGGAGGAAGGGCTGCTGGTTCCCGCTCATTATGTGCCGGAAGATTCCAGATTTATTCAGATCCTGCTGGAGAGCTTTGAGCGCTATACCGGAAGGAAGGGCGAATGTCTCTGCACTGGAGGCGGCACTTACGTTCATGAGCTGGAGCGGGGTGTGGCTTTTGGCTGCATGATGGAGGATGTGGACAACCACATGCATGGAGATGATGAGTTTATGGTAATCGACACTCTGCTGATGAGTGCAAAGATGTTTGCAGATGTGATCGTGAAACTCTGTTGTTAAGGCTGAAAGAGGAAAGTATGAACATCGATAAGGAACAGAAGCTTTGGCTGTCCCAGGGAGATTGTTTTGAAAAAATGAAGGAGATCCCGGATCATTCCGTGGATCTCATTCTTTGCGATCCACCCTACAATCTGGCCAAGTACAGTACAGGCAATATGAAATTTGACTGGCGCGCAGAGATTAACAATGATGTGGCGGAATGGGATGAGACGCCGTTAGAGCCTGGAGATTTGGTGGAAGAATTTCAAAGGGTTCTTTCTCCCACCGGAAATATTTTTATTTTCTGCAGCTATAATCTTATGGGGAAGTTTCATGAAGCCTTTGATCCCCAATTTGATACTTTTCAGTTTATGGTATGGCATAAGACGAATCCGATACCCAATATCAGGAAATCTTCGTTTCTAAACAGCTGTGAATTGATTGTATGTCTGTGGAACAAAGGACATACCTGGAATTTTACCAAACAGAATGAAATGCACAATTTTATCGAGAGTCCCATCTGCATGGGAAAGGAGCGCCTGCGGGAACCCAAGCATCCAACGCAAAAGCCCCTGAAGGTGTTAAAGCACATTATTGAGATCGCCAGCAATCCCGGTGATCTGGTGCTGGATATGTTTATGGGAGTAGGATCTACAGGCGTGGCAGCTTTGGAATTGAACAGGAGATTTTACGGGATTGAGTTGGATCCTGTGTATTTTGAGGCGGCCCAAAAGCGAATCCAGGCCACCATAGCAGAAGAAAAGTAAAAAAGAAATGCCTCAGGCGTTCCGACATTGCGACGGAGACCTGAGGCATTTTTTCATGGTATGAAAAAATCGCGTTTTTCATATCATAACACATCTGATGATTCTGGGAAACTTCTGAACCTTTAGAAACCGTAGTTTTTCAGGATTTCTTCTGCTTTCTTCGTGTCATCGCAGACACAAAGAACAGCGTATTTTCCGCTGGTCTTAATAATGGCGGCATCCAATTTGGTCACTTCCTCAGGATCGTAGCTGGCAAAAAGGTCGGATTGGTTGGCAACTCTGGTCTGGAAAGATTTTGTTACCTCTTCGGCCTGTTTGGCCTCCTTACATTCAATGACTGCTACCTCACAGGAAGTAGATCCGGAACTCATGTACGCAGCGCCATTTGCCACCTGGTCAGCTTCCACGAAATAAATGGAGGGGAGCATCTCCGGCGCAGTGGCAGATAAAGTGTCGCTGGTAACAGTCTGAGCCTGAAGTTCTTCCGCCAGTTTTGCCACATCCACTGTAATATCCTTACCTCCCTTGGAGCAGGCGGTGAGGGCAAAGGCCAGTACCATCATGCAGAACAATAATTTTAAACGTTTCATTTTTTATACTCCTTTCATGTTTCCATCTATCTGAGGCTGTTATACAGCATCATCAGCTTTTGTCGGTCTCAGATTCTGAGAACGGTTCGGTGGACTCCTCCGGAGCGCCGGCTGTCTTGGCACTACTGGAAGCAAGAGCAGTGTCCGGAACGTAGTGGCTCTTTAAGAAGGCGAGCATCTGCTGGCAGTAAGGCGCCTCCAGATGAATCCCGTCCGGGGAAGCCCCTTCCAGAAGAGCCCCGTACCCATTGGTAAAGATTTCATTCAAATTAATGTAGTAGCAGTAATCTTTTTCTTCTGCTACCTCCAACAGATATCCGTTGATTTTGCTCACGTTTTCGTTGTTGTCGTAGCTGGTAGAGATCTTGGACTCATCCACGTAGATGACGCTGCAGATATAGATGAGAGCATCTGGCTGCAGCTTATGGAACTGCTCGATCACGTTGGTGAAATTCGGCTTAAAGCTTTCCCAGGGATAGTATCCCAGATCATTGGTTCCTAACATCAGGTAAATTTTCTTATATTGTTTTCCGCTTAAGCCCTGATAAACAGAGATATTCCCTTCCGCTGTGGAAATGTTCTGATTGGACATTCCGTCGATACCCAGTCCTACGCTGGTGAGAAAATCACCCTGGGTGATACCGGAGGTGTTTTGGAAGCCCTGCATGCGGGAATCACCGATAAAGACTGCATCTGAAAAATAGGAATCATCTACAGCAGGGGAGATCTCCTTTACGACAGCCAGGCTGTCGATCTCTTCCGATATCCGGTACGGATCCTCGGTTTCGGGAGTATGTTCGCTGCCAGAGACCGATCCTGCCTCAAAAACAGCGGCGGAAAGTCCTGCCAGTGGAAAGGCTCCCGTATCTTCGGAAGTAATGGAAACCTTGGAAGGTGCCGGAGTGGAATCCAGAGAAATTTCCGTCTCTCCTTCCGGAGCGTTTTTTGAATCTGCAGAGGCGTTGACTGGTGATGATTTATATGTAAACATGGTATAAACCAGACGTCCTTCAAAGATTACCAGGACAACTGCAACCAGTACCAATAATTTTAATACAAAAAAGTCATTTTGAGATGCTTTTTTTTTCTTTCGTTTCTTTGCTCCCATAACTGTATCCCCTATATTGAAAGCCCCGGATTCTTTGTCCAAAGGCAGAAAAATATTGATTATCGCATTAGTATATTATATAATAAGCTGATTGAATGTAAAGCGTTTTTTGCGTAATTATGAAAATGTTAAGAAATTGTAATAAGTATTCATTGACGTAAGCGATGAGAAAGTGAGAAACGAGGTATGATTTTTAGCAGTTTACTATTTTTGTTCCGATTTTTGCCGGTTGTGTTGCTGTTGTATTTTGCCTGTCCAAGACCCGGCAGGAATCTGGTGCTCCTGCTGACAAGCCTGGTGTTCTATGCCTGGGGAGAGCCGGTATATGTGCTTCTTATGCTGTTTTCTATCCTGGTTTCCTATCTTGGGGGGCTGGCTGTTCACCATTTTATTGAAAGAGGGCAGGAGAGAAAGGCAAAGGTTTCCCTGATCGCATCGGTAGGCGTGGGTCTGCTTCTGCTGGCTTTTTTCAAGTACACAGATTTTCTTCTGGACACGATTAACCGTGCTGCCGGGCTGGAGATTCCGCTTTTGAAGCTGGCGCTGCCCATCGGGATTTCTTTCTATACCTTCCAGACGATTTCCTATATTATAGACGTCTACAGAGGTACGGCCAGGGTACAGAAAAACATTATTTCCTACGGCGCCTATGTGACCATGTTTCCCCAACTGATTGCGGGCCCCATCGTTCAATATAAGACCATTGACGAGCAGCTTCGTAACCGTCGGGAGACGGCGGAGCAGTTTGCAGAAGGGATCAACCGTTTTATGATCGGCCTTGGAAAGAAGGTTTTGCTGGCCAACAATGCAGGCGCTCTTTGGGACAGTATCAGCGCCATGACCACAGGGCCTTTGCCGGTGGTGACTGCCTGGCTTGGAATGATCGCCTATACATTTCAGATCTACTTTGATTTTTCCGCTTATTCGGATATGGCCATCGGACTGGGACATATGTTTGGATTTCGGTTCCTGGAAAACTTTAATTATCCTTATCTGTCAAAGAGCATTACCGAGTTCTGGAGAAGATGGCATATCTCTTTGGGAACCTGGTTTAGAGAATACGTCTATATTCCTTTGGGCGGAAATCGGGTAAGCACTATGAAGTTTATCCGGAATACCATGATCGTGTGGCTGCTTACCGGTATCTGGCATGGCGCCAACTGGAATTTCCTGATCTGGGGTCTGTATTACGGCGTGCTGCTGTTGTTTGAAAAGCTGGTGCTGAAGGATCGGCTGAAAAAGCTTCCGGGAATTTTTGCCCACATTTACTGTCTGTTTTTTGTGGTGCTGGGATGGATGATCTTTGTCTATGCAGATGCGGCCTCAGGAGCCGGACTGCTGCGGTCCATGTTTGGGCTGGGCGGAAGTTTTATCAATCAGGAGAGTATTTATTTGATCTGCAATAACGCAGTGCTTTTGATCCTGCTGTCTCTTGGATGTACCCGATATCCAAAGATCTGGGCAGGATGGCTGCTGGAAAAGCTGAAGGATCACGACTGGCTGTGTATCCTTCTGAGAGGAACCGTCTATGTAGGAATCTTCCTGTTGTCTGTGGCTTATCTGGTGGATGCCTCCTATAATCCTTTCCTGTATTTCAGGTTTTAAAAATTATTTCAGAGCTTGGCGTTTGGCGGCCAAAGGCCTATGGTCTTTTCGGCAGCACCATGAAGCCGCATAAAGAGTTTGAATAAGGAGTTTACGGAAGAATGAATATGAATAAAAAGCAGGCCTGGAATATCATTACACTTTTTTTATTGATGATATTTGGACTGACAGCAGCCTCTCTTTTGAAACCGGACACAGAATTTTCTGAAAATGAGAATCGTTCCCTGGCAGCCAAGCCAAAGTTTAGTTTTTCCTCGTTGTTTTCTGGAAAATACACGACAGATTATGAAACCTACCTTACGGATCAGTTTGTATTCCGGGATCAATGGATCGGTTTGAAGACCAGAGCAGAGCGGGCAGCGCTGCGTCAGGAGGTCAATGACGTTTATTTCGGAAAAGATGGATACCTGATCGAAAAGCACTCCGGAAGTTTTCAAACGGATCGGGCTGAAACCAATATTTCCTATCTAAGTGCGTTCTTTCAGCAGGCTAAAGATATTTATGGCAGCGGTCATGTGACGGCCATGGTGATTCCCAATGCCCTGGATGTTCTTCGGGACAAGCTTCCCGCTTTTGCCTCCCCGGTGCGGGAGCTGGCCTATCTGCAGAAAATCAGGAATGCTTTGCCGGAGGGCGTATGGTTTGATGCCGGGGAGGTGCTGCGCCGTCACAGTCAGGAGGAGATTTATTACCGGACAGACCATCACTGGAAAACGTTAGGAGCATTCTATGTATTCCAAGAGTGGGGAACAAAAATGGGGCTGGAAGGAATTTCGGCAGAGAATTATTTGGTAAGTCAGGTGACCGATGATTTCAGAGGAACGATCGCATCTAAGGTGGGAATCCCGGTACAGAATGATACGATTGAAAAGTATGAGCTTAAGAATCCTGTCAGATATCTGCTCACTTACAATCAGTCGGATGATATCAGAAGCACGGTATATCAGGAAAATGCCCTGCATACCAAGGATCAGTATGCTTATTTTTATGGTGGAAATTACGGTTTGATTCAGGCTGAGACGGAGGCTGATACAGGGCGGAAGCTTCTGGTGATCAAGGATTCTTATGCCCACTGTTTTGTTCCCTTTACCTACGCTTATTTTGACCAGGTGGATATGCTGGATCTGCGATATTTTAACCAGAGTCTTTCTCAATTTATGGAGGAAGGGAATTATACGGATATACTGTTTTTGTACAATGCCTCCGGTTTTGCGGAGGATGCCAGCCTGGCCAAACTATTGACCTGAGAAAGCGTCTGAGGCTGCAAATGGCTTAAGCCTAAAGAAAAAGAGGGAGAGGAAGCAGGCAAAATCAAAAAGAAGAACAGGAGGAAAGGCATGAGTTTAGCAGACAAGATTTTTAAGGATACCTGTAGGGATATCCTGGAGAATGGAACAGATACCAGAGGGGAGCTGGTGCGCCCTCACTGGGAGGATGGCACTCCAGCTTATACCATCAAGCGTTTTGGCGTGATCAACCGTTATGATCTGAGAAGGGAATTCCCTGCCATCACCATCCGAAAAACTGCTCTAAAAAGCGCTTTTGATGAAATACTGTGGATCTATCAAAAAAAGTCCAATAATATCCATGAATTGGGAAGCCATATCTGGGATCAGTGGGCAGATGAGAATGGAAGCATCGGTACCTGCTACGGAGATGTGATCCGCAGAAAGTTTCTCTACAAGGGAGAAGAGACGGATCAGATGGATTATGTGCTGCGCCAGTTAAAGGAAAATCCTTACAGTAGGCGAATTATGACCAATATGTACCAGTTTCAGTATCTGCATTCCGGCGGTCTGGATCCCTGCGCCTATAGTATGACCTACAATGTGACCCAGTCTCCGGACGGGCTGGTGCTAAACGGCCTTCTGAATCAGAGAAGCCAGGATATGTTGTGTGCAGGCAACTGGAATCCGGCGCAATACGCTCTGCTTTTGATGGCAGTTGCCCAGGTGAATCATATGATTCCAGGAGAGCTGGTACATGTGATTGCAGACTGTCATATCTATGACCGACACATTTCCATTATAGAGGAGCTTCTGAATCGGCCGGAGCATCCCGCTCCCAGAGTCTGGCTTAATCCTGAAGTAAAGGACTTTTATGGGTTTACTGTGGAGGATCTGCATGTGGAGGAGTATGTGACAGAGCCTCAGATTAAAAATATTCCGGTGGCAGTATAGCATCCGTGTACAGGGGGGCAATACGCCTCTTGTACACGGATGCTAAAGTATAATAAAAGAGGATTCGGAGAGGAGATTTGAAATGAACATTATTGTAGCGGCAGATGAAAACTGGGCCATTGGCAAGGATAACAAGCTTTTGGTGAGCATTCCCTCTGACATGAAATTTTTCCGCAGCATGACCATGGGAAAAGTGGTGGTGATGGGAAGAAAAACTCTGGAGAGCTTTCCCAACGGACTGCCACTAAAAAACCGCACCAACATTGTGTTGACCCAGAATCTGGATTACCGGGTAAAGGATGCCATCATCTGCCACAGTAGGGAAGAGCTTTTGGAAGAGCTGAAAAAATACAACAGCCAGGATGTGTTTGTAATCGGAGGAGACAGCATTTATCATCAGCTGCTTCCTTACTGCGATACAGCCCATGTGACCAAAATTTATCACTCTTACGAGGCAGATACCTGGTTTCCAAATCTGGACGAGCTGAAGGAGTGGGAGCTGACCGGAGATACGGAAGAGCAGACCTATTTTGATCTGGAATACCGCTTTTTAAGATATGAGCGGAAACAATCAAAGACCCACCGGTAAGCTGACGGGGGATCAACCCCGGTATCACTTATGGATATCGCGTTCGGAAGAACTGCCAGAAGGCAGAGAGAAGAGCCCCTTCTTTTTGCTTTCTGGCAGTTGGTTTTTTAAGACTGCGCTATCTGGCGGCGCTTCCGGTATTTTCTTTCCAGAAGATTTAAGATCAGATATAGAAGCAGAGAGATGATACACAGAATCACAATACTGGTGATCACCAGATTCAACTGGAAGGTTTGACTTCCATAGATGATCAGGTAACCAAGCCCCTGACGGGAACCGATAAATTCACCGATAATGACGCCCACCAGGCATAGCCCGATGTTTACCTTCAGAATGCTGACAAACAAAGGGACTGTGCCCGGCAGAATAATCTTAAAGAGCACATCTTTTCTGGTACCCTGGAGCGTGTAGATCAGCTTTATTTTTTCGGGATCTGTTTCCCGAAAGCCGGTGTAAAGATTCATGATCATTCCAAAGATGGCTACAGAAATACCAGCCACAATGATGGTTCGCATATTGGCTCCCAGCCATACAATGAGAAGGGGGGCCAGGGCTGATTTAGGCAGGCTGTTTAAAATCACCAGATAGGGTTCCAGAATCGCTGAAACA
>CABRXX010000044.1:0-22181 GCA_902475025.1 uncultured Lachnospiraceae bacterium | reverse complement strand
AAATACAGATAGCTGCAGTATCCAAGACCTGCCAGGCTGACAATTAACAGTCCAAATACAAACAGCCGATATTTCTGTAACCGCGTCATATCATCACATCCTTTCCTAAAAAGAGGATGTTGTAAAATACGAATTCCGGTGGATTTTCGGTATATTTTTCTCCGATAAGATATTATTTTTCAAAGAAAAATCACCCGAAAGGGTACCGCCGGAGGTATTTTGCAACATTCCCTCCGCCTGTGGCGGGTCGCCTTGCGATATCTTTCCCATCCGCCACAGTGCGATCCTGCGGAGCATTTTTTATTTCATAGGAAGCAATTTCCTATGAAGATTAGAGTGTCAATATACACGGATGCTAATCCTATGAAATAAAAAAGAAAACCATAGAAACAGGTTTCCCCGCTCTATGGTTTAGTATGTGATGATCTTTCGGATCCACTCTAGTATTTTTTTGTTCTTTCTGCCAATTCCTTCATCTCTCTGGCATTTTCATATACGGTGTCTGTAATCTCGGCACCGCCCAGGATTCTTGCCAGCTCCTCTACGCTCTCCTCTGGATCTAACCGACGAACAGAGGTAACTGTGCTTCCCTTCACCGCTTTTTTTTCAATCGCCATGTGCGTGTCCGCCATGGCTGCAATCTGCGCCAGATGCGTAATGCAGATCACCTGATGATTTCTGGCAATCACTGCCATTTTTTCTGATACTTTCTGAGCGGTCCGGCCGCTGATCCCGGTGTCAATCTCATCAAAAATCAAAGTTCCGATGTGATCCTGTCCCGCCATCACAGACTTGATGGCCAGCATGATCCTAGAAAGCTCACCGCCGGAAACCACATCCTGCAAAGGCCGCAGTGGCATCCCTGGATTGGTGGAGATCATAAAACAGATCTCATCTTGTCCATTGGCGCCTGGATGCTCCAGCTCTTTAAAAGCAATATCAAACTTTACATCCAGAAAATTCAATTCTGTCAGAGAAGTCCTGATCTGTTGTGCCAGCTCTCCTGCATAGCTTTTCCGGATTCCGGAAATCTCTGAAGCAATTTTCAGAAGCACCTTTTCCGCAGTCTTCTTTTTTTCTTCTAGCGATGCAAGATATTCTTCGTAATCACTCAGCTGCGTTAGTTTTTCCTGTTTTTCTTTCTGATATTCCAAAATATCTGCAATGGTTTTTCCATATTTTGACTTTAAATGATTGATCAAATCCAGCCGCTTGGCAATCTCATAAAATTCCTGTTCATCGTAGGAGAAATCCTCCAGATAACCGGACAATTCCCGTCCGAAGTCATTCATCAGGTCTTCCATCTGCGTAAGCTGCTGATACAGCCCCTCCAGCCCTTCATCATACTGGCTTACACTGCCAAGGCTTTTCACTGCCCTGCCCAGTTCATCTCCCTCCGTCAGCTCTCTGATTTCAGAAAGCGCCTCCAGAAGCTTCTGTCCATGGGCCAGCTTGGTATACTGGCGCTCCAACGCTTCATCTTCCCCTGCCCGCAGTCCGGCTTCCTCAATCTCCTGTATTTCATACTGAAGAAAATCCATCTGCTTGATCCGGTCTGCCCCATCTTCCAGCGCGCTCTCCAATGCCTGGCTGATTTTCCGGTATTCCTCCCAGGCCTTTTTACACTCTGTTTTCCTGTTTCCCAGTCCTTCCCTGGCAAACTCATCCAGCAAAGCCAGATGATATTTCGGATACAGCAGCGTCTGATGCTCATGCTGTCCGTGAATATCGATCAGGCCGGAAGCCAGCTCACGAATCACTGAAATATTCACACTCTCTCCATTAATACGGCTGATGCTGCGCCCCTTCTGATATTTTCTGGAAATAATGATCTGGCCGTCCTCCACCGGTATCTCTAGCTGTGCCATCTTCTCCAGTATCCCCGGCTGCCGTGCCTCAAATACCAGCTCCACCAGAGCATATTCCGAGCCTTCCGGCACATAATCCTTAAAATTTCCGGTGCCGAGAGCCACATTGACAGAACCGATAACAATGGACTTTCCCGCCCCGGTCTCTCCGGTAAGGATATTAAATCCAGGGCCAAATTCCACTTCCATTTCCTGAATCAACGCCATATTTTTTACATGTAAACTTATCAGCATAATTTGTACCTGACTCTCTCCCCAAGTCTGTCTTTCTTCTCATCTTGGCCTTACAGCCTCGCCTCAGACCGATCCTGTCACATCTCTGAATGGCGCCTCACCTCAGACCGATCCTGTCTCATCTCTGAACGGCGCCTCACCTCAGAAGTTTCCTGCTTAATCTTACTCTCCATCCACGATTCGTCGGATTTTATTCATCACATGAAGCGTCTCCTCCGAACTTCGTATCGCGCACATGATCGTATCATCTCCGGCAATACAGCCAGCCACCTCCGGCCAGTGCATGGCATCCAGAGCTGCCGCCACCGCCATGGCCATACCGGAAACGGTCTTTACCACCAGAATATTCTGCGCCATATCCATAGAAATAAACCCCTCCCGCAGGACTCTGAGATACCGCTCATTTAAACCGTTTCCTCCCGAATGCATCACCGAATATTTTTGACGCCCCCCATTTGTGGCGATCTTGGTGAGCTTCAGCTCCCGGATATCCCGGGAAATGGTAGCCTGTGTCACCTGAAAGCCCTCTCTGTTCAGATATTCGGCCAGCTCTTCCTGAGTCTCGATCTCATAACGACTGATTAAATCTATAATTTTTGCCTGTCTTCCAACCTTCATATCTTACCTCTAATTCATTTTCTTTCTTAGTATTTCCACAAAACTAGTGTTATTGATCTTGATCAGCCTTGTAATTTTCTTGGATCTGCAAATCTGTATCCGATTGCCCAGACTAAGCTTCACAGAAGTATCCCCGTCAAAAGTAGCTTCCGCTCCCTCTTCGTCCTTGCTTCCGTCTCCTCCCAGCTCCACCGTAACCGTTACATTATCGGGAAGTACAACAGATCGGGAATTTAACGTATGAGGCGCAAGCGCTGTCAAAAGCATCAAAGATGCATCCGGCGATACAATCGGGCCGCCGGCGGACAAACTGTATCCCGTGGAACCTGTGGGGGTGGAAATAATAATGCCGTCTGCCCGGTATGAGCAAAGGAACACATCGTCCACATAAATATTAAAGTCCACCACCCGCAGCCTTCCTCTTCTGCCGATCACCACGTCGTTCAACGCCAGATCCTCCATCAACTTTTTATTGTTGTAAAAAGCTGCGCCGCTTATCATCATTCGCTGCTCAATGGTAAATTCATCTTTCATCAGACGATCTAAAGCTACCTGGATATTTTGACGGTCAATCTCCGCCAGATACCCAAGGGTCCCCATATTAAATCCCAACAGGGGAAGTTCCCGATCTACCAGGTCCCTGGACGCCTGCAGCAGCGTACCGTCCCCGCCTAATACCAGGACACACTGAACATCCCTGGGAATTCTGGAGGCATCCGTATACTTATAGCAGCTCTTTCCCCCAGAGTTTCCGCCATCCTGGACATAGCACACCTTTCCCTGCTCTTCCAGGTAATTTTTGATTAATTTTGTCTGTACCAGCCCCGGATCCTTGGCCTGGTTGGTAATCACATAAAATCGTTCCATCTTCTTTCCTGTTCTGCCCTTTTAACCTTGTCTGTCCTCAGTCGCTTTCCCCAAGCTGTCATTTCAGCTTTTCCTCACTTCGATCATTTGGCCTCTCGCAAAGCCCCAGCCCGCCGCAGCAGTTTGCGGCTTCGATCATTTGCCCTCTCGCATTTGGCCTATCCCTAGTCCATCTGACCGGTTTTTCCGCCTTTTATCTTTCCGTTCCGCCGTCCGCTCACCGATCCAGCGTCCCATGGGCTTCCTTCACTACCTCTTCTATAGAGAAGGGAACCTGGCAGCTGCTCTCCTCCTGCTTTTTCATCCACAGAAGATACTCAATATTTCCCTCCGGCCCTTTGATAGGGGAATATTCCAATGCTTTTGTCTCAAACCCCAGACTGTGTGCAAAGGCCACCACCTTTTTGATCACTTCCTGGTGGACAGCAGGATCTCTCACAACCCCCTTCTTCCCCACCTTTTCCCGGCCTGCCTCAAACTGCGGCTTAATCAGGCTCACAATCTCCCCTTCCGGGGTAAGAAGTTCCCGCACCGGGCCCAGAACCTTGGTAAGTGAGATAAAAGACACATCAATAGATGCAAACTCAGGAGCCTCTTCTATATCCTCCGGTGTCACATAGCGGATGTTTGTCTTTTCCATACACACCACTCTTGGATCATTGCGCAGCTTCCAATCCAGCTGTCCATGGCCTACATCCACAGAATAGACCTTCACCGCTTTGTTTTGCAGCATACAGTCTGTAAAACCTCCTGTGGAAGAACCCACATCCATACACACCTTTCCCTCTATCTCCACTCCAAAACATTCCATGGCCTTTTCCAGCTTCAGGCCCCCCCGACTCACATACTTTAAAGTATTTCCCCGCACCTCAATCTCTGCTTCTGAATCAAACATGGAGCCTGCCTTGTCCTCCTTCTGGCCCTTCACATAAACCTGACCGGCCATGATCACCGCCTTGGCCTTCTCCCTGGAAGCAGCCAGCCCCCTGCTTACCAAAAGCACATCCAAACGTTCTTTCATCTATTCACTCTCCTGCCCCATTCCCGCATACTCTGCCACGATCCGCTTAAAAATGGAGTCTCCGTCAATACAGGTTTCCTGCTTTAACACATCCACATTGCCATGCTCCACATAGTCATCCGGCAATGCCACATTCAGCACCCGCACCTGGCACTTTACATCGCTTAAAAATTCCAGTACATGATCTCCAAAGCCTCCGGTGCGCACATTTTCTTCCATGGTTACCAAAAGCTGATGCTCCCTGGCCGTCTGCAAAAGCAGTTCCTCATCCAGGGGCTTGACAAATCTGGCATTGATCAGAGTACAGCTGTAGCCTAAATCCCGCAGTCGCTCTCTCACCTTTACTGCCTCTTTCACCATACTTCCCACTGCCAGCAGCGCAATGCCGCATTCATCATAGAGCACTTCCCATCGTCCATACCGGATGGGGGCGCGAAAATCTGCCAACCCGTCATAGGCTTCCCCTCTTGGATAGCGAATCGCCACAGGCCCCTGCTGCTTCAGCGCAAATTTCAGCATATCCGACAGCTCCCATTTATTCTTGGGAGCCATCAGCGTGAGGTTCGGCACTGCGCTTAAAAAAGACAGATCGAAAATGCCCTGATGAGTCTCCCCGTCACTGCCCACCAGCCCGGCCCGGTCAATGGCAAACACCACCGGAAGATTCTGAATGCACACATCGTGAATCACCTGATCGTAAGCCCTCTGCAGAAAAGAGGAATACACCGCCACCACCGGCCGAAGTCCTCCCACTGCCATTCCTGCTGCAAAGGTCACGGCGTGCTCCTCCGCAATTCCAACATCAAAGAACCGCTCCGGATACATATTCCGAAAACGCTTCAGTCCCGTACCATCCGGCATGGCGGCAGTCACCGCCACCAGCTCCGGAATCCGGCTGCCCAGCTTGCACATCACGGTAGAAAAAATATCCGTATAGTTTGCTTTTCTTTTTTTCTTTTTCGGCAGTCCCGTCTCAATGTCAAAGGGCTCTGCGCCGTGGAACCGGGCCGGATGGCGCTCCGCAGGAGCATAGCCTTTCCCCTTCTTGGTCTTTACATGGATCACCACAGCCCCTTTGACTTTCTTAGCTTCCTGGAAACACTTCACCATCTGGCTGATATTATGGCCGTCCACAGGCCCCAGATATTTTACCCCCAGATCTTCGAAAAACATCCCTGGAATCACCAGCTGCTTAATGCCGTTTTTCGTATTGCGAATCCGCTCCACCATCCGGTTTCCATATACCGGTATCTTGTTCAGAGTATTTTCCACCCCTGCTTTTAAGCCGGTGTAGGCCTCCGCTGTGCGCAGATTGCTCAGATACGTGGACAGTCCTCCCACATTCTCTGAGATGGACATCTCATTGTCATTTAAAATAATGATAAAATTGGTTTTTAAATGGGCTGCATTGTTCAATGCCTCGTACGCCATGCCACCGGTGAGGGAACCGTCCCCGATCACCGAAACCACGCAGTAATGGCCGCCCAAAAGATCTCTGGCTCTGGCATAGCCTAAGCCAGCTGAAATAGACGTGGAGCTGTGCCCTGTATCGAAGGCGTCACAGACGCTCTCCTTTCTCTTGGGGAAACCGCTCATGCCGCCGTATTTACGCAGTTCATCAAAACCATCCCGCCTTCCGGTAAGAATCTTGTGCGTATAGGACTGATGCCCTACATCCCAGATAAACTTATCCTCCGGCAGCGAAAACGCCAGATGCATGGCCATAGTCAGCTCCACCACACCCAGATTGGAGGCAAGATGCCCGCCTGTAACGCTGATTTTTTCAATCAGAAAATGACGGATCTCTTCTGCCAGCAGTGGAAGCTCCTCCTTATCAATGGTTTTGATATCGTTCATATGATTAATCTTTTCAAGTATCATAGTGATAACCCCCGGACTGCGAAAGCCCTTCCTTTATCCTTAGTTTTCCCTGTGCATCAGGTGAATAACCAGCTCCCGCAGAAATTCGTACCGCTCAAGTTCCGATATACCCTCAGACAGTTCCAAAAGCCCTTCCAACGCATTTTTCGAAACCCGCTCAACCTCTTTTTTTGCCTGCTCAAGCCCCCTCAGGGTCACGTAGGTGGTCTTGTGATTCTTTTCATCACTGCGTATCGGTTTCCCCAGCATCTGCACTGTGGAAGTCACATCCAGGATGTCATCCTGAATCTGAAACGCCAGGCCGATATTTCCGGCAATCTTCTCCACCTGAGCCACCTGTTCCCTGTCCGCTCCTGCCAGCACCGCTCCTGTCATCATGGAGGCCTCCAGAAGAGCACCGGTCTTCAGCCGATAGATAAAATCCAAAAGCTCCTGGGACAGAATTTTTCCTTCCATCTCCACATCCACAGACTGACCGCCGATCATACCAAAAATTCCGGTCTTTTTTGCCATAACTGCCAGCGCCTGTCCCACCTTTGGGTTCTCCGGCTCCATATCAAAAGCCCGGCTCATACACTCATAGGCATAATTTAACAGCCCATCTCCAGCCAGGATTCCCATCGCCTCCCCGTAAACCACATGAGTAGTTTTTCTGCCTCTTCGATATTCATCGTTGTCCATGGCGGGAAGATCGTCATGGATCAGAGAATGGGTATGGATCATCTCCATCCCTGCCATAAAAGGCTCCACCACAGAGCTTTTTCCGCCAAACATTTCATAAGTAAGCAGCATCAGAAGAGGACGTATCCGCTTGCCCCCTGCCAGCATACTGTAATTCATGGCCTCCAGAAGAGTTTTCTGATGTCCCTCCTCCAGGGGCAGATACTTCTTCAGCACTGTTTTTACCCTGGCAACTTCTCTTGTCAAAGTTTCCTCAAAACTCATCCAGCCCACCTTCTTCGTTCATAATCATTACCTTTTCCTCTACCCTGGAAATCCTCTGGCCACACTCCTTTGCCAGCTTCATCCCCTCCTGGTAAATTTCAAAGGATTCCTCCAGGGAGGTATTTTTATCTTCCAGTTTCAAAAGCAATTCATCCAGCCTGTCAAATACCTGTTCCAGACTGGTCTTTGTCTCCTCCATGATCTTGGCCTCCCTTTTTTCCTTCCATCTTATTCACTGTGGCTTCGATGAAGCCATCTGCAAAATACAGCCGCAGTACCTGACCGGGAACCACAGCGGATGCGCTGTTTACCCGTTTGCCCGCCTCATCTGACACAAAGGCAAATCCCTGCTCCAGTTTCCGCAGCGGCGATAAACCGTTCAGGCGTTCTGTATAGAGTCTCAGACGTCCTTTTTCCCCTTCCAGTTTCCCCGCCATCAAAAAATGCAGCCGCTGTTCTGCCTCAGCCAGCCGCTGCACATTTTCCCGAAAGGCCTGTTCCGGGCTGTGAAGCCTAAGACGCAGCCAGATCTGCTCCAAACGGCTTTTTCCTTCTGCCAGCTTGCCTTCCAAAAGACTGGCCATCCTGGCTTGATACTGCTCTAACCGCCTGGCAGCCTGCTGCATATCCGCCACTGCCATCTCCGCCCCGGCTGAGGGGGTAGGAGCGCGAAGATCTGCCGCATAGTCGCAGATCGTAGTATCCGTCTCATGCCCCACTGCTGAAATCACAGGGGTGCTGCACTCAAACACCGCTCTGGCCACTTTCTCCTCATTAAAAGCCCAAAGATCCTCCAAAGAGCCTCCGCCTCGGCCTACGATCATCACATCCACGCCCAAACGATCCAGCATCTGAATCCCCTTCACGATGCTGTCTGCTGCTCCCTCACCCTGAACCCTGGCCGGATAAAGAATGATGCGGATCCCCGGATCTCTCCGCTTTGCCACGTGAATAATATCACGGACAGCCGCTCCCGTGGGGGCAGTCACCACCCCCAGGGTTCGGCTGTAGATCGGAATGGGTTTTTTATATTCCGGGGCAAACATCCCCATATCCTCCAGCTCCTGTTTTAATGCTTGGAATCGTTCGTAAAGCACGCCCAGCCCATCCAGACGGATCTCTTTTGCGTACAGCTGATAGGTTCCGTCCCGCTCGTAAACGCTGACGCTTCCAAAAACCACCACTCTCTGCCCATTCTCCAGGCGAAAGGCCAGACCTCTCCTGGATCCTGCAAAAAGGATGCAGGAAAGAGTGCCTGTCTCATCTTTCAGGGAAAAATAAATGTGTCCTGAAGTATGATACTTGCAGTTGGACACCTCTCCCTTCACATAAACCCGGTTCAGCAGAAAATCCTGGGTAAACATCATTTTAATGTATGCATTGATCTGTCCCACAGAATATACGCTGCTCATGTCTTACGTTCATCCTCTACACTAATTTTGCCAGAATTCCATTTACGAAAGCAGGCGAATCATCGCTGCCGAATTTTTTTGCCAGCTCCACAGCCTCATTGATAGCTACCCCTACGGGGATCTCATCATCATACTTCATCTCATAAACCGCCAGGCGCAGGATCGTCAGTTCCGCCTTACCCATGCGTCCGGTTTTCCATCCGGTAGCGATCTGATTGATACTCTCATCAATCTCCGGTACCTTTTTGGCAATCAAAGCTGCCTTCTGCCTTATGTAATTCCTGCTCTCTTCGGACACAAAGGCAGGATGATTCTGAAGTTCGTCATCCAGCACCTGCTCAAAATACAGATCCATCTGCTCTGGCATCTCATCTTCATCATAAAACTCAATGCCGAACAACATTTTAAAAATATGCTCTCTGTTCTCCCTTCTACTCATAACATTCCCTCCTTTCTTCCGTCTGGGTCAGTGCCCCGGTTTGTCTGCATTCTAAAATGGGCTGTCACATCCCCCTGATACCTATTAAAGCTCAGGGTGTTTGCGGCAGCCCTTGTCCGTCTTCTCTTGCCAAGGATCATTCCATTACTACATTGGAAATCTTAATATTTACTTCTGATACTTCCAAACCAGTCATCGTCTCAATGGCCGTCTTCACCTTTTCCTGGATCTCACCGCAGGTCTCCGGCACATTAAAACCATAATTCATATTAATATTCATGGCAACCTTCACCTGACCGTCTGAAACCTGAATCTTGACCCCTTTTCCCAGGCTCTTCACACCTAGCTTTTCGATCAGATCCCTTGTCACATTACCGGCCATGGACGCTACGCCCTTCACCTCAGAAGCTGCCAGTCCTGCAATAATCGCCACCACTTCATCTGCGATCTTCACTTCACCGTAGCTTCCCTCAGTCTCTATCGTACTGGTATGAGCTGCTTCGTTATTTGCTGTATTCGCCATGTCTGTTCCTCCTGTATCCGGTGCTTCAACCATTTCTATTCTATATAATAGCTCATCTATGCAAGTTTTGCAAGTAAATATTCAGAAGCTGCGCTAGTATCCTGCGGAGCATTTTGTCTCATAGGAAAGAATTTCCCATGAAACGAAAAGGGCTTTGAAACAGCCAATTAATCTATATGGCTGAACGGTTCCCGTTTTTATCATTTACCGGCCAAATTCGGACAGCACCAACCCCGGATTTCGATCCAGAACCATGCCCACAGACCAGCTGTTGATAAACAAAAGCAAAGGCCTGTCCTTGAGATCCTTGATCTTCTTCATGTCTGAGGTGCCCACAATCTTGTTTAAATCCAGCTCCTTGTTCTCAATCCAGCGGATATGCTCATAGGGCAGAGCCTCCAGCCGGATCTCCACATTGTATTCATTTTCCAGCCGGTATTTCAGCACGTCAAACTGAAGCACACCCACAACGCCCACAATAATCTCCTCCATCCCGGTGTTAAACTCCTGGAAGATCTGAATCGCTCCTTCCTGGGCGATCTGATTGATGCCTTTTACAAACTGTTTCCGCTTCATGGTATCTATCTGGCGTACTCTGGCAAAATGCTCCGGTGCAAAGGTGGGAATCCCCTCGTAGGCAAATTTCTTTCCTGGCATACAGATGGTATCTCCAATAGAAAAAATACCCGGATCGAACACACCAATAATATCCCCTGCGTAGGCTTCTCCTACCACATGACGCTCCTGAGCCATCATCTGCTGAGGCTGGGAAAGACGAAGTTTTCTGCCCCCCTGAACATGATAAACCTCCCGATCCGCCTCAAATTTACCGGAACAGATCCGCATAAAGGCAATCCGGTCTCTGTGCGCTTTATTCATATTAGCCTGGATCTTAAACACAAAGGCGGAAAAATCCTCTTTCATAGGATCGATCTCCCCGCAGTCCGCCACTCTTGGCAAAGGAGTGCTGGTCATCTGCAGGAAATGCTTCAGAAAAATCTCAACGCCAAAATTAGTAAGAGCGGAGCCGAAAAATACAGGCGAAAGTTTTCCCTGGCTTACCAGCTCCTGGTCAAATTCAGCGGAAGCTCCATCCAAAAGCTCCACCTCCTCCAGAAGCTGCGCCATGGGTTCTTCTCCCACAAAAGCTCTTAATTCCGGGGAATCCAGATCGTACTCTGTGGCTACCCCCTCCTTCGTTCCCTTTTCTGTATCTGTAAAGGTGGTAACGGTATGGGAACTGCGATTATACACTCCCTTAAATCCTTTTCCGGAACCAATGGGCCAGTTGATGGGGCAGGTAGCGATTCCCAGCTCTTTCTCGATCTCATCTAACAGCTCAAAGGTGTCGTTGGCATCCCGGTCCAGCTTGTTGATAAAAGTAAAGATGGGGATGTGACGCATCACGCACACCTTAAACAGCTTTCTGGTCTGGGCCTCCACACCTTTGGAGGCATCGATCACCATCACTGCAGAATCCGCTGCCATCAGGGTACGGTAAGTATCCTCCGAGAAATCCTGATGTCCCGGGGTATCCAAAATATTGATACAGTATCCCCCGTAATTAAACTGCAGCACAGAGGAGGTAACAGAGATACCTCTCTCTTTCTCAATCTCCATCCAGTCGGACACTGCATGGCGGGCAGTGGCCTTTCCCTTTACGGAGCCGGCCAGATTGATGGCCCCTCCGTAAAGCAGAAATTTTTCTGTCAGCGTAGTCTTACCAGCATCCGGGTGAGAGATAATGGCAAAGGTACGTCGTTTTTTTATTTCATTCGTAATTTCACTCACGTAAGTTTTCCTCCAGTTTTTTACTCATTTGCCATTTTAGCAAGGTTGAGAAGCCCTGTCAACACCCAGGAGAGACCAGGGTTATTCTGTCTGGGCAGATCTTGGGGTAATGATAATGTTCTCCCCTGCAATATCTGTCTTTCGCTTTACAATATCTTCTATCTGAGCCCTCTGCGCTTCGTCCAGCTCTGCCAGATTCACCACCACATCAGCGGTTCCGTCGGTGATACTCACCACAGAATTTAAGTACCCCTTGGCCTCCAGGAGAAGTTCTGCAGCTGCCTCCCGCTCTGCCAGATCCGTCATAGAAGCCATGCTGGCCGCCGCATTTTCCTTCTGCTCCTGGGCAATATTTTCGTTGTTGATCACTTCCAGTAAAGTTTCTTTATTTTTTGCCCGGATCTGCTCCCGGTTTAATTTTGCCTGGGCAATCAGATTATCGTCCGCGGAAACGCTGGCAAGAACCGCTTCTCCCGGAACGCTTCCGTTCTCCCCAACCCCTTCCTGAAGCACATCCTGGGCGGAAACCTCCTCACTGCCATCCCCATCCAGGCTCACCACATCCGTCAGCGCGTTCTCCTCCAGGCTGCTGTCCTCTTCGGCCGTCAAAAGAACGGTCTGATTTCCTGACGCAATCTGGTTTGCCTCCTCCTCCAGCAGATTGCCGGAATAATTCAGATACCCTGCCACTGCAATCATAACTGCCAGCACCGTAATAATTACCTGATTCTTTTTGAAAATACGCTTCACGCTTCTCCTCCTCAATTCAATTTCATTACTTTTATTTTATGCGCTTCCACTCCGAATAATACCATGGCCGCTTCCGTGATATCCTCTGCCACAGTAAGATTCTCTCCTCCCTGAGCCGCCACCAAAACACCCTGAATCACAGGCGCAGTCTCCTCAATGACAAAAGGTATCTCATTTCCCTGGCCATCTCTTTCGTACACTGTGGTCTCCTCTGTCTGCTTCCTGCTCTGGGCGTTTTCTCCTGCACTGTTTTCTTCCGACTGGGAAAGGTCCTTTTCCACAGTTTTCCTTCCATAGGACTTTGCCGTTACCATCACCTGAACCCGTCCCACCCCGGGCACCTGCTCCAGAACAGCCTGCAGCCGACGTTCCAGCTGTTCGGTCTCACTCTCCTGCCAGGGCGAAGGAATTTCCTGTGCCGTCTCCGTTTCTTCCTCCGTCCCCCTCTTCTCCTGACCGGATGGAAGAGCAATCACCAGAAGCAGCACCCCAGTCAGTACCCCGATCAGCAGCTGATCCTTTCTGATCCTCTTCCATCGGTCTGCCAGTTTCCATTTGTCCATCTTTCATCCCTGCTTTCTGACTATTATTATGACTTTCCTGCCAGGGAATATGATAGCGGTCATAGATTTCCCTGATTTTTTCCTCCAGCTCCTTCTGATACTTTTCCTCATCCCAGTTGCCGAAGGTGTCTGTCAGCCCCATCTGCCCAGACTGAAATTCCTGATACAGCCCTCGGATGTTTTCCATCTCCAGATTTCGCAGAAACTCTCCTTTTCCCATCAGACTGCCCACCGGCTCCAATACCACCAGGATAAAAAGAAGTCCCAGGAAAAAACGCACATATTTTTTTAGTCCCGTATCCGGTATCACATGAAGCAGCAGGGTCATCATACACAGAAAGCAGATGACCTGTCCCAGCCACTGGCGAATCTGCCCCATCGCAAAATTCCTCCTTATCCTCCCCGCACCATGACAGTGATCATGGCCAGCGAGAGGATAAACAGCATTCCTGCATGAAGCACCAGCTTCATCAGAAGCTCTCCTCCCTGAGCCACACTGTCAATGCATTCCGACACCCGCTTATCTGTAACCGGCTGGGCTACCGCCCCGAGAGCCCGGTACAGCAGCACTCCGCAGCCTAATTTCACCACAGGAACAGCACAGAGAAACACCAGTGCGGCCAGCCCGGCGATTCCTACTGCATTCTTCAGCACCACCGCCGAGGCAAGCACTGTCTGGGCTGCGGTCTCATACGCCCCTCCGATGCCCGGGATTGCAGACACAGCCTTGTTCACCACAGAAGTTTTTACCTGGTCTGCCGCCGGTGCAATCATCATCTGAATGGCCTGCATGCCAAAGAGCAGCGCCATAACCGTTTTCAGACTCCATAAAATCCCTGTTCGGATCAGGGACGCCAGCTTGGAAAGATAATCCTCCTTCATCAGCTGATTTACAAACAACAGAATCACATAAATCTGGACTGCCGGAAGCAGCAGATAATGGAGTATTCCCTGTATCCCTGTCATAGCCAACAGACTGATCTGATAAAACCCCATGGCAGTAAGGCTTCCGGTTGTCAGATACAGCGTCAGAATACAAGCCGGAAGCAGCGCTCTCATAAACTGCAGTACTGCCAGGACTGCCTCTCCGGCTGTCTGGCTCATGCTGGCAAACACCTTCATCAGCAGCGTCACCATCAAAAGATACATCGTATAATAACTGATGTCAGCAATCTGCCCCTTATCAAACACTGCAACAAAATTGGCAAACACCGCTGAGGCCACAATGATCACCAGAAGATATACTGCTATCTTCCGATAGTTTCCTATCTCTTGAAAAAATACCTGAGACACCATCTTCCCAATACTCTCCAGACTCCAGGGAATCTTTCCCTGCACCAGCTCCTGCACCGCCTCTTTCAGAGAGAAATTTCCCTGTCCAAGAAGATCATCCAGACTGCTTTGAGCTTCTTGCAGATCCAGATCCCCCAGCAGAGAGGCTGAAAGCTCCCTCTGCATCTCTTCCTGAAGTTTCTCCGTCTCTGAACGTTCGGAAGCCTGAGAACTGTTTCCGGCCTCTGCTTCTAAATTCTCTGTCCCCCGGACACTGTTCCTATGTTCTGCTTCTGAATCTTCTGATTTCTGAGGGTTGTCCGCAAGCCATAACCCTCCCGCCTGGTCATCCTGTCCGCTTTCCCTTCCTTCTGCCGGCGCAGCCATGCCCAAAATCAGTACAGCCAGTCCCAAAAAGATCCCCCATTTTCCCTTCTTTCCGATGAGAAGCCCCCCTGTCTGAATTCCTGTCCCGTAAAACACCCACAAAATAAGCGGATACGCCTGGCTCCTATTCTTTTTCTATGTTTCCTTTTCCAAACTCCTGCCGCCTCATCCAGCATCCCCTAATTTAAAAAAGAATAGATGGTCTCCACCAGAGCTAAAATAATAGGGGAACTGATGGCCAGAATGGAAATTTTTCCAAAGATCTCAATCTGTCCGGCAATAGCCTGATAACCTGCATCTTTGCACATATTGGCAGAAAAATCCGCCAGATAGGTGATGCCGGTGATTTTCAAAAGAATTTGAAGCCAGGCTGCTTTCAAAGAAAGAAACTGCTCCATGGAAGCGATCATATCCACCACATAGTCCAGTTTCGCCAGACCAAAGAAGGCGATCAGCAAACAGGTGCCCAGACTGACAAAGGCTGCCATCGGCGATTTCATTTCCTTTAAAAGCAGGCCGCATAAAACGCCGCACAGCGCCAGACATCCGATTTTCAGCATGGTCATAATTTTCCCTTCCCTCCTACAGTGCAAACAGTCTTTTCACCGTCTCAAACAACTGCTGAATATAGGGCAGAATCCAAAACAGCACCAGGATCAACCCGGCCAGGCTGGTCAAAAAAGCCTGATCCTCTCTTCCGCTGTGCTTTAAGACCTGGCCCAAAACTGATACCAGTATGCCAACGGCAGCGATTTTAAATATCAGATTTACGCTCATGCCTTCCCCCTTCCCAAAAGGCTACAGGAATAAAACAACCAGAAAGATCCCCCCCACGATTCCCAGCCGCTGATAAAGCTGTGCCTTATTTTTGTATTCCTCCTTTGCCTCCCTGGCAAGATCCTCCAGCCGAAACTGATACACCTGCAAAAGCTCGCCGTCCCTCCGTCCTGCCAGCCCCTCAAACTGCTTTCCCAACTGATAAAGCAGCTCCAGATCCGCTTTTTTTAAAGGCAGCTCTCCCAGATACTCCCTCACCGCTTTCCTCCACACAGGGCAGACGCCAGTGTCAGAAAGCACTGCGAGACGCTTCCCCACTGCCTGGAAAAAGGAAGACAGCGGTTCCCTGGAAGCTCCTCCGGTGCGTCTCATGGCCTCCGCCAGAGGCGTTTTTAAATAAACGATCTCCTGCCGCAGCAGAAGCAAACATCGATGCAATTCCATCAAAAAATCCATCCGGATCTTCAGGTCTCTCTGCAATACAAAACCGTAAACGGAAGCGCAGAGCGCTGCCAGCACAGCCCCTGCCAGCCTAAAATTCTCCATACTTTCCCTCCGCCAGGGAGGCCGCCGGAGAAAATATCTCAAAGCTTCCCTGCTCCCCCTCCTACCTGTGTACTTTCATTCCGGGAAGAAACCCGTTCTGTCCCTGGCCATACAGCCTGGTTCCTCTTCCGTCAAAGATTTCCCCAATATGTCCTGCCTTTTTCCGGCCATCCAGCACCACATACCGTTCAAAACAGTGATACTGCATCAGCCTCTGAAGCAGCGGCTTTTTCCGGATATCCTCCACAGAACTGCCGTGGACGGTAGCCAGCAGCTTGCAGCCGCAGTGAAACACTGCCTCTATGGCCTGACTGTCCCGATAATCCCCAATCTCATCCACAGCGATCACATCCGGAGCCATGGACCGAAGCAGCATCATCATTCCCTCAGATTTCGGACAGCAATCCAGCACATCCGTTCGGATTCCCAGATCATTCTGAGGAATCCCAAGGTAAGAACCCCCGATCTCAGAGCGCTCATCCACCACTCCCACATTCTGACCCCGCAATTTTCCTGTTCCATTGGAAATTTTTCTTATAATATCCCGAAGCAGTGTGGTCTTGCCGCATCTTGGCGGAGAGATGATCAGTGTATGACAAAACTGATCTCCCCTCACCAGATAAGGCAGTACCGGATCTGCACACCCGATCTGCTCATGGGAAATCCGCACATTGAGGAAAGAAATACTCTGGACACTGCAGATTTTCCCCTCCTCCATCACAATTTTTCCTGCAATCCCCACCCGATGACCTCCAGGAATGGTAAGGTATCCCTGCTTTAGTTCCTCCTCAAAAGCGTACAGGGAATAGCGGGACACACAGGAGAGCGTCTCCTCCAGATCCTCTTTGGAAACACAAAAATAGCCGGTCTCCCCCTCTTTCGGAAAAAAAAGCTCTTCCTTATAATATCTGCACATCAGCGGCTGCTCCGCCCGCAGACGTACTTCCTGAAGACCGGCAAAATCCAGATTTGCCCTCTCCAAGATCTTTCGGATCCGTGCCGGAAAAATCCTCAGTATTTCTTCTCCTTTCTCCATGACATCCCCTCCTCTTTCTCTTATATATATGGGTTGTCCGGAAAAAATATGCCTTTCCAAGGTGATTTGTTCTCTTTTACAAACCCAGCATCCAGGTATACGGATGCTGATCCTGCCAAGCATTTTTGTTTCATAGGAAGGAATTTCCTATGAAACAAAACGGAGCTGTCCCAGCATCTATCCTGTCATACCCTTTCTGGTACTTTCCTCCCGAAAACCAATCGGTTTTCTAAAGAAAACATACCGAAAATCCACAGGATCCGTATTTCTAAACCTTTTAAGGTTCATCCTTCTGTATCTTCATATAGCCTTTATAATACTGTAAAATCAAGGATTTTTCAATAGTTCAGATTTTATCGCTTTTCACATCTTACTGTTGTATATCCCTGTGGGTGGCAAAATGGTGACATTGCCACCCACTAATTCTATTTTACGAAAGAATTAATTCCTTTCTTCTTAAGATCTTTTACAACCTTCTCAGCATTATCCCTAGATCTACCAGCCCAGGCCTGAATCTTATACATTCCATCCTCGTTGCGGATAAATGCATCCGGATAACCAGCATTCCGGACACGCTTCTGCACTTTAATAGCCTTTGTATTGTCTTTATAGGCTCCTGCTTGCACTCTGAATACGGTATCCTGATTTACATTGCCCTGCGTCTTACCGGCCCCAGGAAGCCGGAATACACGCTGCCAGCTGTAATTGTAGTATGCAGATACAGCAATCTCACGGCCGGTGCCATCACCCGGGCAGCCATCATCGTCATTGCGTGCCCCCACAAGTCGACCATCTCCAACGGCCAGTTCAGTGTGACCATGCTTGCCGGTCTTGTCCAGCATCCACAGGATATCTCCCTTTTTCAGGCCCTTGCCATTTTTAAAATTGATATCCGCTGTCACATCTTCATAGCCCGCTTTGATGAGATAGTCAGGCATCTTCTGGATGGTACATTTACCAACATTGATCCCAGACATATTGCAGGACTGCATTACCAATCCAATGCAGTTGTATTCGGGCCCCCAACCTTTACCGGAATTATTATATCCGTGGGAATTATCGTTTGCAATTCCTACGGCAGTATTAATAATCCGGTCATTCAACGCAGCTACGCCGTTGTACAGTTCCTTTCCTGCGGCATCGTATACGTTATACTGCCATGCTCCGTCAACACGTTTCTTGGCGTTGCCTAAATCCGTATAGGCATCCAGCTGGCTATTCTTATCGGCCCAGGACTTCCGGACAAAATACTTCATCTCCACCGGTGCAGGGGAAGAACCTTCTCCGGCCATATCGTATTTGTTCAGGTCAAACCGCTGGATGATATTGCAGATCTTATCAGCATACTTCGTATCGGTGGCATATCCGCCGGCCTTGATTAACTTGATCTGTTCCTGGTAGTTTTTGCAGTCCTGAATGCCACCATAACGCAGCTTGCTGCCATTCTGGGCACCCAGAAGATAGGCACACCGATCTTCAATGGACGCTTCTACATTGGGATATTTTCGGAAATCTGCATAGATATAATAGGTGTTTCCGGCTGCATCCTGCTCCGGAGTTTTAATCCGTACAGTGCTGGATCCATCCCAAACACTGCCAGGCCAAGTGTTTCCGGACAGGATTGCCTTCATGCCACAGACATTATTCGCAATGCGAGCCAGTTCGGTTCCATACCCATAGCCGGACTCCAAGATGGTCTGTGCAGCACATACGGACGGGAACAGACTATACTTTTCAGCAATCGGCCGGCTGATCTCCAACAGCTTCGCTGCTGCCTCTGGTTCTGACAGGTTCGCAAACTCCACCGTCTGGGTGCCGGATGCACTCTCAGGCTTCGTATTCGCCCCGTTTAGCCGATTTTTAAACTCATCCCATGTCCAGCTGGTCTTATACTTATTATTGTGTACATAGGGCGCTGGACAGGTCTTGTTGACAATATCGTAATGTCTTAGGACATGATCTGCCGGAATACCATTTTCTTTCATCAGTTTTTGAACCAGCCACACACAGGCCTCCTGGGTTTCTTTGGTGAAATACCATCTCTTGTCCTCTGCGCTGGCAGAATTACCATCACACTTGCAGCACATTTCAATACTAATCGTGTTCGCATTCCGGGCTTCTGGATGTTTCTGGGTGTACATCCCCCCAGTTCCTACAGCCCAGACAACGGCATCCAGGCTGCATCGCTGGTAGATAGTCCCATCCCAGTAGATATAAAAATGTGCCCCGTATCCACCTGGCTCCAGATCATGGTTCTGTCCGACTACGCCCAGATAATGCACGGCAATATATTTCTTCTGGTTCCCCCATGCAGGGACCCGGGTTTTGCTGATTGCATTTTTGATTGTATAGCTCATATTATGCTCCTTCCTGCTGCATCTCCGCAGCGCAAAAGAGGACGGTTACCCGCCCCCTACTCCTGATCTGTGCTGGTATCAATTTTATTTTTTAAAACTGCGATATACTTCGTAAGCCATTCCGGCACCGGGGCTCCCATACGGCCGGCGTTTTCAATAATAGATAATAGTTCGTTTAAGAGATACCACACCGCCACCAAGAGTCCAAAAAACACCTGAGTATTGATGGCGATTCCCGCCGCCGAAGCTACATGCATAATGATATAATCAATCATCATAGCCACCGCGATAATACATAGATATCCTACCTTTTTAATAATTCCAGCGGCGCCTTTTTTGCTGCTCCACCCATATCCGGTATCTCCCGGATGCTCAAGGGCCTCTTTTTTGCTGGCCAGCATCCCGGTTATGTAATCCACTACCATAGCAGACAAAAGCAGACACATGACCGGAAAGAGAATTCCCAGCTTTGCACTCAGCCAGGCGATTACCCCGGACGCCGCCGCCTGTAATAATGTATAAAATTTATTCGCACTCATTTTTCATTCTTCCTTTCCCCGGCTCTCGGCCGGCACAGATATTTGCAAAATAAAAAGACCTCTTAAGGTCTGGCTCTGATCTCTTTCATACTCTTTTTCTCCTTTTTCATAATAAAAACATACCAATATCGGATTTTCCGGTATTCGTATGCTGCTACTATTTCTTTTTTCACTAAACACGAATATTCGGAAGTCTGCAAATGTATATGATGCAATTAATTAAACACGAATATTGGGAAGATCCATTTTGCCACCTACACCACTACAGCAGGATCAGGGCTGCAAAATATAACGATACCGTACAGCAGGTTTGAGGAAATGAATGTCAATAGCATAGTATTCTGTAAACGGCGGATAGCGTCCCCTGGCGGACTATTCATTACATCATGTAACCCGCTGCCTGATGGCCTGGGTATATTTTTTAATGATAAACCCGGGGCAAATACAAACCTGGTTATTGATCTGATGTATTACACGCCGTAATAATTACCCCACATTCTTCCATATCCCCATGACGTGCCTGGCTGGTAAACAGATTATTACCCTACCGGATAGCAAAAACAGGCGTCTATTCGTCCTGTTCCGGTATATGCTGGGTAATAGGCAATTACTGTTCCAGCCATTTTCATGTACGCAGTGTAATTTCCAACCGTAAGATAAAATTCTTCCAGTGGGGCCGGGACACCGGACAAAATTGCATCTCCCTGATTCAGCGCGCTGGATGGCGTAGCTTCCAGTGTTACAAAACACATTTTTCCAATAATACGGTAGGATACGGCACCAGATTTCATCTTCGGGCCCAGCACAGCACCGCCTCCAGTATTCGTGTTTAGTTTATAGCAACAAACTGTTGCATATTTTAAAAATGCCACGTTTTGTTGCACAAAAATAACACCGGACACTGCCCGGCGTAAAAAAATCCCGCTATCTGTTATGCAGCATATTTCTGGTATGCAGCCTTAACGTTTGCCTGGCTAATAAAACAATAGATCTGTGTCGTTTTCAGGTCAGCGTGCCCTAAGATGGCCGCAACATCCTGAATATTCATTCCCCGATCCAGTAGATTTGTGGCCAATGTCCTGCGGTATCGGTGCGGATGCACGTTCTCAACACCCGCCTTCGCCCCAATTCGTTTCAAAACCGCTTCTATTCCATTCTTTTTTAACCTATCTGTCCCTTTCCCAGCAAAAAGAGCGTCTGATCTGTCTGCCCTGGCGGAAAGATATTCCTGCAGGTGCATAGCTGCCACCGGTGACAGATACACCTTTCTCTCTTTGTTTCCCTTCCCGACTACTACGGCCTCCCCAGTTTCAAAATCCACGTCTGTAATATCCAGCCTGGCCACCTCCGACACCCTGCATCCGGTACTATACAAAAAATCTACCAGTGCCAGATCCCGAATATCCTGGCACGCTTTCCGCAGCCGCTCTAAATCGGTGGCGCTGTAAGGTTTTTTAACTGTCTTCCGGTACTTTATTTGGGCCAGCGCAGCGCAGGGATTGCGCCCAATCAACCCCTCCGCCGACAGCCAGCCGAAGAAACTACTGTAGCACCGCCGCATCCCATCCAGCGTCCTATTGGATACGCCGCCCTGCTGCCGCCGGTATGATAAATAAAATCTGAGGTCATAGGCTGTTATTTCATAAATCGGTTTCCTCAAAAATCGGATCATCTGCAGGTTTGCATCATAATATCGCCGTATCGTGCTGTCTGCCAGGCCCTCAATACGTTTTGTTGCAATATATTTCCGTAGCTGTCCTTCAGCTCCGACATCCGATACAGCGACTGCCGTGCAACGCTCTTGTACCTCATACTTTTGCAGCTGGATCACCAGCACATCTTGTACCACCGTAATCACATCACCCTGCTGCCCCTGTGCCTGCAGTGCTGCTGTTACCTGTTGGATTATCGTATCCCGTATATCCACAAAATCACCTCCCGGATCATCGTAACAGGCCGGGAGGCGGAAGTCTGCAAATGTATATGATGCAATTAATTAAACACGAATACATTGGTCACCGGGACGTTTTCAGAATGCTGGTTCCCCGGGTTTGCGATTGACGGAATGGGATTTTCTGTGATAATCCCTAAACATTATAAATCACACATATTAACCGTATCGTCTGCCAAAATATTCGTTCCAGTTTCCGCTACGTGGGTGCCTACCACGGTATCATCTATCACAGAACTGGTGAATTGCTGGCGGGTTATTCTGACAACAGATGCGTCCATGAAATTGACAAACGGCAGCACCTATATTGCGAATTTAGGTGGGCAGATAAAATGACTAGGCCCATTTAGACCATCCGCTATCAGTATCATAGAAACGATTGGACATCCCCAACGCACCAACAG
>CABRXX010000043.1:0-22616 GCA_902475025.1 uncultured Lachnospiraceae bacterium | reverse complement strand
TGGCTTTCTTCATCATCAAAAACCTTTTCGCTGATCCCGTAGGTCACAAAGTCATTGCCGCTCTCCATCGCCAAATAAGCGGACAGAGAATCATCTCCGTTGACAATCACCTTCATTTTAGGAGCCATCTTCATAGCCTGATCTAAAAGCTTCATGGTAATGTCAATCTCACCATATCGATCCAGTTGATCCCGAAACAGATTGGTCAGCACCATATAATCTGGCTGAAAATGGGGAAATACCCGAACTGTGGAAGCCTCATCTACCTCAATACAGGCATAATCTGCATCCAGCTTTCCATTCCATTTCGCCGCCAGTACAAAGGCTGCCGCCACTCCCATGAGCATATTGGAGCCGGTGTGATTGCACACAAGCTTTTTTCCCTCCGCCTCAAGGGCAGAGCACAGAAGATTGTTGGTCGTAGTCTTTCCATTGGTGCCGCAGACCACAAAAATCTTCTCTCTCACCTGTCCGGCCAGATCTTTTAAAATATCCGGATCCATCTTCAACGCCAGCTTTCCCGCCATGGTAACGCCCTGTTTTCCGGCCAGCTTACATCCAAAGCTTAAAGCCTTTGCTGTCAGTATTGCAGCAGTCCTGCGTAACTTCATTCTTTTCTCCCTTTTCACAATTATTCTTCATTATAACTCATCTGCTCTATTTTTTCAACGTTTAGAATGTCACTTTGTAAAGGATTGTATTTTCTCTTGCACATGTTGCATAATTAAAAAAAAGGAATATAATAGAGAAGGCTCAAAATTTGCAGTACCTTCCCCCTATTCCAGAAAGACCGTTTCCATTCTTTACCTACCAGAAAGAATACGATCTTACAAAATGAAAAGCAGGATAGGGGATGATAGAATCTGTCATAAAATATAACTGAAACAATAGGAGATTGTTAGATATGAAAAAATCAAAGAATCTGGGGATTTTGTTTATTATCTGTTCCGCTTTTTGTTTTTCCTGCATGAATCTTTTTGTGCGCCTGTCCGGCGACCTGCCTTCCATACAGAAAAGTTTTTTCCGGAATTTTATTGCTATGCTCTTTGCACTGATCATCATTGTGAAAAACAAAGTTCCCTTTACTGTTACGAGACGTTCCATCGGCCCCCTTCTTGTCCGCTCCATCATGGGAACCCTTGGAATCCTCTGCAATTTCTACGCAGTGGATCATCTTGCTATTGCAGATGCTTCCATGCTGAATAAACTATCCCCATTTTTTGTGGTGATCTTCTCCTATCTGATCTTAAAAGAAAAAGTGAACTTTTATCAGACTGCCTGCATCACCGTTGCCTTTTTCGGCAGTCTTTTTGTAATCAAACCCACTGCCTCCATTTTCCAGCATCCAGCCTCTCTCATCGGTATGCTTGGAGGCCTGGGAGCCGGCGTGGCCTATACCTTTGTCCGGGTAGCCAGCAAGCGTGGCGTAAAGGGACCTGTCATTGTAGCTTTTTTTTCCGGTTTTTCCTGCCTGGTCACTCTGATTCCTCTGCTTCTGGACTATCATCCCATGACAGGCTCCCAGCTTTTCTTCCTCCTGTTAGCAGGATTAGCTGCAGCCGGCGGACAGTTTTCCATTACAGCCGCCTACTCCTATGCTCCGGCAAGAGAGATTTCTGTCTATGATTATACCCAGATCATCTTCTCCACACTCCTGGGACTGATCTTTTTACAGGAATTGCCGGATATTTACAGCTTTATTGGTTACACGATCATCATCGGAGCTTCCGTTGTCATGTTCCTGCTGAATAACCGGAAAGAAAAGCAGGAGACCCTTTTTTGATCTCCTGCTTAGTATCATTGCTATTATTTTAATTTGTAATAATCATTTATACAACCTGGAAGCTGTCTGGACAGAGTCGTAAGAAGTGCTGCCATCTCCGGTTTTGAAAGGACTTTCAGAAGAAGCTCCTGATCAAGACCGGTTCTTGTCTCTGTGCAGGTAAAGGCGGTGCTATTTTCTGCTGCTGAATTCATATGCTTCCTGAAGCCATCCCAAGAGTTCTTCATCAACATCAGAAACACTGCCGATGACAACATGATGCGTCCACCGATTTCGCGCTGCTTCTGTACAAACCGCAATTCTTTCAGAATCCTTTGCATAATTCAGACCAAATGTTACAACCAAATAATGAGGAGGAAGTTCCGCCTTCTTCTTCACACGAGCAAAAGATACGCAGGCAAACATATATCGATTAGATAAAGAAATCTGCGTCTTTTGTACCCTGATACTGTACTCATATCCAAATCTTGATAATCTGTCCAAAATCGTTTCATACATTTCAAGCTCATTCGGACGATTATCGAAAAAAGCGAGTTCTTCTATGCTCATAACTCCATCTCTCTTTCAATAAGCTCGACCGCTATTTCAAATGCTGCGATCCGACACCTGGCAAGCGTAATTTGAGATTTATTATTTGTGTTTTTTGTTTTTCTTTGGTCGGTTATCCATGTACTCATGAGCCAGGATATCCTTCAGAACCAGCATGGCATCCTGTTCTTCTTCAGTTGTATTTCGAATGATCTCTTCTATCTGCTTCATTATATTTCTCCTCATGCATGGTTTCCGGTTTCGCAGCACCACAGGGCAATTCTTTTTATCAACTTATTTGCCTCTCATTCTGTGAATATCATACTCCGCTGCTGTAAAACCAACAACATCCATATTTTCCGTAATGAAACGCAGCATTTTCGATAGTTTCTCTATTGTCATCTCCCCGCTTCCGGCTCCATCACCGACTAATCCAACGGTTAAACAGTTCCTAATACTCAGATCATCAGGCAAACAAATAGGACTGTCCCTTTATATATGCCATACTAATTTTCTTTTTTCTCACCGTTTCTCCACTCTGGAATATGTTCCCAAACATAGGAAGAAATATGCTGTATCACCTCAATAGCCTCACTGTTTCTTCCTTCCAGATCATTGGAACACACAGTAAGTATATAATCTCCCTCCTCTGAAAATACGATAGCCATATCATTCTCAATACATCCAAGCCCATAGCCTTCCGGCATCTCCCCGGTTTTATTGGCTGAAACGGTACCGGAAGGCAGCCCTGCGGGAATCTTTGTCTTTACGGTCTGTCCCTTTAAAATTTCCAGCATTTTTTCAGAGGCAATCTCATTGACACAGGTTTCATGATAAATATCAGACAGAATCTTTCTTCCATCTGCCGCGCTGGTATAGTTGTCTCCTTTTGGATTCTCCTCCAGAAAAGCTCTTCCAATGGAGGTGGAAGAATAACCATTTTCTTCACAAAACTCATTTATCACCTGGGCTCCCTTTTCAAACTCTCCCTCCCCCAGTCTGGTGATCAGCTCATTGGCAGCCCCATTATCGCTGACAGTGATCATCTGCGTCAGAAGATCCAGAAGCTCTCCATCATAGGATTCTCCGGCAGGAATCAGTTTTTTCGGTGAGGAAGGATAGCACATCCGATCATACACCGCAGCCATGATGAAGACTTTGATCACGCTGGCAGACTGCATTTTTTTACTGGCCTGATATTCATAAACCGCATCCTTTTCCAGATCCTCTATACTAAAAGACCAGATTTCTCCCATTTTTTCCCGGTCAGATAAAAAGGCTTCACAGAGTTCCTCCTGGGGGCCGGATAATTCCTGGATCAGACCTTCCTGATCTCCATCCTCTGTCTCTTCCCTCTTTTGATCTTTCTCCACTGCGCTCATCTCATACTTTAAAGCATCCTCATACTCCAAAAGCAGCGCTTTACTGTCGATCTCAAAGTAATGGTCAATGCCATCTGCAATTCCCTGAACCATTTTCTCCTGCATGGACGGATCCTGCATGGCATAGTCTTCTGTCTCATTGGTCATAAATCCCATCTCCAGAATCATCACAGGAATGCTGCTCCAGTTGATTCCTGACATATTGTCATAGTACTGCACATCCAGATTCTGAAATCCTGTAGCTTCACAATAGCTGGTCAAAATCTCCTCTCCCAGCCGGAAGCTGTCCTCTGCCAGATTCGCTACGTAAGGATTCTCCGGGGAGGGCACCATAGCCAGCGCCCCGTTTACAGAAGGGTCATCACTTCCATTGGCATGGATTCTCACATAGACATCACTGCCCTCAGAGGCAGCCAGCTTGGCTCTCTCTGAGTTGCTGATTGCTGTATCGTGATCTTCCCTTGTCATCACTACCCTGTACCCTCTGTTTTCCAGTTCTTCTCTCAGGGAAAGGGAAATATCCAGATTCAGCTCATACTCCGGAACCTGGGTAAATCTTCCGGTTGTCCCTGCAGTGGACTTTGCTTTATAATTCTCTGAGCCCGGCCCATCCGGTTCCTTATCACTCATATCCACCCAGGCTCCCTGATGTCCCGGATCAATGGCCACTGTAAACCCGTTCTGAAAAACAAATTCTGTTTCTTCCGTTTCCAGATTTTCTGTTTCTTTTTTCTCTTCTTCCTCTTCTGTGGAAGTTTCTTTTTTCTCAGTACTCTGCTTAGCTGTTTCTTCTATCTTTTCTCCCTCTGACTCCGGATTGAGCTTTGCTTCCGTTCCGGAGACTCCCACCAGAAGCTCCTCATTGGATTTGTTTTTCCGGCTGTCTTTTTCTGTCTTTTTTTCTGAAGGAACTCCAAGTGCGATTGCTCCGCAGAGTATCGCTAACAGGAATACCGCAGTAAAAACTATCCATCCTGTTTTTTTGCCTCTTTTCATCCTATTCTCCCTTCTCATTAAAAATTTTCAATTTTCCTGTTTCTTCCTCTCATAACTTCCATATACCAAATACTGTAAACAACAAAAATATGATATACAGGGTGATTATTTAACACAAATTATATCCACCTGATTATTCACCGTCAATTATGAAAACCTTAAGATTCCAGGAATTTTCTTACTCTTTTTTGTAGGAAAAGCAGCATCCATGCACATGGAATCCTATCGTCAGAAAAGGCTGTTCAAAATACCTGATTTAGTACCTTTTCCGAGGATTTTCTAAGAAAATCACACCGAAATACGCTACCAAAATCCGTATTCTAAACAGCCTTTTCTTTAATTTTTCTTCAACTCTTCTTCTGTCTCAGAAATTTTCAGTTCTTCTTCCGTTTCAAAAGTTTCTTCCAGGCCCTCAGTTTCCGCCTTTTCTTCACTCTTATTCATGCTCTCCCGGACTCTGGCAATGCTGGCTACGGTATCCTTCTCTCCCAGGTTCATCAGCTTCACCCCGGAGGTGACTCTGTCAAGAACAGAGATGTCAGAACACATCATGCGGATAATGATGCCCTCTGTATTGATCATCATTACCTCATTGTCCAAATTTACCGACTTGGCGCCCACTACATTTCCTGTTCTCTCCATGATTTTGTAGCACTTTACGCCCTTGCCGCCCCGGTTCTGAGGCGAAAATTTCTCGATAGAGGTGAGTTTGCCCATTCCCTTTTCAGAGACAATCAGAAGATACTCTCCCTGGGTGTCTAACTGCATTCCCACCACCTGGTCTCCGGGGGCCAGATTAATACCGATGACGCCCATGGACACTCTGCCGGTGCTTCTCACATCTGTCTCATGGAATCTGATGCACTGGCCATACCTGGTCACCAGGAAAATATCCTTCGCATCGTCTGTGGCTTTCACCTCGATCAGCTCGTCATCCTCCCGCAGGCTGATGGCTGCCAGCCCGGTTTTCCGCACATTGGCATAATCCATCATGGGAGTTTTCTTTACAATTCCGTTCTTGGTAGCCATAAACAGATATTTGTTCTCTTCAAACTTCTGCATGGGAATCAGGGCAGTGATCTTCTCATCCGGCATCAGCTGAATCAGATTTACAATAGCCGTTCCTCTGGCTGTGCGGCCAGCCTCCGGAATTTCATAGGTTTTCAGACGGTACACCCGCCCCTTATTGGTAAAGAACATAAGGTAATGGTGGGTGGTGGTCATAAGAAGTTCCTCGATGTAATCATCCTCCAGCGTCTGCATTCCCTTAATTCCCTTGCCGCCCCGGTTCTGGCTTTTAAAATTATCCTCAGTCATGCGCTTAATGTAGCCTAACTTTGTCATGGTAATTACTACATTTTCCTTTGGAATCAGATCCTCTGTTGAGAAATCATAAGCGTCAAAGCCTATGGAAGTACGGCGGTCGTCTCCGTACTTGTCGCTGATCACCAGAATCTCTTTCCGGATCACCCCGAGAAGAAGATTCTCATCTGCCAGAATAGCCTTCAGCTCCTGGATCTTTTTCATCAGCTCCTCATACTCTGCCTCCAGCTTCTCCCGCTCCAAACCGGTAAGCGCTCTAAGACGCATATCCACAATGGCCTGGGACTGAGCCTCTGTAAGGCCGAACCGCTTCATCAGGCCCTCCTTGGCCAGCTGAGTAGTTCTGGAACCTCGGATAATCTGGATTACCTCATCAATATTGTCAAGGGCGATGAGCAAGCCCTCCAAAATATGAGCCCGCTCCTCCGCCTTGTTCAGATCATATCTGGTTCTCCTGGTAACCACGTCTTCCTGGTGGCGGATATAGTGGTGCAGCATCTCCAGAAGATTCATCACCTTCGGCTTATTGCCAATAAGGGCCAGCATATTCACGCCAAAGGTATCCTGAAGCTGGGTATGCTTAAACAGCTGATTTAAGATCACATTGGCATTGGCATCTCTTCTCAGATCAACGCTGATGCGCATACCCTCCCGGCTGGATTCATCGGTGATGCCTGTGATACCGTCAATTTTCTTATCACGCACCAGCTCTGCGATCTTCTCAATGAGCCGCGCCTTATTCACCAGGTAAGGCAGCTCGGTCACCACAATCCTGCTCTTTCCATTGGAAAGCGTCTCAATATCCGTCACAGCCCGGACACGAATCTTTCCTCTTCCGGTGCGGTAAGCCTCCTCAATTCCCCTGGTTCCAAGAATTGTGGCTCCTGTGGGGAAATCCGGCCCTTTAATAATCTCCATTACTTCCTCAATGGAGGTCTCTCTCTGCTCCTGCACCCGGTTGTCAATGATCTTCACTACCGCATTGATCACTTCTCTTAAATTGTGGGGCGGAATATTTGTGGCCATTCCCACTGCAATACCGGTGGTTCCGTTTACCAAAAGATTAGGATACCGGGAGGGAAGCACTGTGGGCTCCTTCTCCGTCTCGTCAAAGTTTGGTACAAAATCCACGGTATCCTTATTGATATCAGCCAGCATTTCCATGGAAATCTTACTTAAGCGGGCCTCTGTATAACGCATGGCGGCCGCTCCGTCTCCGTCCACAGAGCCAAAATTTCCATGTCCGTCCACCAGAGGATATCTGGTAGACCATTCCTGGGCCATATTTACCAGCGCGCCATAGATGGAGCTGTCTCCATGGGGATGATATTTACCCATAGTATCGCCGACGATACGGGCGCATTTCCTGTGAGGCTTATCCGGTCCATTGTTCAGCTCAATCATGGAGTAGAGCACTCTTCGCTGCACCGGCTTTAGACCGTCCCTTACGTCTGGCAGGGCGCGGGAAGCAATGACGCTCATCGCATAGTCAATGTAGGATTCCTCCATGGTCTTTTTTAAGTCCACCTCATGTATCTGATCAAAAATATTGTCTTCCACTTACAACTTTCCCCCCTTAAATATCCAGGTTTTTTACTCTCTCTGCATTTTCTTCTATAAATTCCCGACGGGGTTCTACCTGATCTCCCATCAGCGTGGTAAAGGTCACGTCAATCTCTGAGGACTGGGCTTCGTCCATGGTCACTCTCTTTAAAATTCTCCGCTCCGGATCCATGGTGGTCTCCCAGAGCTGATCTGCATCCATCTCTCCCAGACCTTTGTACCGCTGGATCTTATTATTTTGATCCCGGCCCACCTCACTGAGAATCTTAGCCAGCTCCTCATCGCTGTAGGCATACCACACCTTTTTATTTCTCTCCAGCTTATAGAGGGGCGGCGTTGCCAGATACACATAGCCCTGCTTAATCAGCTCCGGCATAAAGCGGTAAAGGAAGGTCAGAAGCAGCGTCGCAATATGGGCGCCGTCCACATCGGCATCTGTCATAATAATAATCTTGTGATACCGCAGCTTGGTGATGTCAAAATCTTCATGGATTCCCGTTCCAAAAGCTGTGATCATGGCCTTGATCTCCGCATTTCCATAAATTCGATCCAGCCTTGCCTTCTCCACGTTCAGAATCTTGCCCCGAAGAGGCAGGATGGCCTGCGTGGCCCGGCTTCTGGCAGTTTTAGCAGAGCCTCCGGCGGAATCTCCCTCTACAATGTAAATCTCGCATTTAGAGGGATCCTTGTCTGTACAGTCCGCCAGCTTTCCAGGCAGAGCCAGTCCGTCCAATGCGGACTTTCTTCTGGTTAAGTCCCTGGCCTTTCTGGCAGCCTCCCTGGCTCTCTGAGCCATAATGGATTTTTCCAGAATCAGCTTGGCCACCTGGGGATGCTGCTCCAAAAATACCTCCAACTGATCCGACACAACGCTCTCCACTGCGCCTCTGGCTTCGCTGTTGCCCAACTTCTGCTTGGTCTGCCCCTCAAACTGGGGATCTTCGATCTTAATGCTGACAATGGCAGTCATGCCTTCCCGAATATCGTCTCCGGAAAGATTCTGCTCACTGTCCTTTAACAGCTTGTTGGCTCTTGCGTAATCATTAAAGGTTTTGGTCAGAGCATTCTTAAATCCCGTCAGGTGAGTCCCTCCCTCCGGGGTAGTGATATTATTTACAAAGCTGTAAGTACTCTCTGTGTAGGAATCATTGTGCTGCATGGCTACTTCCACCATGATGCCGTCTTTCTCCCCCTCACAGTATATGATATCCGGATATAGTCCTGTTTTTCCTTTATTCAGGTAAGTGACAAATTCTTTGATTCCGCCCTCATAATGAAACACCTTTTCCTTCACTTCCTCAGGCCTTTCATCAATAAGACGCATTTTAATATTTTTTGTGAGGAAAGCCATCTCCCGAAGCCGCTGCTTTAAGGTATCAAAGTCAAAAACCGTCTCCTCAAAGATCTCCTTATCCGGAAGGAAGGTGACGCAGGTTCCGCTCACCGTCGGATCACACTCACCGGCCACCTCCAGCTTATACATCACATGGCCTCTCTCATATCTTTGCTTGTAAATTTTTCCCTGGTTATAGATCTCCACCTCCAGCCATTCGGAAAGGGCATTTACCACAGAAGCGCCCACGCCGTGAAGGCCGCCGGACACTTTATATCCTCCGCCGCCGAATTTTCCTCCTGCATGGAGGATCGTAAACACTACCTCAACGGCCGGAATCCCGGCTTTTGCGTTGATTCCCACAGGGATTCCACGACCATTGTCCAACACTGTCACAGAATTATCTTTATGGATCGTCACAGAAATCTCACTGCAATAGCCTGCCAGTGCCTCATCAACGGAATTATCTACAATCTCATATACCAGATGGTGAAGGCCTCTCAAAGACGTACTTCCAATGTACATTCCCGGCCTTTTGCGAACTGCTTCCAATCCCTCCAAAATCTGGATTTGATCTGCACCATATTCTGCACTCATTCTGCTCCTCCTTACTTCTCAAAAACCATTCCGTCTGACACATAAAAAAGCTTGTCAATCCGAAAATCATTCTCAATAAAATCCTCTATTCCCGTACAGGTGATCAGTGTCTGCACATCATGGATGCTCTCCAGCAGATAATGCTGCCTGTTTCCATCCAGTTCAGACAGAACATCGTCCAGCAACAGTATCGGAGAATCCTTGCTGCTTCTTCTCACCAGTTCAATTTCTGCCAGCTTCAGGGAAAGGGCTGTAGTTCTCTGCTGGCCCTGAGACCCAAACCGCCTGATATCCAGATTCTTGATCTGGAACAAGAGATCATCCCTGTGAGGACCGGTATGAGTCATTTTCATTCGAATATCCTTATCCCTGTCTTTCTTAATAGCCTCTAAAAACTGTGCCTGGGAAACATTTTTTTCATAGGAGACCATAAGCTCCTCCCTGCCTCCGGACAGCTTTTTGTGTATTTCAACTATAATCTCATTTAACTCTTTTACAAAATTTTCTCTGGCAGCGATGATCTTACTTCCATACTCCGCCATCTGAACATCCCAGATCTCCAGCGTATCCTCATACTCCGGATGAAAGGAAATATCCTTCAGAAGTTTGTTTCTCTGCATGAGGATTCGGTTGTAATTCATCAGATTATGAAGATAAATCCGATTCAACTGGCAAAGCTCCATATCCAGGAATCTTCTCCTCTCTGAAGGGCCATTTTTTATAATATTCAGATCCTCCGGAGAAAAAAACACAAAATTACCAAGGCCTAAAAGCTCACTGGCCTTGTGAATGGGAACCCCATTGATGGCAATCCCTTTTGCCTTATTCTTTTTTAAATGCATATCAATCCGATAGGGAATCTCATTTTTCAGGATTTTCATCCGAATATGGGCTTCCTCTTTTCCAAAGAGGATCATCTCCTTATCCTTGCTTCCCCTATGGGATTTGGTGGTTCCGCAAAGATACACCGATTCCAGGATGTTGGTTTTCCCCTGGGCATTGTCTCCATAAAAAAGATTGGTTCCCTGATCAAGAGATACGATTAATTTATCATAATTACGAAAATTTACCAGTTCGATTGATTCTATCTTCATAATCTATTTTACGATTCGGATGGTTTCACCATCAAAAGAAACCACATCTCCATCATAAAGCTTTTTTCCTCTCTGAAGCTCTGTCTCTCCGTTCACTTTCACCAATCCGTCTAAAATGACCAGTTTGGCGTCCACTCCGCTCTCACAAAGGCCTGCGGCTTTTAAAGCCTGGCCCAGCTTAATATAATCCTCTCTCAGTTTGATCTCCATATTCTGCCTCTCTTCCCAAAATGCTCTCTGTCCGTTGCGTCTTCCTTCGGCAGCCCTTCGTTCAGGATTCTGTTCCGAATCCCCTCCTATGCCACAAAGTTCACCGGCAGAATGAGATAGATATACGTCTGATTCTCATCCCTGATAAAGCAGGGAGCCTTGGAATTTACATAATAAATATCAATCAGCTCATCGTCAATCACCCGAAGGGCGTCGATTAAAAATTTAGGATTGAATCCAATAAGAATATCCTTTCCTTCTTTCTGGATATCGATCACCTCATCCATAGAACCGATCTGAGAATGGATCTTAAGCTCCATCATTTCATCTGTAATATTGAGAATGATCGGTTTCTTATCTCCCTCTTTTACCAAAAGAGTGGCACGGTCAATACAATCCAGCATCTCCTTTTTATTGATCGTCACTTTTGTCTCATAATCGCTGGAGAGCATCTGATCAATTCTAAAATAAGATCCTTCAATCAGCCGGGAAACCACTATCGTCTGATCGAACTCAAACATAATATGATTCTGGGTAAAGTAAATCTTTACAATATCTTCCGTTTCACCGGAAAGAATCTTGGAGACCTCCGTTAATGTCTTTCCCGGAACCACTACTTTTTTAGAATCATAAGAATCTTTCAGCTCAATTTTTCGAATCGCGATTCGATGACCGTCCAGAGAAACAACCTTCAGTTCATTTTCATTAATTTCAAAAAGTTCACCTGTCATCATTTTATTGGTGTCATTGGCTGCAATAGAAAAAATCGTCTGGCGAATCACTTCTTTTAATGTAAACTGGGAAAGACAGATGGGATCATTCTTTTCGATCATCGGAAGTTTGGAAAAATCCTCTCCCTCTTTGCCCATAATAGTAAACTTAGCTTTTTCACAGGTGATCAATGTATTCAATTTTTCATCTGATTCGATTACTACATCATTGTCCGGCAGCTTTCGAATAATATCAGAAAAGAGCTTGGCGTCCAGAGCAATGATTCCCCTGGATTCGATTCGTCCATCAACAATGGTTTCAATACCCAGCTCCATGTCATTGGCTGTAAATTTAATCTGTCCTGCAGATGCATCAATTAAGATACATTCTAAGATGGTCATGGTTGTCTTAGAAGGCACTGCTTTCATTACAATATTTACACCTTTTAATAAATCGCTTTTGGAACAGATGATTTTCATAAGTAAAACTTCCTTTCTTTCGGCGTAAAGCCAAAGATATAATAAAGATAAAAATCAGCAGTCGTAGTCTTAAGGGCTGTTTATATGTGTAAAACTCCAGAATCCTGGATGATTCCAAGGAAAAACAGGATTCATAACCATGTGGAATGTCCCGGTCAGTGGCTGGATAACCCTTCAGTTATAAACATTCTCAGAATCCTGTTTCTCTTTCCCATGAGAATTTTTATGATGTTATAAACACACATCCACACTGGAATCACAGTTTGTACTGTGGAAAAGTTGATAAAAATGTGGATAAGTGTGGATAAATTTAATTTGGATTGATCTTTTTCTTGATAATATCAATGGTATTCCGCATAGTTTCCGAGCTTTTCATGTCTGCTTCCACTTTTTTGATTCCGTGGATGATGGTGGAGTGATCCCGTTTTCCAATGTAGGAGCCAATGGATTTTAAGGGAATATCAATCATCTCCCGGCAAAGATACATCACAATCTGCCTGGGAAGTACAATTTCACTGTTTCGCTTGTTGCTGCAGATATCAGCAGGAGAAATATGAAAGTGTTCTGCTACGATATCGATGATCAGCTGAGGGGTAACTTCCCGCTTCTGATTGGGAGAGACAATATCCTTTAATGCTTCCTCCGCCAGAGCTACAGTAATTTCTTTATTTTCCAGGTTGCTTAAGGCTACCAGTTTGTTCAAAGCGCCTTCCAGTTCACGGATGTTGGATTTAATGTTGTTGGCAATGTATTCGATAACCTCATTGTCAATATTGTAGCCGTCAGTCTCTTCTTTCCTATGTAGAATAGCCATCCTTGTCTCATAGTCAGGAGAGGAGATATCTGCCAGGATACCCCACTCAAACCGGGAACGAAGTCTTGCCTCCAGAGTTTCGATCTCTTTTGGAGGCTTATCACTGGAAATAATAATCTGTTTTTTATTTCCGTGAAGTTCATTAAAGGTATGGAAAAATTCTTCCTGCGTGGATTCCTTTCCTATAATAAACTGAATATCGTCGATTAAAAGCACATCCACATTCCGGTATTTTTCCCGAAATGTGGTCATAGCTGTATTATTCCCGTTTCTGATAGCGTCAATCAATTCATTTGTAAAAGATTCGCTGGTAACGTAGAGAACCTTTTTATCCGGATCTTCCGATAAAATAAAGTGCGCAATGGAATGCATCAGGTGCGTTTTTCCCAGTCCGGCTCCTCCGTAAATAAAAAGAGGGTTGTACATCTTACCCGGTGATTCCGCTACCGCCAGAGCGGCTGCATGAGCAAACTTGTTATTATTTCCCACCACAAAAGTGTCAAAGGTATATTTTGGATTGAGATTTGCTTTCTCAATGGTGGTATTTAGTTTGGTATCTTTAAAATTGGAAGAACTCTGACTTTTTTGTTCGCTCTTTTTTACCTGCTCCGGAAGAATAAACTCAATATCATATTCGGTTCCTGTAATCTCTGCGATAGCCACTTTAATAGGAAACATGTATTTTTTACTGATATAGCTAATGCCCATCTGTTCAGAAGGAACCAGGATTGTTACTACATGTTCGCTGACGCTGTGTATCTGCAGGGGTTGAAGCCAGGTTTTAAAAGAGATATCAGACAGTTCATGTTCCACCTTCACGGTGTAGAGAATTTCTTCCCACTTTTCTCTTATGATGTCCATGATTTTTCTCCTTAACCCATTTTTCCCTATACTAATATTAACGTATCTAAAGCAAATTAGCAATGAGAAATTTTTTATCCACATTGATCAAAATCCACTTATACACATTTTTCGGATTCTGCAGTCAGAAATCCCTGGGATTCGACAGGAATGTGTATAACTGGATTCGGTTATACACAAATCGACACCTGGAAAATTCCCGCAGAATCAAAGAAAATGGGACTTCTGGTGGATTCATACACATAATTTCCAACGGTTATACACATTTTATCAACAAATTGTGGATAAATCCAGTGAATCTTGTTGATAATTATAAAAAACTTGTGGGAAACAGAAAGAAGGGGAATAAACAGCGGATAAAAAAAGAAAATATCTTGACTGAGGCCTGATTTATGCATATAATGAAAATGATGTTTTCCAGGCTATATCTGAAAAATGAAAAATTTTACCAATTATGATAGATATTTGGTTAGTCAAAGGGGGTGCCAGGGGATATGAAAATGACATTTCAGCCGAAGAAAAGATCCAGAGCAAAAGTTCATGGTTTCAGAGCAAGAATGAGCACGGCTGGCGGAAGAAAAGTATTAGCTGCCAGAAGAGCAAAAGGAAGAAAAGTTTTGTCAGCATAGGCCACTTCACGTGGTCTTTTCCTTTATATAAAAAAATGTGCCCGTTTGGCCGTAGCAGCTTAAATTGGCTGTTGTTGCAGCGAAAAATTTCGCTTATGGCAGAAGCCCTATAAAAAACAAAAAATCTTTGTTTTGAAACTGATTTGAACTTGGATTTTTGTTATTTTGTGTATGGCTGAACTGGTACGAAAAAATTATAATGGAGACTCTATGGAATTTTCAGAATCATTAAAGAAAAATAAGGATTTCCAGTTTATCTATCGAAACGGAAAGTCCTGTGGAAACAGATATCTGGTGATGTATGTTTTTAATAAGAAAAAACAAGGTTCCGGCAAGTCCGGGACAGCGGAAACCCAGGGAGGAAAAAATACAGAGAAAAATCGCCTTGGAATATCCGTAAGTAAAAAAGTCGGAAATAGCGTTGTGAGACATCGGCTTACCAGATTAATCCGTGAAAGTTATCGTTTAAATGAAAAAAAATTCGTTGGCGGCCTTGATATGATTGTGATTGCAAGGCCTGGTGCGAAAGAAAGAAATTTCTTTGAAATCGAGAGCGCACTGCTTCATCTGGCCAAAATTCAGAAAATTTTGAGGGATGATGAAACAACAGAACATTAAGAAAGAATGATAAAATTGAAAAAGGTTTTTATAAAACTGATTCGGTTGTACCAAAAATATATTTCTCCTATGAAGACTACCAAGTGTCCCTATATCCCCAGCTGTTCTCAGTATGGCCTGGAGGCCATTGAAAAATATGGGGCTTTGAAGGGTGGAATTTTGGCAGCCTGGAGAATCTTACGGTGCAATCCGTTTTCAAAGGGCGGATATGATCCGGTTCCTTAAATTATTCAGGAGGAATTGAGAAAAATGTTATTAACCAAAAGCAGCGCGTTCATAATCGGGCCGGTGGCTAGCCTGTTGGGCTACATTATGGACGCTATATTCTGGCTTCAGTCTCAGATCGGGTTGGTAAATATCGGTCTCTGCATCATTTTATTTACCATTGTGATCTATATGATTATGACGCCCCTGACCATTCAACAGCAGAAGTTTTCCAAGCTGTCTGCCAAGATGAATCCGGAGCTTCAGGCAATTCAGAAGAAATATAAGGGCAAAAATCAGGATCAGGCAGCCATGATGAAGATGAATGAGGAGACTCAGGCTGTCTATGCAAAATACGGTGTCAATCCCATGGGAAGCTGTCTGCAGCTGATTATTCAGATGCCGATTCTGTTTGCCTTATACCAGGTAATCTGGAATGTTCCGGCATACGTTAGCCATGTAAAAGAAGCCTTTATGCCTCTGGCAAACGCCCTGATGGGAGCCTCCGGCGCAGAAGCTTATCTGACTGAGGCTGCTAAATCCGTTGCGGTCAATATGAGCGAGATGACCAATCTCAAGATTGTAGATATCCTCTATAAGTTTAAGCCTTCCAACTGGACGTCTCTGGCAGAGAATTTCCCCAGCCTGTCCGGATTGATTGAGGAGACCCAGACCAATGTGGATCATATGAACTATTTCCTGGGATTAAACATTGCGGATTCTCCTATGAATATTCTGATCTCCGGTTTCCAGGCAGGAGCAATCCTGATGATGATCGGAGCTTTGATGATTCCGATTCTGGCAGCGGTAACTCAGTGGCTGAATGCAAAACTTATGACAGCCACCTCCTCTGCACCTAATAATACCAATAATAACGGCGCGGCAGATAATATGGCAAACACCATGAAGACCATGAACAATATTATGCCCATTATGTCTGCAGTGTTCTGTTTGACTCTTCCGGTAGGTATGGGTATCTACTGGATTGCAGGTGCTGTGGTGCGAAGTATCCAGCAGCTTGTGATCAATAAGCATATTGACAAGATTGATATGGACGAGCTGGTGAAGAAAAACCTGGAAAAGGTCAATAAGAAGAGAGAAAAGAAGGGGCTGCCTCCTCAGAAGATGGTGGATAATGCAAAGATCAATACCAGAAATATTGATACCAGATCTACGAATAATTATGTGAGAAAGACAAACCCCAAGGCAGAGATGCAAAAGCAGGCTGGAAAACTGCCGGAAAACAGCGCTTCTTCCAATGTAAAGGCTGGAAGCCTGGCATCTAAGGCTATGATGGTGAAGGAATACAACGAAACTCACAGCAAGAAGTAGGGGGAAAGAGAAGTGGAAGATTATATTAGAGTAACTGCGAAGACAGTGGAGGACGCTATTTTGGAAGCTTCCATCCAGCTCGGAACTAGCAGTGACAATGTGGAATATAAGGTGATCGAGAAAGAGACTAAGGGATTTTTAGGAATCGGAGCGAAAAAAGCAGTAATTGAAGCAAGAAAAAAGAAAACAGATGAAGATATCATTAATGAAGTTTTTGGAAACAGGAAAGAGACAGCTCCCAAAAAATCCTTTAAAAAACCTGTAAAGGAAGAGCACTCTGACAGGCCGGCAAAAGAGGGAAAGAAGACCTTAGAGGAAACTAAAAAGCCGGAAAAAGAGCTTAGGAAAGATGGGAAAAAGGAAATTAAGAAAGATCAGAAGGAAGGAAAGGACGCTGTCAGGGATTTCTCCAAAGAAAACAAGGAGATAGCCAAAACTTCCAAGAATTTTTCCAGAGAAACAGGAGACATAACCAAAGTTCCAAAAGAAAGTTTTAAAGAAGAGATAGAGGCTGTCAAGGAAAAAACAGATCTGGAGAAAGAAACAAAAGAAATTTCAAGAGCGGAGAGCGTTGTAAAAACTCCAAAGACTCCAGCAGACCCAAAGGAAGTGGAGCAGAGAGCAGAAGAATTTTTGAAGAATCTGTTTGCTACCATGGATATGCAGGTGGAAATTCATGCGGAGTTTAGCGACGATACTCTGAATGTGGATATTTCCGGAGACGATATGGGCGTTCTCATCGGAAAGAGAGGGCAGACTCTGGATTCTATCCAGTATCTGGTAAGTCTGGTAGTGAACAAAGGAAAATCCTCCTACGTCCGGGTAAAACTGGATACAGAAAATTACAGAAACAGAAGAAAAGCTACGCTGGAAAACCTGGCTAAAAATATTGCTTTTAAGGTGAAAAAGACCAGAAGACCAGTGTATCTGGAGCCTATGAATCCTTATGAGAGAAGAATCATCCATTCTGCTCTTCAGAATGATCCCTACGTAACCACTCACAGCGAAGGAGAAGAACCTTGCAGAAAAGTAGTAGTTACTCTGAAAAAGAGGGAGAGAAACGCTTATCACAGTAACAAAGAGCGGGCGCCAAGAGAGCAGAGAGAAGAAAAAGAGATTAAAGAAGTAAAGGAAGTTTTTCAGCAGGATTTCTCTGAACAGGAAGAGAAGCTGAGAGAATTTTAGGCGTTTGGGATGCAGAACGGTTCGTTCTGTTTGGTGAAAGAGTTCCGGATATTGCTGAAAAACAGGCAGCATTTTTGCGGGCAGTCTGGCATCAGTGAAAAACGCGGTAAAACAGTCAAAAGAGAGTTATAAGAAATATGAAAAAGGCTTCTGCCATTGTGTGTCCGGTTAAAAAACAGGCATCATCAGGCAGGCGCCTTTTTTGATATTCAGCGGTTCCAGGCATTGAAACCAGAAAAATGGATAAGGATTGATTTTACACAAAGATCTCAGAATTTATGAAGGAAGGGACAGCAGGAGGAAGACATATAAGTGATTTGTCCGGATCTTTTCTGTTGCAAGAAAAATGAAATGATGCTATCATTAATTTCGCTGATCTTCTGCCTTTTGTGAGAGGAAAAAGCAGAAGATGCTGCGTTTAGAAGATACTTGATAAATAAAATAGAAATAGAGGAAAAAGGAGGACTGTATGAAAAAGGATACCATAGCAGCGATATCTACAGCAGTGAGCCAGTCGGGAATTGGAATTATCCGAATCAGCGGCGGGGAAGCGTTTGCTGTTGCTGATCGTGTGTATCATGCAAAGGGAAAAGAAAAAAGACTGTCAGATCAGCCCTCCCACACCATCCAGTACGGATTTATCCAGGATGGAAAAGAAGTGGTGGATGAGGTTCTGGTGCTCTTGATGAGAGGACCCAGAAGCTTTACCGCAGAGGATACGGTTGAGATTCATTGTCATGGCGGCGTTTATGCGATGAAGCGTGTTTTGGAGACGGTATTAAAAAACGGCGCCCGGCCAGCCGAGCCGGGAGAGTTTACAAAACGGGCTTTTTTGAATGGCCGTATTGATCTGTCTCAGGCGGAGGCTGTGATGGATGTGATACAGGCCAAGAACGAATATGCTCTGCAAAGTTCTATCAGCCAGTTAAAGGGAACGCTTCAGACTGCCATTAAGGAGCTGAGAAGTCAGATCATCTATCAGATTGCTTTTATAGAATCAGCGCTGGATGATCCGGAACATATCAGTTTAGAAGGATATCCCAAACAGCTTCAGGGAGAAATAAAAAAATGGATGGAGCAGATTCAGAAGCTGATTGATTCATCGGACAATGGACGGCTGATGAAGGAAGGAGTAAAAACTGTCATTGTAGGAAAGCCGAATGCAGGAAAGTCCTCTCTTTTAAATTCCCTTTTAGGTGAGGAGCGGGCTATTGTGACGGATATTGCAGGAACTACAAGAGATGTTCTCACAGAGACGATCCAGTTAAATGGAATTACTCTGAATGTGACAGATACTGCCGGCATTCGTCAGACAGAAGATTATGTGGAACAGATCGGTGTGAAAAAAGCCAAAGAAACTATGGAGACGGCGGATCTGATCATTTACGTGGTAGATTCCTCCACCAGAATAGATGAAAATGATGAAAAGATCATAGAAGCATTGGCGGGTCGGAAGGCTGTGGTGCTGCAGAATAAGACGGATCTTCCCACTGTTACGTCAGAGGAGGAGCTGAAAAAGAGGATTCCGGATCATCAGATCATTCCCATCTCTGCCAAGGACGGAAGCGGCATTGATCAGTTGGAGCAATATGTAAAGGAGCTTTTTTATCAGGGAGAGATCAGTTTTAACGATCAGGTGTTTATTACGAATGTAAGGCAGAAGTATTCGCTGATTCATGCGCTGGAAAGTTTGAAACAGGTGGAGAACAGCATTAGTATGCAGATGCCGGAGGATTTTTTCTCCATAGATCTGATGAATGCCTATGAGGAGTTGGGAGAGATCACCGGAGAGACGGTGGGAGAAGACCTGGTAAATGAAATATTCGGAAAATTCTGTATGGGAAAATAAAGATAGATTCTGTAAATAACAAAACAGAAGCGAGATGGAAGAGGAATGGGCATGATGGATGGAAGATATTATGAGGAAACGGTGGATGTGGTGGTAGTAGGAGCAGGCCACGCAGGCTGTGAGGCGGCCTTAGCTTGTGCCAGGCTGGGGCTGGAGACCGTGATCTTTACAGTAAGCGTTGCCAGTATCGCCCTGATGCCCTGCAATCCCAACATCGGAGGAAGTTCAAAGGGGCATTTGGTGAGAGAATTGGATGCCCTTGGCGGAGAGATGGGAAAAACCATTGATAAGACCTTTATTCAGTCCAAAATGCTGAACAAGTCCAAGGGTCCTGCGGTTCATTCTCTGCGGGCCCAGGCAGATAAGGCGGAGTACAGCCGCCGGATGCGCCAGACTTTGGAAAATACGGAGCATCTGTCTATCCGACAGATGGAAGTGACGGATATTCTCACGGAAGATGGAAAGATCGTTGGAGTAAAGACGTATTCCGGAGCCATTTTTTACTGTAAGGCGTGTGTACTCTGTACGGGAACTTATCTGAAGGCAAGGTGTATTTATGGGGATGTAAGCAGTTATACAGGGCCTGACGGCCTGCAGGCAGCCAATCATCTTACGGCTTCTTTAAAGGAGCATGGAATAAAAATGCAGCGGTTTAAGACCGGGACTCCAGCCAGAATCGATGCAAGATCCATCGATTTTTCAAAGATGGAAGAACAGTTTGGAGATGAAAGAGTCGTTCCCTTTTCCTTTGAGACAGATCCAAAGGAGGTACAGATAGATCAGGTTTCCTGTTGGCTGACCTACACCAATGAGGAAACTCATAAGATTATTAGAGCCAATCTGGATCGCTCTCCTCTTTTTTCTGGTATGATAGAAGGAACAGGTCCCAGATACTGTCCATCCATTGAGGATAAGGTGGTGCGGTTTGCAGATAAGGAGCGCCATCAGATATTCATTGAGCCGGAAGGCCTTTCTACCAATGAAATGTATGTGGGAGGAATGTCCAGTTCTTTGCCGGAGGATGTGCAGATTGCCATGTACCATACGGTGCCTGGACTGGAACATGCTAAAATCGTAAAGAATGCGTATGCCATTGAGTATGACTGCATTGATGCCACGCAACTGTACGCCACCTTAGAGTTTAAGAAAATTCGGGGATTGTTCAGCGGAGGACAGTTTAATGGAAGTTCCGGGTACGAAGAGGCAGCTGCTCAGGGGTTGGTGGCGGGAATCAATGCCGCCATGGAGATTTTAGGAAAGGAACCTTTGATCATTGACCGTTCAGAAGGTTATATAGGTGTTCTGATCGATGATTTGGTAACCAAGGAGACAAGAGAGCCTTATCGGATGATGACTTCCAGATCAGAATACCGTCTGCTTCTGCGTCAGGACAACGCAGATATGCGGCTGATGAAAAAAGGATATGAGGCGGGCCTGGTTTCCAAAGAGAGGTATGAGCGTCTCTTAAAAAAACAGGAGCAGATAAAGGACGAGATCAGAAGAGTGGAGCGTGCGAATATAGGAGCCAATCAAAAGGTACAGACCTTTTTAGAGCATCACGAAAGTACTCCTCTGAAATCCTCTTCCACCCTGGGAGAGCTGATTCGCAGACCGGAGCTTACTTATCAGATGCTTTCAGAGATTGATGAAGGCAGGCCGGATTTACCGGAAGAGGTGCAGGAACAGGTAAATATTAATATAAAATACGAGGGGTATATTACCAGACAGCAAAAACAGGTGGAACAGTTTAAAAAATTAGAAACCAAAAAAATTCCTGGAGATCTGGACTATGATCAGGTTCCCAGTCTTCGTACAGAGGCCAGACAGAAGTTAAAACAGATCAGACCGCTGTCTATGGGGCAGGCATCCAGAATTTCGGGGGTATCTCCGGCAGATCTTTCTGTGCTGCTGATCTATCTGGAAAGTGTTCCAAAATGCTGATGTTCGCTATACGCTGATTGAGGGCAAGGAGAAAATAAGAGGAAAAAGCTCTGTGGAGACCGGGATGCGGCAGCGCTTCCAAACCGCGTGGATATCCAGTAATAGAAGGAGGGATTAGAGAATATGGAGTACGATACGAAAATTTTGACAGACGGCTGTGAAAGTCTTGGCATCACTCTTTCTGACAGACAAATAGAGCAGTTTTTAATTTATTATGAGTACTTAACAGAAAAGAATAGAGTTATGAATCTTACAGGAATCACAGAATTTTCAGAGGTTATGGTAAAGCATTTTTTGGACAGTCTGGCAGTTGTGAAGGTGTCAGATCTGAATGTGACTGAGAAAATACTGGATCTGGGAACCGGTGCAGGATTTCCGGGAATTCCTTTAAAAATTGCATTTCCGAATCCGGAGTTTCTGTTGTTGGATTCTTTGAATAAGCGGATTCGATTTCTACAGGAACTAATCGAAAAATGTCGATTAGAAAAAATTTCTGCAATTCATGGACGGGCGGAGGAATTGGCAAAAAATAAAGATTACAGAGAAAATTTTGACCTTTGTGTTTCCAGAGCAGTGGCAAATCTGTCTTCCCTCTCGGAGTATTGTCTTCCCTATGTAAAAGTAGGAGGGAATTTTGTTTCTTATAAATCGGGAAATATCGATATAGAGTTAAAAGAAGCAGAGCGGGCAGTAAAACTTTTGGGCGGAGTCGTGGAAAAAGTAGAGAAGTTTCAGCTTCCCGGCAGTGAAATAGACCGTTCTCTGATAGTTATCCACAAAGTGCGGAAAACTCCTGGAAAATATCCCAGAAAATCAGGAACACCGTCGAAAGAACCGTTGTGATTTGGACGATGAACGATAAATTGTGTTGGTTTAAATAGGCAGCGTCCGTGTACATGGGAAATACCGAAAATTTGGTAAATCTCATGGCTTGAGGTGTATTGTCCCCTGTACACTAATGCTAAAGTTATATTTTATACAAATCAGGACGATACGAAATAAAAAGAAAAAAAGGAATGTTGTAAATGATTCAAGCCAATGGTTCTTCGAGTAATTTTCTACAAAAACTAACACGTTTTTGTAGAAAATTACCCGAAAAGATACCACAGGAAATTTTACAGCATTCCTTTTTGTTTTTAGAAGAATTCAAGTATTTTTGCGGCAACTTTTTCAGGAGCCTCTAA
>CABRXX010000042.1:0-22752 GCA_902475025.1 uncultured Lachnospiraceae bacterium | reverse complement strand
TTCTGTAGAATCTGTAATACCTAATTTATTTTCAAGCATAGCTTACCCCACATTCTTCATGCGATTACTTTTCAGTCACAAATCTATCGTTATAAGTATACCATCTCGACTATCGTCTCGATGATTTTCTCGTCAAATGGCTGTTCGTGCAAGCACGACAGTTACTTTCTTCGTTATTATACCATAATATCGGCAATAAATCCAATTTATTATAATATATCTTGATTTTATTTTGCCGTGTTTAATGATTCTTTCTCCCTCTTAACGTAAAAATGGCAAAGTGCTTATCGGCAGCACTTCACCGTTAGATGTTGATAAATAAAATACCCTATAAATAAAAAAGTCCCACCGGGTTGCGCATGAAAATCAGAGGCGTGGTGGGTTCTGTTAAGCTCATTATACAGCTTTTGAAGTTACCGTCAATAGTTCTTTTCAAAAAACGATAACTCTTCATCGTTCCTTAAAACTGTAAAGAACATCATCAGAGAAAAACAAAAATTGACTTTTGAAATATTAACTTTACGCAATTAGGCAACAATTTTGCCGATAAAGAAACCAGCCCTTTACTGAGCTGGTTTCGATTCACATCATATATAAATCACTCCTAAAATGAAATTTTAAATTCCACCGTCTTTATTTCTTGTATATGTAAATTTTGAGCGGCTATCTGCTGATTCTGCAATACATTGGCAGCATAGTCTGCATAAGCACTGCTACCTGCCAAGTCAGCACCCATCAGCTTTGCCATAAAATCCCAACCGTATCTTACATCCTGTAATTCTGCCATATCCATCACCTTTATGATTTCATGAACGTTTCAAGCCCCTCGTTATAAAGACTAATTACTCCAAAGAACAACTTTTGACGTTCCATTTCTTTTTTGTTTCTGAAGTTCTCTTCCGAAAAAACCATAGCACGTTCACTTGCATCTGCAACAGCATCTCCGATGGTATGACCAACTTTCTTCGCTATATTTTTTCCTTATAGCTACTGACGGACTTGAACAGTTTCTCCGACAATGCGAAAGCCTCTTTACCAAACACAACCAGGTAAATCTGCATTTCATTTCCCAAAAGGAAAGTGCTGATTTCACGGACAGCAATTTGCAGAGCGAGAGGCTTCGGAAAGCCATAATTACCTGTGGCTATCAAAGGAAATGCGATAGACTCACACTCATGCTCTTTAGCCAAGGCCAGGGACTTTCTGTAACACGAAGACAGAATCTGCTCCTCTCCGTGGTTGCCATCCTCCCAAATGGGACCTACCGTATGAATAACATACTTGGCATCCAATCCAAATCCGGGAGTGATAACCGCATCACCGAACTCAATACAGCCAATTTTCTGTCTTGCCGCAAGCAGCTCATGTCCTGCTTTTTTATGTATTCCGCTGTCAACGCCGGAGCCTATGACAGGGTTCGGATTTGCAGTGTTTACCACCGCATCCACTTGCATATTTACAATATCATTTCTTACTATCTCAAAAGGCATAGGTGACCTCCTTATTCAAAAGCAGGTCGGTTAGTCCTGCAACATATCTAAATACATATCCAGTCTTGCATTGATATATCCTGCAAACAGATTTTCCATCACGGAAAGATTATGTTTAACATGATACTCATCAAATGCATTGTAGTAGGCAATTCTATCTGTAAACTTAATGTCGATAGGCGGAAATCCTGCTTTCATCAACTCAAGATTTACAAGCAGCCTTCCGGTTCTACCGTTACCGTCAATGAAAGGATGGATGCCCTCAAATTCGATATGGAAACGAGCCAATTTTGTTACGATATGCTCTGTACTTTCAGCAAAATCACGCAACAACTGTTCCATCTTCGGCTCAATAAGATACGGCTGCACGGGTTCATACTGTGCGCCCATAATACGAACCGGAACTCTGCGGTATACGCCACGGTCTTCTTTCTTATCAGCAAGGACGAGGTAGTGAATCTGCTTGATGATGCTCGCGCTAATCGGAACATTATCTTTCACAAGTTCACTCACAAAATCAAATGCCTCTTTATGACCGACCGCCTCCATATGGTCCTTTAATGGTTTCTGGTCAATCGTAAGACCTCGGAGTACCAAGTCTGTTTCTCGCAAGGTAAGTGTATTTCCTTCGATGGCGTTAGAGTTGTATGTGTATTCCACGATAAACTCCTCTTTAAACCTTGCTACTTCGCCCGCTGTTAAAGGTCTTCTACCGTCCAACTCAACCTTTTTACGGTCGATTTGAGCCAAAAGGCTCTCCTTTGATTTGTAACGACCATCGGCAGGTTTCTTTGCATCCACAGGAATTTTCCAACCACGTCCTTCCTGGTACGCACCCGGAATTTTCCCTTCAGAGCAAAGAACTCGGATTCTTCTATCAGAAATGCCCCATTTTTCAGAAGCCTGTTTTACTGTCATAAACATAGCCTATCCCTCCAATCTAAGATATAGTATACCCCTTTATCGGAATAATACCAATAATATCGGAACAACATTTAATAAATTAACGGAACAATACTTCCATTTCTTCCAAAAAAGACACCTGCAATGCTGCATGGTGCCTTCTAGTACCCCCGAAAAAGGGATTTGTACATATATAGTTTTCATCGGCTGAACCGTAGTAAGAATAGGGGGTGTTACTACTTCTTAGATGGTAGGCACCCCGGTCTGCAAATTTAATATCAATCGGCGGATACCCTGCTTTCATTAATTCCAGATTTACAAGCAGACGCCCCGTGCGGCCATTCCCGTCTATAAAGGGATGAATTCCTTCAAATTCAGCATAAAACCGTGCAAGCCTGGATAACACCCGATATTTTTCCTTCTGAGCATAAGCTTCTTACCCGAATCATCCTTTTCTTTGCCGAACAGATCTGACTCATCGCCAAAACACATGCTTTGAATCACTCTCATACATTCTTCCTATTCCAGAACATACGTTGCTTTGTTTCCTTTCGGCCGGGTCATAGTCTGGTGATCGTAAGGATCCAGAAGATCCAGCGCATTGCTGTATTTTTCAATTACAGAAAGCACCTGATTATCTTCCGTCTCAAATATTACAATCTCGTTATTCTTCTGCACTCTGCTCCTCCCTTTGCTTTTTGCAGATTAACGCTTCCCGCTTTCGTGGCGATCCCCTTCCCCTCACTCCCGGGTAAATTCCCGGATGTACCGGTTCGTCTCCCCCATGATCGCCCGGAGAATGTCCAGATCCCTCAGCCCATCCCCCGTCTCCATACCGCCCATCCTCTCCTTTCTCCAATCAGGATCATCCGCTGTCGAGGCCCCGCCCCGCATTGCCTCCTGTATCCGCATTCCATTCTACTCTTCTGCGCTCAGCAGGTCCCCCAGCAGGGCTTCCAGAATATTTTCCTGATACGCGGCCCGCTTCTTCTCCCGCACACAGTCCGCCGTTTCCTTTAGTACCGGATGCTCCACCTTATCCAGCCGGGTCAGCCTGGACTCTTTCAAAACCTCTCCTGAGCTTCCCCTCCCATAGTCCTCCGACGACATCCTCCAGATTTCTACGCTGCCCTTAAAGTCACCGCCTTTAAAGCGCTTCCACAGGCGGTCAGCAATCTCGATTCCCTCAGGATCCATGTCTCCGCTGTACCAGATCCGGTATCCGGCCTCGGCAAACAGTTCCAGCAGCTTCACGGCTGCTGTCCGCAGCTGTCCGGAGGTGCAAAGCAGCCCCACATCCGCTTTCCGGCCTCGCAGTTGCTCTGTGAGGAAACTGAATACCATCTCGTTTTCCACCACAAACATCCGCTTTCCCGGCGCCCAGGCTCCCACCGCATTCCTGAGATTTTCCAGGGTGATCACGCAGGCTTCTCTCCGCGCCCGGAAGGCTTCCAGGGCAGGATGTCTCCCCTCCGGTATCTTTAGCCCGATGCCGTAGGCATGAACCATGCTGGATACATAATCCGGCGCAATCCCTGCCTGAAGAAGCCGCTCCTTCCACTGATGGGCATTTTCCGGCAGAGTCTGCCCCATGATACAGCAGAGCCCATTTGTCAGAAGCTGCCCTCCCGGAGTCCCCCGGTCAAAATAGTGGGGATTCCCGCAGATCTTCGCGGCAAAGACAGCCAGAATCGTTTCCTGAAACGCTTCTGCGGATCCTTCCGTTTCTCTCCCCGGCAAAACCGGAAATAGCTCCTGGAGCGCTCTCCCCGTATTTTCTCCCAGCTCTCTGGCTGCTTTTTTATTTTTCGCGAACTCCCTGGAAAGCAGCCAAAAGCCCCAGGTCTTATCCTCCATCATCTGCCGGATCCAGCGGTGGGCGCCCGTCTCTGCGCCTATTTCTCCGACATTTTTCCCGGATATTTCCCTATCCATTTTCCCGGACATTTCCACGGCTGCGTCTTTCCCGGTGTTATCCGCAAAGGATGCATACAATTCCTCAAAAAACCGGTCTCTCGCCTGCCGTTTTCTCTCCTTCTCCTCCTGGTTGGTGGAAATTTCTTTCCCAAAATAGCTTTCCAGAAGTTCCTTCATATCCACGGGAGCGAAGCGTGTCCGCTGCAGCCCCCGCTCAAAATCGGCAAAGGAAAACCGGATCTTTGAATCATAGAAGGTCTTTCCCAGGATACCGCCCAGCAGACGACGTTCTTCCTCCGATGCGGCCTCAAGGGTAATCATCCCGGCCGGGTGGCCGTAGGACGTCCATTTTTTCAGTAGTTCCTCGAAGCAGCGGCGGTATCCCGCCTGGCTCCGGAAATATTCCGCGCATTCCAATTTATTGTTCCTCCAGAATTCGCTCATGGCCGTTCCAGATGTAGCGGATTACCGTTACAATCTGGGAATTCATGGGCCTTTGCAGCTCCGCAATCCGTAGCCCGTCTACCGTCTCATAGCATCCCCAGAGAGACTGGGAATTCATGATATAGTCGAAATCCAGCTTGTGTACCAGTTCAAACATGCTGCTGATATTTTTATCATCCACGCCGGCGAAGGCCTCATCCAGGGCAATGATGCGGGGATAATCGCTGTTCTCCGCCTTTTTGTACTGGGCGTTCACCGCCGCAAAGAGGGGTACATACATGGCCATGGCCTTTTCTCCCCCGCTGAACCGGTTAAAGGCCGCGTTGGTCAAAGGCTTCCTGGGCTCTTCTCCTCGCCGGCAGTACATCTGAAATTCGAACCAGCCCCGGTAGTCCATGGCCTCACGCACCAGATCCATATAATTGATCACACCGCCATTTTCCTGGCGTATTCTCTTTTCTGTCCGGATCTTGCTGCGGAAATGGGAGGCGGCCTTCTCAATATCCTCCACGGTCAGAAGATCCCGGTCCCGAAGCAGAATCTGCTCCAGCTCCGCCACATCCAGTTCCGCGTCATTTTCCGCTTTCTTCGGTTTCCACTCCAGAGAGAAGGAGAGCCCCATGGAGGTATCCATCTGCTGCATCAGCTTTGACATATCCGCCACCCACTTCCGGCTTTCCGCGATCCGATCCGTCATCTGCTGGCTGATGGTCTGGGACAGAATATCTTCAAACAGTTCCCGGTCCTTCTGCTGGATCAGGAGTCTTGTCTCATCGATGGCGTTTTTCAGTATCTGATAAAACTCCTCCAGATAGACCTTCTTTCCGTTCCAGACAGACACCACCAGCACACGCTTCCGCAGGGCTCCGGTCGCCCCGGTCTGTTCTTCTCCCTGCTCTGTGCCGAAGCACTCCTCCAGAGAAGTTCCATACCTGGCCAGATTCCCATTATGCCTCTGGAATACCTGGTACAGCGCCTGCAGCATCTCCGCCGCTTCCCGGTTCCTGTCCCCTTCCCGCAGCATACTCTGCGCCTTGCGGGCGCATTCCTCCAGGGAAAGACTCTCCCGGCCAAACAGCAGTTTCAGAGACAGTTCTTCCTCAAAGCAGCTTCTCAGAACAGTTTCCTCCCCGATGGCCCGGACAAGGGCCTCCCTGCGCTCCGGTTCCTCCTTTTCCAGGCTGCCGAGGCTGCCTTCCAGTATTCCGGTATCCACTTTCAAATTGCTGCACTCTTTCTGTATCGCGCTCAGTTCCGCATTCACCTGTTCCAGACGCTGTGCCCGCTCACGGATCTCCGGCCGTTTCAGATATTCCTCACACTGGCGTATCTGAACCTCACAGGCGCCCTTCTCCACGCTGCAGCGCTGTCTTTCCGACAGCGCCTGATCCAGCGACTCCTTCTCCCGGTCGATCCGGTCCTCCTGCAGAGCAGTTTTCTCCCGGATCCCGGATATCTGGAGCAGCAACCCCCTGCATTTCTGCCAGACGGACTCGTATTCCGCCAGGGTCATCTCTGCTTCCTCATACTCCGCTTCTGTTCTTCCATAGGGGAGCGGGCGGCACTGCTGCAACATCCGCTGATAGGTATCATCCTTTCTCCGGGCAGCCTCCCTGGCTCTGCGCTCCTGCTGTGCGGCGTTTTGCTGGGCAATCCCCAGTTCCACTCCGCATTTTTGAACCTCCAGAAGCGCCTCGTTGAGCTCCGAGAAATCGGTAAGCTCCCTGTATTCCTGCTCCAACTGCCCCAGTTTTTTCTCCAGCGCAGCGATCTCCCCGCCCATTTGTTCCAGGTTGATCTCCACCTCCCGGATCTGCGCTTCCAGTCGGCCAATCTGCTGCGCTCTTTTCCTCTGGCGGGCTAGCTGCCCTACAAATTCTGCCGCTCCTTCTTTCCCGGCTCTTCCCACCAGAAGTCCCTGACGAAAGCTTCCATCCTCGCCGACGCGCGCTCCGGCTCCCTGAAGGTCATCCAAATTTCCAGTAACCTCCCCGGCGTCTAATCCGATGCTGTTCAATATCCGCAGAACCTCTCTTTGCATTTCAGGTTCCAGCTTCTCACTGACCTTCAGGCCGGGAAAGGAAACGGATCCTTCCTGCTCCACCAAAATCAGGCTGTCCAGAAATTCCGGACATTCCCTCTGAATGCTCGGTATTTCCTCCCGGGCCACCACCAGAGCGTCCAGAAGTCCCATCCCCTGAAGCTGAGCTTCCAGCCTGGCACATTCTGCTTCCGTGAGCTGCTCGGAAAATTCCACCGTCTTATAGAAGGGAACGGCACGAATGCCAGCTTTGGCAAGCGCCTCTCTGGAACGCATCGTCTGCTCATCCCGATCCGGCTCCAGTTCCTCACAGCTTTTCACTCTGGCAAGCTCACGGGAAATCTCTTCCAGTTCGGTCTCCTTTTCATGATAGGCACGCTGTTTATCGCCCCGCTGATCCAGCAGGGCCTGCCGCTGCCGCTCATAGTCCAGGCGCAGAAGTTCCTGAATGGCTCCGGCATCTGAAAGCTCCCGGTAATCCCTCATCCGCTTCTCCACATCCAGCAGAACATCCCTTTGGGGCTTCCATGCGCGCGCCGTCTTCTCCGCCTGAAACACCGACGCGATCCAGTTTTCCCGGCAGTCCTGGGCCTGCTCCTGGGCTCTCTCCTGGGCCTGCTCCCACTCCGCCCGTTTTCTCTCCAGCTCTTCCAGTGTCCGGGACGCTTCGTCATACAGCCGGACAGCTTCCTCATAGAACCGAATTGCCTTTCTGCACTCTGCCAGCTGCTTTCTGTATTCCGCCAACTTCCGGGAGATGCTCTCCGCCGCGCCCGCCTGTTCCAGGACAAGCATCCTCACGGCTTCCTCATGCCCCTCCCAGCGCAGAATCTCCTGCTGCTCTGCCAGTTCCTGTCTCTGCTCTTCCAGGCTCTCTCTCTGGCTTCCCAGCTCTCCCTGCAACGCCTTCAGGTTTTGCTCAAAAAGAAAGATCTGGCTGTTGCACTCTTCCGCTCTCTTTTCCCACTCCCGCTCCCGCTGCTGCAGTTCCTGCTGCTTCCGGCGTGCCTCGGTCAGTCTGCGGTCCACATCCTCCATATCGGTGTCCAGCAGTCCCTCCTTCTCCGCCAGCAGCAGTTCTTCCCGCCCGGCCCGCTCGGCAAGTTTCTGCCGTTTGTCCCGGATCTGTTCCGCAAACTCCTGTTTCTGAGCGGTCAGCTTGTCCAGACGGTCTCTGGACTCTTTGACTTTTCGGTTCCCGTCCAGGTATGCCTTTCCCTTTTGCGCCAACATATACTGATTATATCGGATATACTCTGTGCGGATAATTTTCACATCTTCAAAGGCTCTCTCCAGAGTATCCAGGCTTTCCTGAATCTCATCCATCTTTTCCATGGCATCCACCATGATCCGCAAATCCTCGTCCGTCAGGGTCTGCAGAGAATCATTCAGAATATCATACACCTTGGAAGGCCGGAATTCTTTTGAAAGTTTAGGCGCACGCACTTTGACCAGAAGCCGGATAAACTGATCGTACTGTTCCAGCTTCCGGAAACCGAAAATATACTGATTTACCAGCTTTTTATATTCTCCCGGACTGTCTGTCATCAGATTGTTCTCTCCCAGCCTCTGTTTCAGTTCCCTTTTGTCACAGGGAATTTTTACACTCCCCGCCTCCCGGTACAGCCAGATATCCTGGCCGATCCTCCGGCCGTCCAGAATCAGAAATCCCCAGAAGTCCATGGATCTGCCCCGTCTGGCCCTCTGGCCGATTCCGATGGTGCGGTAAACCTCCTCATCTTCTTTTTTAAACTCCAGGAAAAGATAGCCGGTGGCCTCCTCCTTTCCCTCCTCCCCAAGAAAATAGTATTCCATTCTCCGGTCGCTGGAGCCGAAGGGATCCAGGCGGCTCGGCGTCCGGTCTCCATCCAGGATAAAGGGAATAAAGCTCTGGGTGGTGATGGATTTTCCGGAACCATTCTGGCCCCTCAGCAAAAGTCTGCCGTCCTCAAACGGAAACTCTTCCTCATCGTAAAGCCAGAAGTTCACAAAACCAATTCGATTCATTTTCCAGCGGCCGCTCATCTTATCTCCCCTCCTGTGTAGTCCCTGGGATAATGTCCCTCCAGTTTTCCGACAGCCGGCATCAAAACGATCCGCCCGTCCTCTTCCTCCCGCAGCATCATCCAGTCCTTCATGTACTGAAGCACACGATCCAGAAGCTTCTCATCATCCATCACCCTGTATTCCTTGCTCCAGGCCTCTTTCCAGCTTTTCTTCAGCTCCAGAACCAGGCGGCTCCATCGCTCCCGGCTGATCCGTATGCACTCGTCCTCATCCCGACTCAGATCTCCGGCTCTTACCATCTCCTGGATTCTGGCGCAGAGCAGCAAAACCGCCTCCGGAAGCATGGCGTCTCTCGGGTGAACCGAGCCGAAAACTTCTCCCTCCTCCAGCATCCAAAACGCCGCGTTTCTGTGGATGTCCAGCCGTCCGCCCAGATTTTCTTCCAGATATTTTCTCACCCACTGCCTCTGATTTTTCAGATACAGGGAATCCGGATCATCCGCCGCAGTCCAGTACAGCGCCGGACAGGCCGCAAGCTGCCGGTACACTCGGTTGATTCGCCTGGTTCCCCGATCCTTGGAAAACTCCTCAAAATCCGCTTTCTCAAAGTCCTTCCAGGATTCACACTCTGAAATGTCTTTGGCAAAGCTCACCGCAAAGTATCTGGAATATCCTGTATTCTCATACAGCACTTCCCGCCCCTCTTCCTGTCCGAATGCCTCGCTGCTGCCCTCATATACCCGGAGTATCTGCAGCTTCTCCAGATACTGAAGCACCCGGACCAGGGATTTGCGCTGACTGAAGGAAGTCCAGTCAATCTGCATATACGGTTTCAATCCCGTCTCCACAAAGTCGATCAGTTCCGACAAAAGGAACCGCTCCTGATCCTCCCGGTCCTCCAGAAACATCAGCACAACGCATAAGATGCAGTAATCCCGAATCTCCAAAAACTCCTGGATCCCCATAAAGCTCTCCGCATGGGCCGGAATTTTCTCCAGCTTTATCAGGCTCTCCGTGTGGATCAGCTTCCAGCCCAGCTGCTCCCGCACAAATTTCTGGAACTTCGGCACCTCGCTCTTTACTCTGTAATATTTTTCCCGGTTCTGTTCTCTGCAGACCCAGAATTCCTCTAAAAGTGTCCTTATCTCATTCATTGTTTTATTGAAACTCCATCACATACGCCGGCATGGTCAAATCCCCATCCTCACAGTGAAGCACGCAGTTTCCCTCTGCGCGGACCAGACGGTATTCCTGCCCGTACTCGGTTCTTCCCCGGTGTTCCGAATTCATGCCCGCCTGGCCAATCCACTGCAAAAATATCGTTCTCGTACTTTCCGTTATTTTCTCCGTGATATCCGCAAACACGATTTTCTGGTCTTTGATATACCGCAGCACAATCTCCCGCTGTTTCGCCGCATGTTCCAGATACCTTTGCCGCTGAATCAGTTTCTCCAGGGATTTATCAGAAAATCCCGTCCGGTCCCGCTTTTCCCGGTAGGCTCTGGTATGGGGTTTCAGCAGATATTCCGCCGGTTCTTCCGCAAAAATACTCTCATTAATGGAGTCCGCTTCCCTAGGACTGTTCGTCCGGAAATGCTCGACCCGCTGAATGCCAAACACATGGGCAGAGAGCCGATGGGCTTCCTCCAGATTCTCACATTTCAAAAACAACTCCAGAAACCTTCGGTAGTCTTCCTTTCTGCTGATTCCCCAGTTCTGCATCTGAACAATCAGAGCCGCATTCTGGATGATGTTTCGAATTACCTCGTTGGTAATCCGAAGCACCCGCTTCGCCTCACATTCCTGCCTTCCGGAATCCAGAAACCAGTTCTTCAGAGAGCTCCATTTTCCCGTCACATTCTCCCTGATATTCGGCTCCGACCCTCCCCGGGCTTCCACCACCGCATGGGGAATATCCAGCTCACTTTGCACTACCCGCTCCAGCATGACGCCCTCGATCCGGTCCATAGATCGCTTCAGGATCTGTTCAATCCTCCGGGAATGATGCTGCAGCTCCTGCACAAACTCATTCAGATAGCGGATAAACTTATCCTTGTGAAGGATAAATTCCACTGATTTCATCAGCCGGTCCGCTTTGCCGGAATAGAAATCCCTCAGATAGTCTTGATAATTCTGGTTCAGTCTGCGAAAATCCTCCTGGAGCAGATTCCACCACTCATTTACCTCTTTCAGGCTGGCCTGTTCCATGGCCTCCGCCTCTTCCAGGCTCTTCTCCAGCCGCACAAAATAATTTGTGGAAAGATTTCCGGATTCCAGAAATACATTTTCCAGCCGCACTGTCAGCCGTTCGATCTCCACGGCGTACTCCGACATGGTATAACGGTACTGTTTATTTTTGTAATCCGCAATGGTATACACCCGCCCCGGATCCTGAATCGGAGTCAGGTTCTTCCATTTCACCAGCGCCGCCAGATCCTGTTCCAGGTCCTGCATCGTATAGTCGTGGAATTCTTCCTCCTGCCTGATCAGCTCAAACACATCCTCTTTGCAAAGCCGATACCGCATTTTTTCATATTCCCGGTAAAAATACCGCATAATTTTCCGGTATATCCGGGCATTGGGAACCGACAGGTAGGAGGTCTCCTCAATCGCGTCCAGTTGCTGCATCTCTCTCATCCCTTTCTTCAAGTCTCGCTCACTCCAGCACCAGCGCCGGATGAAAATCCAGGTAATCCCCCGACACCAGCATATACCGGATCCCGTGGAAGGTTCCCTGGATGCTGTCTGCGAACCGCCGCTCTCCGTGGCAGTGGGAATACACCACGGCAGTTACGCCGTATTCCTCCGCAATCTCCGTAAAGGGGGAGGTTTCCTCCAGAATGCTGGTGGGCGGATAGTGGAGAAACATCACATACTTCCGGTATCCGGCGGCCCTGGCCTGGCGAAAGGATTCCCGCAGCCGTTCCATCTCTCTGGCTACCAGCTTCTTTGCCTGGGCTTCCTGCTCCTCATCCCAACCAACCACCCGACCTCTGCGTTCCAGATAAAAGGGCCCCTCGAAGGTATATCCCTTGGTTCCCACCAATGCGTAGTCTCCGTATGGAGCAAAATTATTCTGCAGGAAAAACAGCCGGCCGGAGAACAGCTCGTTCAGCCGTCCTGTCTTCTTAGCGTCCCAGAACATATCATGGTTTCCCCGAAGCAAAATCTTGCGGCCCGGCAGGTTTTCGATGAAGGCCAGATCCTCCTGGCATTCCTCTAGCTTTCTGCCCCAGGAATGATCTCCGGTGAGCACCAGAGTATCCTCCGGCTTCACGATCCGATTGACGTACTTTTCTATTTTCCTCTCATGATTCTTCCAGACTTTCCCGAAGGCATCCATGGGCTTCTTTGCCTGAAAGCTAAGATGCAGATCACCCAACGCGTACAGCGCCATGCCCCATTCACTCCTCCCCGGCATTTTCTCTTCGTCCATTCCCGGCAGCCATCTGATACCCAGCCAGAATGTTTTCCACATACTCCAGGTATTCCCTCCGCACCTGATCCGGCCCTTCTATCCGCAGGTTTTTCCCGATGCCGGTGACCCAGCCGAAAACTGAGGGCTCACCGACACCAACACCCTTGCCCGGAAATGCTCTTCATCCACCGGAACCATCCAGACGTCCGTTCCGAACCGGTCCAGCTCCATCCCGGCCAGCTCCCTGCCGCACAACAGCGTCACCACCTTGTCCCGGCCTCCGTACATGCCAAAGGTTTTCTTGGAAAACTCCGCAGATCAAAACCCCGGAAGGCTTCCTCTCCCTTGCGCTCCGTCTCCAGCACCTCCATGCGCTGCATCTTGTCCACCCGGTAATGTTTGATTTTACCTGCCTTGTCATCGTATGCCACAAGGTAATAATTCTCATCGTTCCAGGTGAGCGCCCAGGGACTGACCACATACATGGCCCCGCCCCGTCTCAGATGGAACTCTTTTTTCATGGCCCACTCCGCATACTGAAAAGTGATCTCACGGTTCCCGTAGATAGCCGTGTGAATATCGTCCACATTGTAGTAGATGGTCTCATTCTCCGTCTTAGGGCGGTTGACGATAAAGACTTGCTTTGACAGGGCGGCCATGTCCCACCGGCGGCACAGCGTCTCCAGCTTCTTGATCAGCTCCCTGAATTTTCGCTCCGTGATAAACTTTGAGGACTGCACTGCGTCCACCAGAAGCTTCATCTCTGGAAGCTTGAACTCCCTGGCCCCGATATAGTAGCCGGGATTCTTCCCCTTCTTCTGCTGCACATCCAACCCGTACTTAGACAGGATCTCCATCTCCGCGTATATGGTGCGCCGATCCGTGGATATACCGTATTCACTTTTTAAAATATCGCACAGCCGGGCTGCGTTTAACAGATGATTGTCATCCGTGCGCTCCAGCATAATGTCCATCAGATAGAACGTGCGGAGTTTCTGGTCCATCGATGTCATCTCTGCCTGCTTCCTCCCCAGCAGGGTATTTTACTTCACTTCCACCAGCTCAATCCGGAAGTTCAATTCTTTTCCCGCCATCTCATGGTTCGCGTCAAAGGTGATGGTGCTTCCCTCTCTGGCAGTCACTTTCACTGGGAAGGGCTGTCCGTTCTGGCTGGTTAAATATACCTGCTGTCCCACTTGAAGCTCCTCTGATCCCGGAAGCTGGGCCGTCTCAATGGTAAAAATAGCGTTGGGATCAGGCATACCGTATGCCTCCTCCGGCATCAGATGGACGTCCATCACCTGGCCCACCTCCATGTCAGCCACCGCGGCGTCAAATCCGTGGATCATCATGCCCGCGCCGCACACAAACTCCAGCGGTTCTCCCCGGTCATAGGAGGAGTCAAACTGCGTTCCATCGTTAAAGGTGCCTCTGTAATGGGTGCGGCAGGTCTTTCCCACGTTCCGTCCGGTAATATCGCTGGCCCCATGGCATCCGCCGCAGCCATCTCCACAGCCATGGCCCTCCCCGTGGCCGCCGCAGCCGTGCCCTTCTTCGTGGTCGCCGCAGGAATGTTCCTCCCCGTGATGATGGTCACAGTTTGCCCCGGAAGACACCAATTCTCCTTTTAGGTACGCTTCCACCGCCTGATCCACATCTCCCTGGGTGCCGGCGCAAAGCTCCACTCCTGCCTCTGCCAGGGCGCTCTGGGCTCCGCCTCCGATCCCGCCGCAGATCAGCACATCGATTCCTCTGTCCGCCAGCAATCCGGCCAGGGCTCCGTGACCGGTGCCGTTGGAACCGATCACCTCACTAGAGAGAATCTTTCCGTCTTCCACCTCATATACCTTAAAAAATTCCGTTCTTCCGAAATGCTGAAATACTGTTCCGTTGTCATAAGTCACCGCAATCTTCATCCTGTTACATTCCTCCGTATTTTCCTGTTCTTGCGCCGCCCGGTCTCCAGCCTTTTCCCTTTAAAGGCAAAAAAACGCGCAACCGTCTCCCGTATATCCTACTACAAAATCACCGGCCGCGCAATCTTCCGCCCCTCATAATACAATTCCTATTCCATTCCATCGTTCATCTACTCAATAATCGGCTTCACTGGCAAATAACATATATCTGCCATCCACAAATCCCATGTATCCGTCTCCTGTATTGTACCCTTTCATTTGCCAGTACCTCCGTTTCTCTAATTTTCTCAGCATATGTTCCATGGATTTCTAATACAATCAGTATGCCACAGTAGCTGTGCAAAAATCTGTACAACCAAAAAGAAAGTGATCCCAAGATAATTTCCTGTCAAGATCCGGATCTGTGCACCGCGTTTTAATGCATTCTCCAACCCTCCCAGAAGCATTTTAACTCCGGATTCCATGAGCAAAGAAACAATGATATCCACACGCTCTGCCTTTTTGAGGCTTCGGATCAACTGATCATACAAATACATTCTCTTGTCTCTGTCTCCAGTCATTACATCCGTAGAATATCCTTCCGCAAAATCAATCTTTACTTTTTCCGCAGAATTAAATTCAGCCATTTTTCCGCTCCCCTTCCCGGTCTTACATCCCCTGTAAGCCAGAAGTCCTCTATCTTTAGACTATCTATTTCCTGCATAAAATTGGTAAATGTATCTATGGTAAAATCCGTAAAATACCGTCCATTACGTTCCCCTTCAAATTCGCCATACTTGAAAGATGTATATAAGACACCATTGAGCTTTAACGCAGTTCCCATTTTCTTTAGAACTATTTTTAATTCTTTTTTAGGAAGATGGAGGATCGATGAACATGCCCATATACCATCGTATTTCTCACTGGAAGCAAGTTCCTGGAACAACATCTGCCTTACCTGAATTCCTGTGTATGCACTGGCCCTTCTGCACAGCTGACTGGATCCGTCTATGGCATCCACTTTATATCCTTTATCCAAAAAATATTTTGTATCTCTTCCTGAACCGCATCCAAAATCAAGAATATAAGCGCCAGATACCAGTCTGCCCAGAAAACGATCCTGAGTCTTCCGAAAATCCACTCCAACGGTCCCCGCTATAAACTCATCTGCATTTTCGTTATAATAATCCAATGTCCTGTTTCTAACGTTCGTCATATCCGTCTTTCTCCCTGCATCTTTTTCTCTTTTTACAATCCTGGTGCCGCTTAGATTTTCTGTCCGTATAGGGCCAGCCGTCTCTCCTCGCATTCGCTGCCTTGCGCACGTCCGGTACTTCTGCACTTCTTTGTTTCAAAAGCCCCCTTGCATTCTCCCTCTTACTATAGCATATTTCCACAATCATTTGTGATATTTTTGTTTTTCACCTATTCATCACTTTTCAGATATTCACGGTAATTTCCCTCCGCCATGCTTATGTAGTGATAGATTGCCTTTTTAGGGAAAAAATAATTGCCTGCCAGATTTCTCAACCGGCCTGCAAATGCCGTTTCCAGATAAATGATGGGAGACGAAATCCACTCAAACAGAGTCGGATTGGATTTATACAATAATCTTAATGTCTTTTGCAGATCCCAGCCATTGATATCCAACACAGGATCTAAGGGTAATTCGATCATGTCTCGATCCGGTTTCAGCTTCAGATAATCCTGCTGCGATCTAATATAGATAAACCGTACATCATAGTCACTGTCAGGAGATGCAAAGCCCCAGGCGCGGCTTCCGGACTCTGCTGCAAATAATATTCTTACTTTCTCCTGAACTTCAATCCTCCGAAGCTGCGCTTGTATCTTTTCTCTCATTTGTTTCACCCCGTTTCTTCCATGGTACATCCTCCTCAGAAGCCTTAAAATTATACACTGGCTTCATAATATCAATAATCTCTACGGTATCCCGGATCACATCAATAATATCTTCTAAAGATTTGTAGGCCATAGGCGCTTCATCTAGTGTGGCGGCCGTTACTGATGTAGAATAAACGTCTTTCATGGCTGTTTTATACTCCTCCAGAATTTCATTCACATCCTTCCTGATCTTATCCTGTTATACCGATAGTTTACTGCGTCTGAACTTCTTTATCACGGAAAAAAAGTTGCGAACTTGTCACAGTTCACAACTTTTTTGATCCAGCAATCTCCTCTTTATTAAATTGACAAATGCCGGCGGTTTTACAACCCGGATCATAGGGCCGAAAGAGAGCACACGGATCAGGACTTCCGTTTCATCTTCTTTATCGTAACACAGCGTAATCTTATATTTGCCATCTTCCAGCTTTTCTGCCTGCTTTTTAAAGTGAGCAAAGTGCATCAGCGCCCTTTCCAGAGCATTTCTCTCATCTGCAACTTCAAAAATCACGGTACGGGGACGAGAAAGATTTCTCTTTCCAGGTACATTTTTTTCTGTTATGTCACATTTCCCGCAGGAGATAATGCGGCCCAAATTAATTGTGTTCCCTAATTTGCTTCCAGTCCCGATCAATCGAAACTTATCATCCTTCTCTGAATACTCCAGATATTCCAGAAGTGTCCTGGTTGTGATCCGCTCTCCATGACGGCTTACGACACTGATCTGAAGAGAATATTGATGTTTAATGGCATCCAGGATCAAGCGGAAGTTGCGGATATATTCTTCATCCTCATACGGATCCCCATCCCCATATCGGTCAAATACTTTGATATCTTCCGGAAAAAACAAAGGTTCTATATCCGGAAAGACAGCAGGTTCATCTGTAAACAACCGGATTCTGGGATCATAGGCAATTGCATTGAGCCAGCGTTTTTGCAGTATCGTCAGCGGCATAGTCGGAACATTCCTGATAATGGTAGTCCCATCGTCTTTCATCAGCCGCCAGTGTTCCTTCCCCAATGCTTCCGGAATATTCAGCATGCTCTCTCCAAAAGCAGTCTCCTGTATGATTCGCTTCATCTCGCCCGGCTGCAGCGTATGATCCACTGCGGCAGTCAAGATCGAAGCAACCGTGTGGAAATAAACCCCATATAATTCACTAAACAGCATGGCTGTCACCGCCTTTCAAGCCATACATTGCATACATTGTCTGAAGATCTTTTTTAAACTGATCTTCCAATGCCTTGTTAGAAATTGAAATATCCGTGATCCGGCAAATGAAGGTGCGGATCCAGGGGATCAGTTCGCCAGCATCGAATACATCCGCTGAAAATCTGCTTGTATTTTGATCTAGATGTTCCACTGTGCCAATACGTTTTTCCCTTTCCAGCCTCCTGGGGATATGCTTTTCTTCCTCTGTATAGCGAACCGTAAATGCAACGTGCTCCATTCGCTTCCCAGATCTGCTGTCTGTACTGACTCCCCATATATGCGGTTCCAGCCTGTCTAACTTTCTCCGAAGCTCATCAAATTGTTCTGAAACCGCTTCTGTCTTTACCGAAATAATATTGTCCAAACGATACGATGTAATTCTCTTAAACCGCGGCGCATAAGCCATAAGATACTGTCTCCCACCCTGAACGCTGTTTCTGACTCTAAGGGGAACCAGATGACTTTCCGAAACCCGATTCTTTTCTCTGTTGATCATCTCAACTGCAATCATTCTCTTTTCATGAATCGCTGCAAATATAGAGCAAAGCACCTCACTATCCATAGCCCCTGTTATGTAATGATGCTTAAAAGCAAAACAGCTCTCATGCCTGGCTGTTTTATCCAAAAGAAAGGATCCTATTACGCCGCATGGCGCTGTTTCTGAAAAGAAATCCAGAATGTCTGTATTCGGAATACTGTTCTCCTGGGAACGCCGGTACAGAACTGTTTTTCCTGATCTTCTGCTGACCAGCATTCCCTCTTTCACATACTCATTCAGCTTCTTTCGGATCGTGGAACTATCAAACAGCCGTACATGATCAAATACCTCCAAATAAGAATCTATCTGTCCGGCTATTTCAAGAAACGACTTCTCTGCCCCGGAAGCAAGAATATCCAGGATCACAAAATGCAGCGTAATATCTCCGTCTGTAAAACTTTTCGTTTTCCATGCTTTATAAAGCGGATTCTGTTTCGTCACTCTACTGTCTATGGATAAAAATACTTCCTTGCCATCAGCGGTTCGGCGAAATTGCATATAATCCCCAAGCCAGCTCTCCATCCGCCGTTTCTCATTGTCATAGGATCTGGCGCTTTTCTTTGTATAATCATCACGGCATTTGAAACCATAAATATAAAAATCCCGCATATAATCACGGATCTTATTAAAATTTTTAATTAACTCACTGTATGCCATGGTTTCACCTGCCTCTCTTACTATCACTTATTTCTCATGTTCCTCCAATTCTTAAAATACCGTAAGCCAGGACTCCGGCATCTCAAGATACTCCAGTTTCTTTGAACTTCATTCTACAAAAAATCAGTGGAAAGTGCAGCCGCATAGAATGCGGCATTTTATACACCAGTAAACTGCAGAAGCATTTCTAAAAAAATCTCACATATAAAAACTTTCAAAACAGATACCCTTATCCGCCTTACTGTTCATCAGAATAAATCCACATTCTCACTACACTTAACCCGTAACCCAGGATCTCTGCGATCTGCTCCTCTTCAAACCCTTTTGCCGCCAGCCTTTCCGCAGTAGCTCTGGCCTGAATAAGCATTCCTTCTTCTTTCCCCTCTGCTCTTCCCTCTGCCCTTCCTTCTGCAACTCCCGCCTCCCGGCTGTCTCTCTTCATAGCCTCTATGGCTTGACACATATTTACCGCCTCCTCATCCTCTTTTATATTCAAATCTGTGTGGGTACAGGCGCTGATCACCATAGCTGCACTTCGGTCCAGATGTTCAAAATGAGGATCCTGGGTCAGCAGCTTGGAAAGCTTCTCCGGATCCCTGGAATATTTAATAAATGCCAGCACTTCCCTCAGACTGGAGCACAACTTCTCGAAATCCTCCGTCTCCATGGCTGCCGGTTCTATCAAGTGGATCCGGTAATCCTGTACCAGCTTCAGAAGCTCCGGATCTGTCGCAGACATCATATCATGCAGCGTCATCGGACCGTCCCACCTATCCGGGCTGAAAAAGATCGCCAATGTGATCACCGGAAGAAGCTGATCCTTCTTATAAAAACCGGAAAGATATTCTCCACGGCTATGCCCGCTCCAGTCACACTGCCTCCGGTGGTCTGCCGCAATCTGCTCTACCTGCCTGGCATACTGGAGGGCATCGTACACCAGATTCCTTACGGGCATGGCATAATGCACCTGGCTCTGGTTCTCCACCCCAAGCAAAAGGTAGGCGGCCCTGTCATCCTTCTTCACATTCCCTATCTTTAGCACATCCCGGTACTTCTGTACTGCTTCCACGGCAGTCCCTGCAGCTTTTCCGGTTCCCGAAAATACCCCAAGCTGTGCTGTATCCAGGGGCTTCAAATCTTCCGGGGCCAGCACCTGCCTGCCCTGGTAAAGAAAATAATTAAAAGCATCTGCAAAAACGCCATCTTCACCCATGTACGCTTTGGTCACTGAATCTTTTCTTCCGATAGCCAATTCCTCCTTGGTTTTCTAGTCTCTTATATTCTATCATTAAAAAATCTGGAAGGCAAGTGAAAAGCTACGGATTATTAAAAAGTTTCATCATTGCAATAGGCTATCGGTTCCTAGGCTGAAACAGTGTTTTTTGTATTTTCTAAATTTCTGCAATATATCCATTTCTGGCTGTTATATAAAACCACTTCTCCATTCATCCTTCTCATCGTATAGCAAAAATTAGTCCAAGAGCAATGATCTTTCTGTGCTATAATGATTTTTCTGTTTCTAAATAAGATGTCTATTTTACATGAAGCTTTTAAGTTAGCAATCCCCACTTCAAATGTGGGAGATAAATACTATTTCATTATCCAACATACATGCCGCTACCTGCTTATAGCATTTCCACAAAAAACGTTAGCATTGCTGTTGGTATTGCTTTGTAATTTCATTTTACATTTTTACTTTCATTTATTAAAAACACTCCTCGGCAATGCAACTGATGCAGAAGCCACTTCCTGCTCAATCTCCTTTTTTTTGCAAAACTCTGGAAACTGCCTTGCAATCCTATAGCACACGATTCAGAATATAAATCCTCTTCTCTCAGGAATTCTTAGGGAAAACTCTCCTGACTGGACATGGAAGCCAATTGATATTGTCTGATCATTTTATTGACAGGATTAATACTTCTTGCCAATGAAAAATCCTGCCACAAAAATGACAGAGGCCATTATAAAACTGTATTTGCAGCTTCATCTGTACTCAGTATGTTCCTTATTATTTTATCTATGCTTCTGACCTACACAGCATATGGTGCCATAAACATTGGAGGCGTCCGGGGTCGTTATTTTCTTCCCTTACGTCCTCTTTTGATATTCTGCTGCCATACCAACATGGTCACAGTCACTGAGCATCAGGCAAACAAACTTTACATGGTGATGTTTTCCACAGAAAGTTTAATTCTGCTGCAAGCGTTTGCATGTATTTAAATACCGTAAGGTAAGTTCTTTGGCATCCAAGCCACCATTAACCGGAAAATTGCCCCCGTCTGTAAAACGTAACGTAAGCGCATATTTTTGGTGAAACTACAAATAATCTAAGTATCCAGCGAACACAAGATAATTTGTTGATACATTGAAAAGCTCCGAGATTTCAAGCAGAAAATCAATAGCTGGTCTGCGCAGCCCAGATTCAATCTTAGCAATTGTATTCTGACTGGCATTTAATTTCTCTGCCAGTTGTTCCTGTATAAGTTCTCGTTCTTTGCGAAGCTGCTGGATACGCTTTCCGCATTCTTTTAAATCGTGTCTCATAATGTCTTTTCTTCATCTGCATCCAAATACCATTTCAATGAATTATGTTTATCAATGCTGTTAAAGATTCTTCCATGTTCAAAACATCTACCAATTTCTTTTCGTCAATATCTACATTTTTATAGTCTTTTATAAGCATTACAAAGATTAAAAATGTTGATTTGTCAAAATACCTTTTAATATCCGTTGGACTTTTCTTATAAAGCCTTTCTACATTTTCCATCCCCAGTTACTTAATTATATATTTCGTGCCTCTACCTTTTCCCTCGATTGCAATCACACCTTTTTCACCCATATCTTTCAGTAGCTTTGTTGTCTTTGATTTTCCAAAAGGTATATATGGTGCAATTTCACTTATTGATTTCAACATTGTCTTGCTCAAGAGTTTATAAATCACTTTTTCGTCTTCGGTTAAGTTAGCATTCTTTTCAAATAAAGGAAGCACAATTTTTATAGCATTCTCTGACACTTCAAAATCCGGTTTCATCAGACCTTCTGTATACAGTTGTTTTATTCTTGTAATTCCAGTTCCGAATATCTCGACAAATCCTAATCTATAAAACACGTTGGCAAGATTTCTATTTCTTAAAACAGAAAGTTTACCTGACAAATATTCTTCTTCAGTTATTCCAGACGGCAATCCACCAGGAGATACAACTTCTATTCTGTCATCAAACATGGAAACTCTGATGTGTGAATCCACATCCCATACCCTATGGATCAAAGCATTAGCAATTGCCTCTCTGAAAGCTGCTTCCGGTATCTTTTCCATCTTCTTTCTGTCAACGCCCTGAATTACTTCATATTGGTAGTAATCTCTAAATACAGCAAGTGCCTTTTCATATTCATTCAAAACGGATGTATTTTCAAAAGTTGTTCTCTTTTGAATAATGCTGATGTTTTCTCCGAACTTAACGATATCAATTCCCGGAAAATGATTTTTATCCGCCAAAAGTCCTGCTGCATTATTAAAACCATTTACATTGTCATACAGATTCAATGTTCTCAATGTATCCTGATTAAAAGTTTCAATCTGAATACTTTCTTTCAGCTTGCTCTGTAAAATTTCGAAAGACAATTCCTGATCTTTACAAGGTAATTCTTCAAATCTAATATTTTTCCCATCCAATACAAGTCTTGAAAATTCCAGAGTATCTACCTCTATCGTCGCTGTATCATTTCGTTTGTATGCTTTTGATTTGTATAAATACGGCTTCTGAAGGCCACTGGTAACAGTGAGTTTTATCGTTTGATCATGATTCTGTATTTCAAGTGTGTAATCCGGTTGAGGCGAAATGCTGTCATTGATTTTATTTTCGATATCCAGACACGCCTGCTTTACATCCGACAAACCTTTTACATTTCCATCATCATCTACGCCAAAAAGAATGGTTCCACCATCGTAATTCGAAAAGGCACTGACTGTTTTTAAAAAAGTATTCGTAATCGTTTCCTTGAACTCTAATATTCTCGTTTCACGCATAATAACCGTATCCTTTCCAACCTTATTGATTATATTATATGCATAAATACGCAAAAAATCAATCGCAAAAATTTACGATTGATTTTTCGATTGTTTCCGTACTATAATTCTCTTTTTCGTCTGTTTTGTCCTAATATTAATAAGCCCTATCTCTTCGCTTTTCCTGCAAAACCAAGCTTCCTTATCTCCCCCATCATTCCCCCGAATAGATCCACATTCTCACTACACTTAACCCATAACCCAAAATCTCTGCGATCTGCTCCTCTTCAAACCCTTTTGCCGCCAGCCTTTCCGCAGTAG
>CABRXX010000041.1:0-22991 GCA_902475025.1 uncultured Lachnospiraceae bacterium | reverse complement strand
AAAACGAACTCAAAAAATTGTATGAGCGTCTAAAAGCGCAATATCCCCAGTATCATCTGGAGTTTTTAGGAGACAGCTTGATTCTTAAACAACTCCACAGTAAGGTTGAGGTAAACAGGGATGGTGCAAAGCTGTATGTAAACGGAAATCTGTACGATCAATTTAGCAGTGAAGATGTGGATGATTCGGATGATTTGTATGAACTGATTGAGGCATTTTTATTGGATATTCAGCAGGCAGGAATGAAACAGGGAAACGAAACCTATATTGCCGCCACCAAGCAGGCCGCCAAGATGGGGAGCCGCTTTCTTATTGGAACAGCGATGTGTTTTACCATCGTGATGATTGGCCTGATCACTGCTAACAGCCCTTGGCTGCTCCTGTTGGTCTTTCTTTTTCCGGTGCTCTCTCTTTTTATTCTAAAACAAATGCGAAAAAAGATCTTCCAACGCTGCTGGATCTGCCCGGCTTGCGGCCAGCCCTTACCTATGGGCGGGAAAGGCCATAGGTGTGAAATGGCGTATGTGTCCCAATGCCCTCACTGTTCCCATGTACTGGAGCAACCGCTGGAGTTAGAGTCCGTTCAGAGGGAATATGCTACCCAAAAGCCTCTGGAACCACCCCATGACCTACCTATTCCTGGAAGCAAGTGGCCTTGCATGATCACTGGAAGTGTTACTACCGCCTTTGCGCTGTTCCTGCTGCCGCTAATTTCTATTCCCGACGGAAGTGAGTCTCTGGATATGATGGGCGTGGGAATCGGTGTTGTGCTGTTGTTGATCCTTCTCGGATTTGGAATTGTGTTGCTGTTCTGTCGCCATAAAGAACCGGAAGAAACAGAACCACCGATCGTCGTTGTGCGGGAACGGAAAATAGTCGCCGTGCTTGGAATCATCCAGTGGTGTCTTTCCCTTGTTGCGATGCTGGCAGCCGTTATCGCGGCTGGGACACCGCCTTTTGATGCTGCGTTTACCTTTGTAATTACCCTAATTGGGTTACCATTCATGCTGCTGGGCGTGTGGATGCTGCTGGCCGAACGCAACCGATCTCTGTTTGTGTTCCAAGATAACTCTATTTTGTATATCAGCAGTTGGGGCAGGAAACGAGAATTTGCACCGGGACGAGTGGTTTCGGTACGGCTGACGGCCAACCGATCCATCCATTTACGGAACAAGGACGGGAAAAAGTTGGCATCCATTGAGACCAATATGCGGGGCATTCCTCGGTTTGCGGAGTGGCTTGAAAGCACCAATCTTACGGCAACCCTGACCCCTACCATGGAAAAGCAGGCCAAGCAGGAGGAACAACAGGAAAGCACCGTCCAATGGCGTGAGGAGTACTACACCCGATGGCACGACCATATCAAGGGCATCCGTGTGGGTCTGTGGGTTGTCATGCTACTGTTTGCCGCTGGTGTCATTGCCCCCATCCCATTGTATCTTTTGGGTGCAAAGTTTACCACTGTTATGAAAATCGGCGCTCTGGCACCTATCCCGTTTCTGGTGTTCTGTCTTGTGTTTGCACCAGTGCTGCTCTTTGGTGACCGCCCTCAAAACGCCACTCCTGAGTGGAGCGCTATGCATATCCATGTACCGCTTATTCCCTGTCTGCTGATTGGATTTGCTTACTTCTGGCAGGTCAGCAACATCTGGGGCGGTTGGGTGCTTCAGGAGGCAGACGGCAATTGGGGATGGTTGCTCCGGGTGCTGTCCATCACCACTATTTTGACGATGCTGCAAGTTCTGCGCACACCGAGACGGTTGCGGGTAGGTGCAGGGTTGTTTATGGGATTGGTGGGACTGTCCATTGCCTGCGGGTTGCATTACTGCGTCAACGCAGCCTTTATTGGCCCGGCTCAGCACTATCCGGCTGTTATTGTGGACAGCCATGCAGATGACCCGGATGTGGATGACGATGATTATAAGCTTACCATTGTGTTGGACAATGGGGAAGAAACAGATCTTGTTGTCACAGAAAAAGTATATGAGATGGCTATGGATGGCGAATCACTGGAAGTTTGCCAAAGGGAAAGTCCTTTTGGCGTGATTCTGCTGGATATCCATTTACCTTAAGCGGGAAAAGTAGAATAATTAAGAAGTTAGAATCCGGAAAATGTGAAGAATAAAGAAATTATATATCCTTAAATAGTTTTAATTTGTTTTTGGTTAGTAACTATAACGAATGTTGGGGGCAAATAATATTGTAGTAAATATTATTACTGGCAGACCAAACACAATTAAATTTAAACAGTTTTACTAAGTGGGAAATCGAAAAAGGTTTCCTGCTTCTTGCCACCCAAATTGAATATGGAGCTTTAAAGCACTTGCTGTTTTCACTTTGAAAATGACAGGTGCCGAATATCATTATGAGTGGGGACAAATACAATCATTCTATGATAATCGTTCTTGTCGAATAGGGATAGTAATGATGTTTACGTAGGAAGATTGGGCAATATTTGAGGAAAGAGTATGAGAGATACATTAAAAAGTGAAAAATATTTAAGATGAAATAAGATGGCATAAGGCGAAAATAGGAAAACAGAACCCCCTTGATTTTACAATAAGATAGCATCAGTGTACAGGGGACCGTATTGTCTCTTGTACACTGATGCTAAGCAAAGACAAAATAACACGAACAACAGTTCGTAAAGAAAAAATACTTGACAGCCGGGGGAACATGGTGTATTCTATGTAAGGTGATTTCAGATGGAAAAGATTGTACAGCAGACATTATTGTTTGATTTTTACGGAGAACTGCTCACAGAGCATCAGCAGAGGATTTATGAAGACGTGGTGTGCAACGATATGTCCTGCAGCGAGGTGGCTGCAGAGCAGGGAGTGAGCCGCCAGGGAGTTCACGATCTGGTGAAGCGGTGCAATAGGCAGTTGGAAGAGTATGAGGCAAAGCTCCATCTGGTAGAAAAATTTCTGGAGATTCAGGGACAGGTTCGTAAGATCCGTCAGGAGATGATCTGGGCAGAGCGGACTGGGCAGATGCCTGGACTTCAGGAGATCATTCAGATATCCGATGAGATTTTAGAGGAGTTGTGACAATGGCTTTTGAGAGCTTATCTGAAAAACTGCAGAATGTGTTTAAAAGCCTGCGTGGGAAAGGGCGACTGACAGAAGCGGATGTTAAGACAGCGCTGAAAGAAGTTAAGATGGCTCTTCTGGAGGCGGATGTCAGTTTTAAGGTGGTAAAGCAGTTTGTAAAATCTGTTCAGGAAAAGGCTGTGGGACAGGACGTGATGAACGGGCTGAACCCAGGGCAGATGGTGATCAAGATCGTCAATGACGAGCTGGTGCGCCTGATGGGATCTGAGACAGTAGAGCTGGCTTTAAAGCCCAGTTCCGAAGTAACCGTTGTTATGATGATGGGGCTTCAGGGCGCAGGTAAGACCACTACAGTGGCAAAGCTGGCAGGAAAATTAAAAAGTAAGGGACGCAGGCCGCTTTTGGTTGCCTGTGACGTATACCGTCCTGCCGCGATCCAGCAGCTTCAGATCAACGGAGAGAAGCAGGGAGTTGAGGTCTTTTCTCTTGGAGATCAGGAAAAACCTGCCAATATCGCGAAAGCGGCGGTAGAGTATGCAAAAAAAAATAGCTTCAATGTAGTGTTTTTAGATACTGCCGGACGCCTTCATGTAGATGAGAGCATGATGGGAGAACTGCAGGAGATTAAAGAGACTGTTGCGGTAGACCAGTGCGTGCTGGTGGTAGATGCCATGACGGGACAGGATGCAGTGAATGTATCTGAGATGTTTAATGATAAGATCGGCATTGACGGTGTGATCCTCACAAAGCTGGACGGAGATACCAGAGGCGGAGCAGCTCTTTCTATCAGAGCCACCTGCGGAAAACCGATTTTATATGTGGGTATGGGTGAAAAACTCAGCGATTTGGAGCAGTTTTATCCGGATCGGATGGCGTCCAGGATTCTTGGCATGGGAGATGTGATGTCCCTGATCGAGAAGGCTCAGGAGCAGATCGATGAAGAGAAAGCCAGAGAGATGGAGCAGAAGCTGAAGAAGGCTACCTTTGGCTTTGATGATTATCTGGAGAGCATGAACCAGATGAAGAAGATGGGCGGTATTTCCAGTGTACTCAGCATGATGCCGGGTCTTGGGGGCGGTCAGATGAAGCAGATTGAGGATGCGGTGGATGAAAAGGCCATGGCCAGAACAGAAGCCATTATCCTTTCTATGACTCCCGCAGAGCGTTCCAATCCGGCGATTTTAAATCCTTCCAGGAAGCAGAGAATCGCGAAAGGCGCTTGCGTGGATATCAGCGAGGTAAATAAGCTGGTAAAGCAGTTTGAGCAAGTCCGTAAGCTGATGAAGCAGTATGGCGGTCTCATGAGCGGCAAGGGTGGTAAAAGGGGAAGATTTAAACTTCCTTTTTAACATAAATCAAATGAACCTAAGGAGGTGAAACACATGGCAGTAAAGATTAGATTGAGAAGAATGGGTCAGAAAAAGGCTCCTTTCTATAGAATCGTTGTAGCTGATTCCAGATCTCCCAGAGATGGAAAATGTATCGAAGAGATCGGCACCTACAATCCGGCAACTGATCCCAGCGAGTTCAAGATTAACGAGGAGCTGGCAAAGAAGTGGCTGGCAAACGGCGCACAGCCTACCGAGGTAGTTGGTAAGCTTTTCAAGGCAGCAGGAATCGAAAAATAGGATAGAGGTGTGCAAAGATGAAGGAATTAGTTGAAGTTATTGCAAAGTCTCTAGTCGATAATCCTGAAGAAGTAGTGGTTACTGAGAAAGAAAACGGAAAAACCCTTCTGGTTGAACTGAAGGTAGCGCCTACAGATATGGGAAAAGTTATCGGAAAGCAGGGAAGAATTGCCAAGGCGATCCGCTCTGTTGTAAAAGCTGCAGCGTCAAGAGAAGATAAAAAGGTGATCGTTGATATTCTTTAAGCGTCCGCTTGGGAATTGCGAGAGCAGTGAATGGTCCCGGTGATATTGGAGAGAAATCTCTGGTACCATCGGGATTTTAAATATAGGAGAACATATGGAAAATTTACTTCAGGTGGGAGCAGTCACTGCCACCCATGGATTACGGGGGGAAGTCAAAGTATTTCCCACAACCGATGATCCAAAACGGTATGATGATCTGGAAGAAGTGCTTTTGGATACAGGAAAAGAACTGCTGCTTCTTAAGGTAGAGCAGGTACGGTATTTTAAACAATTTGTAATCGTAAAATTCAAGGGGTTGGATCGGATTGAGGATGTAGAGAAATTTGTGAAAAAATCTCTTTATGTCACAAGGGAGCATGCGGTGAAACTGGAGGAGAACGAATATTTCATTGCGGATCTGATCGGGCTGAAGGTTTTTGACGAGGCTGGGATTTGTCTTGGGATCCTCGCAGAGGTGCTTTCCACGGGAGCCAACGATGTGTATGTGGTAAAGAATCAGGAGAGAGAGATACTCATTCCTGCCATCGGTCAGTGTGTTTTGGATGTGAACCTGAAGGAGGGTGTGATGCGAGTCCATCTTTTGGAGGGACTGATCTAAGAAAGTTTTCAGAGCATTTTAGGCGGCAGAAAAGAAGGGAATAAATAATGAATTATCATGTACTGACATTATTTCCGGAGATGATTGAGCAGGGAATGAACACCAGCATTATTGGCCGGGCAATGGGCAAAGGTCTGATCTCCCTGGAGGCCATCAATATTCGGGACTATGCGGAGGAAAAACGAAAGGGTCGGGTGGACGATTATCCTTATGGCGGCGGCGCGGGTATGGTGATGCAGGCAGAGCCGGTGTATGCTTCTTACGAAGCCCTTTGTGAACGTCTTGGGAAACGGCCGAGAGTGATCTATCTGACCCCCCAGGGCCAGGTGTTTCATCAGGCCCTGGCTAGGGAGTGGGCAAGGGAGACAGATCTGGTGTTTCTCTGCGGTCACTATGAGGGAATTGACGAGAGGGTTCTGGAAGAGATTGTGACGGACTATGTTTCTATAGGAGATTATGTGCTTACGGGAGGAGAACTTCCGGCTATGGTTCTGATGGATGCAGTATCCAGAATGGTGCCGGGAGTTTTGAGCAATGAAGAATCTGCTCAGTTTGAGAGCTTTCAGGATAATCTTTTGGAATATCCTCAGTACAGCCGCCCGGAGGAGTGGCGGGGGCGTAAGGTTCCTCCTGTGCTTTTGTCCGGTCATCATGGAAATGTGGATCAGTGGCGGCGGGAGCAGTCTCTGAGGCGAACGCTGGAGCGGAGACCAGATCTGCTGGAAAATGCGAAACTAAGTCAAAAGGATCGGAAATATCTGGAAAATTTTATTGAAAAATGAAAATAGAGGAAAGGTTCAAGCAGCAAATTGCCAGTTTTATGTTATTATATCATAACTGGTGATTGCTGTTTTTCTTTTTTGAGTATTATTGTGCAGAAGGCGGATAAAATTGACCGATCTATTTGGTAAATATTTATATTTAATTTCTTGAATATTGCGTTCTTTTCAGATATCATTGAGTTCATCATATAGATTTCTTTTGTGTTTCGGAGCATCAAAAGAATAACGCAGTAATACGGGGAAGGGGCATATTACATGAAAGAGCAGATAACTACGCTGAGGAAGCGTTTGCGGTATTTTTTGCTGGTGGTATTGATCATGTCTGTTTGTCTGGGCGTATTTTATCAGATTGCAATGCAGAATACCACGCGGCTTGCGGTAGAATCCATGGAAAATATTATGGGGAAAATCAATCTTGATACCTATAATATCCTGCATGAGGCGGAAGAGGTGGCCCATTTGGTAGCCAAAGATTCGGAACTTCAGAAGGCATTGAGGAAGCCGCTTCCTGGTACAAGCCAGGAACTTTATAGGCAGAGGATGGATTTGAATGCAAAACTTTGGGATATAAAACGGTATACTCCGAATATCGACGGAATCTATGTAGTTGGAGAGAATGGAGCACAATACCGATCTGCTTTTTCTTCCATGCTCCAGAAAGATTTCCGCAGGGAAGAATGGTATCAAGAGCTAAAAAAGACGAAAAGTTCTATCTGGTCATGTTTTGGAGAGGGGTCCTTTATTATACGAGACCTTGATTCCTATATGATTTCTTTGAGATATCCGGTGATTGATCGCGCTTCTTATGAGTTTATGGGGGCTGTGGTGCTTGATATTTCCATGGAGAATCTTCGACAGATTGCTCAGGAGGGGATGGGGTTTGACGGTACATTGATATTGCTGGATGAAAGAAACCAGATGTTGTATACAGATATGGATAAAGAGGCAGATCTTTCTGTTTTAGAGGGTGTAAAGCGGTGGTTTTCGGAAAAAGAAATAGAAAAGTCGGGAACGGCAACGGCAGATATTGGCGGAAATGGGTATCTGATTTCCGGAATGGCGTTGGATATTGCCGGCTGGAAGATTGTGGGTATGATTCCGGAACAGGTGATTTACGAGCAGCTGAATATGATGAAAGGCATGTTGCTGGCCGTGAGTGTTATCTGTATTTGTCTTTCAGTTGTTTTGGCTATTTCAGTGTCAAACGGAGTGTCCCGGCCAGTGCGCGATATCCGAACGGCAATGAAAAATATGGAACACGGCAATCTGGAGGTTCATGTAGAGAGCAACCGAAATGATGAAATGGGAGCACTGGCAGTTTCGTTTAACCACATGGCAAATGAGCTGAAAATTTTGGTGCAGGAGCAAAAGAAAGCACAGGAGAAATTAAGAAGAGCAGAACTGAAAGCGCTGCAGGCGCAGATTAATCCGCATTTTCTCTATAATACGCTGGATTCCATCAATTGGATGGCAAGAGCTGGTGAAATTAGCCAAGTAGGTGAGATGATTAATTCTCTGAGTATTTTCTTTCGCATTAGTTTAAGCGGTGGAAAAATGTTTATTACAGTAGAGGAAGAACTACGCCACGTTGAGAATTACATTTTAATACAGAAAAAGCGCTATGAAAAATATCTCGATTATAAGATTGAGGTTCCGGCAGAACTTTACAGCTGCAGCTGTCTGAAAATGATTTTGCAGCCATTGGTGGAGAATGGGATTTATCATGGGATCAAGGAAAAAGGACAACGGGGAATGATCAGTATCACAGCAGAAGAGAAGGAAGATATGCTTCTTTTTTATGTGACAGATACGGGAAAGGGAATGAGTGCTGAAAAGTTAAAAGAATTGGAACAGATGATGAAAAAGGGAATTGAGTATGATAGCAGTTCCTATGGGGTGATTAATGTGCAGCAGAGGATACAGACCTGTTATGGCGAGCAGTATGGACTGCATTTTCAGAGTAAAATAGGAGAGGGAACGCAGGTGACGGTGGTATTGCCAAAGCATCAATGTGTACAAGGAGGAAATACAAATGAATTGGAAAGTAGTGATTGTAGAGGATGAGGATTTGCTTCGGAATGGTCTAATAAAGGTAATACCTTGGGAAAAGCTGGGATTTACAGTGGCTGGAGAAGCGGATAATGGAAAAGAAGGACTGGAATTGGTGCTGAAGCTTCAACCGGAGGTTGTGTTGACAGATATTCGGATGGCCCAGATGGATGGATTGACAATGGCGGAGAAAATTCACGAATGGGATCCGAAGATCCGGATCGTATTTATCAGTGGCTATGATGAATTTGACTATGCCAGGCGCGCATTGAAGGTAGGGGCTGCTGAATATATCTTAAAGCCCATTCAGATTGAACAAGTGGAAAAGATTTTAAAAGAATTAAACGATGGATTGAATGAAGAGAACAGTGCGCTTCTGGAATACAGAAAATTAAAAGAACTGGAAGAACAGTATTATAATGAGCAGGAAGCGGCAAAAATGGAGTATGCGGAAGAATGCGAGCGAATTACAGATGTGAAAAATGCTTCGGCAGACAGTTTAAATTTTACAAATTATGATAAACAAAATCTGGTACGGGCTGTAACAGGAGGCAATCAGGAAGAAATCGAACAGGAATGGGAGAAACTGTATGAAGAACTGGGTAACAGGAATGTTATATCTCATATGCATCTGATTTTGATTGTTACCAGTATTTTTGAATCATTGGTAAAAGCGTCAGCTGATGTGAAAGAAGAGATACAGGAAGTACAAGGAAAGCCAATGGAACATTATCATCGAATCATTTCCAGAGGAAAGAGGGCAGAGATTTTGGCTGAGTTGAAGGAATATAGCCTAAATTTAGGAAGATGTTTTGCGAAGTCCCATCCGCAGACTGGTTTGAAAAGGGCGATTCAGTTTATGAATCAGGAATATGGAAATGAGAATCTTTTGATGGCGGATGTAGCTAAATATGCTTATATTAGTCCTTCTTACCTAAGTATGTTGCTAAAGAAGGAAACTGGAAAGACCTTTATCGAATATTTAACTAGTATTCGCATGGAGTATGCTAGGCAGCTTTTGCAGAAGACGGAGATGAAAAATTATGAGATTGCTCAAGCCTGCGGTTTTGCCAACGCGACCTATTTTAGTACTGTTTTTAAAAATATTTACGGTGAATCTCCCACATCTTTTCGGAATTCATTTGGTAAAAATGACGAAAAATAATTTTTAATTAGTGAAAAAAGAAAAATACAAACAGAACAAAAAGAAGAGAAGAGAATATTTAAAGAAAATTGTTAAATATTTTATTCAAAAACCTCCTGTCAACTGTTATAATGACAATATCTTAGCTGGACAGTAGTTGACTGTTCCGGGAAAAAGAACGGACAAAAATAAGGAGGATTAGTAAATGAAAAGAAAAATGATGTCATTGGTATTGGTTGGTGTTATGGGCGCAGCCTTGTTTCCTGCAGCTGCATTTGCAGAGGAAGCTTCTGATGTTGATATGAGTGTGCTGAAAGGTCTTACGGTTGGCTTCTCACAGTGTGATAACCAGAATAGCTGGAGAATTGCAGAGACTGACAGTATGCAGGCAACAGCAGAAGAGTATGGAGTAAACTTTATCTATACGGATGCGGGTGCAGATATTGCAAAACAAGCTTCTGATATCGAAGATATGGTAGCACAGGGAATTGATTACCTGGTTGTAGCTCCTCAGGAAGAGGATGGCCTGCAGGCAGCTCTCAAATCTGCTATGGACAGTGGTATTCCGGTAATTTTGGTAGACCGTGGTGTTAATGGAACTGCTGGATCCGAGTATACGACAGCTATTATGTCTGACTTCGTATGGGAGGCAGAACAGGTTGCAAAATTGTTCCTGGAAGATGGCGGTGGAAAAGGTAATGTAGTAATTCTTCAGGGAACTCAAGGTGCTACCTCTACAATTGATCGTCAGGAAGGCTTTATGAAGGCTATCGAAGGAACTGAGATGGTTGTTGTAGCTGACCAGGTTGCAGATTACGTAATGGATAAAGGCCAGGAAGTTATGGAGAATATTCTTCAGGCTCAGGGTGATGAAATTGATTATGTATTTGCTCACAATGATGATATGGCACTTGGCGCAATCAAGGCTATCGAAGCAGCCGGATACGTTCCTGGTGAAGATATCAAGGTTGGCGGTATCGACGGTCCCGCTGCAGCTATGGAAGCAATTCTGGCAGGTAAGCAGTTGTGCTCTTGCTCCTGCTCGCCGCTGTTTGGACCGATTGCATTTGAAACGATTGCAAAGCTGGAGGCTGGAGAAGAAGTGCCGGCAGAAATCACAAATGCAGATACTTTGTACACCATCGACAACGCTTCTGTAGAGGCAGGTTTCTAATTCGATATAGGATCTGTATCATAATGTGATAAAATGCAAATAATTGACGGCCATTTCTATAGTACAGTTTATGGAAATGGCCGTTTATTAAATTTAGGAGAGAAGATATATGGGCAGAGAATTACTACTGGAAATGAAAGGGATTGTAAAGAATTTTCCCGGTGTTCGCGCACTCCAAGGCGTGAACTTTTCTGTTGCAAAGGGAGAAGTACATGCGCTGATGGGAGAAAACGGTGCAGGAAAATCTACTTTGATTAAGACATTGACGGGAATTTATCAGAAAGATGAAGGAACCATTATTTTTGATGGGCGGGAAATCAATCCGAAAACGGCAATTGAAGCTCAGAAGGAAGGCATCAGCACGATTTATCAGGAACTGAATCTGGTGCCGTTTCAGACTGTATACGAGAATATGTATTTAGGAAGAGAACCGCTTAATAAATTTGGTAAAGTGGATCGTAAAAAAATGATTCAGGATACGGAGAAGGTGCTGAGGGATCTGGGAATTCATGTAGATGTGACTGCGCCGCTTTTGACATACGGAACTGCTGTTCAGCAGATGGTGGCTATCGGCCGTGCAATTTCTATCAATGCAAAATTGGTGATCATGGATGAAGCAACTTCTTCTCTGGATACCAAGGAGGTTCAGGTTCTTTTTGATGTTATCCGGAAATTGAAGGCAAAAGGAATCGCGGTGATTTTTATTAGCCATCGTCTGGATGAAATTTTTGAGATTTGCGAGCATGTAACAATTTTGAAAGATGGACGGTTGTCTGGCGAGGTTGGTATTGAGGAAATTGATCAGCTGAAGCTGATTTCTTATATGATTGGCCGTGAGGCGAAAAAACTAGAGCGTACAAAGGGTAAATATGAGTTACAGAATGCTCCGGAGTTGGTGAGAATGGAGCATATAGAACAGGGGATGCGCTTAAATGGCATCGGAATTGATATTAAAAAGGGAGAAGTACTGGGACTGGCAGGGCTGTTAGGCTCTGGCCGTACAGAGTTGGCAAAGGTGCTTTTCGGCGCTACGCAGCCAGATAAAGGCGAAGTGATTTGGATGAATGAGCAGGTTCATTTTAAATCTCCCAAAAATAGTATTGACAAAGGAATAGGTTTCTGCACTGAGGATAGAAAAGTAGAGGGTATTATTCCGCATCTTTCTGTAAAGGAAAACATGACGATTGCATTGCTTCCGCAGATCAGTAAATTCGGTGTCGTATCAAAAAAGAAACAGAATGAAATTGTAGATGAATACATAAAGCGGCTGAAAATTAAAACACCTTCTCCAAATCAGGCGATTCGGAACTTGAGCGGAGGAAATCAGCAGAAAGTACTGCTGGCTAGATGGATCTGTATGAATCCTAAGTTAATTATTATGGATGAACCTACTCGGGGGATTGACGTAGGGGCAAAGGCAGAGATTGAGACTTTGATACAGGAATTGGCATCAAACGGAATCAGCGTGCTGATGATTTCTTCTGAACTTGCAGAGCTGGAGCGGAACTGTGACCGCGTGGTGGTTATGCGAGAAGGAAAGAAGCTTGGAGAACTTTGCGGACTGGATATTAATCAAAATGCAATTATGGAAACGATCGCTGCTGCGGCAGGAGAATTAGAAAAGGAGGGCGGCTTAAATGAATAGTGCAGCAAGAAATAAGGAAGATGTCATCGCTATGCTGAAACAATACAGTGCATTTATCCTGCTGGCGCTGATGCTGCTTTTGAACTTATTTATCACTCCGAACTTTTTTAAAATGGGAACTTTGTGGAATATTATCAGTCAGACCTGCACAATTATCCTGACAGGAATGGGAATGACAATGGTCATTTCCACCGGCGGAATTGATATCTCTGTTGGTGCTGTGATGGCTCTGGGGGGTGTGATCTCCGGTATGATGCTGGATAAGATCGGCCTGGTACCGGCTATTCTTTTAGCTATCGCAGTCTGCTGCCTTTCTGGAGCGCTGGCAGGTTTTATGATAGGAAAATTAAAGGTTCAGGCAATGGTTGTTACGCTGGCGCTTCTGATGGGTATTCGCGGTGTGGCACAGCTGATGAATGATGGAAAAATCTTCTATATTGAAGGAGAACTTGCAGAGAGCTATAAGCTGCTGGGTTCTGCTAAGATTGCCGGAGTAATTCCGGTGCAATTGATTCCGATTGTAATTTCTGTAGTAGTGACTTGGTTTATTCTGGAAAAAACAATTCTCGGCCGTCATATTCAGGCAGTGGGTGATAATCCAAGATCCTCCATGCTGGCGGGTATCAGTACAGCGAAGACTTTGATGTTTGTTTATGTTTACAGCGCAGCTTTTGCAGCTATTGCGGGTGTATTTGCCTCTGCTAAGATTGGTGCGGCAGACGGAAATTCATTGGGACTTTTAGCAGAGTTAGACGCTATTGCCGCAGTAGCGGTAGGAGGAACCAGTATGTCCGGCGGACGGGCGAAGGTGTTCGGCACAGTGGTTGGTGCGTTGATTATGCAGCTGATCAATATTACAGTAAATATGAATAATATTACGTATGAATACGCGCAGATATTCAAGGCGATCATTATTGTATTTGCAGTTTATCTGCAGAGAGAAAAAGCATCATAAGGGGGGACGAAGATGAATAAGGCAAAAAAAATTTATAAATGGTTTGATTCGAAGAGTGCAATTTTGGCGCTGGCAATACTCGTTTTTTTCGCAAGTATTGCGTTCTCAAGCAGAAATTTCTTTTCGTTTCCGTCTCTGATGAATCTGGCACGTAAAGGTGCCAGTGATGGTGGCTTTTTGGCGCTTGGTTTGACTTTTGTTATTTTGATCGGACAGATTGATCTTTCTGTAGGATCTGTTTTGGCGCTCAGCGGTGTAGTGATGGGGATGCTTGGGAATCAGAATCCGCTTCTTGGAATTGCAGCAGGCTTAGCAGTTGGTCTGATCTGTGGTTTTGTCAATGGGCTGATGGTGGCAAAAATGCGCATTTCTTCCTGGATTGCTACATTGGCTATGATGCTTGGTATCCGGGGGGCGGTACTTTTGATCTCAGATCAGAAACCTGTTTCTATTTCTAATCCGGCACTGCAGATGCTGGGAAATAAGACCTTTGCAGGATTCCATATTCTGGTAATTTTGTTGGTTTTGTTTACCTTTGTCTGCATGTATATTTCCAGGAATACAAGGCTTGGAATGGCGCTTTATGCAGTGGGCGGAAATGAAGAAGCTGCCAAAATGATGGGGCTTAAAGTGGCTAGAATTAAAATCGCAGCGTTTACCTTATGCGGACTGTTTGCATCAATTGCCGGCATTCTTCTGGCGGCAAGATTGTACACAGCACAGCCAAATGCAGGAAACAGTTGGGAGACCACAGCGATTGCCATGTGTGCTTTGGGCGGCGTAAAACTTTCTGGAGGTGAAGGAAAGTTCAGCGGAACATTTTTCGGTATTTTCATTATTACTGTGATTAATACTATTTTCAACTATGCAGGAAGCTTAAATACTTGGTGGCAGAATGTGGTAATGGGAGCATTAGTACTGATTTCCATCGGTGTTCAGTCAGAGGTGTTTCGCTCTCATAAGAAAAAGAGAAAGGGTGAAGAGGCGTGTTAGCACTTGTAAAATATGGAAAAGGGGCAGGGGAGACAGAGCTTCGCGATGTTCCAGTCCCTGAGATTGGGGAAGAAGACCTTCTGCTGGAAGTGATGGCGGCAGGCATTTGCGGATCGGATCTGGCGTACGACGCTGGACTTCATTCGAATCAGTTAAATACACCTGTTATTTTGGGACATGAATTTTCTGGACGAATTGCCAAGGCAGGTGCTAAAGTAAAGGACTGGAAAGTTGGAGATCGTGTGGTTTCTGATAATACAGGATATGTCTGCGGGAAATGTTTTGCCTGCACGACAGGTCAGTTCCTGATGTGCCCGGAACGACTGGGCATGGGGTACGGGATGGACGGGGGATTTACGGAATATGTAAAGATTTCCGGAGAGCTGCTTTCTAGAAATCCCAATGCAATTTTCAGAATTCCAGATGGTGTCTCTTATGAGGAAGCGGCAATTCTGGATCCCATCTGTAATCCTTATAAAGCGATTGTGCAGGAAGGGCATATTTTGCCGGGAGAAGATATTGTAATCTTCGGTGTTGGTCCCATTGGTTTGTTTGCGGTTCAGGTGGCGCGTGTCATGGGCTGCGGCGAGATTATTGTGGTGGGCAGAAGCGGCAATGACAAGCGTTTCGCTATGGCCAGAAAATATGGTGCCACCCGGATTATTGAATCGGATAAAGAGGATGTGGTGAAAGCAGTAAAGGCGGCTACAAAAGGAGAAATGGCGGCTTTGGCGGTAGATTGTGCCGGTGCCAACGAGCTGGTTAATCTGGCAATTGATTTGGTGCGAAATGGCGGAGAAATCGTTCATGTAGGTTATGACGATAAGCCGTTTAACTATTCTCTGGATCATCTGCTGGAGCGGGGAGTCAGTATCAAAGGTCATTTTGGTTATGATTACCGTTCCTGGAAGAATTGCATTCATCTGTTGGAGTTGGGTAAGGTGGATTTAAAGGGGATGATTTCTCACTACGTGGAGCTGAAAGACTGGAAAAAGGGATTTGAGCTGATGCGGAGCAAAGAGGGCGTAAAGGTAGTATTCACCAAGGATAAGGCAAAACTTGGAAAAGCGTAAGGAGGTGTGGGATGAGCTATATTGATACATACAAAAAAATGACAGAAGCAATTATTTCTGAACATGCAGCGGTATTTAAGCAGCTGGATATGAAGCAGCTGAAACTGTTTTTGGATGCAATTGTTCAGGCAAATCATATTTTTGTGCATGGAACTGGCCGAGAGGGCATTTCTATGAGAGGATTTGCCATGCGTTTGGCACATCTTGGAAAACAGGTTTATTGGCTGATGGATGACACAACAATCGGAATGCATGAGGGAGATCTTTTTATCATCTCTGATGGCAGAGGGGATGTGGGAATTCACCGAAGAATTGTATCTCAGGCGGCAAAAACAGGGGCCAAGATTGCATTTTTGACGGCTTTGCCGGAAGGAAATCTTCCGGCAAACTATGGAGATTATGTTTTGTTTGTTCATTCCACAGTCTATATGGGAGACGAAGAGGATCGGAGGAATTCACCGCTTCAGCATGATGTGGTACCCACGATTCAGCCTATGGGTAATCAGTATGAGCAGCATTTGTATTTGCTGCTGGATGTGATTTCCATTTTATTAAAAGATGAGATGGGGCAGTCCTATGAAGATATGGAGCAAAGACACAGAAATATTGAATAGGAGGGGATTGTTTGGCAAATCAGCTGTACACCAGATGGGGAAAAAAACTTGACCCGAATCACGTACTGGAAGAATATCCAAGGCCAGCGATGGTCAGAAACAGTTATCTGAATTTAAATGGAGTATGGGAATATGCCATTAATCAGAAGGAAGCGTTCCCGGAAAAATATGATGGCACAATTTTAGTTCCTTTTTCGCCGGAGGCAGTACTTTCCGGTGTGAATCGCCAGGTTTTGCCGGAAGATGTGCTGCACTATCGCAGGGAAATCATTTTGGAAGAAACTTTCCTGGTGGGAAGATGTCTGCTGCATTTTGGTGCAGTGGATCAAATTTGCTATGTTTATGTGAATGGGAAAAAGGCCGGGGAACACACTGGCGGCTATTTACCATTTTCCTTGGATGTCACTGGGTTGGTACAGAAAGGGAAAAATCTTTTGCAGGTGGTAGTTCGGGACTATTCGGACACCTCCTATCATGCCAGAGGAAAACAGAAACTGGAGAGGGGCGGTATGTGGTATATGGCCCAAAGCGGTATCTGGCAGACGGTATGGATGGAGTGTGTACCGGAGGATTCTATCCGGGAATTGAAAATCACCCCCTGTTATGATGAAGGCGCAGTGAAAGTGAAGGTTTTTACTACAGGTGGACAAGAGGTCCCCTGCAAAGGGGAAATCAGCCTGAAAGGAGAAGTGGTAAAGGAAGTTGATTTTAAAGCGAACCGTACAGTAAAAATTTTTCTGAAAGATTTTGCAAGCTGGACGCCTGAGACTCCCAATCTTTATGATATGAGAATCACTATGGGAGAGGATCAGGTGGAAACATATTTTGGCATGCGCAAATATTCAGTAGAAAAAGACGGAAACGGGATTTTGCGTTTTATGTTGAACAATCGCCCATATATTCATAACGGCCTGTTAGACCAGGGGTATTTTCCGGATGGATTGTATACAGCGCCTTCTGATGAAGCGCTGCAATATGATATCATAAAAATGAAGGAGCTTGGCTTCAATTTGCTGCGCAAGCATATTAAAGTGGAACCGGCCAGATGGTATTACCATTGTGACCGAATTGGAATGTTGGTGTGGCAGGATGCGGTTTGCGGCGGCGAAAAGTATCATATGAAATTTATCTGTACAATGCCGAATATGTTTATGTGGTCCGGCAGAATCATTAAGGATAACAAATACCGTGCGTTTGCCCGTAGGTCCAAAGAAGGAAGAGCGGAGTACTATCGCGAATTAAAGGAGATGATTCGATGCCTCTATCACTATCCGTCTATTGCAGCGTGGGTTCCATTTAATGAAGGCTGGGGCCAGTTTGATGCAGCGAAAGCTACAAAAATGGTGCGAAGGATGGATCCGTCCCGTCTGATTGATGAAGCCAGCGGTTGGTTTGACCAGCACGGAGGAGATATGTACAGCATCCATAATTACTGGCGGATACTGAAAGTGAAACCCCAAAAAGACCGAGTGGTGGCGTTAACTGAGTGCGGAGGCTATTCTTATCGCATGGAGGGCAGAAGCTATTGCGATGAAGTTTATGGATATCGAAAATATTATTCCAAAGAGGAATTGACAGAAGGGATTGTGGGGTTGTGGGACAAGGAATTAATTCCTAATATCAAGAATGGCTTGGGAGCCATTGTTTATACACAGGTTTCAGATGTGGAAGAAGAGGTGAATGGCCTGCTGACTTATGACCGGGAAGAGGTTAAGGTACAGGAAGAGGATGTAAAGAAAATGAACAGCAGATTGTATCAGGTATTTGAGGAAACCTGCAAAAGGTAAGGGGGATTTGCAATGAAAGAAAGGCTGCAGGAGGCATACCGTGAAATCAGTGAACATTTGAACGGTGAATTGATTCCATTCTGGGAAAAGAATGGAGTGGATCCGGTATTTGGCGGTTATTTGACCACCTTTGATGAAAAGGGCAGGGTGAAAGAGGAGGAAGACAAATATATTGTAACCCAGACAAGGATGATATGGGGTTACTCTGCATTTGCGCGCAAACTTGGAAGAAAGGAGCTTCTTCCAAAGGCAAGGCAGGGAGTGGAGTTTTTTATCCGTCATTTCTGGGATCAGAAATATGGAGGATGGTACTGGAAAACGGCCCGGGACGGTTCGCTTTTGGACAATGGAAAGGTGGTATATGGACAGACTTTTGCAATCTATGCTTTGGCAGAATATACGTTGGCCAGCGGTGATCAGATCGGAAAGGAATATGCCTGCAAAACGTTTGATCTTTTGCAAAAGTATTGTGCGGATACCCGCTATGGCGGTTATATGGAAAACATGGAGCCGGATTGGAGCCCCTCTGAAGCCGGATTTGCAGCAGGGGATTTAAAATCTTTGGATATTCATATGCACACATTGGAAGCATTTACCACTTTGTATGAATGTACCGGTGAAGAAATTCACAGGAGAAAATTGCAGGAGGTAATTGATCTTGTACTGACTCACATGGTGGATTTGGAAGCCGGGTGCGGATGCAACCAGTTTAGTCTTGACTTTGAGAGAAAGCCTGCAATTAATATCCGAAGAACCTGGAATGCTGAGCGGGAGACAGGTGAAGTAATTGAGCAGCCAGTGGATACCACTTCTTACGGACATAATGTGGAGCTGGTATGGCTTCTGAACCGGGCAGTGGAAATCATGGGATTGCCTCAGGATGCATACCACCAAGTGACAAGGAAGCTGGCGGATCATGCATTGAAATATGGATTTGATTACGAAAGAGGCGGAGTATACCGAGACGGCCCGCATATTGGAGCACCTTTGGTTCGGGATAAAGAGTGGTGGCAGAATTGTGAATCTCTGGTTGGCTTTTTGGATGCTTATGAGCAGCTGAAAGATCAAAAATATGCAGAAGCATTTATACAGAACTGGAAGTTTGACACTGTCTACATGATTAACCATGAGGTGGGAGAATGGAGGCAGCTGCTGAAGGAGGATGGAACGGTGATCATTCCTCAGATCGGGAACCCTTGGAAGGCAATGTATCATACCGGGCGCTCCATGATGGAGTGCAGTTTGCGTCTTCAGAGGCTTCTGGCAGACTAGAGGAGAAGCGAAATGAAAGGCAGAGTATTTAATATCCAGCGTTTCAGTGTTCATGATGGACCTGGGATTCGCACAACTTTCTTTTTTAAAGGTTGTAATCTCCGATGTCGGTGGTGCCACAATCCCGAATCCTATGAGCTTCGTCCTCAAATGCAGTACTTTAGGGAAAGGTGCATTGGATGTGGTGCGTGTATGGCGGTATGCAGGCAGGGGATTCGGATTGAACAGGGACGGCGCATCGGCCTGGAACACTGTATTTTATGCAGAGCATGTGAAGATGCCTGCTTAACAGGAGCATTGAAATTTGCCGGAGAAGAATATTCTTCAGATGAACTGATAGCGGTGGCGCTTCGTGACAGGGATTACTATGAGCGTTCCGCAGGAGGAGTGACGGCTTCCGGAGGAGAACCACTTTTGCAGCATGAGTTTGTTGGCGAGTTTTTTGCCAAGCTAAAAGAAGAAGGGATTTCTACTGCGCTGGATACGGCAGGAAATGTGGAATTTGAACGATTCGAAACAGTACTTCCATATACGGATTTGGTTCTTTTTGATTTAAAAATCATGGATGACAAGATACATCAGGCTTACACAGGAGCATCTAATCGCAGAATACTGGAAAACGCAAAGCGTCTGATGAAACTGGGAGTGCGCATGCATGTGCGTGTCCCGGTGATCGCCGGAGTGAATGATACACTGGAAAATGCGTTGGCTCTAAAAACGTTTATCGACGGAGCACCCGGTGTGGAAGAAGTGCGTTTTCTTCCGTACCATGATATGGGATTGTCTAAGGCTGCCAGTGTCCATGTGGAGATGGCTGCTTTTGCAGCACCATCGACAGAGCGTATGCAGCAGATGCGGGATTTATTTGGGAAAATAGGCCGATAAGGCAGAAAGAAGGAGAAGAAAAATGGTCAGGCCCATAGACGAAAGAATGAAGAAAAGAATCAATGATTGGTTTCAGCGTGATTACCGGGAGACGTTTATGGAGCGTATTCGTCTGATATTTGAGGCGGAGGAACTGTTTAAAGACGAAGGCAATTCCGTTCGTTATGGACATACGCTGGAACATGTTTTAAGACATATCACAGCGGTGCCGGGAGAGGGAACGATTGTAGGAGAAGTAAAACTGCGTATTCCCAGTAAAGAAGAGGAAGAGAAAATTTTGACAGTCTATCGCAGCTGGTGGAATCTTCCGACAGAAGAGCGGCAGAAAAAGATTTTGTTCTACTATTCGGAGGGATGGTTGAAATGTCGTCCCTACTTTTTCCCGTCTTTCGGCCATCTTGCGATGGATTGGGAATCAATTATCGATCTGGGGATTGGCGGACTAAAGAAGAAAGCCCAGGATCGTTTGAATGAGGAATGTAATGCAGATCAGAAAGAATTTTTAAATGGAGCAGTGATCTGTTACGATGCCATAAGTATGTATATACGCCGGATGGCAGAGGCATTACGGGAAGAAGGCAGGATGGAAACTGCAGATGATCTGGAGCAGATTGCAGAAGGGCCGGCTCATACATTTACCCAGGCCTTACAGTTGATTTGGCTGTTGGTTTTAGTATTGCAGAAGGTTTGCGGCTGTGGTGTGCTGAATTTAAGCCGCATGGATCAGTATCTTTTCGGCCGTTACGAAAAAGACTGTGCTGCTGGCATTCTGACCGAAGAACGGGCTGTGGAACTTTTGCAGGAGTTTTATTTCCGCAATAATGAGATTATGGTACAGACGGATCATATGTCTCAGGAAATAGAGACTACTTCTTATACGCTTGAAGTGGCGTATGATGATCCCAACTATTTGATTTTGGGCGGACTCCGTGCAGATGGGACTTCTGGAGTAAATCCGTTGTCGTTTTTGATGGTGGAAGCAGCGCGTGCACTGAAACTGCGGAATCCGTTCCTGGTGGTGCGCTATCATAAGGGAATGAATCAGGATTTTTGGAGATATTGCTGTGATGCAATGAGAGAAAATACGACGCTGGTTTTCTATAACGACGAGACCATGATTCCGGCACTGAAACGCTGCGGTGTAGAGGAGCCGGAGGTGTATGATTACGGCTTCTTTGGCTGCAATGATCCCAACATTCCAGCAATGGAAGGGGGGCTCCGACAGGTATGGTTTAATCTGGTGAAACCTTTGGAGCTGGCGCTAAACCAGGGAGACTATCCAATGGAACCGCTGGGAAGTGAAAGGATTGCAGCCTGTGCAGAAGGCGAAGCGTTGGATCCGGAATGTCAGTTTGATATTGATGACCGTATGACTGGATTGATGACCGGTCCATATTATGGAATCAAAACCAAACCTGCAGAAGAAATGCAGACGATGGAGGACTTTTTGGAAGCCTATCAGCAGCAGATGAGTTATCTGATGGCAGAATTTCGTCGGGGCTTTGAACTTGACTTCGAAGTGGAACGTCAGGTGACAATGGATAAGATGAGAATTGAGGACTGTTTCCTTCGCGGTACAATAGAACATGCGGTAACTTGGACTGAGGGCGGAACAAAATACCATAAAATTGTGAATCAGGGAAGCGGGCTGGCTACGGCGGTCGATGCTCTGTATGCCATTGACCAGATTTGCTTTGTAAAAAAGGAAATGACGCTTGCCCAGCTTCGCGATGTATTGAAAAACGATTTTGAAGGCCAAGAAATGCTTTCAGTACGATGGAAGAACAAATTACAGAAATTTGGAAATGATATTGATGACGTAGATAAATATGCCAAAATAGTAACAGATATGTTTATTCGTTCCATTGATGAGAGCAACGGGTCCCAGTATCTTTATCAAATGTGGCCGACCTACTCTACGGATCGTGATTTTACAACAATGGGTACCTATGTAGGAGCAACTCCGGATGGACGCAAGGCAAAAGAGCAGCTTAGTGAGAACCAGTCACCAACAAATGGAAAAGATTTATCTGGTCTGACTGCAATGCTGAACTCTGTAGCGAAGATTCCGTTTAATGTCATTACCGGAGGTCCTTTAAATTTAAGACTTCATCCTTCTGCCGTAGCAGGAGAGGAAGGGCTTTCTGTCATGTGTGCCTTGTTTGAAACTTATATGGAAAGGGGCGGTATGCAGCTGCAGGTGAATGTGGTAGATGCTGAGACTTTAAAAGCAGCACAGGTGGATCCGGAACAATATCGCTCTCTCTGCGTCAGGGTGACCGGCTACAGTGCTTTCTTTGTTGAAATGGGCAAAAAAGCACAGAATGAGCTGATTGCCCGGACGGAACATATGGTATCCTGAATTTTGGAAGAGTTGGAAATAAAAGATACTGTTGAGATATTTTTGGAAGGTTATGTGCCTGGAAAGAAAGGAACAGGGAAAAGATGGGCAAACAGATTCAAACAGTAAATGGGCCGTTGCCGGTAGAAGCGCTTGGTGTTACCTTAATGCATGAGCACATTCTGCAGGCAAATTGGTCGATGCGTATGTCGTATCCTCACTGGTTTAATTACAATGAATTTATTGAATATGCAACCGAGGATGTGAAACGCACAAAAGAGATCGGGGTTTGCACTCTGGTAGAGCAGACGCCCGTCTGTCTCGGACGGGATATTCATGCGATCAAGGAGGTTGCAGATCGAACTGGAATGCAAATCATTGCAAGTACCGGATTTTTCTACACGGAAAATCAGTGGTTGTTTGGGCGCAGTGAGGAGAGCCTCATGGAGTGTATGAGGAAGGACATTAATGAGGGAATCCAGGATACGGATATCCGGCCTGGTCTGATTAAGTGTGCAACGGATGTAGCAGGAATTACACCGATTAACCGTGTGCTTTTGAATGCTCATGCACAAATGGCAAAGGAGAGCGGTTTGCCTATTGGCACACATTCCTACTATGGTAATCGCAGCGGTTTGGGACAGATGGATATTTTTGAGTCTTATGGTCTGGACCCTAAAAAGATATTGATTGGGCACTGCGGAGATACAAATGATATCGGGTATCTGGAAGAACTGTTGTCCCGGGGATGCT
>CABRXX010000040.1:0-23587 GCA_902475025.1 uncultured Lachnospiraceae bacterium | reverse complement strand
TATCTTTTTGTTTTTATCTTTTTGTTTTTATCTTTTTGTTTTTATCTTTTTGTTTCTATCTTTTTGCCCCGTTGCTGTTTTTCTCTCTTCGTCGGGCCTGTTCCTGCATTCTTTCTCTTTTAGCTTTTTTTCTGATTACTATCACGTTTTCATGCCCCGCTTTTGTTTTTCCTATTATCGCATATCAACCGATTTTTCACAACCGATTTCCAAAAACCGATTTTCCAAAACCATACTTTCCAAAAATCATTCATTTTTTACGGCGTATCTTCCCTTGCCAAGCCCTGAATATCTGTGATAAGATGAACATGGTTCTCTATGAACCTTTTATATGTATTTTATCTGTATGGCATTCGTATACAAAGGATCACACGCCTTAAGCTGTAAAATGTTCGCTTTTCTGACTGCTGACTCCTTGTGCGTTACTGCCATTTTTACATAACATCTTTTAAAAATTTACGGAAAAGGATGAAATGAAATGGAAAACCAAAATTCAAAACATACTCTTTATCTGGACTGCTCCAGCGGTATCAGCGGCGATATGGTGGTAGCCGCTCTGCTGGATCTTGGCGCTGATCCTTTTGTTTTACAGGCAGCTCTGTCCAGCCTGCCTTTGGAGGGATATCGGATTGAGATTACGGATGTGGTAAAGTCCGGTCTGAAGTCCAAAAATTTTAATGTAGTCTTAGAGATTGACAACCATGATCATGACATGGAATATCTTCACCAGGCCAAAGAAACTTCTATTAAGCAAAAGCAATCCATCTGTTGCCATACTCCTGCTTTGCAATCGGGTATTTCCTATTCGCCTGATTATCAATACCATAATTTGGATGCTCTGAATGACATGCACCCTGGGCACCAGCCCCTACACCAGGAAACATCTAATCATACACACCAGGAGCACCAGCCCCCGCACCAGGAAACACCTAATCATACGCACCAGGAGCATGGACATCTTAGCCGGGAAGGACTGGATCATGACGATCATAAGCACGAACACCACCACCATCCTCACCATGGCCGTAATCTTCAAGACATCCGAAATATTCTATCTGTCGGCAGTCTGACTCCCCATGCCTTAACACTGGCTCTGAAAATTTTTCAGATTGTGGCAGAAGCAGAAAGCCAGGTGCATGGAAAATCTCTGGAGGATGTGCATTTCCATGAGGTAGGCGCAGTGGACTCCATTGTGGATATTGCGGCAGCTGCCATTTGTCTGGATAATCTTGGAATTGAGCGGGTTATTATCCCCCGCCTTACAGAAGGCACCGGTCAGGTTCGATGCCAGCACGGCCTTTTGCCCATTCCGGTCCCTGCCACCACAGCCATCCTCTCTGCATACGGACTGCCCCTTCATATTCTTCCCATTCAGGGAGAACTGGTAACTCCCACCGGAGCCGCCATTGCAGCAGCGATCCGCACAGACAGTCAGCTCCCTGGAGAATTTAAAATTCTCCGCACCGGGCTTGGAGCCGGCAAACGAAACTATGACACTGCCGGAATCCTCCGGGCTATGCTGATTGAAGAAACCAAAAGCCAGCATGACTCTGTTCTTGTAATGGAAACCAATCTGGATGACTGCACCGGAGAGACTATGGGCTTTGTAATGGAAGAACTTTTAGATGCAGGCGCTTTGGATGCATTTTATACCCCCATTTATATGAAAAAGCACCGTCCGGCCTATCAGCTGACTCTGCTTTGCCCGCCGGAAAAACGTCCAGCAATGGAAGAAGTGATTTTCCGCCACAGTACCACCATCGGCCTGCGCTTTTACGAGGTGCAGCGCACAAAGCTTCCGCGAAAAATCATTTCTCTGGAAACGCCTTGGGGAATGGCAGACATTAAATGCTGCCAGTTTGGGGATGAGTTTTACTATTATCCGGAAAGCGACAGCATTCTCCGACTGTCAAAAACCTCTGGAAAAAGCTATTCAGAACTGTATCATGAGGTAAAAATTTATGCTAAAAACCATTATCAGTTATCTTAACCATTATCTTTCTGAAGGAATCTGTGTTGCTTTTTCCGGCGGCGCTGACAGCGCCCTACTGTTAAAAGCAGCCTGTATGGCAAGGGAAGCCGCGGGAGGGACGCATCCTGAAATCCTGGCACTCACCGTACAGACTCGTCTTCACCCCCCGGAGGATACACTGGAGGCACAAGCGCTTGCCCAAGCCATGGGAGCCAGGTGGATGCTGCTCCCCATTGATGAATTTACTGATCCGGCTATTTTGGAAAATCCAAAAAACCGCTGTTATCTTTGCAAAAGGCTCCTATTTTCTTCCATAAAAAAAGCAGCCCAAAACCAGGGCTGCCTTCATGTGTTTGACGGAACCAATCTGGACGATACCAGAGAATATCGCCCAGGCCTCCGCGCTTTAAAAGAACTGTCCATCCGCAGCCCCTTTATGGATCTTGCCATTTCCAAATCTCAGGTGCGGGAACTTTCCGCTGCGCTTGGACTAAAAACAGCCCAAAAGCCTGCTGCCCCCTGTATGGCTACCCGCCTTCCTTACGGAGCCAGACTGGAATATCAGCTGCTGGACCGTATCCACCAGGGGGAACAGTATCTCCAGTCTCTTGGGCTTAAAAATGTACGGCTTCGCTATCATGCCCCCCTGGTGCGGATTGAGGTGGATAAAGAGGACTTTCCTCTTCTTATGAAGCATCGGGAAGAAATTATCCAAAAGCTCCATGAGCTTGACTTTTCTTACATAACCTTAGATTTGGAAGGTTTCCGCAGCGGTTCCATGGATCTGATTCTTTCCGCTTCCGAACGATCCGCAGACTAACTTTCCGTCTCTGTCTCTGCCGAACGATCCGCTTCCTCATTCTGACATCCTCGGAAGCGGATCGTTCCAGTTCTGCCGCTGCCGGAAGATCTCCTTCCCTTTTCTCATCTTATATAGTTCTCACTCATTTTTGTCTTTTACCGCTTCCTGCAAAGCCTTTACGGTGCGCTTCATCTCTGCGCTCACCGGGTAATTGCTTGTGGGAAAAATATTTTCTTTCTCCACCCGATAAAATTCCAGGGTTGGACCTGCATAGAGCTCCCGGTAAGACACTGTTTCCAGGTCTTTCTGATATGCTTTTACGATTTTTTCCACATCTTCCTCATATAGATATATCTGATCCCTTTTTTCTTCAGGGATGGTTGGAAACAGATATTCTGATGGGTAAACGGAGCAGCAATAGTGACTGGCCTCCTCCTCTGTCCAAGAGAGAATGGGATACCGCAGCTTCCTGTATTCCGGTTTCTTATGAAGTTCCTCCATAGCGTCCATAAACAGCTCTGTGTCTGCAAAATAACTTCTGTAAACTTCCCTGCCGTTTTTCAGATGATATTTAATCTTGACTACCGTAGTATCCGGCAGACTAATCCAGCTTTTTACGTGCTGTACGCCGTCCTGGGCGATTCGGTAGATCAAAGAAAAATCCTCCATTTCCAGATGATCCAGGATTCTTGCCTCATCTGTATAAAAATTGTAGGAATCACTGCTGTTCTTTTCTCCCCCTGCTGTCTCCTCATAGACAATGTTCATGTAGTCCAGCACTGCCATAGATTGGATCTCCTCTGGATCCGGCAGATAGGTGTTATAGCCGATCCAGTCAAACCGGGCGCCAAAAAACAGAAGCGCTGCAATTCCAACTGTAAGGAGCATGTGTATCTTATTTTTCACCACCTGCTGAATATCCCAGCGATAAAAAAATTCCATAATCATACAGCCAAGCACACCGAACACCAGCAAAAATACCAGTTCCCACACCATATTTTCAAAAACTAAATGGCAGAGCATAGCTGCCAGGAAAGTCATGGGCACCGTTAAAAACAGCTTGATCCATGGCTCCAGTTTTAAAAAGGCAATGGCGGATCCTGCTGCCTCTGTTCTGCGGATTCGGCTAAGGCCCAGGCTGACCAACATAAATACCAGCGTCACCCCTGCAATTGCCACCAATGAAACAGCATCCGGCTGCATGCCAGTCACGCCAAACTCACCGCTGCCCTGCTCAAACAGACACATGGCCCAGGGAGAAGTACTTTTCAAAAAGTCTTGCATAGAATTTCCCCACGCACTGGCAAAGAGAGCCGTTGGCATAAAAATCTCCTGTACCATTCCCAGCAGTCCCTTCACCATGGGAACATACAGGCCGAAAACTCCAATCGCCAAAATACTGGTAAGCATTTTCCCTGTAAGCATCACCGCCAGAAGCGCGCCGGAATAACTGCACAGGAAATACAGACATCCAACAAGCGAAGCTGCCAGCACTTCTCCCAATGCCTTTAAAGATACTGCGCCAAAGCCAAGGCCGATCACAGCTCCCAAAAGCTGTGCGCTGCCGTAAGCGATTAAAAATGTCAGGCTGCTGGAAACAAGTTTTACTGCAAACAGCCGTTCCCGTTTCAAAGCCAATGAATAATAAAAATCCAGTTTCACCTGAGAATGAAGATAGGCAAAGCCACACAACGCACAGATAATGCCAAAGCATAAAATTACAAAGGTATTTTCCCACTGGCCAAAGCCCATGTTCTGACAGAAAATATCCAATCTGTCCATGTTCAGATCATCCAACCGGTTTGTCAGCATAATCAGAAGTCTAAAAGGAATCAACATCCAAAATACCAGAATCTGCAGTGCAAACAGCCAGCCCAGTCGGCTTATCTCCTGCCGCACCAACTTAAAAAATGAGATTTTTGATGTCATAACCCGCCACCTCCGTTTCACTAATAAAAATTTCTTCCAACGTGAGGGGAAGAATTTCAGAAAACAGGGGCATCTTCTCCTGTATCTTTCTTGCAACTGTCTCATAATCTCCCCGCACAATAATGGTGAGTAAAGAGCCTCTTTTCTCTGATTTCAGCACCTGAAGCTCCTCTAAAAGTTCTTTTTCCAGAGTAGGAGTGGGAATCACACACTGAATTTTGTGAAGATCCAACTTCATCTCGTCCAGATCTCTGGCAAAAAGCACACCTCCCCGGTGAAGCAGTCCCACATGGTCACAGATATCCTCTATCTCCCGGAGACTGTGGGATGCAATTACTGGCGTAAACTTCCGACTTAAGATCTCTGCCGCAAAGAGCCCCTTCACTGCCTGACGCACCACAGGATCCAGACCGTCAAAGGTCTCATCGCAAAGAAGATACTCCGTGTTTGCGCAGATTCCCAGCATCACTGATACCTGTTTCTTCATTCCCTTGGAAAACTTTGCCAGTTTCCTCTTAGGATCCAAACCGAACTGACGCACCAGCTCCTCAAACCGCGTTCTGTCAAATCCCGGATAGACTGTGCTGTAATAATTCGCAACAGTCTCAATGGAGGCGTTGGCAAAAAAGCAGGCCGTATCCGGTAAAAAACAGATCTTTGCTTTCATCTCCGGGTTTTCCCACACCGGCTCTCCATCAATCTTTACACAGCCCTCCTCCGGCTTCAATACCCCGGCGGCCACCCGCAGCAGTGTACTCTTCCCTGCGCCATTAGTTCCTACCAGACCAAAAATACTTCCCTCTGGAATCTGGGTGCTCACCTGATCCAGCGCAACAAGATCATCAAACCGTTTTGTCACATTTTCAATCTGAATCATGATGTTCTCCTTCCTTATAATATTGTTTTGTTTTTTCCTGAAATTCCTGGCAGCTGATGTCCAGCTCCCTTCCCTGGCATACCAGCTCTCTTAACTGCAAAAATATGCTTTCCTGTTTTTTCTTTTTCAGCCCTGCGTTTCCTGAAACAAAATTTCCCCTGCCCTTCACAGGATAAATATAGCCATCCCGTTCCAACACACTGTAAGCCTTTTGAATCGTATTAGGATTAATGGAAAGCTCCACAGCCAGAGATCGGACAGAAGGCATCTGACTGTCCGGCTCCAGAATGCCATTGACAATCAGTGTCTGAAACCGTTCCACAATTTGTTCGTAGATCGGCGTCCTATTTTGCAGGTCAATTCCAATCATTGTCTCACCGCCTTCCTAGTGTACTATGACTCCTAGTACACTTAGTATAAATAAAAATCCAGAATCTGTCAACCCCGGATTTCCTATTCCCTGTCTGAAATAAAAATAACCAAACTTTCTGCGCTCCCAGCTTACTCCTAAAATCCAGCTTTTCAAGTTTCACCCATCAGGGACCGCCTTTTTTCTTCCCTCTGGTATTTTTCCTTTCCCCCTCTAATGTACGCTCAGAAACCTTCTCTGTCCCTCTGACGTCTCAGAGCCTGACGTTTTTTGGCCGCTTCCCACTCAATCTCCTGGGTAACCCCTTCTACAATCAGCCCAGGAACTTCTGTAGGCTTCTGATTCTCGTCCGTTCCCACCATTACAAAATACGCTCTATTGATCATTTTCCTGGTTCCATCCAGCTTTTCCGCATAAGAATCTACCCGAACTTCCATAGAAGAATGCCCCACATAGGTTAGATGCCCTCTCAGAAAGATCATATCTTCCTGCGTCGCGCCCTCCTTAAAATGCATATTGTCAATAGCCACTGTCACCACATTGCACTCCGCATGGCGCTTTGCCACAATCCCCGCGATCTCGTCCAGCCATTCTAAAAGCTGGCCTCCAAACAGCCTGCCATTGGAATTCAGCGATTTGGGAAACAGCAGATGGGACTGCTCTGTCAAAGAGTCCTCTACCCGCTTCATTCTGCGCTCTTGTGTCATAAAACTTCCTCCTTCGGTATCACATCTCCGCTGAGATGCTGCAAAATATCTCCGGCGGTACTCTTTCGGGTGATTTTTCTCCGAAAAATAGCATCTTTTCGTAGAAAACACACCGAAAATCCACCAAAATTCATATTTTGCAACATTCCCCTTTCCTACAATACCCAAAATTTATATTTGTATCATACCAAAAATACCAGCTTCTGGCAATCCTTACCCTTTTTTGCTTAAATTTCTTTGCTATTTTGAAAATTTTGCCGAATTTCTTTTACCAAACCCGGAGTTATTCTGTACTTTTTTCTTTTCCTATGATATTATATTTAAATATGCTGCTTTTTACCCTTTTTCGTTCTATGCTGGAAGGTTTAAGCAGTATCTATAAAAGTATCTAAAAGAAAGAGAAAGGTTAAAACAATGTTAAAGATCATCGAAACCATCAACACCTATGTAAACAACTTCGTCTGGGGGGTTCCGGCCATGGTCTGTATTTTTGGAGTTGGGCTGTATTTAAGCATTCGCACCCACTTTATTCAGATCAATCATTTTCCCTATGCAATCAAAACTACTCTGGGAAGAATTTTTCGCAAAAAAGATGCTTCAGACGGAGCTATGACTCCCTTCCAGGCAGTCTGTACCGCTCTGGCCGCTACTGTAGGAACCGGAAATATCGCAGGAGTGGCAGGTGCCATCGCCATCGGCGGCCCGGGAGCCATTTTTTGGATGTGGATTTCCGCCCTTTTAGGTATGTGTACCAAGTTTTCTGAGGTAACTCTGGCGGTTCATTTTCGGGAAGTCAATGAGAACGGAGACTATGTGGGCGGTCCCATGTATTACATAAAGAACGGTCTCTCCAAGAACTGGCACTGGCTGGCTGTACTGTTTTCCGCCTTCGGCGTACTCACCGTGTTCGGCACCGGAAACGCCACTCAGGTGAACACCATCACCTCCGCCATTAATTCCGCCCTCACCAACTATGGACTTCTTCCGGAAGAAGCCGTCAAAACCAGCAATCTGGTCATTGGAATTATCATTGCCCTACTGGTAGGGATGATTCTCATTGGAGGTATCAAGCGCATTGGACGGGTCACTGAAAAACTGGTACCTTTTATGGCTCTGCTCTACATTGTTCTGGCACTGGGGGTTGTGATCTTAAATATCGATCGAGTACCCGCTGTATTCTCTTCCATCATCTATGGAGCCTTTCATCCTGCTGCTGTCACAGGCGGTATTGTGGGAAGTTTCTTCTTAAGTATGCAAAAGGGTGTCTCCCGGGGCATCTTCTCCAATGAGGCAGGCCTTGGTACCGGCTCTATCGCCCACGCCTGCGCAGATACTAAAAAGCCGGTAAAGCAGGGATTTTTCGGTGTATTTGAAGTATTTACTGATACCATTGTCATCTGCACCCTCACTGCCTTTGTGATTCTGTGCAGCGGAGTGGAGATTCCCTATGGCCAGGCTGCCGGGGCAGAACTGACCATCTCCGGCTTTACCTCCACCTACGGCGGCTGGGTTTCCATCTTTACTGCTGTGGCAATGTGCTGCTTCGCCTTCTCCACTATCATCGGCTGGGGACTGTACGGCGCCCGCTGTATCGAGTACCTGTTTTCCGCTAAGGTGATCAAGCCCTTTATGGTGGTGTACTCCCTGGTTGCCATTCTTGGGGCAACTATGGATCTCGGACTGATGTGGAGCATAGCGGAAACCTTCAACGGGCTTATGGCCATTCCTAACCTCATCGCTTTGTTCCTGTTATCCGGCACAGTAGTGAAACTGGTGAAGGAATTCTTTAAGACAGAAGGTATAAAATAAAATATAAAAATTTGGAAAATGAAAGGTGCCAGATAAAAGACCAATGAAAATCATCCTCTCACCTGCGAAAAAAATGGAAACGCATCTGGATCTTCTGCCTTATAAAGAATTCCCGGAATTTCTTTCTGAGACGGAAGTTCTGATGAACTGGATCAAAGCCCTGAGCTATCCGGAAGCCAAAGCACTCTGGGCCTGCAATGATAAACTTGCCGATCTGAACTTCCAAAGGTTCCGGGGCATGGATCTGCGCAAAAATCTTACTCCTGCTCTGATCTCTTACGAAGGGATCCAGTACCAGTACATGGCACCCAGGGTCTTTTCAGAAAAAGAGCTGGAATATGTGCAGGAGCATGTGCGAATTTTATCAGGATTTTATGGAATCCTGCGCCCCTTGGACGGAGTAACACCCTATCGGCTGGAAATGCAGGCCAAATGGCAGCTGCTTGAAAACAAATTAAATCCGTCTCAGGAAAAGGACCACTGCTGCAGCAGTCTCTACGATTTCTGGGGGCAAAAACTGTATCAGGCCTTATCCGACCCGGATCGGACGATTCTGAATCTGGCTTCCAAAGAATATTCAAAAGCTGTGGAAGCCTATCTGCAGCCTGAGGATCTTTTTATCACGTTTGTTTTTGGAGAATGGAAAAACGGAAAAGTAATTCAAAAAGGAACCCAGGCCAAAATGGCCCGGGGCGAAATGGTGCGCTATCTGGCTGAATGTCAGATCGAAGAACCCCAGGCAGCCAAAAATTTCAGCCGCCTGGGGTATCGATTCCAGGAGAAACTTTCCTCTCCTGAAAAATATGTGTTTTTAAAATAGATCAACCATGAAAACAGGTCAGACATCATGAAGCAATCTGTGCCAGCGAAGACTTTTTCTGTATCGGATTAGGATGTCAAAAGCCCTATGAACGAACGCCCTCTGCCAGATTGCCCAAAAGACTTGCACTCGTTCCTTATGGTCTCCTCTCCCGCAAAATCTTCTGGGCCAGTTCCTGCACTGCAGGAACATCCTGCTTGCTGGTGTAGATATAATAGAGGATGCTTCCCTTGTTCCGCTCTCCTATACGCCCTGCCAGCGTGCCGGTCATCCGGTTTTGCGAGCCGGAACTTATCGTTTCCGTTCGGTAGAGAATCTGATGCTGATCCAGCTCATGAGTCAGCAATCCGTAAACCTGCACATCACCTGTCAAAAACGCCTCCGCAGGCAATTTCTTTCCAAATACCATAAGCATCCCCCCCTATTTTTGTCTTCCAGACAACCAGCCTCCCAATAAAAATCTCTTATTTTCCTCTGTCTATCCGTCAAACTTTTTTATTATTCTGCATCAAAATTCTGTTTTTGTCAATAAAATGTCTATATTTTTTCTATTCTTGTGAATTTCAATATTTTTTTCTATTCTATCATAGCCGTTCAGACCTGCCCAAAGTCACAAAACTCTGCGTTCAAACTGGTTTGAACACAAAGAATTTTGTGTACTTTGTATATGCGTTCTCCTATAAGCCAGATTTTAGCCTCGATAGCAAAAAGAAATCTGCCCTGCCGTTCACTGGCAAACGGATCACCAGAAGCGGCAGGGCAAACTTCTATTTTTTCTTACTGTAAGGGGTATCTGTAAGTGGCAGGGATGTCTGGAACTGACCGTTCCATTTATAATAGGCTCCTGCGATAGCAGGGGCTGTTGGGATGGCTGTGATCTCGCCAACTCCAATGGCTCCGTAAGCCACATCTACTCCCGGCTTCTCCACAATGATACTCTGAATTTCCGGCGCTTTATCCGCCCGGAACAGACCCAGGGTTCCGAATTTAGCCTTGGGCACGCAGCATTCCAGAGGATACTGCTCTGTCAGCGCAAAACCGCAGGACATAAGCACTCCGCCCTCAATCTGCCCTTCCACGCTCTTGGGATTCACTGCCTTCCCCACATCATGAGCCGCCACCATCTTTTTGATGGTTCCATCCTCATTCAGGACACAGAGCTGAGTGGCATAACCATAGGCTACATGGGATACCGGGTTGGGTACATCGGCACCCATCTTGTCCGTCTTTGCCAGATATTCTGCATAATATTCTTTTCCATTTAAGAGCTTCAGTTCTTCCCTGGTGAACGTAACTGCTGCAGTCTCCTCATCTTCCACCTCAAGAACTACATTCTCCAGATACCGTTGATCATAGGAACTGGAGTGATAGGTACGCCCGGTCAGGGCAAACAGCTCTTTTCTCAGATCTTTGGCAGCTCTTCTGGCTGCCTCCCCGGTAATCAGCGTCTGACGGGAACCTGAAGTTGTTCCAGAATCCGGCGCTTCCGAGGTATTGGGATTGTGATAACAGATATTGTCCATACTGGTTCCCACACTCTCCGCTACCATCTGAGTAAGTACCGTGCCAAGACCCTGACCAATGCAGGAAGCGCCTGCATGAACATGAATCACGCCGTTCTCCACCGTTAGCCTGGCTCGCCCCATATCCGGAAGGCCCACGCCCACACCGGCATTTTTCAAAGCACAGCCGATTCCTACAATCTTATTCTGATAATACTCTTCCTTTACGGCCTCCAGCGTCTCCGCAAGGCCGGTGGCCGGGTCTGCGATCTGACCGTTAGGCAGCACCTGCCCCGGACGAATGGCGTTTCGATAGCGGATCTCCCAGGGATCAATCCCAACCATTTCTGCCAGAAGATTCAAATTCATCTCCGAAGCAAAAATCGTCTGAGTCACCCCAAAGCCCCGGAAAGCGCCTGCTGGAGGATTGTTGGTGTAAACCGCAGTCCCGTCTATGTCGATTACCTGAAAATTGTAGGGACCTGCTGCATGGGTACAGGCTCTTTGCAGAACCGGGCCTCCCAGAGAAGCATAAGCTCCTGTGTCTGCCACTACCACTGCCTTCAGCGCTGTGAGATATCCGTTTTCATCACAGGCAGTGGTAAGATCCATGCTCATGGGGTGACGCTTGGGATGAATCAGAATACTTTCTTTTCTGGTAAGCTTTACTTTCACCGGCCGCTTGGTCAGATAGGCAATGAGCGCTGCCTGATGCTGCACCGTTACATCCTCCTTGCCTCCGAATCCTCCTCCTACCAGCTTATTCTCCACGATCACCTTTTCTGGCTCCAGTCCCAGCAAAATGGAAGTCTCATGGCGGGTGTCGTAGGTTCCCTGATCGGAAGAATAGATAAACACGCCGTCTCCAAAAGGCATGGCTACCGCACACTCCGGCTCCAGAAACGCATGTTCTGTCCAGGGTGTCTCATAATGTCTGGTAACCTGATATTTGGAACTGGCAATCACCTCATCCGCATTTCCTCTCACCAGATGCTCATGACTTAAAATATTTCCTCCAGAGTGAACCAGAGGTGCCCCCTCCCTCAGCGCTTCCTCCGGACAGGTTACCGGCTCCAACTCCTCATACTCTACTTCCACCAGGGCTTTGGCCTGCTCCAGGATCTCTCTGCTCTCTGCCGCCACCAAGGCAATGGCATCCCCCAGATAATGCGTGATGCTTCCCACAGCAATCAGAGTATCCCAATCCTGTTTTAAATGCCCCACCTTGTTGTTCCCCGGAATATCCTCTGCAGTAAGCACGCACACCACACCTGGAAGAGCCTTGGCCTTCTCTGTATGAATGGCTTTGACTACTGCTCTTGGATACTTGGAGCGCACAGCGCTTCCATAGATCATTCCCGGAAGCTGCACTTCGTCCAGATCGTCCACATACTGTCCCGTTCCTAAAACTTTTTCTTCCACATCGATTCTATGAACGTGGGATCCTACCTTTGCCATCTTTTCCTGTTTCTGAAGAGGCAGGTTTTCCCGAAAGATCTTTGCTGCCAGCTCAATGGCATCAATAATCTTTCTGTACCCTGTACAGCGGCAATAATTATTCCGGATAGCAAAGGCAATCTCAGCCCGATTGGGATTGGGATTCACATCCAAAAGCCCCTTGGCGCAGATTACCATACCCGGAATACAAAAGCCGCACTGAACTGCTCCCGCCTCTCCAAAAGCATACACATACACATCCTTCTCTCTCTGTGTAAAACCTTCCACAGTGAGAATGTGCTTTCCTTCCATGCGTCCCATTTTCTGCACGCAGGCTTTCGTGGCCTTTCCGTCCACCAGCACCGTACAGGTACCGCAGGCTCCCTCACTGCAGCCATCCTTCACAGATTTTAAACGACAGTCATTGCGCAGCACATCAATTAATTTCCGATCAGCATCCGCCTCTATCTCCTGACCGTTGATCCAAACTTTGCATAAACCCATAATCTCCTCCATTTCCATGGGATCGCAGCCGCATCCCGGCCATGGCCAACCAGGGAAGATACCGCCCCAATAACCGATATCTTCCCTCATCCCAATTCTGTTTCTTTCATTCAGCCTTTCCAGCCATCTGTTCCAGCCGAATCACTGCTTTCTTTATTAATGATGACCGTTTCTGATCGCTCCAGCATTACCGTATCCGATCAATTACAGTATCAGATAACTGTAATCCCTGATCACAGTATCCATGATCTTTGCCAGTCCTTCCGGGATCTCCGGACGGGTTGTACCTGCTGTGTAATCCATCATCTTGCCTAAAAGCCGAACCTTGCAGGCGCCTGCCTTCCTGTCTGTCACTACAAAGCCCTGGTTTTTGCTGTTCTCCATATCTGCCTCATTGGCAAACAGAGTGAACTTATCCAGGTAGGGAGCGCTGGCCCAGGGACAGAAGCTCTTACAGTTTCCGCACTCATTGCACATGTAATCCACATGAATCACCTGGTGGCGATCCATTCCCGGCACTGCAATGGAAATATTTGCCCGGTTGGGACAAACCTCCACACAGTTCTCACAGATGGTATTGCAGGAGAGACAGCGTCCGCCATCCGTCTTCTCTTCCTTCTCTTCATTCAGAACGCCTCTGCGACCGTAAACGGTATCCTCCTTTGCCTCTTTAAAAAGATCCTCTGCCAGAGCTCTCCCAACAATGGCCTCTGCAGCCCTTTTGCCGTCCCGGATTCCTTCTACCACAGTGGCAGGTCCATAAAGACCGTCACCCACTGCATAGACCCCGGTCACACTGGTCTCACAGGTAGCCTGATCTGCCTGTACCCGTCCTCTGGAATCCAAGGCAATGCCGTTTGCTTCATAGAAATCTCCCGGAACCTTCTCTCCCACAGCTGCGATCACCGTATCTGCCGGTACTTCCACCACTTCCTCAGTCTCTACAACCCCTCTTCTTCCACTCTCATCCAACTCTCCAAGAACCATCTTCTTACAGAACAGGACTCCATTTTCTGCCTTTATGGGAGAAAGAAGCTCTGCAAATTCTACGCCGTCTTCAAGAGCCATCTCCAGCTCTTCTGCGTCTGCAGGCATATACCGTTTTGTCCTCCGGTATACCAGAGAAACCTTTTTCACCCCTTTATTTCTCTTAGCTGCCCGTGCAGTATCCATAGCGGTATTTCCGCCTCCGATTACCGCCACGTTTTCTCCCAATTCCACGGCTCCATTGGCAGCCTTAAACTGAGCTAAAAATTCCAGTGCATTTACGGCCTGCCCCTTCTCCAGCTTCAGCACACCCGGAGTGGATGCACCTACTGCCAGAACCACATAGTCATAATCTTTCTTCACTTCTTCCACGGAACGAATCTCCGTACTGCAGCGGATTTCCACTCCCATGGCCTCCAGAATCTTCACATCCTTGTCAATCGCCTCCTCTGAGATACGGAAACCAGGGATGATATTTCTCACAACGCCGCCCAACTTCTCAGCCTTCTCAAATACAGTAACCTTCACGCCGCCTCTTGCCAGGAAATAGGCTGCTGCCATACCTGCCGGGCCACCGCCTACTACTGCTGCCCGTTTGCCAAGGTTTGCTTCCGGAGACTTCCAGTCCGCCATTACTGCCTCAAAACCGCCCTCTGCCGCTTCCAGCTTGGTTCTGCGGATATTTACAGGAGCATCATAGAAATTTCTGGTGCATTTGCTCATACAGTTATGGGCGCAGATGGTTCCTGTAATAAAGGGAAGCGGATTCTTCTCCAGAATCACCCTCAGAGCTTCCTCACATTTTCCTTCCTCCATCAGTTTCATGTAGGTAGTAATATCCTGGTGAATGGGACATCCTTCTTCACAAGGAGCAATAAAACAATCAGCCAGGGGCACTGGACGATTGATTTTTCTGGAAGGAAGAGGCTTCACTGCCTTCACATGGTGCTTATCCTTCCTTGCACCCTCCACCAGCGCATTCACAGCCTCTGCGGAAATCCCTTTAAATACCTGCACCTCTTTCTCTGCAAAGATCTTACCGATCTGCTCTAATCTCTGATATCCGCCGGGCTTTAGCAGAGTTGTCGCCATGGTCACCGGCCAGATACCGCTGTCTACAATCTTCTCAATGTTCCGTGCATCTGCACCGCCTGAATAGGAAATTCGCAGCTTGCCGTCAAAATCTCTGGACAGCATCCTTGCTACAGACAGGGATAAGGCATACAAAGATTTGCCGGACATATACATCTCCTCGCTGGGCAGCTCATTGGCCTTTACATCCACCGGGAAGGTATTGGTGATTTTTACCCCGAACTCCAGCCCCTTCTCATCTGCCAGAGTCTGCAGCCGATGAAGCATGGGAACCGCATCGCTGTATTGAAGATCATCCTTAAAGTGGAAATCTCCGAAAGCCACATAATCATAGCCCATATCGTCCATCAGCTTTCTGGCATATTCGTAGCCAAGAAGAGTGGGATTGCACTTGATAAAGGTGTGAACCTGCTTCTCCTCCAGCAGGTATCTGGCAATCCGCTCAATCTCCTGAGGCGGACAGCCATGAAGGGTGGATAAGGTGGCGGAGTTGCACACCTTGGGGGAAATGCCTTCAATATCCTCTCTTGTCATCTTTTCAAAGCAATCTGCATGGTCTAACAGCCACTGTCTGCATTCCTGGAAAATCGGTGTCTGGGAGGCGTCTTTTAAGCCCTCGATAAATTGATCGATCTTTGGCGTCTTGATACCCTCAAGATCATATCCCACAGACATATTAAACTGGAAACCATCCATAGCCCCAAGACCAAACTCCTTGGCCAGCACCTTACAGATGAACCATGCCTTCACATATTCATCAAAGGCCTGAGTTACATAAAGCTCTGTGGACCACTCACAGTTATAGCACTCGTCATCCGCCTTAATGCAGGGCTTGCTCACCGGAAGATCCTCTCCATCCAGCTTCTGCACGGTTTTCAGCTCAAAGAAACGGCTGCCGGCCACATAGGCTGCAATAATATTCTGAGCCAGCTGGGTATGAGGGCCGGCTGCCGGCCCGAAAGGCGTCTCCAGCTTTCTGCCAAAAATCTCATACGCATGATCCGGATCTGCCACAAAAGGTCTGCGGATTCCAAAAATACTTCCTTTCTTTTTCTCCTCCAAAATCCAATTCATTAAATTCCCAAAAGGAATCGGTGTCATTCTGTCTCCCATAATCGTCTCCTCCTTATCCTCTTTTCTTTCCGTTTCTATAACATCCTGCTTCTTATATGATATTCAAATCTGCAATATTCTAATTTGAATTATGAAGATATCCTGATACCCATTCTTAAGTCATTCTCTCCGTCGAATCAGCCGTTGATGGAGCGCTCCAGCTTCACAGCCTCTGCTCTTACCTCTGAGAGTACCTTCTCCTCATCAATGCCTACCATCTCCCGATCCTTCATCAGAATCTTTCCATTACATATCGTAGTCACTACATGGCGTCCTGTCATGCCAAACACTGCGTGGCTATTAATATTGTCCTTGGTCATAGGCGTAAGAGGAATATAATCCAGAACAATCACATCCGCTGCTGCCCCTTCCTTTAAAACACCAAGGGGTTTCTTAAAATAACGGTTCGCAATCTTCGGGTTGCCCTCAAAGAGCATCTTGGGCACCTCTCCCCAAGCTGCGTTTGGATCGCAGAGATGATGCTTATGCAGCACGTTTGCCACCTTGTAAGATTCCATCATATCGTGTGTATATCCGTCTGTTCCCAAACCGGTCAGAATTCCCTTATGTACAATCGCCATGGTGGGCGGACAGCCGCAGGCATTTCCCATATTGGACTCCGGATTGTGCACTACCATGGTGTCGGTATCCTTGATCAGATCCATCTCATGCTCATTTACATAGATACAATGACCCAACAGTGTCTTGCTTCCCAGAATGTTCCAATCCATAAGGCGGTCTACGATCCGCTTGCCATAATGTTTCAGGCAGTGGTGAAGATCTTCAATGCCCTCTGCCACATGGATGTGATATCCCACTTCCTCCGGTTTGTTTGCCGCAGCCAGCTCCATTGTCTCATTGGAGATGGTAAACTGAGCGTGCATTCCCATCATGCCTGCGATCATGTCTGTGTCATCCGCCAGAGCATGTTTGATCCACCGGGCATTCTCCATCACGGCCTCCCTGGACTTATCCATGCCGTCTCTGTCAGACACCTCATAGCACAGACAGGTACGGATGCCAAACTCTTTGGCTGCATCCTCAATGGCAAAGAGACTATCCTGGATCTCTCCAAAGCTGGCATGATGGTCAAATACCGTGGTCACACCATTTTTAATAGAATCCAGATAAGTAGCTCTTGCACTCTGTCTGGTCTGTTCCAGAGTCAGATGACGGTCAATGGTCCACCACATTCCATCCAGAATCTCCAAAAATCCATTGGGATTGTAGCCCTTGATGCTTAACCCCCTTGCCATGGCGCTGTAAATGTGCTCATGAGTGTTCACAAAGGCCGGCATGATCACGCCTCCCTTTGCGTCTACAAACTCTGCGTCTGCAAACTCCTGCCGAAGCTCCTGGGTGGTTCCCACCTTTTTAATCGTATTCCCCTCCAAAACTACCGCTCCATCCTCATAAAAAGGATGCTCGGAATCTCTTGTCACCAACCGTCCATTTCCAATCATCAACATAAGCCTTCTCCTTTACTTTTATATATTTTGCCTGTTTCTATTGATTTTTAAGCCCCTCTATAGTTACATACTAACACCTATTCTTTTGTTTTGCAAGACATATTACAAAATTTTTTAGGTATACAAATTTTTTTTGTAAAAACATCTTGCATTTCATTTTTTTTGTGCTATGATAATCTTATAAACAAGTCAACTGGTTTTATCAAACTTTTTTTGTGCAACTTGACAATTTATTATTTTTATCATCAGAAAAGAGGTGTGCACCTTGGCTTTTACATCAAACATGTTATTTCAGATAGCAGAAGGGCTTGCCAAACAGTTCGGCCCGGACTGTGAAGTGGTGATTCATGATCTTCGCAAGCATGATACGGAGCATTCCATTGTCTACATTGCCAACGGCCATATCACTCACCGAAAAGTAGGAGACGGCCCTTCCCGGGTTGTACTGGAGACACTTCACAGCACGGATCCAGCTTCCTTAAAAGATCATATCGGGTATCTTACCAAATCCCCGAACGGAAGAATTCTGAAATCCAGTACCTTTTACATCCACAGTAAGGACGGCACTGCCATTGACTACATTCTTTCTATTAATTACGACATCACCAACCTGCTGGCAATCGGCCATTCTCTCCAGGGACTAATCACTACTGACCCTTCAGAGGATCAGCAAAAGCAGCCGGAACAGATCGTTACGAATGTCAATGATCTGCTGGACAGTCTCATAGAACAGTCTGTGGTTTTAGTGGGGAAACCGGTGGCGTTGATGAATAAGGATGATAAAGTGCGGGCAATTCAGTTTCTAAATGACGCAGGCGCCTTCCTTATTACACGGTCCGGAGATAAAGTTTCCAAATACTTTGGTATTTCAAAATATACCCTGTACAGCTACATTGATGTAAATAATCATAAAGAAACAGATGCCACTGCGTAACTGACACCGAATACATTCATTTAAAAGGAGGATTTTAAAATGGATCAAAAGATTCTGTGGGCAGTCAATCGGATGCCCAAAACAGAAGACAAAAATCTGCCCATCATGGGACTGGGGGAAATCAAAAAAGCCCGGACTTTCCACGAAAGCTTTCCCCAGTACAGCCAGACACCCCTGACAAAGCTGGAACATATGGCCGACTATCTGGGCGTAAAAGAAGTATATATTAAGGATGAATCCTACCGTTTCGGCTTAAACGCCTTTAAGGTTCTGGGCGGCTCTTTTGCAATGGCCCGCTATATTGCCAGCGAGACCGGAAAGGATGTATCAGAGCTTCCCTACTGTGTACTCACCTCCGATGCGCTTCGGGAAGAGTTTGGTCAGGCTACCTTCTTTACCGCCACTGACGGAAATCACGGCAGAGGAGTTGCCTGGGCTGCCAATCGTCTGGGGCAAAAGGCTGTAGTACATATGCCAAAGGGCTCCACCCAAACTCGTCTGGAAAATATTGCCAAAGAAGGGGCTGCCGTTGATATTCAGGAAATGAACTATGACGACTGCGTGCGTCTGGCTGCCAAGGAAGCCAGCGAAACCCCAAGAGGAGTGATCGTTCAGGACACTGCCTGGGATGGATATGAGGAAATCCCGGCCTGGATCATGCAGGGCTATGGAACCATGGCCATGGAAGCAGGAGAACAGTTAAAGGCTGCAGGCTGCGAACGTCCCACTCACATCTTCGTTCAGGCCGGCGTAGGTTCCCTGGCCGGAGCAGTGGTTGGCTATTTCTCCAACCTGTATGCAGACAACCCGCCTGTCTTTGTGGTGGTGGAAGCTGATGTGGCTGCCTGCCTGTACAAAGGCGCTGCAGCCGGAGACGGCGAGATTCGCATAGTCGACGGGGATATGCAGACCATCATGGCAGGACTGGCCTGCGGCGAGCCCAACACGATTTCCTGGGATATCCTGAAGAATCATGTAAAAGTATTTCTCTCTGCCCCCGACTGGGTAGCTGCCAAGGGAATGCGCATGCTGGCTGCTCCTATGAAAGGAGATGCTCCCATCACTTCCGGTGAGTCCGGAGCCGCACCTTTTGGCGCTCTGGCTGCCATAACCACCATGGAAGACTACAGGGAGCTGAAAAACATTCTTGGACTGGATGAAACTTCCAGGGTACTGCTCTTCTCCACAGAGGGAGATACGGATCCTGAACGCTATAAAAACATTGTCTGGGAAGGAAAGGAAAAATAAAATTTCCCCGGGACAAACTTGACAAAAAGTTCCAGGACAGAACCCTTCCGCTTATCAGGTTAAGACAGTCTTCCAAACTGTAAAAATCATCAAACAGATTTGAAATTTATTTTAAAGGAGAATAGAATCATGGATTTGAACAAAATCAAAGAAGCTGCTGCAGGCTACGAAAAAGACATGACCGCATTTCTGCGAGCCATCGTAAAGAATCCCGGCGAGAGCTGTGACGAGAAAGCACACATCGACACCATTGCTGCTGAAATGAAAAAGGTGGGATTTGATGAAGTAATCATCGATCCTCAGGGTAATGTCATCGGCTACATGGGAACCGGAGACAAAATCATTGCCTATGATGCTCATATTGACACTGTAGGGATCGGAAACCTGGATAACTGGACCTTTGATCCCTATGAAGGCTATGAAACCGATACAGAGATCGGCGGAAGAGGCGTATCCGACCAATGCGGAGGTATCGTCTCCTCCGTATACGGTGCAAAGATTATGAAGGATCTGGATCTGATTCCGGAAGGCTGCAAGATCATGGTAGTAGGTACCGTCCAGGAGGAGGACTGTGATGGTCTCTGCTGGCAGTACATTATCAATGAGGATAACATTCGTCCTGAATTCGTTGTGTCCACAGAACCCACAGACGGTGGTATTTACAGAGGCCAGAGAGGCCGTATGGAAATCCGTGTAGATGTAAAGGGTGTTTCCTGCCACGGTTCCGCACCGGAGCGTGGCGACAACGCGATCTACAAAATGGCAGATATCCTTCAGGATGTCCGCGCCCTGAACGAAAACGATGACGCTGATGAGACTGAAATCAAAGGTCTTGTAAAAATGTTAAATCCCAAATACAATCCTGACTGGGAAGAGGCACGGTTCTTAGGACGAGGTACAATTACCTGCTCTCAGATCTTCTACACCTCTCCCAGCCGCTGTGCAGTAGCTGACTCCTGCGCAGTATCCTTAGACCGCCGCATGACTTTCGGCGAGACCTGGGAAAGCTGTCTGGAAGAAATCCGCAACCTGCCCAGCGTAAAAAAATATGGAGATGATGTAGTGGTTTCCATGTACAACTACGACCGTCCCTCCTACACCGGATGCGTGTATGAAATCGAGTGCTACTTCCCCACCTGGGCCATCCCCAAGGATCACAAGGTAACCAAGGCTCTGGAGGAAGCCTACACCAGCCTGTACGGTGAGAAGAGAATCGGCGCTGCTGAAACTCTGGAAATGCGGCAGGCCCGTCCTCTTACTGACAAGTGGACCTTCTCTACCAACGGCGTATCCATCATGGGCCGCAACGGTATCCCCTGCATTGGCTTCGGCCCCGGAGCAGAGGCTCAGGCTCACGCTCCCAATGAAAAAACCTGGAAACAGGATCTGGTGACCTGCGCTGCCGTTTATGCAGCACTGCCCGCCGCTTACTGTAAATAATTTACTTTTATTCGATATTACCATTTTTTCAACCGGGATGGAAATTGTCAAAAAAGTCTGCTGCCAGACAGAATTTGTAACCATTCAGCTATAACAGCTTAAATTGCTGTTACAAAAAGTTCCTGTCTCTGCAGTTTATGACAATTTCCTCCCAACTGCCATAGAATAACTCAACATGGCAGCTTCAAAATACGATTACGAACGTGTAAGCCACCCGGGCAGATGATCCCTGCGGTGTCCTTATAGAACAACTACAGGATATTTTTTAATGGAGGATATTTAAAATGGATGCAAAATTACAAAGTTACATCGACAAACTGAACAAACTGAACTTTAAAGAAATGTATGAAAATGATTTCTTCCTCACCTGGGAGAAAACAGATGATGAGTTGGAAGCTGTCTTTACCGTAGCTGATGCGCTCCGCTATATGAGAGAAAACAACATTTCCACCAAGGTATTTGAAAGCGGTCTTGGTATTTCCTTATTCCGCGACAACTCTACCCGTACCCGTTTCTCCTTCGCTTCTGCCTGCAACCTGTTAGGTCTGGAAGTACAGGATCTGGATGAGGGCAAATCCCAGGTGGCTCACGGCGAAACAGTTCGCGAGACTGCCAACATGATCTCCTTTATGGCTGATGTCATCGGTATCCGTGATGATATGTACATTGGAAAAGGAAATGCCTATATGCATGAAGTGGTGGACGCTGTGACCCAGGGGCACAAGGACGGCATCCTGGAGCAGAAACCGACTCTGGTGAACTTACAGTGCGATATCGACCATCCCACTCAGGCCATGGCCGACATGCTTCACATTATCCATGAATTCGGCGGTGTGGAAAATCTGAAAGGCAAAAAACTGGCTATGACCTGGGCCTACTCTCCTTCCTACGGCAAACCCCTCTCCGTTCCCCAGGGTGTCATTGGACTGATGACCCGTTTCGGTATGGATGTGGTTCTGGCTCATCCGGAAGGCTATGAGGTATTCCCGGAAGTGGAAGCTGTGGCAGCAGAAAATGCGAAGAAATCCGGCGGTTCTTTCACAAAGACCAACAGCATGGCTGAGGCTTTCAAGGATGCCGATATCGTATATCCCAAGAGCTGGGCACCTTTCGCAGCTATGGAAAAACGTACCGAGCTGTACGGCAACGGTGACACAGAGGGCATCAAAGCTCTGGAGAAAGAGCTGCTGGCTCAGAATGCAGAGCACAAAGACTGGTGCTGCACTGAAGAACTAATGAAAACTACCAAGGACGGCAAAGCTTTATATCTCCACTGCCTGCCGGCTGACATCAACGATGTAAGCTGCAAAGACGGAGAGGTGGAAGCTTCCGTATTTGACCGTTACAGAGATCCCCTCTACAAAGAAGCAAGCTACAAACCCTATATCATTGCAGCTATGATCCTTTTGGCTAAATTTGCTGATCCTGCTGATCTTTTGAAAAAACTGGACGAAAAAGGAACTCCAAGAGTATTTAAATAAAAGAGAGGTTGCAAAATACGAATCCCGGCGGATTTTCGGTGAAAAATCACCCGAAAGGATACCGCCGGAGGTATTTTGTAACATCCCTTCCGCCTGCGGCGGATCGCTTCATCGATCTCTTTCCTGTCCGCCGCAGTGCAATCCTGCGGAGCATGATTGTTTTATAGGAGGGAATTTTCTATGAAATAATCATGGTTTTATAAAATGGGGGTTTTATAAAACCGGGTTCTTTTAAAACAGGAGCTTTTTAACACGGACAATTCTTTTTGGAGAAATTTTTTCATTTACTGTGGGGTTAAACAAATTATGGAAAACAAAAAAAAGAAACGTATTGTCATTGCCCTTGGGGGCAATGCGCTGGGCAGCACTCTGCCAGAACAGATGCAGGCTGTAAAAATCACAGCCAGAGCCATTGTGGATCTCATCGAGGAGGGCTGCGAGGTTATTGTGGCCCATGGAAATGGTCCCCAGGTGGGAATGATCAACAATGCTATGGCTGCTTTAAGCCGGGAAGATGCCAATCAGCCCAATACTCCCCTCTCCGTCTGCGTTGCCATGAGCCAGGCCTACATTGGATATGATCTACAGAACGCACTGCGGGAGGAACTGTACAACAGAAATATTTTCAATATCCCTGTGACCACTATGATCACCCAAGTACGGGTGGAGCAGGATGATCCTGCCTTTGCAACTCCTTCCAAGCCGATCGGTCATTTTATGACCCGGGAAGAGGCAAAAATTGCTGAGGAAAAATACGGCTACATTACAAAAGAAGATGCCGGCCGTGGATACCGGCGGGTAGTTGCCTCCCCGAAACCGGCTGAGATCGTAGAAATCGACGCTATCCGCAGCCTGGTAGATTCCGGACAGCTGGTGATTGCCTGCGGTGGCGGCGGAATTCCGGTCACCCGCCAGGGCAATCATTTGAAGGGGGCCAGTGCTGTGATTGACAAAGATTTTGCCAGTGAACTGCTGGCCGAAAATCTGGAGGCAGACTTCCTGATCATCCTCACTGCTGTAGAAAAAGTCGCTATCAACTTTGGAAAGCCGGAGGAAAAATGGCTGGATGATTTGAACACAGAAGAAGCAAAGCA
>CABRXX010000039.1:0-23703 GCA_902475025.1 uncultured Lachnospiraceae bacterium | reverse complement strand
AGGATAATATTCTCTGCCACAGTCAGTGACGGTACCAGCATGAAATGCTGATGCACCATGCCGATTCCTTTGCTGATCGCATCCTGAGGGGACTTGATGGTCACCTCTTTGCCGTTCAACAGAATTTTTCCTTCATCAGGGGTCTCAATTCCAAAAAGCACTTTCATCAAAGTACTTTTTCCCGCACCGTTTTCTCCCAGCAGGGCGTGGATCTCTCCCTTGTTCAGTTCAAGGCTTACATCCTCGTTAGCAACTACCCCGTTGCCGTAAATCTTCATGATATGCTGCATCTGCAATACAACCTGCTTCGCCATATCCACCTGCTCACCGCCTTCTCTTTCATTAAGTATTCACAATGGAAAAAGGGAGGTCTGCCCCAGCAAAATCCGGCAGCCTCCCTTTTAAAAATCTTACTGAACAGCTACGGAAGCTTTCAGCTCATCAATTTCTTCAGTGGTCATGGTGTTGGAGGACAGAACAGTAATCTCACCGTTGGTGATCTTCTCTTCCAGTTCATCCACAGCAGTCCGTACTTCTTCCGGAACGATAGACTCATAATGAGCATCTTTCACAAGAGCAACACCATTCTCTGCAAATCCAAGAGATTCTACAGTACCCCAGCCAAGGCTTCCTTCCATATCCAGCTTGATGGCACGGTACAGAGCATCTCCTACATTCTTCAATGCAGAAGAAGGAATATAATCTGCATAATCCGGAAGCAGCGCTGCCTGGTCAGAGTCAACACCAAATGCATACTTTCCGGTCTCAGCAGCAGCTTCGATCAATCCAAGTCCTGCATTTCCTGCTACGTTAAATCCAACGTCTGCGCCTGCATTGTACATAGCCAGAGACAGATCTTTACCTTTTGCGGAGTCTTCATAGTTTCCTACCATGCTGACTGCCACTTTGATGTCCGGGTTGGTATCCTTTGCACCCTGGATATAGCCTACCATAAAGTCATGAATTACTTTTCCGTCCATTCCGCCTAAGAAGCTGATGATTCCGCTCTCAGACATCATAGCTGCTGCAGCACCTACCAGGTAAGAAACCTCGTTCTGCTTAAACAGTACGTTGTAAAGAGTCTCAGGATTTCCGTTTCCTTCAAAATCAAACTCCTCATCGAACAGGATGAATTTCTGATCCGGATACATCTCCATAGCAGCAATCAATGCATCCACACACTGCCAGGAACCGGTGATAATCACATCATACTCTCCTGTATCCGCGTAATCCAGAAAAGTAGGCTCATAATCTGCCATATCTGCAGCGTTTCCGCCCATCTGCTCTACTTTGAAATCAAACACTTCTTCTCCCAGCTCATCTTTCAGCTTCTGCAGACCCTCGTTGGAAGAATCCCAGAAAGATTTGTCGCCTAAAGTGCCCGGAACCAGCAGCGCAGCCTTATAAGTATCGCCGGAAGTAGTCTTCTCTGTGGAAGCTTCCGTCTCCACACCGGCTTCTGTTTTTGCCTCTGTTTCTGCTTTGGGAGCTTCCGTCTCCTTAGGCTTGCTGCTGCATCCGGTTGCCATGGACATCACCATAGCCAAAGACAGGGTAAATGCTAATGCTTTCTTCATTCTTGTTTCTCCTCTCGATAAACTTTATTTGAAGTATCTCTTGGAATGATACCCATTCCCTCTACTCACAGGCCGTCTCCAGGGCAACGGTCATCATGTTGGTGAAGCTTGTCTGGCGCTCTTCTGCCGGCATAGCCTCCCCGGTCACCATAGAATCAGACACCGTAAAGATGCCCAGAGCATTGACTCCCGCTCTGGCGGCATTGCAATACAGTGCAAAACTCTCCATCTCGGCTGCAAGAGTTCCCATCTTTGCCCAGATCTTCCACTCCTGCGTCTCTCCGTAGAAAATGTCAGAAGACAATACATTTCCCACCACATGGGGGAACTGATGCTTTTGGGCTGACTGCTGAGCCTTTACCAGAAGTTCATAGGAAGCGGTGGCTGAAATCGTTCCCGGAAGCTGATACTGATGAGCATAATTGGAATCCGTGCTGGCGCCAATAGCCATCACGATATCGCCCAACTTCAGGTTCTCCTGCATAGCTCCGCAGGACCCGATACGGATCAAATTCTTCACGCCGTAAAAATGGATCAGTTCATAAGAATAAATTCCGATGGAAGCACATCCCATACCTGTTCCCATAACAGACACCTTTTTGCCTTTGTAGGTTCCAGTAAAACCAAACATATTTCTCACAGAGTTAAACTGAACCACATCCTCCAGAAAATTCTCTGCAATAAATTTGGCTCTCAAAGGATCTCCCGGAAGCAGAACGGTTTCCGCGATATCTCCCATCTTAGCACTATTATGCGCTGTTGACATACTGCGATATTCCTCCTCTCTATTCTTCCTGTCCGCTTATACAAACAGGATCATCCACTGTTTTGAACATTTTGCACAATAAACAAGGATTCGTTATATTTCAATATAGCACAAAAAACAGGTAAAGTCACCTGTTTTCTATTATTTTATAGAAATATTTGTAACAGTTCCGCCGTAACAGCTGGAATTGGCTGTTTCACAGCCGTTTTTTGATATGTACACTGATCTATTGATACATCTGGAAAAATAATTTCAAGATCCATGGATTTACATAAACTTCTGCAATGATTCCTGCAAGCAGGATCCCCAGCATCTTTAAAAAATCCAAAAATACCTTTTTATTGTAGGAGGGCACCACATTCTCATTGCAAAGCAGCGTCCTTTCTCTCCTTCGGAGCTGAAAAAATGCCAACTCCCTTCCACAGACTCCATAAAATAACCAGTGGGGAATCAGCGCACAGATGCCGAATAAAATCCCCCAGTACTTCATCTGCATCACCAAAAGAGCTGTGAACACGCCCACAGAGAGGCCGAAAAATGCTGCCGTTCCTGACAAAATCCAGATTCCGGCTGCGGTGTAAGAAGAAAAAAACAGCAGCAGAAACAACGTCAGCCGGTTTACCGCCACCTCCTTCAACAGCCTATAATAATTCAATCGCAAGGCCTGATACTCCTGTAACGCCGCAGCGTTTAAAAAGGCAAGCTCCATCCCTCCATTTAGAAACAGCCACCTGGGAAGCAAAAGGCCTCCCAAAATTCCTCCGCAGAAGAGTAAAAGCAGCATCGTTGTCTCCCTCTTTTTCATACAGTTCTCCCATTGTTTCCCTCACTGTATCTTATGGGCAAAACGGGAACGATAGAACAAAGTGTGCATCGCACACTCCGCAAACCAGTTTTCTAAGCAGCACATCTTTATTCCGCGCGCGTAGCTGCGCATATTTGCCCTACGGGCTTTTTATGTCATAGGACGCAATTTCCTATGACATAAAAAAACAGGAGATGCTGCAAAATGCTAATCCCAGTGGATTTTCGGTGCAATTTTCTCCGAAAACATATTCGTTTTTGGAGAAAATCACCCGAAAGGATACCACCGAAGATATTTTGCAACATCCCCTGCCTGTTCTCTCTGGTTCTATATTATTTTGCGTAATCCACAACTCTTGATTCCCGGATCACGCTGACCTTGATCTGGCCCGGATATTCCAGTTCTGCCTCAATCTGCTTGGCAATGTCTCTTGCCATAAGCACCATCTCCGCATCATTTACCTGATCTGGAACAACCATAATACGAATCTCTCTTCCCGCCTGTATAGCAAATGATTTTTCTACACCTTTAAAGCCATTGGTGATATCTTCTAACTGTTTTAATCTGTTGGTATATGTTTCCAGTGTCTCTCTTCTGGCGCCTGGCCGGGCAGCTGAAATGGTATCGGCAGCCTGTACAATGCAGGCAATGAGAGACGTTGCCTCCACATCTCCATGATGAGCCTCCACCGCATTCACAACGATGGCTGATTCTTTGTATTTTCTACACAGATCCGCACCGATCTGAATATGGGATCCCTCCACATCATGGTCTATGGACTTACCAATATCATGCAGCAAACCTGCACGTTTGGCCATGCGAACGTCCACGCCGATCTCTCCTGCCAGAAGTCCTGACAGATGAGCGACCTCGATAGAATGCTTCAGCGCATTCTGACCATAGCTGGTACGGAATTTCATACGTCCCAGCAGCCGAATCAACTCCGGATGGATGCCATGCACACCCACTTCCAGGGCAGCAGACTCTCCTTCCTCCCGGATCATGGCGTCCACTTCCTTCTGCGCCTTCTCTACCATCTCTTCGATTCTGGCCGGATGAATTCTTCCATCCACAATCAGCTTTTCCAGTGCAATCCTGGCCACTTCCCGTCGGATCGGATCGAAGCCGGATAAAATCACTGCTTCCGGTGTATCGTCAATAATCAGATCCACTCCGGTCATGGTCTCCAAAGTACGGATATTCCGGCCCTCACGACCAATAATCCGGCCCTTCATCTCATCATTGGGAAGCTGCACAACAGAGATGGTGGTCTCGGATACATGATCAGCAGCACATCTTTGAATGGCTGTCACCACACACTCCTTCGCCTTCTTGTTCGCTTCCTCTTTGGCCCTGCTCTCAAGTTCTTTATATAACTTGGCAGTGTCCGTTTTTACTTCGTCTTCAACAGTTTTTAAAAGATAATCTTTTGCTTGTTCGGAGGTTAAACCTGAGATTCGCTCCAGTTCCTGTACTCTTTGTCCATGAAGTTTTTCAACTTCTGCACGCTTCCTTTTCAGATCTTCTTCTTTTGCTGTAATGCTGGTCTCACGACGTTCCAGAGATTCTGCTTTTTTGTCAACACTCTCTTCCTTTGACAAAACCCGCTTTTCATAACGCTGCAATTCTGTTCTGCGCTCTCTTGTCTCTTTTTCAGACTCATTTTTCATCTTCAAAGATTCTTCCTTCGCTTCCAGAAGTGCCTCACGCTTTTTGGTCTCTGCAGTCTTTAATGCGTCATCGATAATCTGTCTGGCTTTTTCTTCTGCACTGCCGATCTTGGCTTCTACAAATTTCTTTCTGTAGTTCACGGCAATCAGACTGGTAACCGGTACCGCAACAACCAGTGTGATCAAAACAGCAATTATGATCATCACTGCATCAGTCTGCACAGGAGCACCTCCTTATTTGATTTTCATTGTTCGGAAACAACATTACAATTTTATCCTTTTTCGTGAATTATGTCAATGCTTTCTTAATATCTGAATAGGAAAAACCCTTTCTTAGTAAAAATTGACAAAATTTCTGTCTGCTGATTGGATCCTGGCTGTGAAGATCGAATCGTTTTTTCTTTGCCAGCCGCAAAATCTGAGCCTTTACATCCACTGGCTCCGACTCTTCAAAGGCAGCGGACACCGTTTCACCTGATATTCCTCTGTTCCTAAGCTCAAACTGGATCTGCTGCCTGCTCTTTCTCTCCTTCTGGCTCTCAATATAATTCAGGGCGTAGCGAAAATCATCCACATAGCCATAGGACTTTACATAAGCAATGGCGTCTTCTGCCACCGCATCCGGATATTCCTCCTGTTTTAATTTACAGCGCAGCTGCTGCTCTGTCTTGTCCATCCGCTCCAGAAGATGCATGCAGCGCAGTTTTGCCCGCTTCAGCAAAACTGCGCTGTAAATCTCCTCCTGCATTTCTCGGGAAAGCTCCTCTCCCTCCCGGATTCCATACCTTAAAACCTCCGCCTTATAAAGGCGAAAGGCTGGCTCATCGTTCAGCCAGATGCGATACCGGCTTTTATTCTCCGGCTCCACTCTCGTTATCAGCATGTTCCTCCTCCAAAAGTCCCCGGCTGATCCGTACCTTCCGCTCGATCTCCTCCATTGTCTCAGGATGCTCTTTTAAATAGATCTTGGCATTCTCCCGGCCCTGACCGATCTTATTGTCCTCATAGGCATACCAGGCACCGCTCTTATTTACAATATTCTCACTGACAGCCAGATCCAGCACATCACCTTCTCTTGAGATGCCTTTGCCAAACATAATATCGAACTCAGCCTCCTTAAAGGGCGGAGCGATCTTATTCTTGACCACCTTGATTCTGGTGCGGTTGCCGATCACCTCTCCTCCCTGTTTCAGGGACTCAATCCGCCGAACATCCATACGGATGGAAGAATAGAACTTCAGCGCCCGGCCTCCGGTGGTAGTCTCCGGATTTCCAAACATGACACCTACCTTCTCACGAAGCTGGTTGATAAAGATCACCGTACAGTTGGACTTGCTGATCACGCCGGTGAGCTTTCGCAGGGCCTGCGACATCAGCCGTGCCTGAAGACCCACATGAGAATCTCCCATGTCTCCGTCAATCTCTGCCTTGGGAACCAGAGCCGCCACGGAGTCCACAATAATAATATCCACTGCCCCGGAGCGCACCATCGTCTCCGTGATCTCCAAAGCCTGCTCTCCATTGTCCGGCTGTGAAATATAAAGATTGTCTATGTCCACACCAATATTCTTGGCATACACCGGATCCAGCGCATGCTCAGCATCAATAAATCCGGCAATACCTCCCTGCTTCTGCACTTCTGCCACCATATGCAGCGCCACTGTGGTTTTACCACTAGACTCAGGACCGTAGATCTCCACGATTCTTCCCTTAGGAATGCCTCCCAGGCCCAGGGCTATATCCAGGCTCAGGGAACCGGTGGAAACCGTCTCCACATTCATGTTCGTCCCGGAATCTCCCAGCTTCATCACCGAACCCTTTCCAAACTGCTTCTCAATCTGGGCCAGAGCCGCATCCAGCGCTTTTAATTTATCTTCATTTGCCATAATCATTCTCCTTCTTTTCCATCTTTTTTCTGCTTTCCACTATCGGTCTGCAGAAAATCTTTCCGAAACGCCCTTCCTCAGAAGGAATTATAGAACTTATGTTCGTCTTTGCTTTTCCCATAGTAATATACTTTTCTCTGGTTGTCAAGAACAAAATACCAATTCGCCGCAGTGCGCTCCTGCCAAGCGTTTTTATTTCATAGGTTTCAAATACCAAAAGCCCTGATGGAAAAATCCCACGTTCAAATTACATAAAAGAGCTATGGTCAGCATACCACAGCTCTCCTCCTTTGTCAATGCAACTTTTTGTTTTTATCATTATCTTTATTGTATCAATTTGCCCGTACACAAAATCACAAAACTCTGCGTTCCCGCCACTAAAGAAAAATCTTCTTCACATCATTAAAGAGTACCACCACCATCAAAAGCATCAGCAGCATCAAGCCTGTAAAGTGGATCCTGGCCTCTATCTCTGGGTCAATACGCTTTCTCCGGACTGCTTCCAAAAGCAAAAATACCAGCCGTCCTCCATCCAGCGCAGGAATGGGCAGAAGATTCATCACCCCCAGATTGGCGGTAAGGAGTATGGCCATATTCAGCATATTCAGCCACACATACAATGCGCCGTCACTGCGGCTCTCCTCATAGGTTTCTCCGATCATCTCCACTACGCCCACCGGACCTGACACATCATCCAGGGTCACTCCTCCCTGTACCAGCATCTTCAGGCTTCCAATGGTGGTATCGATCCAGAATTTCACTTCACAGGCGCTGTATTTAAGCACTTCCAGAGGCGTTGCCTTAAAACGGTAGTTCCTGTTTCCTGCCAGACCAAGAATATAGCGGCCGGTACCGTCATCCCTGGGAGTCACTTCCGCCACCCTTGTCTCCCCTTCATGAATATACTGGATTGTTACCGGTTTGCCTTTCTGGAGAGATTTCTGGTTAAACAAAGTAAAGTTCTGCACCTCCCGATAAAAGTGAATGCTCCTGCCATTGATCTTTGTGATCATATCTCCCGGTGCAATGCCTGCCTCCGCAGCAGAATACCCCTCTGTGACAGAGATAATTACCGGCTTATCCACCCCCGCAGCGCTGATGATAAAAATAGACAATACATAGGCCAAAATAAAGTTAAAAATAGGACCTGCGGCGATCACAGAAATCCTGGCCCACACGGATTTACTTCCAAAAGTTCCCTCTCCCGTATCCTCCATATCCTCTCCCAGCATCATGCAGGAACCGCCGAAGGGAAGAAGCTTCAGTGAATACCGGGTTCCTCCCCTCTCAGTGCTTAAAAGCCTGGGGCCCATACCCAGGGAAAATTCCGTCACCACGATCCCGTTGAATTTTGCCAGAAGAAAATGGCCCAGCTCATGAATAATCACGATCAAGCTGAAGATCATAAGTGCAATCAGGATACTCAAACTACCACCTGCCTTCAATCATTTCATATACATTCTGTTCTGTTTCCAGAATCTCTTCTACCGTAGGATTGGAAATCACCTGATGTGCCTCCATGCAGGCGGCAATTATATCATAGATTTCCAGGAATTTGATTTCACGGCCCAAAAACTTTGCCACTGCCCGCTCGTTGGCCGCATTAAACACGGTAGGCATGGAGCCCCCTGCCCTGGAAGCCTTAAACGCAAACTTCAGTCCCAGAAACGTCTCCGGATCCGGATCTTCAAAAGTAATCTGTCCTAATTTTGCAAAATCAATCCGCTCTCCTGCCAAAAATCTCCGATCCGGATAGTACAGAGCGTACTGAATGGGCAGCTTCATGTCCGGTGTCCCCAACTGAGCCATAATCCCCCCATCCACAAACTGCACCATAGAATGGATCACGCTCTGGGGCTGCACCACCACCTGGATTCGATCCAGCTCCACCCCAAAAAGCCATTTTGCCTCCATCACTTCCAGCCCCTTGTTTACCAAGGTGGCAGAGTCAATAGTAATCTTCTGTCCCATAGCCCAGTTGGGATGTCTGAGAGCATCTTCCACCCGGATCTGTTCCAGTTCCTGACGTTTTTTCCCCCGAAATGGCCCGCCGGAAGCTGTCAGCAGAAGTTTTTCAATTCTTCTGGGATCTTCTCCATTCAGTGACTGGAAAATAGCGCTGTGCTCGCTGTCCACCGGAAGGATGGACACGCCCATTTCCTTTGCCAGCGGCATGATGATATGGCCCGCACACACCAGAGTCTCCTTATTGGCCAGGGCAATATTCTTTCCAGCCCGGATGGCCTCTATGGTGGGCCGGATTCCGATCATCCCCACAATGGCCGTAACCAGGATCTCTACCTCCGGCAGAATGGATACTTCTATCAAGCCCTCCATCCCGGACAGGATCCTTACGTCCAGATCCGCCACCATGGTACGCAGTTTCCCGGCATCCTCCTCAGACCAGACAGCAGCCACTTTGGGCCGAAACTCCCGTATCTGCTCTTCCAATTTTTTCAAATTCCGGCCTGCCGCCAGCGCCGCCACCCGGATATCTCCATTCTCCCGCACAACCTCCAGAGTCTGGGTTCCGATGGAACCTGTAGAGCCTAAAATTCCGATTGTTTTCATATGTTTTTCTGCCTCCATTTATTAAAGAGTCCTATACCAGCACTGCAGCAAGAAAATAGATCACCGGTGCCGTAAAGATCACACTGTCAAACCGGTCCAGAATCCCTCCATGACCAGGGATCAGCGTACCGTAATCCTTAATATTATGATTCCGCTTAATGGCAGAAGCTGCCAGATCCCCCACCATGGAAATCAATGCGCCTGCGGCGCAGATCATGGCATACTCAACCGCTGCATTGCCGGATCCTCTCAGATGTTTTCCCACTGCAAACGCATAGATTGCTCCCAGAATGGCAGCTCCCACTACTCCTCCGATGGCTCCCTCCACTGATTTCTTAGGGCTTAGCTTGGGGGACATTTTATGCTTTCCTATCAGCATTCCCACACAGTAAGCGCAGGTATCGCACCCCCAGGAACACAGAAAGATCAGCCAGACGCTAAACGCCCCGTCTGTAAGATTTCTGGTCTGAAAAATATAGGACAGCATTACAGGAACATATACCACCCCGAAAAAAGCGGACATAACCTGCCCTGACTCATATCTGGGATAAGTAAACACATACACTGCCATAAAGGCGATGAGACTTCCTATCAGTCCTATCATAGTATATGCACTGCCGCCGAAATATAACAGGCAATAAAAGCCCACAGCAGATCCATAACCCACCAACGCCAGAGGCGAAATCCCCTGATCTTCCACCTTTACCGCCTGATACAACTCCCGCAGGCCAATCAGAGACACCAAAAGCAACGTCACAAAAAGCACAGGCCCACCCAGGATAATCGTTATCAGTGCCACGATCACTAGCACAATCCCGCTGATTAAACGTGTAACAAACACGAATCACTCCTCCTTTACACCACCGTAACGGCGCTCCCGGCTGTTGTACTTTTCAATGGCTTTCCAAAGATCCTCTTTTGTAAAAGCCGGCCACGGCACCTCTGTAAAATAGAACTCTGTGTAAGCAAGCTGCCACATAAGATAATTGGACAGCCGCAATTCTCCGCTGGTGCGAATCAACAAATCCGGATCCGGAATTCCTGCGGTATCCAGATAATCGGAAAAACGTTCCTCCGTAATCTCCGAAAGCTCCAGCTTACCCTGTTTATAATCCTCCGCTAATTTCCGTATTCCCCGAATGATCTCATCCCGGCTGCCGTAATTAATGGCGATCTGAAAATTTAAGCCCGTATTGTTTTTTGAACTTTCCTGAAGGCGCACCAGACTCTCCTGAAGATCCTGAGCCAAAGGGCTGGGATCTCCGATCATCCGCACCTTCATGTTATTCTCCCTGGCTGTTTTTTCACAAGTTTTCGTATAGCTGCGGAACAGACGCATCAGGGCATCCACCTCATCCTGAGACCGTTTCCAGTTTTCCGTAGAAAATAAATAAACCGTCAGATACTTGATTCCCATATTGTAAGCATCCCGGCAAATGGTCTCCAGATTCTTCGCCCCCCTTACATGGCCGTAATTTCTCGGCCTTCCCTTGCTCTTGGCCCATCGTCCATTGCCGTCCAAAATAATCGCCACATGCTGTGGTATAACCATTTTTCAACCACCTCCCTCTACATAACAATGGGCTGTCGCAAAATGAAAAACCTCCGTTTTATTTTGCGCCAGCCTCATCACATCCTTGTTCCTGTTGTCTATACCGTCAGGATTTCCTTTGATTTTTCCTCTACCGCTTTGTCGATCTCCTTGATCTGTTTGTCTGTCTCCTTCTGAATCTCTTCCTCCAGATCTTTGATCACATCCTCAGACACCTCGTCGCTCTTGCCTAATTTCTTTAAGAAATCATTGGCATCCCTTCGGATATTCCGAACAGCCACCTTTGCAGCTTCCCCTTTTTTCTTAATATCTTTTACCAGCTCTTTTCTCCGCTCCTCAGTAAGCTCCGGGAACACCAGACGAATCACCTTACCGTCGTTGGTGGGATTGATGCCTACATCCGCCATATTGATGGCCTTCTCCACAGCCTTGATCATAGAAGACTCCCAGGGCTGGATCTGCAAAATTCTGGGCTCCGGAACCGTAATGTTTCCTACCTGCTGAAGCGGCGTAGGAGTTCCGTAATAATCCACCTGAATCTTTTTCAATACATTGGGATTGGCCCGTCCTGCCCGGATCGTACCGAATTCTTCCAGCATATTGTTATAAGACTTTTTCATCTTTTCTCCGTAAACCTTGATTCTCTCATCCATCTTGTTTTCCTCCTGCCTTCTGTCCTTATTTGCCTTGCAGTCCAGGCTCATTTCCGGGCCGCTTAGGCGTTTCACTCTTTCTATCATGGAAACCGGCATCCCTTGGTATGCCTTCCTCCATCTCTGCCGTTCCGGGGCTGATACGTTCTGTATGCCTAGACGGTGACTCTGGTACCGTTTAATTCTCCCTGAACGGTGCGGAGAATACTGTTCTCCTCATTCAGCCCAAACACCAGCATGGGCATCTGATTCTCCATACAGAGAATGGAAGCTGTCATGTCTACAACTCCCAGCTTTTTATCGATCACTTCCTGAATGGAAATCTCATCGTATTTCTTCGCCTCCGGATGATCCTTAGGATCGCAGTCGTACACGCCGTCAATCGATTTTGCAAGAAGGATCACCTCCGCCTCAATCTCAATGGCCCGCAGGACTGTGGTTGTATCGGTGGAGAAATATGGGTGTCCTGTGCCTCCGGCAAAGAATACCACTTCTCCTCTCTCCAGACTCTCCACTGCCAGATCCTTGGAAAACAACTTTGTAAAGGAACCGCAGGAAAAAGGAGTCATAATCTGAGTCTTCATGCCTGCAGCGCGGAAAATCTCAGACACATAGATACAGTTCATCACAGTGGCCAACATCCCGATCTGGTCTGCCTTGGTGCGGTCAATATTCTCACTGGAACGGCCTCTCCAAAAGTTGCCGCCTCCGATCACAACGCCAACCTGCATCCCCTTATCTACCAGCTGCTTCACCTGGCCTGCCACCTGCATCACCGTAGGCTCATCGAAACCTGTTTTTTTCGGTCCTGCCAGTGCTTCGCCGCTTAACTTTAACAATACTCTCTTCATTCCCATACCTCGATCCATTTTTATTTGATATCTCCGGCCCGGATCTAAGCTTCCCTTTACTCCAGGCCGTTATAACGTTTAAAGCATATTTACAATATTATACCATAAACTTTCGGAGATTTCTATATGGAGCAGGCGATTTTTCGCAGCCGCTCCGCCAATTCAAGCTGCTATGACTAAACGGCTGCGCTTTTCCTTTTGCGCAGTTTTTCTCCGGTCCACGCTGCCAGCTCCCAGATTTTCTTGATCAGGAGGCTGGTATAACGGAACAGAGGCTCCGTGATAATGGCAAAAATCACCAGCAGCATACTGCTTTTCTGGGACAGGCTGGAGATCGCAAAGATCTGGTTTAAGAACGTCATGCAAAACAGCAGTCCAAAGATCATTCCAAACCACATTACCCAGTGGAATTTGGTCATGGGAGAGGCAATCCGATACAGGATCATAACGCCCACAATGGCCAGCAGTATGGTGCAGGAGGTAGACAGATCCGTCTCATCCACCTGAAACACCTGACAAAATACGGACAGGCTGCTGATCACCGCAAAGTTGGTCAGGCCTGCCGGAAGAGCCCGGAAAAACACATTGCTCAGGAAATGGCCCTGTATCCGGTTCCGGTTCTGCTCCAGAGACATAATAAAGGCCGGAATTCCAATGGTAAATGCGCTGATCAATGAAATCTGGGAAGGCTCCAGGGGATAATTGATCATAAACACAATGGAGAAAATGGACATTAGCAGAGAGAAAATATTCTTCACCAAAAACAGGCTGGCTGTCCGCTCGATATTGTTTACTACCCGGCGTCCTTCCGCCACCACAGAAGGCATCTTGGAAAAATCAGATTCCAAAAGGACCATCTGAGCGGCATGGGCTGCTGCCTCGCTTCCAGAAGCCATAGCCACACTGCAATCTGCATCCTTCAACGCCAGCACGTCATTGACTCCGTCTCCCGTCATAGCCACTGTGTGACCTGCTTTTCTTAAGCCCTGCACCAGCTGACGCTTCTGCTCCGGCGTCACCCGGCCAAAGACCGTATATTTTTCGCAGGCCTCCCAGACCTCTTCCTCTGTCTTTAAAGTGGAGGCATCCACAAAGTTCTCAGCCCCCTGTATCTGAGCTTCCTTTGCCACCTCGGACACGGTCACTGGGTTATCGCCAGAGATCACCTTAATAGCAACCCCCTGTTCTGCAAAGTACCGAAACGTCTCCGGTGCCTTTTCTCTCACCGGATTTGCCAGCAGCACCATTCCAAGAGGCCGCACTGCCTCTGTCAGCGCCTTGCCGTTTAACGTTCCCTGGTACAGCCCGAAGATCAGTACCCGGTAGCCCTGGGAAGAATACCGCTCAATCAAAGGACGGTAATCCTCATAGGAAGAGCGAAGAAGAAACTCCGGCGCTCCCAACACATAATTTTTCTCACCGAAAACGGCTCCGCTGTATTTAAAAGCGGAGGAAAAACCGAACACCTGATCCGGCCGCTTTCCGGTATGCTTCTGAAAATAGGACTGAAGCGCCTTCATGGTAATATTGTCACTGCTCATGGCAGCTGCAAAATCTCCCAGCTGCAGTTCCAGGGATGCCAGTTCCTCCGGCGTAAAATCCGGTTCCGGTATCTCGTCCGCTGTCTGAGACTGTTTTTCTGCTGTTTCCATGGTCTCGGCCGGTTCTGCTGCCGTATCTGCCAGATTCTGAAGCGTTTTCTGGTTCTGCTGTTCTTCCCCGCTCCGGGCTGTCTGGCTTTCATTTTTCTCCGCTGCGGCCGCATTCTCCTGCCTGATTTCCGTCTCAGGTCTCTTTACCGGATGCAGGGGAATGGCCCGCTTTACGGTCATCGTATTTTCCGTGATGGTCCCCGTCTTATCCACACAGAGCACATCCACTCTGGCCAGCGTCTCAATGGATTTCATATTGTGAACCAGCACCTTATTCATGGCCAGCCGCATCACGCTCACTGCCATGGCCACACTGGCCAGGAGATACAAGCCTTCCGGAATCATACCGATCACCGCCGCCACTGTGCCTGTGACGCTGTCTCTAAGGTTCGCTCCATTGATAAAATACTGCTGGGAAAACAAAAGAATACCGATGGGAATAATCAGAATCCCCACAATCTTTACCAGGCGATCCAGAGAACGGATCATCTCCGACTGCTCTTCCCTCTTCTGGGCTTTCGCTTCCAGTGTCAGCTTGGAAATATAGGAATCCGCTCCCACCTTGTCCAGCCTGGCCTTGCAGGTTCCGGACACGATAAAGCTTCCGGACAAAAGCTGATCCCCCGGTTTTTTAGATATCTCATCTGCTTCTCCGGTGAGAAGAGACTCATTAACCGATACTTCTCCCTCCTGCACCACCGCATCTGCTGGGATCTGGTTGCCCGCCTCAAAAATCACCAGGTCATCCAGCACCAGGTCCTCCGCCACAATCACCTGCTCCTGGCCGTCCCGTAAGGTTTTGGTCCTGGGGGCACTGAGGATGGTAAGTTTGTCCAAAGTCACCTTGGAACGCCACTCCTGGAAAATACCGATACAGGTATTGGCCAGAATAATAGGCAGAAATGTAAGATCCCGGAAAGATCCCACCATAATCAGCAAAATGGCAATAATCAGAAAAATCAGGTTAAAATAGGTGAATACATTTTCCTTTACAATATCCTTCAGGGTCTGGCTGTCCGCCTCAACAGGAGTGTTCACAGCTTTGTGGGCAATCCGCTCCTGCACCTGCTCTCTGGTCAGTCCTCTGCTCAGACTGGGTTTCACCCGTTTCAGCGGCTCCAGCGGTATCTCTTCCTCCCCGGCTCCCTCCTGACTGGTATCTGCGTTTTCTGCCAAAGAGCCTGACTTGCTTTCTGTCAGAGCCGCCTCTCCCGGCTGAGTGACCGCCATAAGCGCTGTACCTGCATTGGCCGCCGACTGGGAAGCCTCTTCTGTCATGGTCTGGTTTTCCGTTTTTTCTCCATTTTCTTTCTTTTTTTTCTTTATTAAATCAGAAAGAACTTTTTTCATCTTGCTTCCTTCCTTTTTCAAACATTTCTATACGGTAATCATTCTACCATACATCCCAATGGTTTATAACCCCTGAAATTCTAAATTTTTTTTAAACAGAAGGCTGTTTTTCTTTAGAAATCTTTGCTTTTTCCCTCTTTCTGTTCATTATTTTCTGCACGTTTCCACTCTCCTAAAAAAGAATTTTGAAAAGACTCCTGCATGAAAAAACTGTCTGAAAAGCTCCTTCCGACAGGCACCCCTATCCTCTGGTCTTTTAAGACAGTTTTTTGATCAGCCATATTCTCTTCTTCTACTGTCAGACTCTCTCCCGCCCTTTTCGGACGCATAAAAAAGCCACGCAGACTTCTTCACCTGCGGCAGACCGCATTTGCTGCCGCTTTCCTAAAACGCCCTGCTGCTTTCATCCTGCTTGACATTGCACACGATCATCCGCAGCTTTCCATTCTTATCCGGCGGAATAGAATCCATCCACTCAAACTCGAACTCAAAAGGCTTCTTAAAGATCTTGTTCAGGTTGGTGGTGAGATACGCTTCGATCTCCTGCCGGTTCATCTTGGCCTTATCATCCCGGACGATCTGCACATGGATCCGATCATAGGTCTCCTCGATAAAGCGGATCTGCAGAATGTCCGCGCAGTGGGCGATCACCGGAGTCACCTCAAAAAAGCTGGTAACACTTCCGTCCTCATAGTAAAAATAATCATTCATCCGTCCCTGCACGCTGGTGACAAACCGCACGCCGTTTTTCACCTTGCAGGTAGCCTTATCCCCAATAGAATAGTTGATCAGAGGCAGATCCGTCTTGTAAAGCGGTGTGATCACCAGCTTTCCTTCCTCTGCCAGCTGATTTTGATCGTCCACCACATTCACCACAAAAGAATCATTGTGAATCACATAGTAGGACTTCCCGGGCAGCCGCACCATGCAGGCTCCAGTCTCAGCGCTTCCGTAAGAATCGATGATTCCTTCTCCCAGAGTCTTGATAAACAGTTTCCGGTTGTTTTCATCCACCTTTTCGCTGATGGGATCGTAAAACTTCGGGTGAAAAATCTTCTTGCCCGTCTTGTTGCTGTAAAGAACAATCCGCATCAGTTCTGTCTTGTTCATGTAAAGCCAATCCGGCTTGTACTCATTGATTGCGTCGATCACCTCCGCCTCCGGCGCATACTGATCCACATACTTCCGGCGCAGAATCCCGAATCGCTGCAGAAAGGTATCTCTCCCCCCCGCATTCTCATCATGGGCATTGATACGGCTCATAGTCTTTCCAAAGAAGGGATTGTATCCGGCCACCATCATTACCCGAAACCAGTTGGCCTTCATATAAGCCTTTTCCTTAGGAGAAAACAGCACTGACAATGGTTTTCCCGTGGAACCGCTGGTGGTATCCACAATCCAATCCTTGTACTTCGGATTCTGAAGCTCCTGATTCATCCACTCCCGCAGGTCGTCCTTCGTCAGAAGAGGCAGCTTTGCCAGATCATCTCCCGTCTTAATATCCTCCGGCTTCACCCCTGCCGCGTCAAAGCGTTCCTTGTAAAAAGGGATCTTGTAAGCCTTTTTCATCAGTTTCTGCAGCCGGCGTGACTGCATATCCATCACCTTTGAAAAATTCCTGGGGATCTTCTTTTTCATCTTGGTAAGATCAAAAAGCAGATACACATTTCCCAGCTTTTTCTGCAGCTTTTCAAACATTGCTTTCCTCCGTTCTATTCTTCTGGGGAACCGTGCAAAACGCCTTCGCCTCCCTGTTATTCCACACAGATCTCAATTTTATTAAGCGCCTCATCCAGGGCGTCTGTGGCCTCCTGCAGCGTTTTACCCTTGGTGATCACATGCCCGATTCGGTTTGGCCCTACATGGAATTTTTTCACTGAGTCTCCCACTGTGTAGTCAAACATGATCTCATAAATCCGCTCATCCGGAGCATTGTGATTGGCCATAGAGCGAATTACTCCGTCCCTGTCGCTCATCAGCAGTTTGCTGGCATTCGGCACCGCCTGATCCTGGGGAAATTCCGGCTGGATTCCCAAAGCGGCCTGGATAATCTTTTCGTAATAATCATAGCCATAGTAGATAGAAACCAGCTCTGCCAGACAGGTCGCTCCGGAACGGCCTCCGATCTCCAGCACATAGGTCTTGTGATCCTTCATAATAAAATCTGCATTGATGGCACAGTTGTCCAGCCCCATCGCCTTGACCGCCTTCTCAGTCTGGTCATACACATCTGCAAGCAGCTCATCGTCCAGCTCATACGGGGCAAAATGTCCCACCGGAACCCCGGTATCCCCCACAAATACATAATCCCCGTGAGGCAGCACAAACTGAACTTTTCCGCCAAATACAAAGGCCTGGGCGCCAAACTCCTCACCGATAATAAATTCTTCCACAATATAGTATTTTTTTCTGGTAGTTTTCTTCACCGCCTCCACTGCCCGCTCAATATCTGCCGGAGTGTTGACTCTGGTGATGCCTCTGCTTCCGGAAGAATCCACAGCCTTAAAAATCAGGGGATACTCCAGATCCTGGATGGCCTCCTGCACATCTTCCTCAAAATACACCTTCCGGTATCTGGCTGTACGGACTCCGCAGGCTTCGTACCGCTCCTTCATCAGCATCTTGTCCGCAGCCACTTTGGCAGCCTCAAAACTCAAACCGCAAAGTCCCATCTCATCACAGACCTTGCCGATGGTGATCACCGCCACATCCGTTCCCGCTGTCACAATGCCATCGATCTTCTTTTCTCTGGCAACCCGCAGCACCTCGTCATAATCTACGGTATTGATATGGCAGATCTCATCCGCCACCGCAAAGCCCGGATAATTTCCGGGAATACTGACTGCGATGGTGTGAATTCCCATCTCCTTTGCCTTTTTAATCAGAGGCACCTGGTAGATGCCAGCGCCCATAACCATTAACTTCTTCATACGTGCTCCTCCCTCTTTGCTTCCTCGTGTTCCTGATTTCCCTTCTCTTCCATCTCCGATACTTTCTCAAACCGAATCCCCTCCCGGTTCAGCAGGTACGGACTGACTCCGTGTTCGTCTATCTGGCGCACCACAAACTGAGGATTGTTGTTCATTCCCAGGAAAATTCTTCCGATGTATTCTCCGATCAGCCCCAAAAACAGCAGGATCAGTCCAGAGAAAAAGCAGATGGCCATCATCATGGACGGCCAGCCGATGGCAGTCACCGGACGGATGATCTTCCGGATCACAACGGCAACGGCTCCAATGAAACCAACCCCTGCAAAGAAATAGCCCAGATGCATGGCCAGATGAAGGGGGACTGTGGAAAAGCCGAGAATATTGGACCAGAGCTGCAGCAGCTTCTTCATATTATAATTAGAAGTACCCACCTCCCGGTCAAAATGCTGAATGGGCACAGAACCGATATTTCTGGTAATTCGAAGGAACACCCCCTGAAGATGGGTGTAGGCGCTGGGATACTGAACTGCGTAATCCCGCACAAACCTTCGGATAGCCCAAAAGCTGGAGGTTTTCAGATCCTTCGGCTTTTTTAACAGGATCCTCACGGTAAGATAATTGATATAACTTCCGAAATTGCGGAATTTGCTGTGCTTTTTCTGTGGATAGTATCCGTAAACAATGTCATACCCCTTCTCCAGCTCGTCCAAAATAATAGGAAGCTGGGAAGGATGAGTCTGTCCATCATCATCCATGGCGATGATCACATCTCCGGACGCATAATTTAAGCCCGCCATCACTGCATTGTGCTGGCCGGCGTTCTTTGCCAGTTCTACCACTTTCACACATGCATAGTCCTGCACCAGGCTCCTTAGAACCTGCACTGTCTTTCCCCCGTCAGGCGAACAGTCATCCACCAGAACGAACTCATATTCCTTCCGGCCCATCCGTTCAAACTCTGCCATCGTCATCTCCACCACCTTGCGGATGGTCTGATCTGACTTGTAACAGGGAATAATCACTGTATGCAGCATATAAATGCCTCCTAGAACTACTTTTTCATTTGTACGTTTTTATTCTAGCAGACATTTTTCTATTTGTACAGCAAAACAGTGGAAAAAGAAAAGGATTATCTCTTGTACACCGGCCTGCCAGATGGTAAGATAAGCTATATTCTGAGGGCTGCGACAGCATCCGCCTGATGGATTTTCGGGGTTTTTTCCTAAAAGAGCAGATTCCTGTTTCTGAAAAACCGCCCGAAAAACATTGCCAGACAGAGATTGCCACAACCCCAAACGAAAAAAGAGAGGAATTCTGTTATGAAACAAAAATCTAAACTTTACAGTTTTTATTTCCTGCTGGTTTTTCTTCCAGCAGCCCTTTTTCTTCTGTGGCTTCTCTTTATGAAACTTACGGGAACCGCCGTCAGCGCCGCCCCGGTGGTGTCGGACGAACTGTTCTGGTATCATCAGATTACCGCCATGGTAGACTCCAATATGCCCCTGGGGTACTTTGGCTACAACGGCACTCATGCTCCTCACGGAACCTTCGGCCCCTGGGGCATTGCCATCCTGATTCCCTATGCCATTTGGGGGAAGATCTTTGGTTTTGATCTCTACTCCATGTGCATTGCCAATGTGACCATGCTGGGGCTTGCACTGTTTTTCTTCGCTCTGCTGGCAAGGGTCACCAAAAAAGAGCTTCCCTATCTGCTCATCGGCTACTGCACCCTGCTTCTGAATATTTTCTACTCCGTCTCTTCCATGGCAGAACCACTGCGATGGGGGCTTGGCATTGTGCTCACCGGCTGCATGATCCGGATCTACAAGGGCTGCGGAAAATTCTTTCAATACGTTTTTATGCCTCTGTTTCTGCTTTACTGTGCCCAGGCCTACCTGCTGCTCACTCTGTTTGTTCCCGTATACCTGATGCTGGTACTCCCGGTAAAAAAACTGTGGCTGCGCCTTGGAATCTCCGGGATCATCACTGCCGTTCTGGCAGTGTTCATGAGAAAGGTTCTGTTTTTAGTGGTATCTCCCCTGTACGTTTCCAGCGGTGAGACCCTCTCTCTAAAAGAAATGATCCTGAAAAAAATAAACAGTGCCTGGCTGGTGCTGAAAAATTTTACTCCAGCTGGTCTTTGGGAAAACAGGACTACCTCCTACGGCTTCGTATCCCTGTTTCTCCTGACCTTCCTGATCATTTTGTTTCTCACCCTGTTTCTGGCTCTCCGGGCTATCAATCGGGGCTGTAAAGAAGTCTCCTTAAAAGGCGCCCCAAAACCAGTCCCAAAAAATCTGCTCCTGTACCTGCTGGCTTTCTATCTGCTGGCAGGAGCCCTGGGAGGGTACTGCCTGGTATACCACAATCCCTCTCTGTGGACCGTATGCAGAGGACTAAACACCGCATTTGCCAGCGCTGTGCTGCTTTTGGCTCTCTGCCGCAGCAAAAAGCTGACGTTTCTTTGCCTGCTGCTGTCCCTCTTTGCCCTGCCTTCCTTCTATCAGATGTCCGTAAACAATCTGGAACGCCGGGTTTTTACCGAAGAGCAGAAACAGCTTTACCAGACAGCAAAGGAAGATTTTCAGGAAATCTTCGACATTTCACCGGCAAACAGCCGCTGGGACAATACCATTGCCCAGTACGGCCTTCGCAAGCCCGGAGCGCAGACGGCGCTGACCCTGGCAATGCCGCGAAACGCAGGATATAACAGTATGCTGGATACCAGTCTGGTCTCAGAGGCAAAATATGCTCTGGTATTCCATTCTGACAAGAAGAAATACCCGGGCATTATCGAAAATCTAAAAGCAAACGGCTATGAAACTGCCTACCAGCATAAAACGCTTACGATTTTGACCAGAACCGACGTTTCCGAATCCACAAAACAAGAAGAAGCGCAAACACCGCCACACTGATCACGGTTACCAGCGTTCCTGCCCTGCTTCCGGGAGAACGGTAAGTAAGAAGCACCTCATGTTCTCCCGGCTCCAGGGAAAGACCAAGATAAGCTACATTTACCTTTTCAAGGGTTGCCGGTTTCCCATCTACCGTGGCCTTCCACCCCCTGCTGTAGGGAATGGAGAAGGCCATGATTTTTTTGTCTTCCAGACTTACCCTGCCAGAAATCCGGTTGGTGCCAAACTCCACATCCTCCAAAACCTCCTGATTTAACTGCTCTATCTGCGCTTCATACTGTCCCAGCGGAACATAGCAAAGTTCCACACCGGCCAGCTTATAATTGCCTTTTTCCCGGAAGCTGATGCGGATCCTTCCCTGGCCGTCCTGATCATAATGCCCCAAATTTACCAGATAATTGCTGCGCCCCAGAGAATAGACTGCTGTTTTTCCCCGAACCGTCAACGTCTTTGCCAGCTCGTCGGTGTACACATCCACAAAGCTATAGTCCCGATTGCGTTCCAGACCCACCAAACGGACGTAGCACTCATATCCGGCCTTCTTTTCAAAAGGAAACGAAAGTTCCGCCAGATTTTCCACAGCCCGGTATCCATTTTCCGTGGCCTTTATCCCGTCTCCCTTTTGGGGCAGTTCTACCGGTATGGTCAAAATCTCCTGAGAAGGAGATGAGATTCTCTTGGGAAATCCGCTGACTTTTTCCTTTTCTGTCTGCGCCGCATCTTCTGTCTCACCAGTTTTTTCCGGTTTTCCAGCTTCCCCTCTTTCCACCACAGCAGCCTCCAGCATCACCTGCTGCCGTTCCAGGGGACTTAGCTTTTCATAATCCTCCCGGCCAATCACCGTATCATAAGTGTACCCGAAAGCCAGCGGATGCTGGTTTTTATAGATGGAATACTCTGCCGTGGAGGCCTGTTGATCCAGCGCAAACCCGTACGGCACCTGCTGTTCATCCCCTGCCGCAGTCATATAATACGTTACATTAGCCAGCGCCTCTGAGGCTGTACGGCCGTCCAGGCCAAAAATCCGATGCACAGCATTGATTCCCGGGCTCTCCTGATCTAATAGATACTGGGTCAGATCTCCGTTCAGAACACTGTTGTACATAGAGACGCCCTGATAACCTAAGATCACCGAGCAATTCTCCTTCCCGGTTCCCATCACGCTGGTATCCGTGCGGAAAAATCCATCCTCCTCAATCCGGCTGTACCGGGTGTAGGGAGAAGTTTCATAGTCAGAAAGCACCTGCCCTCTGTCTGTAAACTGGCTGGACATATTTCCAAGAGAGGGGCTGAAGGTGGCATAGCTGTTGATCAGGGTGCTCACCATCACCAGCCCAAAGAGGGCTCTCATCCGTTCTTTTTTCCCTCTCCATAAGTTTGTCCCAAATGCCAGCAGGCAGGCAGCTGCCAAAAGCTCCCCAAATCCCAGAAGCACATAGGGATTTTGGGACTGAAACAGGTAATCATAAGCCGCTGCCCCGCCAAAGGCCAGACACAAAATCAGAAGTGCCCGCCTGGCTTTTTGGGTAAGCACATGAAACTCCTGAAATACAAAAACGCAGACAAGCGCCAGGGTAAAGGACAGAAGAAACGTCCAGCGGTTGTTCACATTGCTGAACCCTGCCATCACATAACCGCCTGCCGGGATCAGCAGCATAACCGCCTCCAGGGCCAGGGCCGCTTTCAGCCCCAGATATTTCCGTCCTTTTTGCAGAAACAGCAGCACCGCCGCCGGAATCGCCAAAACACAAAAATTCAGATGCGTATTGCTCCCCGTATTCCGATAGGGCGCAATCAGATCCAAAAACCACTGGTAATACCGTTTCCAGTTTTCATAAAACAGCAAATTTTCTCCTGCGCTTTCTGTTTCAAGACGCAGGGAGGAAGTAAGCCTCATAATAGTGGGAAACAGCACTGCCGCCGTCATTCCAAGCCCCAGCAAATAAGCGCCCCCCATCCGAAAAAACAGAGAAAAAAATTCTCTCCCTCTCCTGTCCTGATAAAGCTCAAAAAAGCGCACCAGCACGTAAATGCCCAAGGCCAGGGTACACATATACATAAAGTAATAATTGCTTAAAAAGCCCATAGCCGTCACAAAAGAAAACAGCAGAATACTGCCCTTCTTCATCACCTGCTCCGCCCCCAGAAGCAGCAGAGGCAAAACAATCATGGCGGAAAGAAAGGTGGGATGCATCATTCCAAGCTTCATCACATAGCCGCAGCTTAAATAAACCATACTGCCAAGCAGCGCCACAGAAGCCGGGCGCTTCATGTAGAGGCAAAAAGCCGAAAAGCCAAGCCCTGCCAGATACATCCGCAGCAGCGTAAGGAGATTATACAAAACTTCCGTATACCGTCCCGGCACCAGGACACTCAGAAAATCCAGGGGATGCGAACGGAAAACCGCATTCACATCATCTCCCATACCCAGGGTAAAATCATACATTTTTACAGAAAAATCCCCCTGGAAAAGATTCTCCGCAAAATCCCGGAGGTAATTTCCCACATAATGCAGATAGGGAAAA
>CABRXX010000038.1:0-23748 GCA_902475025.1 uncultured Lachnospiraceae bacterium | reverse complement strand
TTATGAATTAAGAGATAAAGATAAGCATGATATTTCAATTCTTGAAAGTTTATCAGAATAGCATTGCTATGATTTTTGAGAAAATTATATCCATATCCACAGAGCAGGCAGTTTTAGGATTAACTGCCTGTTTTCACTAAAAATAGAGATTATCGGGGAGGCGTGCTGATGAAAATAGAAAGTGAGGGGGAAAAATTGAAAATAATTGATATTGAAACTTCAAGACTTTTATTAAGCGGATTTACGAAAGAAGATGCTTTATGGGCATATAGTATTTAATTCCTGTCTTTAAAGATACCTTAGAACGGGGGAAACGTGCAGTTTCATGATAAGTGAAGATAAGAAAGTATATGATATCGCGTATTGTGTACATAAAAAATTTTGGTGCAAAGGTTATGCAACAGAAATTGCTCAAGGATATTGCTTGCTTTGTGTCCTGTACTTTTTAGTGGGCTGCAGATTTGAAAAATATTTGCCTTCATTATATAAAAACGTGCAGATGCACACAAAATAGGAATGAAATTCAATTTGTTTTGTGATAGAATACCATTACCAAAAAGTGTGCGGATGCACGGAAATGGGGAGTGCGATAATGGAAATTAAAAGAGACGCTTACCTACAGCAGCTAATTGAACGAAAAGATAATGGAATGATAAAGGTGATTACCGGCATTCGTAGATGCGGAAAATCATTTTTGCTGTTTACCATCTTTAAGAGATATTTGTTGGAGAACGGTGTTGATGCCAACCATATTATTGAGATTGCATTGGACGGTATTGAGAACGAGGAATTAAGAGATCCCAAGGTGTGCTTTAAGTTCATCAAGGATGCTGTGAAAGAAGATGGGAAGTATTATCTGCTTCTGGATGAAGTGCAGTTTATGCCACGATTTGAGGAAGTGCTGAACAGTCTGCTCCGCATGAGCAATATGGATGTGTATGTTACCGGAAGTAACTCCAAGTTCCTTTCCAGCGACATCGTGACCGAGTTCCGTGGCAGGGGTGATGAAATCAGAATTTATCCCCTCTCTTTTGCGGAGTTTTATTCTGTCTATGACGGCGATTATGATGAAGCCTGGGATGACTATATGATCTACGGAGGACTTCCCCAGGTCGTAACCTTCCAGAGTGAACGACAGAAAGCAGACTATCTAAAAAATATTTTTTCAAATGTTTATTTAAAGGATGTTATAGAAAGAAATAAGATTCAGAGTGTGGATGAGATCGGTATTCTGGTTGATGTGCTTGCATCTGCGATCGGTTCCCCGACGAATCCATCGAAGATTGCCAATACCTTTGCCAGTGAGCGTCAGATGACTTATGCCAATAAAACCATCTCTAACCATATTGACTATTTGACGGATGCATTTTTGATTTCCAAGGCAAGTCGATATGATATTAAAGGCAGAAGGTATGTCGGTGCAAATCTGAAATACTACTTTACTGATTTGGGGCTGAGGAATGCTCGGCTGAATTTCAGACAGCAGGAACCTACCCATATCATGGAGAACATTGTATATAATGAGCTGTTGATCCGTGGCTGCAATGTGGATGTGGGGATTGTGGAGATCTTCGGGAAGGATAAGGAAGGTAAGCGAGCTCGCAAGCAGCTGGAGGTTGACTTTGTGGTAAATCAGGGCAATCAGAGATATTACATCCAGGTTGCTTATGACATGACTTCAGAAGAAAAGCAGACGCAGGAGTTCAGTTCTCTGCGTAATATTCCGGACTCTTTCAAGAAAATTGTCATTGTGAATGGCAGCAAGAAACCTTGGAGAAATGAGGAAGGCTTTGTCATTATGGGAATGAAGTATTTCCTTTTGAACGCAGATAGTTTGGAATATTAATTTACGAGCAAATTATATATTGGGTGGATTGTATGCACTTTGCTTTTTCATTGTATGAGGAACTGCCAGCCCCGAAGCTGAAAAAGAAGAAATAGTATCATTGGGGCTTTCTGAATGGATCATGAATGAGACATGAAGTGTCCCGTTCATAAAATCAGGATATTGCTCGCTTTGTGTCCTGTACTTTTTAGTTGGCTAAAGATAAGATGTTTTCCAAGGAGGCCAAAAAAATATGAATCAAATAAAAATTGGAGAATTTTTGAAAGAACTTCGTAAAGAGAAAGGGCTTACTCAGGAACAGCTTGCAGAACAGTTTCATGTATCTCGACGGTCTGTATCAAGGTGGGAAACAGGTAATAATATGCCTGATTTAGATACGCTGATTGAGCTGTCCGATTATTATGAAATTGATTTGCGAGAATTATTGGAGGGAGAACGGAAAAGCGAGAAAATGAATGAAGAATTAAAAGAAGCTGTATTGAAGGTTGCAGAATATAGCAGCAATGAAAAAGAAGTCAAAAGAAAGAAAGTAAATAAGTACTTTATTATAGGTGGTATTTGCTTTTTGTTGGTTATTTTAAATCATCAATTTGAAGTATTGGCAATGATTTTTAATAATCCGATCGATGATTTTGCAGCAGGTGCATTGACCAGTTTGGGTATCTTTTTTGAGTTTGTCGGTTTCTATAATAACAATCACGAAGTTAGTTTAAAACAAAGGAAGCAAGAATTATTTATGTGTAAAAAGCTATAAGGAAAAGTGCAGAAAATTGGAATTTTGAAAAAGGATCAATCATGAAGCAAGAGAAGAACCGATTCGTTGAAGGGATAAGACAAGCAGAACGGAAGAAATATTTTTACTTGTTTTTAGTAGTTATCGCTGCTGCAATGACATGCTTCGTATATTTTAAGGATAAACAGATGATTCGTTCAAATGATAATCCTGAAATAAGATTAATTAGCATTGACTATAAAAAAGACGGTATATATGGTACATTAGATTTATCAAAGAATGAAATATCAAAAGATTTAAATGACCGTCTTGTATCTGTATTTGAAAATGTAAAAATAAGAAATAAACTTTTACCTGCGATAAAATCCCATACCGTTTTAGATGGTGATACTCACATCACCGTTAAAGTGGATTTGGAAAATTCATCACTATTTGTAAATTTACACAATGATTCGCAATTTTCTTCTGCACAATTGAATGACAGGTATTATCATATTGTCCACTCGGAAGGCGTGTATGAGGAGGCTTATAGTCTGCTGTTTGATTAGCTAGTAATGGAAAATAGATATATTAAATTAGCTATCAGGAACTATTTATAGCTGCATCCGTGTACAGGGATGCTATATTAAGCGGAAAATAAAATTTTTTGAAGGGAGGTGGCTTGATGTCGGAAGCAGCACAATAAGGGGATGATCGCATTTGATATTGTCCCCTGTTTGAAAAACTATTTTGCAAATGAGAGGACAATTTGATATGGAAAAAATACAAAAACAAAAATGGAAATCACAGTTTATGGCTGTCGCATTGGGACAGGCAGTTTCCATGTTAGGAAGCCACGGCGTTCAATTTGCTCTGATTTGGTGGCTTGCTGAAAAAACATCTTCGCCATTTATGTTGGGAATAGCAGGGCTTGTTGCCTATCTCCCAATGACCTTATTTAGTCCGCTGGCTGGAATTGCGGCTGACCGTTATAACCGAAAATTTATCTCTATTTTTTCGGATATGGCAATGGGGGCAGTTGCCCTGATTTATGCAGGATTGCTGTTCTTTTTTGACCTGCCTGTATGGACGGTGTTTGTTATGCTGTGTGTCCGGGGAATTGGAAGCACATTCCAGCAGCCGGCAATACAGTCGATTATTCCGGAGCTTGTACCAAAAGATCAGTTAGTAAAGACGAATGGGTGGATGCAGCTTCTAAATGCCGGTTCATTTTTACTGGGGCCGGTAATCGGTGCGTCTTTGTATGCGATTTTCCCGATGTCCGTCGTTTTGATGAGCGATGTGGTGGGAGCAATTTTAGCAAGTATTGCGTTAGCTATTGTTAAAATTCCGGAACTTGAAAAGACAGAACGGGAAAAACAGCATTTTACAGCAGAAATAAAAGAGGGATTGCAGGTATTCAAAGAAGATAAAAAATTGTTTTATATCGTGAGTGCAGAAGCACTCTGTATGTTCTTCTATGCACCGTTATCTTCTTTTTATCCACTGATGACAAGTGACTATTTTAAGTTGTCGGCAATGTATGGCAGCGCTGTGGAACTGTCCTTTGCAATTGGCATGATGATAGCTTCCCTTTTATTTTCCAGCGTTCTGAAGATAAATCGGAAAATCAGAGTTTCCTTTATCGGTTTGTTTGGAATGGGAGTGATGTCACTGATCTGCGGTATCATACCGCCGACTTATGGTGGCTGGTTTTTCTTTGCAGGAGGCTGCAGCTGTTTAGGAGCTTTCGGAAATGTTCATACAATTCCGCTGACTGCCTATATGCAGGAAACCATATCTCCGGAAAAAATGGGGCGGGCATTTTCGGTACTTACTCTGATCTCTTCTGTTACAATGCCGATTGGCTTGCTTTTTAGCAGCCCAATAGCAGAAAAAGTAGGGGTAAATGTCTGGTTTTTCCTCTCCGGTCTGTGTATGGTTCTTCTTACTGCCGGTGTTTCAAGTCGATATTCAGCAAAGTGCAGGAGGGAGAAAAGATAATTCGGAAATTCCAGATGTCAGATACAGAACAGGTTATGAAGCTGTGGCTTTTGGGAAATATGGCCCCTCATTCTTTTAGCCCAGAAGAATTTATGAGCAGTTGCCTTCTATCCCAGGGAAGATTTTTCAATCCTGTCAGAGGGAGGCAATGAAGATACGGGCGAAAAAGAAGATACCATGTTCTGGAAAACGTTATAAAACACAATTCGATGGCTGGGGCCACGGTTGGCGGCCCTGTCTGCCTTTGCCGGTGGGAAAGTATCCGGAAATGGTGATCTGCGTGCAGGGAGAAGGGCAGGATGGCCGGAAAGGAGAAAAATGAGAATTTTATTGATACGCCATGGGGATCCTGATTATGAGAGGGATGCGCTGACAGAAAGAGGGAAGGTAGAGGCTGCCCTTCTGGCGGAGCGCATGGCAAAAGAAGACGTGACAGATTTTTATGTATCGCCTCTTGGGAGAGCCAGGGAGACCGCAGAGTATACACTGAAGAGAAACGGGAGAATGGCCAGTGTGCTGGACTGGCTTCAGGAATTTCCAGCCAGAGTGGACATTAATGGAAGTGAGGCTCTGCAAAGGGCTTATCCGGATACAGAGAAAGAGGATGGGAGGTTCCGAAAACGGATTGCCTGGGACATGGTTCCCTCCTACTGGCAGAAACAGCCGGAGTATTTTACGGGAGATGGGTGGAAGGACAGTGAGGTGGCCCGCTGCAGCGATCTCAACAAAGTTTATGAGATGGTTTCGGCAGGGGTGGATGAACTGCTGGCGCAGTATGGCTATCACCGGGAGGCTGGATGGTACAGAACCCATCAGGGAAACCGGGATACCATTGCCCTGTACTGCCATTTTGGCGCCACCTGCGCGGTGCTGTCCCATCTGTGGAATGTTTCGCCTTTCCTGCTGTGGCAGAATCTGGCCATGGCGCCCACCTCTGTCACAGAGGTATTTACAGAGGAGCGGGAAAAGGGCATTGTTACCTTCCGGGCTTCCAAAATCGGGGATATTTCCCATCTGTATGCAGGAAATAGGGAGCCTTCTTTCTCGGCCAGGTTCTGCGAAACCTTTGAGGGGGAGGAACGGCACTAAGTGTATTTAAGATCAGTCCTCCGGGAAATTTCGGCGATAATCCTCCAGCAGGGCTTCCTGTTTTTGACGCCGGAGTCCTAAGCGGATGGATTTTCGAATCAGATCGTAGAGAATGGCAAACACCGGAACCCCGATGAGCATTCCGAGAAGACCCCACAAAGAACCGAAAAACAGGATGGCAAACAGAACCCAGATACCGGAGATCCCCAATTTTTCTCCCAGAATATGGGGGCTGATCACGTTTCCGTCAATCTGCTGCAGGATCAGGATAAAAATAAGAAACAGCAGACACTGGGAGGGGCTCACCATGAGGATAAAAATGGCAGATGGGATTGCCCCCAGGTATGGCCCGAAAAAGGGGATCATGTTGGTGACGCCTACGATCACACTGATCAGCAGGGCGTAGGGAGTCTTGGTGAGGGAGGTAAAGCAAAAGCAGATTACTCCGATGATAGCAGAATCCAGCAGCTGGCCGCTTAGGAAGCCGCTGAACATCCGGTCTGCATAGTGAACCTCCGCCAGGATCCGGTCTGCCCAGGTCTGATTAAAAATACTGTACAGCAGCAGTTTTGCCTGAGCGCAGAAACGCTCCCTGCCTGAGAGCAGGTAGAAAGCCACAATGCAGCCGATACCGAAGTTTTTCAGCACATCGATAAGGCTGAACACACTGGAGGTCACATTGGAGATGAGGGCCTGCATCTGGGGCAGAAGGTCTGTGCTGAGGAAATCCTCCAGCCATTTGCTCAAGGTGGTGATGGCTTGTTCCAGAGCTACTACCAGCTCGTGAGACCACTCCCCGCTCTCAAGGGTTTCCAGCCAGATCTGGAAGTCGGTCATAACATCGGGAATCAGGGAGATGATGGCAGAGATACTGGTAACCAGCTGAGGAATCACAGCCACAAAAAACAAAAAGATCAGCAGGAGTCCCAGGGCAAAGCTAAGACCTACGGAGCAGGCCCGAAGAATTTTAGGATGTTCCTTTTTAAAGAGACGGTGTTCCAGCCTGGTGAGGAGAGTTTCCAGCAGTCTGCACACGGGAGTCAAAATATAGGCGATCACTGCGCCGTAAATAAAGGGTTGGGGAATAGCCAGCAGACGTTTGACAGCGTTGGCCAGGTCGTCTGTATAAAACAGAAGCATTAGCACCAGTCCGCCAAGAGCAGCAGTGCCCAGCACAGTGAGAGAAATATAAAAATATTTTTTCATGGCATTGTTTTTCATAAGCAGGGTATCTTCCTTCCATTATGTTCATAACTTCTTCAACCGTTTCAAAGGATGGTGCAGCCCTTTGCATACTGATGCTATTATAAGCGAAAAGAAGGAAATAGTAAACAGAATTTGCAGAGAACCGGCCGGCTGCGGAAGAGATGGAAAAAAACAGAGTACGGCAAAATAGATACTTTTTCTAAAAAAGGAACCTGATTTTTGTGTAAAATAGAAGAAACAGGATTCTTGAAAGAAAATCCTAGTATTTTACTAGGATATCTGATATGATAACAAAAAAGGGACTGCCCCAAAACAGGAAAAATCAGGCGAACAGAGAGGAAGATTCAGCTGTGCCAGTTGGGAGGCAGAACCTGGAGTGCAGAAAATCAGGAGGTGTCCTATGAATGTAAGAAAACGAAGCGGTAAAGTTGTGCCCTTTGACGCAGAATTTATCGCAAGAGCAATTGAGCTGGCAGCGGCGGCAGTGGGGGAACATGATGATGAGATGGTGCAGAGCATTACCCGGGCAGTGTCTGCAAAGCTTCAGGAACGAAAGGAAGAGACCTGGGATATTGAGGTGATCCAGGATACCGTGGAGGAGACGCTGTTTGAACAGCATCAGTATCAGACTGCCAAGGCCTATATTCGGTACCGGTTAGAAAAGGAAAAGGAGCGGGCTGGAGGCGTCAGAAAAGAAGGTCTGCTGAGAAAAGAATTTTTAAGTCCCTATAAGCATACGAAAAATCCTATGGAGCAGTTAGGCGCCTTCGTATATACCAGAACCTACTCCAGATATCTGCCGAACAACGGAAGAAGAGAATTTTGGTGGGAAACGGTATGCCGGGCAGTGGAGTATAACTGTTCCCTGGCGCCTACTTCCAGGGAGGAGGCAGAAAAGCTGTACGATAATATTTATCACATGCGCCAGTTTCTTTCCGGACGTACGCTCTGGGTAGGCGGTACGGCGGTGGCAGAACAGTATCCTATGGCAAATTATAACTGCGCTTTTACGGTAATCGACAGCTTTACAGCATTTCATGATCTGTTCTACCTGTTAATGGTGGGAAGCGGCGTTGGAGTCCGGGTGCTGGAGTCAGATGCCAAGAAACTGCCTCCGGTGCGGACTGATTTCAGCATTATCCAGAAGTCCTATGATCCCCGTCCAGCCAGAGAACGGCTGGAATATACGGATCTGACATTTTCAGGAGATACGGCCACCATCACCATCGGAGATTCCAAGGAGGGATGGGCTCAGGCTCTGACCCACTATTTTGATCTGTTAACCAATCAGGAGTACCGGAAGATCCGCCGATTGATCGTAGTATACGATTCTATCCGGCCCAAGGGGGAACGGTTGAAGACCTTCGGAGGAACTGCCAGCGGCTATGCCTCCATGATGAATATGCTGGATAAGATTCACAGGATCATTACCGCAGCGGGAAAACGGGAAAATGCAGAGTGGGTGGCGCTAAAGCCGATAGATCTTTTGGATATTGCCAATATCATCGGAGAAAATGTGGTTTCCGGAGGAGTGCGCCGCACCTCAGAGATTGGTCTGATTGATGCGGAAGATGAGAGCTGTATCCAGGCAAAGAGCCATCTGTATCGTCAGATTAACGGAAACTGGGAAATCGACAAAAAAATTGCCCACAGGCAGATGAGCAACAATTCTATTTATTACCGGTGCAAGCCTTCCAGGGACAAGCTTCACTGGCATCTGCAGCAGATGCGCTATTCCGGAGAACCGGGGTGGATCAATGAAGAGGCAGGTGCAAAGCGGCGCCCCAATTTTAATGGCTGCAATCCCTGCGGAGAAATTCTGTTAGACAGTCACGGTCTGTGCAACCTCACCACAGTAAATGTGATGGGCTTTGTGGAGGAGGGAGGGCTGAACCGGAAAAAGCTGCTGGAGGCTCAGCGCCTTTCCGCCAGGGCAGGATATAGGATGACTTGTCGGGAACTGGAGATTCATCAGTGGAATGCGGTGCAGCAAAGGGATCGCTTGCTGGGATGTTCTCTTACCGGCTGGCAGGATATGGTGAATGCCACAGAGATGACCAGGGAGGAACAGGTAAAGCTTCTGGAGGAGCTGCGGGCAGCCGCTCATGGGGCAGCAAAGGAAATGGCAGCGCAGTTGGGAGGAAAAGAGCCGCTGTTAGTGACTACGATTAAACCGGAGGGGACCTTATCCCTGCTTCCGGCAGTATCCAGCGGGATTCACTATTCTCACTCTCCTTACTATATCCGAAGGGTGCGGATCACTGCCGCAGATCCTCTCTGCAAGGTCTGCGAAGATCTGGGCTATCCGGTTTTGCCGGAGGTGGGGCAGGATCCGGAGGATCCCATCACCAAGGTGGTGGAGTTTCCGGTACAGGCGCCAGAAGGGCTGGTGAAATCTGACGTTTCAGCCATTGAACAGCTGGAAAATTATAAGATGTTTATGCAGCATTATGTGGATCATAACTGCTCCATTACAGTTCATGTGCGGGAAAATGAGTGGGAGGAAGTGGAGCAGTGGGTTTGGGAAAACTGGGATGAGGTAGTGGCCCTTTCTTTCTTGAGCTATGATGATAATTTTTATGAGCTGATGCCTTACGAGGCTATTGAACAGGAGGAATACGAACGGCGAAGGGATGCCATGCGCCCCTTCAATCCTTCTCTGCTGTCCAGATATGAGCATGAGGAGACGGAATTAGATATCGGCGGATCAGACTGCGCCAATGGGGTTTGTCCGGTGCGTTAAGAAAAGTGAAAAATTGGGGCTGGAGGAAAATTCTGATACCAATGAATTTTCCTCCAGCCCTGTGTGTTCATAGGTCATGGGTTTTTTCTACAATGGAAATATTCTGCTTTTTGATCATTTCTATAATTTTTGCGATATTTTCACAGCGCTCTCCATTTTCTTTCAAGGTGCAGGCACCGATATGTACGGTTTCGATCTGTTCGCTCTTCAATCGGGCAACCTTTTCTTTGATTCCTGCATCTGTCTTTGGATCGCTGGTACATCCATTGCATTTCATAAAAGCGGCAATCTGCACCTCCTGACCGGCATACCTTTGAAAGCCTCTGGTGCGTTGGTGAAAGGCTTGAAAGCAGGAGGCACCGGTGCAGACGGTATTGGCCTTCAGGCAGGTCAGTATGGCGATTTTTTTCATGGGAAAAGACTCCTTTCTTTGGGGGATAGGGAAGGCGGTTTTGCGGCTGGATCAAAGGAAACGGCCGGAGATCCATTTGGCAGCGGGGAGAGAAACGTTACCATAGGACAACCGGAAATGGGGTTGATAAAGATCTGATTTTCCACCTCATAGACGGTTCTGACCAGTTCCTCTGTAATGACTTTTTCTGGCGTGCCGTCCGCCACAACGATTCCATTTTTTAGGATAAATACATAATCACAGTACCGAAAGGCCAGATTCAGATCATGAAGCGCCATTAGAACGCCTTTCCCAAGACGCTTAATGATGTCCAGGGTCTGAAGCTGATATTTGATATCCAAATGATTGGTAGGCTCATCCAGAATCAGGGTCTCGGTCTGTTGAGCCAGAGCTCTGGCCAGAAGGATCCGCTGCTTTTCACCACCGGATAGCGTGGAGAATTTCCGTTTGGAAAAGGCCTCCATATCCACCTTTTTCAGGCATTCCCTGACAATTTGGAAATCTTCCGGCGTATCCCGGTCAAAAGGCTTTTTATGGGGACTTCTGCCCATGAGGACCATCTCTTCCACAGTAAAGTCAAAGTTGAGGGTGGTAAACTGGGTCACTACGGCCATTTTTTTGGCAGTTTCCCGGTGGGGCATTTTTTTCAGTTCAACGTCGTCCAGAAAAATTTCTCCCCCAGAGGGTTTTAAGACCCGGTAAATACTCTTTAGCAGAGTGCTTTTTCCGCTTCCATTGGGACCGAAGAGCCCTACAATTTCTCCCTGCTTTACTCGGATGGAGGCTTCTTTTACAATTTCTTTTCCGCCGATTCCAACAGAAACCTTTTTTGCTGCAAGTTCCATCAGTCTTTCCCTCCAAATCCATAGGCTTTTTTCAGCATAATGATCAGAAATACCGGCGCGCCTATGACGGCGGTAATGATGCCGATAGGAATTTCTCTTTTCGGGACCAGAGTTCTGGCCGCTACATCTGCCCAGATCATAAAGATTCCTCCGGTAAGCACAGTGACGGGCAGCAGACGGCGATAGTCAGTGCCTACAACAGCCCGGACAATGTGAGGAATCATCAGCCCGACAAAGCCGATGATTCCGCAGTTGCACACCACTACAGCGGTAAGCAGGGAGGTGATCAGCATGTAGATTTTCCGTGATCTGGCCAGATCCACGCCCAGGGTCGCGGCTGCCTCGTCACCCAAAAGCATGATGTTGATCCTGCGAAGCTGGGTCATAAAAAACAGAAAACAGAGAAGCAGGCAGAGGGCAGGCAGACGAAGCTTTTCCCAGGTGGCAGTGGACAGGCTTCCGAAAGTCCAGAAGGTGATGGACTGGATCTCAGATTTATCACTGTTCATGTAAATAATGATATTGGAGAAGGCTCCGCAGATGCTGGACATGACAGTTCCGGAAAGGATCAGCTTGGAGGTGGTGATCCTTCCGCCTATACTGGCTAAAAAGAAAACCGCCAGGGATACCAGCACAGAACCAAGAAAGCCCCAGAAGGTGATCCCGGTGTTTGCAAGAGCCCCTGTGAACACGGAGGAAGCGCCGATCATAATGGAGAAGGTGGCGCCAAGAGAGGCTCCGGAAGAAAGCCCCAGGATATAGGGATCGGCCAGAGGATTCTGGACAGTGGCCTGCATGATAACGCCGGCCAGAGCCAGACTCATCCCCACAATGCAGCTTAGCAGTACTCTGGGAAGGCGTATGATCCAGACAATATCCTGCATAGGCCCCTGGCTTAGGGCTGCCATGCCTCCCAGGTCCAACCCGGTGAGCTGATATAAGATCATTCCGTAGACATCTTTGGCGGAGATTGGCACGGTTCCGATGGTGACTGCTAAAATAATGGACAGGATCAACCCCAGAGTCAATCCTGTCAGGAGAATTGCCATGATGGACCGCTGTTTTTTAGTCATAGATCCAGTGGTAAATGCTGTCGATTGCAGGAACAATCCGGATGCCTCCGCCATAAACGTCATCCAGCGCATAGATGGTTACGTCTTTATTTTTGACTGCTGTTACATTCTGAAGCCCTTCTAAGGCATAAAAAGCATCGTAGATGCTCTGGCGGTCTTCCTCTGTATCTGAATTTCCAGCATTCATCAGGATGATCTTATCCGGATTGATGGCAACGATATCCTCCAGGGAGATATCCCCTTGCTCAGCAATGGGATTATTGCCGCCTGCGTAGGTGATCATTTGACCGGAGAGGGAATTTGTCCCCCATGCGAACACACTGGTGGAACCTTCGTAATATTCCAGCATCAGTACCGTTTTTGGAGCGTCCAGAGCGGATACATTCTTCTGGATTTCATCCAGCATTTTTTCCGCGTCTGCAACGTAAGCATCGGTCTGATCTTCAATATCAAAAATAGCGCCTACGTTTTTGAAATCCTGAAGAACGCCTTCGATGGAGGGATTGCCGCAGGCATTATTTGCGCAGTTGAGGACCACTGGCTGGATTCCCCGCTCTGTCCAGTCATAGATATCACCCAGACTGTCCTCTGCAAAGTGGGAGCGCCAGCCAAAGAACACATCCGGTTCCAGGGCCACGATTCCCTCTTTGTTGTTCCAGGTGTCCTCCAGCTTGGGAAGAGCATCATAGCGTTCCTGAAGATCTCCGTATACATTGGAGTCAGAAGTGGCTGCTCCCACAATGTACTCATCCAGATTAAAATACAGAAGAATCTCATTCCAGATCTGCTGACCGGAAATAACCTTTGAAGGTTTCTCCTGGAAGGTAAGTTCTACCGGATTTTTTTCATAATCATAGGTAGTGATGGTTACCGGATAGTGAGATTCTTCTGCCCCGGCGGTCAGAGAACCTGCGGACAAAATCATGGCGGTGAATAGAGACAGAGTGATTAAGCTTCTTTTTTTCATTTGTTTGTTCTCCTTTGGTATAAGTGATTGTGTTGTGTATTTTGTTGCTAAGAGAACCATCCGTGAAAGAAGCACCTGCACTGATCCGGAAGCAAACTTTCATAAAAAACAAAAAATCTGCCCCTGTGAGCAGATACTAAGATCAAATCATAGATACCGGTAAAGGTACATGATAGGTTGGGATGTTTGCGCTGTATCTGGAGCACATCTCATATACCAGGCAGGTTTCCTGACTTACAGATCATCGCTCGCTTCCCCTTCTCACATACGCAGGTATGCAATGGCTGCCAGAAGTTCGCTCCCTGAATACAGTGACCAGTTCGCTCCGGAGTCTCACCGGATTCCCTTTTCAGGATAAATGGATATCCTGCACCTGATACTGCATATTCAATTACACATAATCAAGGTAACAAGAGTTTCATAGTTTGTCAAGTTATAATAGGTATTATTGTCAAAAAAAGTAAATACAGATTGTTTATATGTTGAAAAAATGTCTGGTATATGTTAGATTGTAGTTGACATAAAAAATCAGCAGCTTCGGTTTTTCAAAATTTGTAAAAATATTTTGAAAATGAAAAAGGAAGAAGGTCAGAATCCTTCACAGCGATCACTACTGTATTTGGGTACAAAGAACCAATAGGCCACTGCGCAGGCGGGAAGGCGGTTCCAAGGTGAAACCATGAGTCAGGAGACTTGCCGAAGTTTGGACAGGGATGAAGTTTCGGATCAGGAGAGTTCCCCTTTCGATTGTTCACATTAAGGATCAGATTAATTTGGGCTGCAGAAAGGTGCTTTGTTCTGCGGTTTTTTTATGTAATAATCGAAAGGAGAAATGATAATGAGAAACAAAAAGAAGTGGATTGCAGCAGTTTTATTCAGCGCTGCGGTAACGGTAATGGGGGCCTGGACCGGTTATGCATCAGAAACTACGATTTTTGTGGATGACCTTGGAAGAGAGGTGGAGCTGACTCTTCCGGTAACAAGAGCGTGTGTGGCAAATCGTTATAATAATGAGCTGATCCGCGCGGTAGGTGCTGGGGACTGTGTAGTGGGGGTGGATCAGTATACTTCCCAGGATACGGTTTACTGGCCGCAGTTTGGAGAAGCGGAAACTTTTGGAAAGGACGAATATGACTACGAAAAGATCGTGGAAATGGATCCTCAGGTAGTGGTAATGGCAAAGAATGGGCCGGTGGAAGAAGCGGAAGCGGCACTGGAACCCTTTGGTATCAAAGTAGTCACGATTACTGGCTGGGATAATTCGGATGTTCCGAAACAGATCCGGCTTTGCGGGGAGCTTTTTGGCAAGGAAGAAAAGGCGGAAGAGCTGGTAAGTTTCTATCAGGAGCCGGTAGATTATATTAATCAACAGTTGGAACAGGTGGAAGAACGAAAAACGGTGTACTGGGAGTATGGAGGAGATTACACGACCTGTATTCCTGGAACATCCAATGACGGATGGCATAATATGATTCTTATGGGCGGCGGTGAGAACATTTTTGGAGATGAAACCCTGGCCGGAAAGGATATCGACCCGGAGGCAATTTTGGAAGCGGATCCGGATTTGATTGTTAAGATTTTCGCAGGAGCAGTAATTGGAAACAGCGGTATTTATACGGCACCGCCTCGTGAAGAATTTGAGGAAAAAGCGAATGAACTTTTGGCGAGAACGGGCTGGTCAGAGCTGCGCGCAGTGAAAGAAGGAAACTTCTATTTGAATACTGCGTTTTCTACTGGCGGTCTTGGAAAAATGATCGGTGCCGCTTATATTGCCAAATGGTTGTATCCGGAGCTTATGACAGAGCTTGATCCGGATGCCATTTTTTTGAAGTGGATGGCATACCAGGGCTTTGAGCCGGACGCTTCGGCTTATTATTATCATGTCCCTGTTCAGGAATAGAAATGACAGGCAGGTAGGGATGAAAGAACATATTCTAACCAGAAAGTATAAAAAACAGCAAAGAAAGAAACTGATTTTTTTTGCTGTCACGCTGCTGTTTTTACTTTTGCTGATGGGAACAGCATGCTGCTTGGGAGTTACTGATCTGACTCCCGGGCGCATCTTTGTAACTCTATTCCCAGGAGCAGATCAGCTTATTTGCGCTTCCCCTCTTTCGGAAAAGGAAATCAACGTATTGTTGATGCTGAGAATGCCGAGAGTTGCTGCAGGGATAGCGGCCGGTGCCGGGCTTGGAGTTGCGGGGGCAGCCATGCAGGCCATCACAGGAAATCAAATGGCCAGTCCCTTTACCACAGGTCTTTCCGGCGCATCTGCTTTTGGTGCGGCACTGGTGATTATGTTTGGCAATATTTCCGTTGCTTCCGTCAAATTTGCGACCGTACTTGGTGCATTTGGAATGGCTGTTTTATGTGCAGTTTTTGTATATGGACTGGCCAGTTATCAGGGGTTACGGGCAGAAGCACTGGTTTTGACTGGAATTGCTTTAAATTATTTGTTCAGTGCGATGAATTCAACTATGCAGTACGTTGCAAATGAAAATCAGCTTCCGGCAATCGTACATTGGACTTTCGGCAGCCTGAACAGCGTGCAGTGGGGAGATATTGGGATTATGTCAGTTTTTTTTCTGGTGACTTATCCTATATTTCAATATCATGGCTGGGCATTTAATCTGTTGGATTCGGGCAATGATGAAACGGCAAAGTCTTTAGGGATTCCTGTAAAACGGACAAGACTAATCAGCGGATTAGGTGTGACGCTTCTCACGGCTTCTGTAGTAAGTTTTACTGGGATCATTGGCTTTGTGGGTCTGGTGGCACCCCACATAGCCAGACTGCTGATCGGGGGAGATTACAGGTACCTTTTGCCTTTTTCAGCAGTATTGGGAGCAATACTTGTAACAGGTGCAGATACAGTTGGAAGGGTTGCTTTTTCGCCCACTACGCTGCCTGTGGGGATTGTAGTGTCGTATGTAGGGGTGCCATTGTTTTTGTATTTGATTTTACGGGAAAGGAGGAGAAGAAGGTAATATGTCTGGATTAGAGACAACCGGTCTTCTTTTTTCCTATGGAAGAGGAATGCATAAAAAGAAGATACTGGATTCGGTAAGCTTTCGGGTTGAGAAAGGAGCGGTCTGTGTTCTTCTGGGAGCCAATGGGGCGGGGAAATCCACTTTGCTAAAATGTATCAATGGATTAATAGGTCCGCAGCAGGGCAGTATAAGCTGGGAGAAGGAAAATATTGGCAGTTGGTCTTTGAAGCGGCGAGCAAGACTTTTCGGGTATGTTCCACAGAATATTTCAGCGGTTTCCGGGTTATCCGTAATGGAGACGGTGCTTTCCGGCAGACTTCCCCGAATGGGAGCGAAGGCTTCGGCGGAAGAGCTTAATCTGGTATCAGAGGTGCTGGAAGAGTTTGAACTGGAGGAATTTGCATTTCGAAATCTGAGCGCTTTGAGTGGAGGAGAACGTCAGAGAGCGCTCTTTGCCAGAGCAATTGTGCAGGAACCGGAGGTTTTGCTTCTGGATGAGCCTACCAGCAATTTGGATTTGCGTTATCAGATAGAGACAATGGAGCTTTTAAGAAGAATCAGTAAAGAGAAAAGGATTACAGTGGTGGCTGTTATCCACGATTTAAACAACGCACTTGATTATGCAGATCAAGTGGTCGTTATGAAGCAGGGACGGATACTTTCGGATGGGAAACCGGATACTGCGCTTTCATCGGAGATTATTGCAGAAGCCTATGGCGTTCAGGCAGATATCGTATCTGTGCAGGACAGGAAGATGGTTCTCGTGAAACGCAGATGATAGAATCCGGATCATAGAAAAAGCAATTGTATGATCCGGCCCACGGGATAGGGATCCTGCAGAGAATGTATACTTTATAAGCCACCTGAAAATTTTTCTATTTTCCCCTCTGAACAGACGTAGGATTTTGAGATCTGTTCAGAGGGGATTTTATTCGTCATACCATAGAAGGGTGAGAAGCTTTCAGAAAAACAAAAGGCCTTGACGAGAAGGCGGTTTATGGCTATCTTATTTTCATAAGAAGGCGGTTTTTCCATTGGAAGTATTTGGCCAGAAATAGGAACAGAAGAAAGGATGAGGTATATGAGAATAGGAATGGGATATGATGTGCATAAACTGACCGAAGGAAGGGATCTGATACTGGGAGGCGTGAAAATTCCTTATGAGAAAGGGCTTCTCGGCCACTCTGACGCGGATGTGATCGTTCATGCCATTATGGACGCACTGCTGGGAGCGGCGGCTCTTGGGGATATTGGACAGCATTTTCCCGATACCGATCCGGCATATAAGGGAATTTCCAGCATGGTTCTTTTGGAGCAGGTGGGCAGGCTGCTGGAGGATCATAATTATGTAATCGAAAATATTGATGCCACCATCATTGCCCAGAAACCCAAGATGATGCCGCATCTGCCAAAGATGCGGGAGAATGTGGCAAGAGCTCTGGGGATTGAAGTGGATCAGGTGAACATAAAAGCTACCACAGAGGAGGGGCTGGGCTTTACGGGCACTGGAGAGGGAATCTCTGCCCAGGCCATCTGTCTGCTGCTGCCTTTGATGGATCTGGTGTCTGACGACGTTATGACAGCAGGGGGATGCGGAGGCTGCGGCGGATGCAGAGAATAAGGACTTGTCAGAAAGCGGAGCCGCAGGCAGAGGGAAGTGCTGTCAGGAGACAGCGCTGCAGGCAGATGGGAGGATAAGACCGGGGACAGCCCGGAAGAAGAAAAAGAAGATGCCCCAGAAGCAGGAAAAGGATGAAACTATGAATTTTAGAAAACTGGAAAATTGGGAGCATGAAAATACCAGAGCATTGTATGAACTGGTATTTTCAGAGGATGAACAATCCTTTGTAGATTACTATTATAAAACCAGGGCAAGGGAAAATCAGATCTATGGGGCGGAGGATGAGTCGGGCATTCATGGAATGCTCCATCTCAACCCCTGCCGGGTACTTTGGAACGGAGAGGAGCTGGTACTCTGGTATGTGGTGGCAGTTGCCACAGAGCCGGATTATCGGCACAAAGGTTTGATGCGCAGCCTCCTTACCCAGGCTCTGAAGGATCTGGAGCAGCAGGGAGCCCCCTTTGTGTTTCTGATGCCGGCTTCTGAAGCCATCTATACGCCTTTTGGGTTTGGAAGAGCCTGGCCCTGGCAGTGGGAGGAGGATAGGATTCTGAACTTGTTGACGAAGGGGATGGAGCCGGGAGGGATCAGGCCGGAGAATTGGAAGAAGGCCGACCGGGAGCTTCTGGAAGACCAAGAGCTTCTGGAGCGTCTGTCTGAGAAGGTAAATCAGGAGATGACATCCCAGTTTCAGTTGTTTTCTAAGAGAAGCCCGGATTATTACCGCAGGCTGGCGCAGGAACAGGAGGTCAGTGGGGGCAGTTTGGAGATCCTCTTTGGGGCGCAGCGATCTGCTGCAATGACGGAGGAAGCAGAAGCGGTCGGTAAAGCCAGAAAGGGGCAGAAGCTGTCTGCGGCTTCAGAAAAGACAGTAGAGGCAGCAGCGGGGGGAAAAGATGCGCAGCCTCTTTGCGCAAGGTGTGAGGCCAGAGAGGCTTTTCCGCCCATGATGGCCAGAATCACCAATCTGGAAGCATTTATAACCAGAGTGAGGGCGAAAGAGAGGGTTACCAAGATCTGGTATGTGACGGATGCGCTTCTCCCTCAGAATCAGGGGCTGTTTGAACTCACCGTTACTCCTCAGGGCGGTCAGATACGCCGCCTGGAGCTTCTGGCTGCGGAGGAGGCCAGGATAGAGACCGTGGATATTGCAGATCTTCCGGCCAGGCTGGGGGCAGCGAATCCTTTCTGTCACACCATGATCTGTGAAGTGGTGTGATTGGAGCGGGATGATTTGGAATGCGGCTGCAGAAGCCAGGAGGCGGAAGCACCGTAAGGAACATTTTCATTGACAAACCAGATTGGATTGCATAGACTAAAGGAGAACTTGCGGCGGCATTTTGCCGCCAGTTTTATACCAGTGAATTGAAAATATGAGGTGAACAGGATGAAATTTTATAATACCCTTACAAAGAAAAAGGAAGAGTTTGTACCCCTGGTGCCGGGAAAGGTTTCGATGTATGTGTGCGGCCCAACGGTCTATAATTTGATTCATATTGGAAATGCCCGTCCCATGATTGTGTTTGATACCGCAAGACGTTATATGGAGCACAAGGGATACGAAGTGAATTTTGTGTCCAATTTTACAGATGTGGATGATAAGATCATTAAAAAGGCCAATGAGGAGGGCGTATCCCCCCAGGAGATCTCCGAACGGTATATTAAAGAGTGTAAACAAGATATGGCGGATATGAACGTACGTCCCGCTACCACGCATCCGCTGGCTACCCAGGAGATTGGAGGAATGGTGGACATGATCTCTGATCTGGTAGAGAAAGGGTATGCCTATAATGTAAATGGTACTGTGTATTTTCGTACCAGGAAATTTAAGGAGTACGGAAAACTGTCTCACAAGAATCTGGACGATCTGCGCTCCGGCAATCGTTCCCTTCTGGTGACTGGGGAGGATGAGAAGGAAGATCCTCTGGATTTTGTGCTTTGGAAGCCGAAAAAAGAAGGAGAACCTTTCTGGGAGTCTCCCTGGAGTCAGGGGCGTCCCGGTTGGCATATTGAGTGCTCTGTGATGGCGAAGCGCTATCTGGGAGAGGAGATTGATATCCATGCAGGAGGCGAGGATCTGATTTTTCCGCACCATGAGAACGAGATTGCTCAGAGTGAGTGCTGCAATGGCAAGCCCTTTGCCAGATACTGGCTGCACAACGGATTTTTAAATATCGACAATAAGAAAATGTCCAAATCTCTGGGAAACTTTTTTACAGTCAGAGATATTAAGGAAAAATATGATCTCCAGGTGCTGCGGTTCTTTATGCTCAGCGCTCATTACAGAAGTCCCTTAAATTTCAGCGCAGAGCTGATGGAGGCTGCGAAAAATGGACTGGAGCGGATTGTCAATGCAGTGGATAATCTGAAATTCCTGGCAGACAATGCTTCCATTCAGGAGCTTCAGGAAAAAGAAGGGGAAACATTAAAAGAAGCGAAAGCCTTTACTTCCAGATTTGATGAGGCGATGGATGATGACCTGAACACCGCAGATGCGGTATCGGTGATCTTTGAGCTGGTAAAATTTGCAAATTCCAATGTGACAGGAGAAAACTCCAGGGCACTGATTCTGGCCGTGCGGGATGAAATCCTGGAACTGGGAGAGGTACTTGGGCTGATACTGGAGAAGAAAGAGGAGCTTCTGGACGAGGAGATTGAAGGTCTGATACAGGAACGTCAGGAAGCCAGAAAAGCCAGAAATTTTGCCAGAGCGGATGAGATTCGGGATCAGCTTCTGGAGAAGGGAATCCAGCTTCTGGATACCAGAGAAGGTGTGAAATGGAAGAGAGCATAGTCTGTGGGGGTAAGGAGGAAGATCGGAAGGCTGGGGAAGGATTTTCCTTTCTGCTGGAGGATGCCTTTCATCTGAAAAAAAGAGATTTTTCTCAATATTCTCCCCTGACGCTGGCCTATGTGGGAGATGCGGTGTATGAGCTTGTGATTCGCACCGTGCTGGCAAAGCGAGGAAATACCCAGACAGCCAAGCTGCATCAGAAGGCTACCAATCTTGTGCGGGCGGGAGCCCAGGCAAAATTGATTCAGGCGCTGCTCCCTCGTCTTGAGGAGGCGGAGCTGGCCGTTTATCGTCGGGGGCATAATGCCAAGCCGTACAATACAGCGAAAAATGCCAGCCGCAGGGAATATCTGGAGGCCACAGGCTTTGAGGCTCTGATGGGGTATCTGTATTTAAGGGAAGAATATCAGAGGATGATAGATTTGATCAGTCTTGGATTGGAGGAAAGCGGATATGAGCTTTGAAGAGCTGACCATTGAGGGAAGGAATGCGGTGCTGGAGGCCTTTCGCTCTGGAAAGACCATTGATAAACTGTTTGTACAGGACGGATTGACGGATGGCCCTGTTATGTCCATACTCAGAGAGGCGAGAAAACAGGAGACCATTGTGAACCGGGTGAAAAAGGAGCGGCTGGATCAACTTTCCCAGACAGGAAAGCATCAGGGCGTGATTGCCCATGCAGCGGCTTATAAGTACGCTCAGGTGGAGGATATTCTAAACCTGGCCAGGGAGAAGGGGGAGCCGCCCTTTATTTTCCTGCTGGATGGGATTGAGGATCCCCACAATCTGGGGGCAATTATTCGGACGGCCAATCAGGCAGGAGCCCATGGGGTGATTATCCCCAAACGCCGCGCAGTGGGACTTACGGCGGTGGTGGCAAGAACCTCCGCCGGCGCTCTGAATTATACTCCGGTTGCCAAGGTGAATAATCTGACTGCTGTCATTGAGGAACTGAAAAAAGAAGGACTTTGGTTTGTCTGCGCCGATATGGGTGGAGAACTGATGTATGATCTGGATCTGAAGGGACCCATGGGTCTGGTGATCGGAAACGAGGGGGAGGGAGTCAGCCGCCTGGTGCGGGAAAAGTGCGATTTTATCGCTTCTATCCCCATGAAAGGAGAGATCGATTCCCTGAACGCATCTGTGGCAGCAGGCGTGCTGGCCTATGAGATCGTCCGGCAGCGAATAGGAGCCGGAAAATAGCAGGGTGGAATGGGTATGGAGAAGAAAGAAAAAACCGTTGCGGAATATCTGCGAAAAAATCCGGAAACCTTTTTAAAAAAAAGGAAGAGGAGATGGGGAGCTCTGAAGATTATGGTCCTGGGGTTTATGGGAATCATATTGTTGGGGGCTCTGATTTTGATGCTTCCTATCTGTAATGCAGATGGTCAGTGGCTGAACTTTGTTGACGCCCTGTTTACCTCCTGCACCTGCGTCTGTGTGACCGGGCTGGTGACAGTGGTGCCTGCGGTTCAGTTTACCTTTCTGGGAAAACTGGTGCTGTTGGCTTTAATCCAGATCGGAGGATGGGGGATTATTGTGTGCGGCATGCTGTTTTTGCTGGTGCTGCGCAGAAAGATCTCTTTGAACTCCAGAGTGCTGATACATGATTATTTCAGTACGGACACTGTCAGCGGTATGGTGCGGATGCTGATCTATGTGGTAAAGGGAACTTTGATTGTGGAGAGCGTGGGTGCTGTCTGCCTTGCCCTGCATTTTATTCCTGAGTACGGTTTTTTGCGGGGAATCTGGTACGGCGTATTTCACGCTGTGTCAGCCTTTTGTAATGCGGGAGTGGATCTTCTGGGAGATTCCAGTTTGGCAGCATACGTTGGAAATCCCTGGATTAATTTTGTTATTATGGGATTGATCATTACAGGGGGACTGGGCTTTTGGGTATGGAAGGATATCACCAAATTTCTGAAAAACCTTTTTATAAAAAGAGAGGGACTGGAAAAATCCCTGCGGGGAATGGCGCTTCACACCAAGATCGTGATTACTATGACGGTATCTTTGATTTTGGCGGGCGTTTTGTTCTTTGCAGCAGCGGAGTGGAACAATCCGGAAACTCTGGGAGGGCTGTCTTCACCGGAGAAGGCAATGGCTGCTCTGTTCCAGTCAGTGACCACCAGAACGGCAGGCTTTTTTACCATCTCTCAGTCTGCACTGCGGGAGGCATCCAAGTTTGTGTCCTGCGTACTGATGTTTGTGGGCGGATCTCCGGCAAGCACCGCAGGGGGAATGAAGACGGTTACCATTGCAGTGGTTCTGCTTACCTGCTGGTCCATCCTTCGGGGACATGAGGATACAGAATGTTATAAGAGAAAAATTGATATCAGTACCGTGCGCATGGGAATCGCAGTGGTGACTGTGGGGATGATGCTGGTGGCGGCAGGCACAACGGCGCTCTCCCTGCTGGAACCCCATGTGGATCTGATTGACGCCATGTATGAGGTGGTGTCCGCGGTGGGAACGGTGGGGCTGACTGCAGATGTGACGCCTCATCTTGGTACAGTAAGCAAATACATTATTATTTTTCTGATGTATGTGGGAAGAATCGGCCCCATTACTCTGCCTCTTTTGATGGCGGCAAAACTGGGAAGGAAGAATGATAAGCGGACGCTGCCCAGAGAACACATTGTTGTAGGATAAGGGTTTGGGGGCAGGGGAGCTGTCCTTTCAGGAATTAGGGAAAGCGATAAGGAGAAGGAAAATGAAAAAACAGTATGTAGTATTTGGAATAGACCGGTTTGGAGCCAGCGTGGCCAGAACGCTGGAAAGTACTGGCTGTCAGGTGATTGCGGTGGACAATGATCCGGAAAAGATTCAGATGATTGCTGATGAGGTAAGTTATGCTATGACGGCGGATGTAGAGGATCCGGAGGCCATAGCCGGGCTGGGGCTGAAGAATGTAGACGGAGCGATCATCACCATGGTGGATCACATGGAGGCCAGTATTGTGGCCGCCATGATGTGTCAGGATCAGGGGGTAGAGTACATTATTGCCAGAGCAAAAAATGATATGCATGGAAGAATCCTGGAAAAAATCGGAGTGACCAAGGTGGTGTATCCGGAGCAGGAGATGGGAGTGCGCATTGGGCGTTACATCGGCGCTCAGGATTTTATGGACTGGATTGCTCTGTCTCCCGATTTTTCTCTTGTAGAGGTGGCGGTTCCGGCGGAATGGGGAGGAAAATCTCTGATCGAGCTGGATCTGCGGCGCCAGTATGGGCTGAACGTGGTGGGGATGAAGCGGGGAACTGAGGTGATTATGCAGTTTCAGCCAAATCAACCGCTGGAAACGGGTGAGATCCTCTATGTAATCGGTAAAAATGAGGATCTGGAAAAATTCCAGGATTAGTTTTGCCTGGAAATGTCTGTGCACAGATGTTCTCTTTACGGTCTTTTTACGGATTCTGACCACTTGAAAATAGTCCGGACAAAAA
>CABRXX010000037.1:0-23945 GCA_902475025.1 uncultured Lachnospiraceae bacterium | reverse complement strand
CCAGATTTTGAAGAGGGACAGTTTCTCCTTCCAGACGGCGGCAGATATTTACATACGCCTGTCCCGCCGGAGTATCTGTTCCTGCTACATACTCTCCGTGGTTGGAGGCAATGACAATCTGCTCCTCATCCGGAATTGCCCCTAAAAGGCTGGCGGAAAGAATCTCAACCACATCCTCCACAGACATCATATCTCCCCGCTTGACCATATCCACCCGGATACGATTGATCAGCAGATCGATCTTTTTCATGCCGTCCGCCTCCAAAAGACCGATGATCCGGTCTGCGTCCCGGATGGCGGAAACCTCCGGAGTGGTGATCACAATGGCCCGGTTGGCAGCGGCACAGGCATTTTTAAAGCCCTGTTCGATTCCTGCCGGAGAATCCAGAATAATATAGTCGAAAATTGGTTTCAGGTCATCTACCAGCTTACGCATCTGTTCCGGAGAAACAGCGGACTTGTCTCTTGTCTGGGCTGCTGGAAGCAGATACAGTGTGGGATAATGCCGGTCTTTGATAAGCGCCTGGCGAATCCGGCAGTTTCCCTCCGCCACATCCACCAGATTGTATACGATCCGGTTTTCCAAACCCATGACCACGTCCAGATTGCGCAGTCCGATGTCCGTATCAATCAATACTACTTTTTTATTCATACGGGCCAGGCCGGCGCCGATATTGGCTGCAGATGTGGTTTTCCCAACGCCTCCCTTTCCCGATGTAACGACGATCACTTCACTCATTTCCTGATATCCTCCTTAAATTTATGATATGGCAGAACTTCCTGTCTTAATCGTCGGTTTCTGGCATTCTTTCTTCTTCCGTAAATTGGTTTTTGTAAATCCTTTTTTCATAAATTCCTCTTTTGCAAGGCAGCGCGGATAAAACAAAGGCTTATGTCATCATTTGCCGCAGCGCTGATTTATTTTCAGCAGACCAGCCGGGAAATCCGGAATCGTCTGCATAAAAATCCTCAGGAATCTTTTTCTCTCCCCTGCTCTTCCTGCTGGCTCTCCCGGGTCAGCTCCGCTGTCAAAAGAGAGAATGCGTGTCCGTTTAACGGTTCCACCTTAATATGCCCTTCTCTTAAATAGGCGATCTTCGGATCAATCGAATATTCACCGGTATCCACCCGCTTGGTGATGGCGCTCATCACCGTCTTGTCTGCGATGCGCAGCTGTTTTGGCTTTAAGATCAAGGCCGCTGCGAAACAGTTAAGATTGCCGGAGGCTCCTGCATAAAGGTTTCCCATGCAGCAGCCAAGTACAATGATATTGCCTCTGGACACTACCTTTGCACCGGGATTTACATCCCCCAGTATGATAATGCTGTGCTCTGTCTCCAGCACCTGCCCGGAACGGAGACTTCCGCGGAAAAACTGCCCCTGATTTTCCGTATCCTGCTCCAGGGAACGGGTGATAGCTTCCTTATAGAATTCCTCTGCCTCCTTCCGCTCGTCCACAAGACATACGATGTGGAGGGAAGAATTTTCCGTAATTGCATACACCAGCTGCCGCTCCTGCTCTCTGGTAAGCACCCGGCCCCGGAAAGTCAGGGCCATCTGGGCGTTCTTGAAAAATTTAGCGGATTCCTTAAATTTAGCGGCCACATCCTGAAGAAGCTCTTCAAAAGGAAGATCCGGATCCAGGATCAGAATCAGTCCGTAAGCATTGCTTTTAATAATCACAGAATTTCGGTTCATAGCACTCCATCTCTCATTCCAGTTAGTCTCTTCGCTCATTACCGGCGGAAACTTCAATGGCCTGACCGGTGATCAGAGAATTCTCTGTGGTGCGGTCAAAGTAATAGGTGATCATATCCCTGGCAATCTTGGCGGCGTTGCCGGAAGAATAGCCATTGGCCACCCGGACGGCAATGCACATCTGGGGATCCTCATAGGGGGCATAGCCGATGAAAGCCGCATGGTTGGGCCGGTCGGTACGCTCCTGGGCAGTACCGGTCTTTCCGGCAATGGCTACTCCGCTGTAATTGGCAAAGGCAGAACTTTCCTGTACCACGCCTCTCATACCCTGATGGATGGCATCCCACAGCTCTCCGGGAAGATCCACGGTACTGTGAACCACCGGATCATTGTCATCAATGGTGTTGTTGTCCGAATCTGTCACCCGGTCAATCAGTGTCAGATCGTAGCAGGTTCCGCTGTTGGCCAGTACATTGCAGTACCTGGCCAGCTGGGTTACCGTGTAGGCACTGTCACTCTGTCCCATGGCGGCACGCAGCGGGTCACTGGTGGCCATGTGAGGCGGTGTCTCCGGCACTTCCACACCAGAGGTATCATCAAATCCGTACATGGCAGCATATTTCTGCAAAACTGCCGTTCCCGCGGCATCATCGTATTCCACACTGTCCATCATGCTCAGCCGCAGACCAATGGTATTGAAATAATAGTTGCAGGATTTGGTGATGGCCTGGGACAGGGTGAGCGGGCCATGGGATCCGCCTTTTAAGCGTTCCGAATACACCCAGCAGTTAATCGGATTACTGGTATCCGTAAATTTACCCACACAGTTGATGGTTTCCCAGATGGAAACCTGTTCCTCCATCACTCCCGCAGTGGCAGATACCAGCTTAAAGGTGGAACCAGGAGCAATGGACTCCTGGGTTGCCCTGCTGTAGAAGGGGGAGGACAGGTCGATGGACAGCTTATAATAATACTCGTTGTCCATGTCATTGACCAGCCGGTTGTTATCATAACCCGGATAGGTAACACAGGCTTTCACATCTCCGGTGTTGGGATCTGTAATCACCAAAGCTCCGGAACAGGGACGAAGAGCCAACTGCGCAGGAGTGATCTCCAGATTTTTGATCTTCTCCCGAATAAAATTGTAGGCAGTAATGGTTCCGTCGGAAAGTCCGTTATACTCTTCTGTATCCATCTCAAGAACTCCCTGGTCAAAAAGCAGAAGGCAGACATTGGCCCCGCTTAATTCTCCCTCTTTTAGCATGTAGCGGAACACCCGCTTACAGAAGTTGGTATCATCGTAAAGATAGTCCGCAATATAATCTGACAGCGTGTTGTAAATCTCGTTTGAATCCAGATAAGAAGCATCCGGAACAATACCGTTGATATCAATCCAGTTTTTGGAGATGGCATAAGTTAAAAACTCCTGAAGACTGATGGTTTCCTCCTGGCTCCATGCCTTCCAGGTAAGATCCGATTCATCAATGGCATCTTCATTTAAAATACCGGTCTCCACCAGCATGGTATTGACAATGTAGGACTGATAGGCTTTCATCTCCTCCGTCAAATCCTTGTAAGGCATAGGAGACGCGGTGGTCAGCTGGTTGCGGATCTCACTGAAAATCGCATCCGCCTTGGTCAAAAAGGCCTGATAGACAAACTGCTCATTGGCTGAGGCATCGGGAGTGGATAAGTGTTCCACATCCAGCACATTGTTCTCAAAAAGGGAGTAATACACATCGTAAACCGGCGTAATAACTTCATCCGCAGACTGGGCTGATTCGGCATCAAAGTATTCTGTATCCACAATATTGGACCAGAGGATACCTGCAATATACTGTTCCAACAAATGGTATCCAATGCGCTGCAGGTCGCTGTCCAGAGTCAGATGAAGGGAATTGCCTGCCTGGGGCTCGATTCGCTCTTCCACGCTTAAAGTTCTGCCCAGGTTGTCCACATAGATGGTCTCAGATCCCTTATCGCCCTGCAGGGTGGTCTCCATCACTTTCTCCATCCCCACCTTACCTACAATGTCATTGGCTGTGTAGCTGTCATCTTCTTTTTTCAGTTCCTCCAGCTCCTCGGCAGACACCTGTCCCGTGTAACCGATAATGGGTGCAAAATATTCTGCGTCATTGTACACCCGCAGATAATCCTCCGAAATATCCACGCCTGTAAGAACAGCCGTATTTTCCATAATCTGGGATACAGTCTCTTCGCACACATCTTTGGCGATCACTGTAGAGTTATAACGCTGATAACTGTTGGAAGCCAAACTGCTGCGCAGATAAGCCAGCTGAAGAATCTCCTCTTTTGTAAAAGTATCTGGAAGCCCGTGCCTTGCCCGGTCCTCAGGAGTAATCCTGGGATCCAGAATTCCATAATATTCATCACTGCATAAAAGCTCTATCAGAGCAGGCGCCTCGATGGCCTTCTCCTCCTCCGTCAGGGCCTGGGTTTTTAAATCATCGCTGGGGGCATCAATGTAGGGTTTTCCGAAAATATCCGCCTTAAAACGGCTGAGCGTAAAGCCTGTGACATTGTAAACATACTCTCCGTTTTCATCCAGCTCCACATGAAATTCATCTACAATGGCGTCTCCATGGCTTTCAATGATCTGGATCGTCCGGTACAGGATCCCGTTCAGAGTAAGATTCTGTTCAAAGGTATTTTCGTAAGAACCGTTATCTTCTATGGTCACAGAGTAGGCCAGCCGGTTATAGGCCAGAACCTTGCCGTTGCAGTCATAGATCGCACCACGGGTGCTGTTCAATACCCGCTCTTTTTTGATGGACAAGGCAAAGTCATTGAGGTAGCTTTCCCCGTGAATGATCTGCAGGGAAAACAGACGGTAGACCAGTAACGATGCCATGAGGGCAAATACCACCACCAGGATCAGGATCCTGGACTTTATCCCCTTTGGCAGATTGCTTTTCATTGAATTAAACAAGGCTGTCAACACTCCTTTTGTCTGTCTTGGAAAGTTTCTGGTTGATAAAGTAGATCAAACGGTAGGTAACGATGGTCAGAAGCATGGTATAAAGAATTTCCGGAATAATGATTCTTCCAAGATAAAAGAAAAAATGAATTCTTCCCCGCAGGAGGAAAGTAAAAACATACTGAGAGATCCCATATACCAGATCTGCGGCGGAGATCAGAAGCAGGGGGGTTTTGATATCGTCATCATAAAAGATACGATAAAAATACCCTGCAAAGTATCCGATCCACATATAAACCAGAGCCTGGAATCCGATAATGCTCTCAAAAAACAGATCGCAGCACAGACCGCAGAAAAATCCAGTGGTAAGGCCGCTTTTCTTTCCCCGCATCAGCCCGAAAGACACGGTAAGGATCAGCAGCAGGTTGGGCTTGATGGAGGCAATCTCAATCAGCTGAAAAGCGCTGCACTGCAGCAGCGTGGAAAAAATAATCAATGCTGCCATGGCAATTTTTCGTTTCATAAGTAAGGTATTCCTCCTTATTGGGCTGTGGGAGCAGTCATGGGCTGGGAAGTCTCTGATTCGTTCTCTGTCTCAGTAGCCTCAGTCAGGTCATTCACTGCTTCCGTCTCATCCAGCGTATCTGCAGGGCTGGCTACATAGTCCTTTAACTGTAAAATCACCAGCACCTCCTGAAGATGCTTAAAGTCCACCACAGGAGTAATCTTGCCGGATTTGGTAAGGTTATTGGCGTCATTGTTCAGCTCACTGATATAGCCGATCAGGATACCAGGAAGATATTTTTCACTGATATTGGAAGTTACCACCTTGTCTCCCACATGCACTTTGTTATTCTCATCTGTGAGCTTCACCAGATTCAGAGCTCCCTCGTCAATGAGCTGGAGATTGCCTGCAATAATGCAGTTGTCGGAGGTGGTGGAGACCATGGCGCTCACATTGCTGTTGTCATCAATGATAGAACGGACAGTGGCCCAGTTGGGCCCCACCTCTGTCACAATCCCCACAAGGCCTCCCCCTGCGATTACATTCGCATCAATCTGGATGCCGTCATTGCTTCCTTTGTCAATGGTAAAGCTGTCAAACCAGTTTCCGCTGTCCTTGGAAATCACCCTGGCGCCTACCTGGTCATAATCCGCATACTGCCCGCTCAGGTCAAAAAGCTCCCGGAGCCTGGTAAGCTCCTCCTTATCCAGCACCAGCTGACTGTTCTCTGCTGTGAGCGTGTCCACCTTCTCCTGCAGCAGTTCATTTTCTGCCTTCAGGGCAGCCGCATCGGATATATTTGCCGTAAGCCCTGAAAACCAGTTTCCCAGGTTATTGATTCCCTTCTGTATCGGTGAGATCACCATACCGGTAGCCTGGCGTATGGGACTAGTGACGGAATTTTCCAGGAAGGAAACGCCGATCAGGCACAGGCAGACCGCGCTTAGGACGATCAGCCAAATCTTGCTTTGGGATTGTTGATTCTTTTTTCTTCTCATAGGTAATTCCTGCTTTCTTACAGCTTGGGTGAATGAGTCAAAATTTTCAGTTCCTTGTTGTTCAGAATGTCCACCAGCCCTCTGACCGTGCTGTTTTTCGGATCCTGAATATGGTAAATAGGCAGTCCGATTTCTTTTTGTATGTAAATAGGCAAATTCAGAATCATAGAGACTCCTCCTGTGAGGAAGATTCCCTCCCCTGCAATATCCTGCATAATCTGAGGTGGTGTCCGGCTGTAGATGGATTTAATATTCTGAATAATCTGATCAATGGTATCAATGATAGCCACGCTCACTGCAAGAGACGGAATCATATCGGACTTAGGGAGACCGGATAAGGTATGAATACCGAATACCTTCTGCTCCAGCCTTGGCCCATTGATCATAAATGCCAGATTGTTTTTCAGCCGTTCCGCCGTCCTCATGCCGATATTGATGTTGAATTTTCTCCGCACCATAGTGGCAATGTCTTCATCCAGTTTTCTGCCTCCCAGTTTCAGAGTCTGTCCCAGAAGCACATTTCCGTTGGCAATCACAGAGATCTCTGTGGTGTCTGCACCGATGTTTACAATCATATGGCCCTGAGGGGAAAGCACCGGAAGTCCAATGCTCACAGCATCCGCAATGCCTTTGTCCACCAGCCGGATCCGGCTGGCATGAATCGTACCGCTCAGCACATTAAAGAAGGCCCTTTGTTCTACCGGCGTTACGTTGGTAGGAGAAGCCATACAGATATCGGAGGTAGTTTGGGTGAAGGAAGTGAAGCGTTTCAGAATATGAGAAAGCACCAGCTCCATGTTGGTGGCGCTGGCGATGACACCGTTGATCATGGGGCAGGAAACCTCCACGTTTACCGGATTTTTTTCGTACATTTCAAAAGCCTCATCGCCGATAGCAATGATCTGATTTTGATTTCGGACCGCAATCATATTTTTGCAGTCCATAAATTTTTTATTGTGTTTATCTCTGATCTTGATGGTATCTGTGCCTAAATCAATTCCGCAAATATTGTGAAATATCATAATCTATATCCCCTAATCGGCGTCAGATCCAGCCTTGCTGCCGAAAACTGACTGCCTGTTGATCCCCTATAATAATATGATCCAGCAGCGGGATGCCAAGAAGCTCTCCGCTCTCCCTCACTCGTTTCGTCAGGAGAAAATCCTCCTCACTGGGAGTGGGATCTCCGCTGGGATGGTTGTGCAGCAGGATGATGGACACTGCCTGAAATTTCATTGCACTAAGAAAAATCTCCCTGGGAGAGATCATGGTGCCGTTCACCGTGCCCTTGGAGACTACTTCCTCCCCCAGAAGTCCTCCCTTGCAGTTGAGCATGATGATCAGAAGCTTTTCCTGTTCTTCATGGCGAAAATCTTCCATATAATATTCCGCCACCGTCTCAGGATCTGTGAAATTTACACTGCGGGCTGCCTGTGTCTTGGCAATCCTACGGGACAGCTCCGCAATGCACTTTAACTGAACGGCTTTTACCCGGCCGACTCCTCTGATTCCCATCAGTTCAGCCAGGGACATATGATAAATTCCCAGCAGACCATTGCCTTTTGCCTGGGATAATATGTTTCTGGACAGTTCAATGGCAGGCTCACCCTTTGAGCCTGTCCTCAAAATCACGGACAGAAGTTCCGCATCTGTCAAACTGCCGGCGCCTGCCTGCCAGCATTTTTCGTAAGGCATCTCCTGTTTTGGAAGATCTTTCATAGTTCCATGAAACGCAGACACTTTTGGAATAGCGATTTTTTTCTTCTCCAAAGCTTTTACCTTAACGCTCTTTCCCCGAATGCTATTATTATTTCATTATTTCTGAAGAAAGTCAATGCTAAATTTTGAGGCGATGGCCTCTGCTACCCGGATTCCATCCAGCGCTGCGGAGGTGATGCCCCCTGCATATCCGGCTCCCTCCCCGCAGGGATAGATGCCGAAAAAGTTAGAAACCAGCCTCTCATCCCGCAAAATCCTCACCGGGGAGGAGGTGCGGCTCTCCACACCGGAAATCAAAGTGTCCGGATTCGCAAAACCATGAATTTTTTTATCGAAGGCGGTGATGCCCTGTTCAATGGAGGAAGCAATCTCCTCTGGAAAAATCTGCCGCACATTAGCCGGAATATACGCTCCTTTCATCTGGGGCGCTATGCTTCCAAGAGAAAGACTTGGAATTCCCGCCTTGAAATCAGCAAATCTCTGCACCGGAATCCGCCCCTGCCCGGCCTGAAACGCTCTCTTTTCCAGCTTTTGCTGATATCGGATTCCCGCGAGCACATCCCCGTCTCCAAAGTCCTCGGGAGTCACGGTTACCACAATCGCGCTGTTGGCATTTTTGCTTCCCCGGTCCTGATAGCTCATGCCGTTGACCGCCAACATTCCCTCCTGAGACGAAGCGTTTACCACATAGCCACCGGGACACATACAAAAAGAGTACACTCCTCTTCCGTTCTCCAACCGATGGGTCAGCTTGTAAGGAGAAGGCGGCATCTGATAGGTACATTGCGTTCCGTACATGGAAGCATTGATCATTTTCTGGGGATGTTCTACCCGCACTCCCACTGCAAAAGCCTTTGGCTCCATGGCAAAACCACGTTCCTTTAACATCTCAAATGTGTCTCTGGCACTGTGTCCTATGGCCAGCACAAGGAGGGAGGTTTTCAGAGTGAATGGCTGTTCTTCTTTGATTGCATTCAGCTCATAGGTCCCGTCTTTTTGTGGAAGGATATCTGCAAGCCGTGTGTTAAAATATACAGTTCCCCCCAGAGACAGAATTTCCTCCCTCAGTCTGGCCACCACGTGAATCAGTCGGTCCGTGCCGATGTGAGGCTTATAGCTGTAAAGAATTTCGGGATCTGCCCCTGCCTTCACAAAAGTTTCCAGCACAAACCGAATCTTACCATTGGGATCCTTTACCATGGTGTTCAGCTTTCCGTCCGAGAAGGTTCCTGCTCCTCCCTCTCCAAACTGCACATTAGACTCCGGATTCAGCGTTCCGGTGCGCCAAAAATGCTCCACCTGACAAAGTCTGGCCTCCACCGGCTCACCTCTTTCCAGCAGGATGGGACGGAAGCCTGATCTTGCCAGCATCAAAGCGCAGAACAGCCCCGCAGGCCCCATACCAACAATCACAGGCCGCTGCGTTAAGGGCAAACTTCCCTTTATTTCTGGAAAATGATATTTCTTTTTTTCTACCCGGGAAATATTCCTGTTTCTCGTTGCCTTTAAAAGCTTTTTTTCACCCTCGCAGCATACATCTACCGTGTAGACCAAAAAAAGCTCTGGTTTTTTTCTGGCATCAATGGACTGACGGATAATTTCATAGGAAAAAGGCTGTCCTTTGGGCAGCCGCAGCAGTTTTCTCACTGCATTTTTTAAGTCCTCTTCTTTGTGATCTGGTGGTAATTTAATTTGCTGGATACGAAGCATAGAGGTTGATCCCTTCTGTAAAAAATAATTGTATCAAACAATCCGCTAACGATTATTCCTGCTCTCTGGCAGCAGCCCGGCCGGCAACATAGCCGCTGGACCAGGCCCACTGAAGATTGTATCCGCCGCAGGGGCCGTCCATATCCAGGATCTCTCCTGCAAAGGAGAGGGTCGGAATCTGCCTGGAGATCATGGTGGCAGGATCCACCTGGCTTAGGGGGATGCCACCGGAGCAAACCTGACATTGGTCAAAATCTCTGGTTCCGATGACGGAAAGAGAAAAACTTTTCATAGCGTGCACCAGATTGGAACAGTGCACTTCTCCAAAATCTCCTGCAGGACTGGTGGGCTTTATGCGAAGCTGTCCCAGCAGAACCTCCAGAAGCTTTTTGGGCAGCAGACCGGATAAGGCCTCTCCCAGCATAGCCTGGCTGTGAAGGGCTGTAATCTGCTGCAAATAGCCATACAGTTCCTGTTCCGACAACTCCGGAAGAAAATCCAGAACTGCCTTCACCTTTTCCCGGTGGTTCAGGGCAAGGGCGGCAAAACGGCTCAGCTGGAATACTACAATTCCCGAGATGCCGTTTTCTGTCCACTGGAGTTCTCCAATCTCGCTTCCCACCGGAAGCCACTTGGCAGAAGGAACTTTGGAAGCCTCCCCGTACTCCTCTCCGGCATGGGCAGTTCTGGCAACCAGAAGGGTCACCTGCGCGTGACAGCGGACTCCACTGCAGGCCTGGAAAAAATTGCCTCTGCAGATCAGTCCGGTGAGGGCAGGAAGGGGAGGAATGGATACATGACCAACAGAGGCAGCCAGGCGGTAGCCGCTGCCATCAGAACCGGTAACCGGAACCGCCCTGGAACCGCAGCAAAGAATCAGATGATCACAAGGATAGGTCCAGCCTGTAGTACCCACCTTCCATCCTCCAAGATCCCGCTCAATTCTTGTAATCTTTTCAGAAAATTTTAATTTTACTTTGTATCGTTTTAATTCTGTCAACAGCAGCTCCAGCACGCTGGAGGCCTGGTTGGTGTAGGGATACACACAGCCGTTCTTTTCGGCAGTCAAAAGTCCTATGGAATGAAAAAAATCCAGGGTGTTCTCAACGGAAAAACGACGGAAAACACGGCCCGCAAATGAGACCGTTTCCCTTCTTTCCTCCGTCCCCTGAGCTTCATACTCCATAGCGCTGAAATACCGTGTGGGAAGCTCCGGATCCATATTGGTAAGATTGCATCGGCCGTTTCCTGTCATCAGAAGTTTTTTCCCGGGCTTCTCCATTGCCTCCAGTATGGTGACAGAAGCTCCTTCTTTTGCTGCAGCGAGGGCAGCCATCATGCCGGCAGGCCCGCAGCCCGCCACTATGATTCGTTTCATATCAGTTTCACCAGTTTTTTCTCGTACAATTTTTGCAGTGACATTAATATTCCAAATTTACCGTGCTCCCAGGTAAGTCCACCCTGAAAATAGACTGCGTAGGGAGGCTTGATGGGACCGTCAGCGCTCAGCTCAATGGAAGAACCCTGCACAAAAGCTCCTGCTGCCATAATCACATCGCTGTCATAGCCCGGCATAGCCCAGGGTTCCGGAGTCACATAGCTGTCTACGGGAGCTGCTGCCTGGATTCCTTTACAGAATTCGATTACGCCCTCGGGAAAACCGAATTCAATAGCCTGAATAATATCATGACGGCTTTCTGCTCCGTTTGGTATCACTCGGAATCCCAGCTGTTCATACAGGTTGGCAGCAAAAATTGCGCTCTTTAATGCGCCTGCAGTCACGGTGGGAGCCATAAAAAAGCCCTGATAGAAGGCTCTGTTTACCCCCAGGGAGGCTCCTACCTCCTTGCCAAGTCCGGGAGAAGTAAGGCGGTAAGCCGCATTTTCCACATAAGCTTCTTTTCCGGCAATGTATCCGCCGATTGGCGCCAGTCCGCCTCCTGGATTTTTGATCAGAGAGCCTACCACCAGGTCTGCCCCCACATCGGAGGGCTCTATCCGCTCCACAAATTCGCCGTAGCAGTTATCTACCATGCAGATAATGTGAGGATTGATCCTGTGAATAAAGGAAATGGCCTCTCCAATAGCTTCCACCGACAGGGTGGGTCTTGTAAGGTAACCCTTAGAACGCTGGATCTCCACCAGTTTTGTCCTGGGAGTGATGGCTTTTTTGATCCCTTCCAGGTCAAAGGAGCCATCCGGTAGCAGTTCCACCTGACCGTAGCTCACCCCGTACTCAGCCAGAGAGCCGTTGGAAGGGCGGATACCGATGACCTCCTCCAGCGTGTCATAGGGTTTGCCGCTGACAGAAAGCATCTCATCTCCGGGCCGCAAATTTCCGGCCAGCGCCACGGCCAGAGCGTGGGTGCCGCAGGCAATCTGAGGACGCACCAGGGCGGACTCTGTATGAAAGGTATCTGCATAAACCTTCTCCAGATCATCTCTTCCAATATCATTGTACCCATATCCGCTGCTACCGTTAAAATGCTCTGCGCTGATCCGGTTTTTCTGCATGGCTGCTACCACCTTCAGCTGGTTGTACTCTGCCGTCTCATCAATCTGACGAAAACGTTCCCTTAACTTTTCCTCTGTTTTTTTTCCATACGCATAGATTTCAGGAGAGATGCCCATGGCCTGATACATGGATGCAGTGGCGGTATTTTCTCTCTCATATTCCCGGCTTTGTTCTCTGCTGCCGAATCGATTTGTAGTTTCTTTGTTTTCCAAATTCATGGTCTGACTTCCTTTATAGTGACTTTATAATAACTTTCTCGTTGCCTGTTAATTGCTGTGTTTTTTCTTTTCCTGCTAAATCCAGTATTTTTTCTGTATGAATTGCTTTTTCTCGCTGCCTGGATATCGTATCCATTGCTTCCTCTTTAGAGAAAGCATTTTTCATGAATAAGCGATGATCCCCTTATTTTGAAGCTGTTCCATCATATAGGCAAGGATTGCCTCCTCCTTTCTGTCAAAGGCATCCTTCTGCACCCAAAGCACATCCCGTTCTCGCTTAAACCAGGTGAGCTGGCGCTTAGCAAAATGTCTGGTATCCCGCTTAATGCGGTAGACAGCCTCTTCCAGGCTGCATGCGCCCTCCAAATAATCCAAAATTTCTTTGTATCCAAGGCCCTGCATGGAAACCATTCCTCTAACGCAGCCCCTGTCTTTCAGACGGCGCACCTCATCCACCAGTCCCAGCTGCATCATCTGATCCACTCGCTTGTCAATGCGATCATAGAGCGCCTGCCGGTCATCGTTCAGCACAAAGTAAGCGAAACGGTAGGGGGATACTTTCTGATGTTCCTCCTGATTATGCTTGGAAATAGGTGTCCCTGTTTCATGGTAAAATTCCAAAGCCCGGATCACCCGCTTTACATTGTTGGCATGGATCGCTTCGGCTGCACTGGGGTCTACCCGCCTCAGTTCCTGATGAAGATAATCGGCGCCCTTTTCTTCCGCCAGCGCTTCCAGCCTCTTTCGATACCTTTCATCCCCCTGATTTTCCGTGAAATCAATATCGTAGAGTACCGCCTGAATGTAAAAACCCGTGCCTCCTGTAAGAATGGGAATATGTCCCCTGCTCCAGATCTCTTCCATGTAGTTCTTCGACAGTTTCTGAAACTGCACCACATGAAAGGGCTCCTCCGGCTCCAGTTCATCAATGAGAAAATGCGGAATCCCCTGCCTCTGTTCCCTGGTAATCTTGGCGGATCCAATATCCATGCCCTTGTATACCTGCATGGAATCAGCCGAAATGATCTCTCCGCCCACTGCCCTGGCAAGATCCAGGGACAGAGCAGTTTTTCCCACCGCAGTGGGACCGGTTAAAATAATCAGTGGTTTCATACCTTCCTCCCAAATCATACAATCCGCTTAAACTTTTTCTCCAGATCATATCTGGACATGGAGATAATGGTGGGGCGGCCATGGGGACAGGTGTAGGGATTTTCCAGCGTTAGCAGTTCCTGTATCAGAGCGTTCGCCTCAGATACCGAAAGCCGGCTGTTTCCCTTAACTGCGCTTTTGCAGGCCATGGAGGCCAGTTTTTCATTTAAGGTTTCCGGGGTAGGCTGTCCGCTATGGTCAGAGAGGCTGTCCAGCATCTCCAGAAACAGCTCCCGGTCTGTAAGGCCAAAAAGATTATCCGGCACTCCGCAGATCGAATATTCTTTTCCGCCAAAGTGTTCGATTTCAAATCCAATCTCCCGAAAGATTTTTTCATATTTGTGCAGCAGATTTTCCTCCTGCATGGACAAACTTAAAATAATGGGGGGACTTACCCGCTGGGTGGTAAACTCCCGGTTCTTAAGACTTTTTGTCAGCCGCTCATACATCACCTTTTCATGGGCAGCATGCTGATCAATGATATATAAACGATCCTGAAACTGCACAAGCCAGTAGGTATCGAACACCTGGCCGATCAATTTATGCTCCGGCACACTGTCCTTGGACAGAAGCTTTCTGTCAAACAGCTCCAGCTGTTTTGCCTGGTTGCCCCTTTGATTTGCCATCGGCTCTGGTTGGGCGATCTTACTGATCTGCGGTTCCCCTTTTGTCTCCGGCTCCTGCCTGTGAATAGGAGCCTCCTTTTCACCCGCCATCTCCCCATCCTTTGTTGCCATCTCTTCATCCTTCCGGTCATGGATGTCTAAGCTTTCTGCGCTCTCCCTGGAAAAGACGGACTTTAAGTCCCGAAGCGCTTCCGTCTCTTTTCTCACTTCCGAAGCCTGGGAACCTGCCCGTTTAAAGGGCAGCAGCCCATTGCCGGTTTCTACCGCTTTGCCTCTGCTTTCCCCTAAGGGTTTTACCTCCGCAGCCAAAATATTGTGTAATCGTTCACTGTATTTAGGCTGATAAGGACTTTGGGACTCTGCCAGCAGACTTCTTCGGACTTTCTCAAAAGGCTCCGGGTAGGAGGCCTTTTTCGCTGCTGTCTGGGCGCTTTCTCGCTGAGCTTCTCCGCCCTTTTTTTCTCTGAAATTTTCTCCGGAAGTTTCCTCCCGGCCAAACCCCACCTTGGGAATTAAGTCTTTGCTGGTCAGGGCATCCCTTACCGTTTCACACAGCAGACGATACATTCCCTCGTTATCGGCAAACCGCAGCTCCATTTTGGTGGGATGGACGTTGACATCCAGCAGAGCTCCATCTATCTGTATCCGAAGCACAGTGAATGGATACCGGTGCTGCATCAGGAAGGTTTTATACCCCTCCTCAATGGCTTTGGAAAGGATACTGCTTTTCACATATCTTCCATTGACAAAATAATTTTCGAAATTTCGGTTGCCCCTGGAGATCAGCGGCTTGCCGATAAAACCGGTAATAGAAATACCCTGGGCCTCCTGGTTGATCTCAACCAGATTGGAAGCAATCTCCCGGCCGTAAATATTGTAGATAATATCCTTTAAATTGCAGTTTCCGGAAGTATGAAGCTTTGTCTGTCCGTTGTTTATAAATTTAAAGGAAACCTCCGGATGGGACAAAGCCAGATGCTCCATCAGGTCACTGACATAACCAGCCTCTGTCACCGACGATTTTAAGAATTTTTTTCTGGCCGGAGTATTGTAAAAGATATTTCTTACCAGAAAGGTACTGCCCTCCGGAGCCCCGATCTCTTCCATGCTTTTTTCTCTGCTTCCCTCGATCACATACCGGCTTCCCGTTAAGCTGCCTGCAGTCTTGGTGATCAGCTCCACCTGACACACCGCGGCAATGCTGGATAAAGCCTCTCCGCGAAAGCCGAGCGAACCGATGTGCAAAAGATCCTCCACCTTTGTGATCTTGCTGGTGGCATGACGGAGAAAGGCCGTGGGAATCTGTTCCTTAGGGATTCCCTCCCCGTTATCTGTAATGCGGATCAGCGAGAGACCACCTTCCTTGATCTCCACAGTAACTGCCCCAGCACCTGCGTCAATGGCATTCTCCACCAGCTCCTTGACCACAGAGGCAGGACGTTCAATCACCTCTCCGGCTGCAATCTTATCAATGGTATCTTCTGACAATAACTGTATCTGATTCATAAAACACCAACTTCCTATGCCTGCCAGCGGTTTCTCAGCTTGCTCTGCAGACGGTAAATGGTATTGAGCGCATCAATGGGAGTGAGATTTCCCACATCGATCTCCTGCAGTTCTTTTAACACATCTTCATCTTTCACCGTATCCAGCAGAGACATCTGATCCATATCCACCTGATCGTACTTCTTTGGTTTTGTTTTTCTGCCCTGTTCAGCAGAAATTTCCTGAACCTTTTCTGTGATATCCGCATTGGTCAGTTCCTCCACCAGAACCTTGGCCCGCTCAATCACACTGTCCGGAACTCCTGCCAGCTTGGCCACCTGGATGCCATAGCTTTTGTCTGCACCGCCTTTTATGATCTTCCTTAAAAAGACAATGTCATCCCCCTTTTCCTTGACTGCAATACAGTAATTATTTACGCTGGAGAGCTTTCCCTCCAGCTCCGTCAGTTCATGATAATGGGTGGCAAACAAAGTTTTGGCTCCCAGTAGCTTGGGATTGCTGATGTGCTCCACCACGGCCCAGGCAATGCTCAGGCCATCAAAGGTACTGGTCCCCCGCCCAATCTCATCTAAGATCAACAGGCTGTCCTTTGTGGCATTCCTTAAGATGTTGGCCACCTCTGTCATCTCCACCATAAAGGTGCTCTGACCGCTGGCCAGATCATCGGAAGCCCCTACTCTGGTAAAGATCCGATCCACCACTCCAATCTTTGCACTGTCCGCAGGGACAAAACTGCCAATCTGAGCCATCAGCACAATCAGGGCAGACTGGCGCATATAGGTGGATTTTCCCGCCATATTGGGGCCCGTAATAATAGAGATCCTGTTTTTATGATTGTCCAGGTACGTATCATTAGGAATAAACATATCGTTGGTGATCATCTGTTCCACCACCGGATGGCGGCCGTTTTTAATATCAATCACGCCTCTGGTATTGATTACAGGACGCACATAGTTGTTCCGTTCCGCCACAAAAGCCAGGGAGGCAAACACGTCGATACCAGCCAGCGCTCTGGCTGTTTTCTGGATCCGAAGAATATTCTCTCCGATCTGTTCCCGCACCTCGCAGAAGAGATGGTACTCCAGAGAAAACAGTTTGTCCTCCGCTCCCAGAATCACATCCTCCATTTCCTTCAGCTCCGGAGTGATGTAACGCTCCGCGTTGGTAAGGGTCTGCTTTCTGGTATAGTAATCCGGTACCATATCCTTAAAGGAATTGGTCACCTCCAGATAATATCCAAAGACCTTGTTGTACTTGATCTTCAGATTTTTGATTCCTGTCTTTTCCCGCTCCTTTGCCTCCAGTTCTGCCAGCCAGATTTTGCCGTCTGTCTTGGCGCCCCGCAGCCGATCCACCTCCTCATTGTACCCCTCTTTGATAAAATTGCCTTCTCGGATGCTGATGGGAGGCTCATCCATGATAGCCCGGTCAATGAGGTCATAAAGATCCTGCAGTTCGTCCAGCTCCTCATGAAGCTGACCAAGCAGCGGTGTCTCCAGGCTTCCCAGAATATATTTGATGGGAGGAATCATGGACAGGGAAGATTTAAAGGCAATCAGATCCCTGGGATTGGCGGATTTGTAACTGATGCGGCTGATAAGGCGTTCCAGATCATACACAGGATTTAAATATTCCCGCAGTTCTTCCCGTACAATGGCGTTTTGATTTAATTCCTCAATGGCTCCCAGCCTCCGGTTGATCTCCTCTGGATCCACCAAAGGCTGCTCAATAAAGCTGCGAAGCATTCTGGCTCCCATGGCTGTCTTTGTTTTATCCAGCACCCACAAGAGGGATCCTCTCTTCTGCTTTTCCCTTAAGGTTTCGCAAAGCTCCAGATTCCTTCTGGTGGTACCGTCCAGGATCATGAAACGGCCAGAACGGTAGGGGGTGATGGAGGTAAGGTTGGACAGATCAGTCTTCTGGGTCTCCTTCAAATACTGCAAAAGAGAGCCGGCTGCAATACAGCCGCAGTTAAAATCTCCCAGTCCCAGACCTGCCAGGGAGGAAACATGAAAATGCTCCTTCAATGCCCGCTCGCACAGGGCATCGTCAAAGTACCAGCCCTCCATAGTAAAAACAGAGATGCCCAGCCTTCCCTTAATATCCTCCAGGTCCACTCCGCAAACTTCAAAAGACTGATTACAGATAATCTCCGCAGGACTGTACCGAATGATCTCATCCATCAGCTTCCGTTCATGATCCACCTCTGTCACAAAATAATCTCCTGTGGTGATATCTACTACCGAGACGCCGAAACGGTCGGACATACAGACAATGCTCATCAGATAATTATTTTTTGTGGCATCCAGAGCCTGGGTATTCAGATTGGTCCCCGGCGTCACAATGCGGATCACCTCCCGCTTTACCAGTCCTTTGGCCTGTTTAGGATCCTCCACCTGCTCGCAGATGGCCACCTTATATCCTTTTGCCACCAGCCTTGTGAGATAATTGTCCACTGCATGAAAAGGAACTCCGCACATGGGAGCTCTTTCCTCAAGTCCACAGTCCTTTCCTGTAAGCGTAATTTCTAATTCTCTGGAGGCGGTAATGGCATCTTCAAAAAACATTTCATAAAAGTCACCCAACCGGTAAAAAAGAATGCAGTCCTTGTACTGTTCCTTTGTTTCTATGTACTTCTGCATCATTGGTGTTAATGCACGAATATCTCTCGGAATCCCAGTGTTTACGCGGCTTTCAGAAGCCCCAGGTATGGCTTTGACCACATTTTTACAATAGTTTTTTTCCTCGTTCGTGTTTTTATTTATATTCAAGTATGAAAACCTCTCTCTAAAATTTTATCTCAATCTTGCAGAATCAGGTTTCTGTTCCATATTTTTGAACATACTGTTCGTATTCGTCGTCCATATGTTCTTCTTCCAGCTTATCAGTGCAGCAATCACCGCATCTGTTTTTGCAGGCTTCAAGGAAACAATGCTGTCATAATTCCAGGATCATACTCCGCTATTCCAGGAGAAATACTAGCAAGATAGGCATTTCTTTCTTTTTTTACATGTTGTAAATTTGTACCATAAATTGAAAATATTTTTCCTATACCACGAACGAAAATTCTGGCCTCATAACGACCGCCTTTTCTCTGATATAATCCTTTTCCCAATTCCTTACCTTTTAAGTTTTTTCCCATAACATCACCAGCCTTTCCGATGCTAATGTATGGCACTAAATGTATATTTTAGCACAATAGAAAAAAGCTTTCAAGACTGCCGTTCTATCCATTTTTGAAATTTTTCAACTCTATAAGTTGGAATTGAAATTTTACATTTTAGGGTACACAAAACAAGATGGCATCTTATTCCGTTATGATTGGCCTTTCTTATCCCAGCACCTTACGGCGGACACGCTCCTGAATCTCACAGTTGTTTTTCCTATGCTCCATTATAAATCCACTTTTATTGAGGAACATCATTTTTTGTCTCCGGCAAATGAATCTTCAGCATTTCCATTCCAAGAGGACTTTCACTATGACACACATCCAGTGCTTCTCCCCTCATTGCCTTTTCATAAATCGTATCAGATACATAAATCCTGTTTTTACTTCCGTCATCCAAAAGTACTGTCAATGTGTTGTCATCGCCCCTGGTGTTTGGATCTTCCTTATGGCTGTCAACAATGACCGCTTTATAATGGCGGGCTGGCCTGCAAAGGGCCGCATTGGCACAATAAGAAATACTCATACCCAGGGACATACCCACAAATATCATAAAAAATCCTGTTTCCAGACGTTTTCCTTTCGGTGTGCGGTAAAGGCATAAAACAATTACGGGAACGGCAATGATCATTCCCTGAATGATCCATATCCCGCCACTGCCTTTTGGCTGCATTGCCCACCGGCTCCATATATAATGAACCTGCCAGAGCATTGCAAGAGCCGGTAAAAACATGACCGGCAAAGAGAGACGGATATGCATGGAATTCCATTCTGCCGTGGCATTTTTCGGACGATCTCCATAAATAAGCACCGGGGCAAATACAACACAAAAAATAAGAAAGGGAACCGGTGATACGGCGGCAATCGCCATCACAGTACGAAGCTTTACATCTGCAAAGAGGTATAACGGAATGGGCAAAATAACTCCAATAAGATACAGAGTCATAACAAACCACAAGCCCACACGGATCACTTTTAGATGATCATGCCAGTGAGTACGGTATTCCTCTCTCCACTGCAGTATGTTTTCCTCTTTTACCTGATTTTCTGTCTGACGTTCCATGGCAGGTGTCAGCACTGCTTCCAAATCCGTACTTTCGATCCACTCTGCAAGCCTGGATACCCCACGCATATTTGTCTCTACAGAAACCAGTTTCTTCCCATTTGCATTCAATAGCTGAATGGAACGGTTGACTGTGAGACGTGCCGATGCAACCTGTCCCGGTTACAGATTCTTTTGTCTTCCTAAGCTGCTGATATACAAAACAGAATGATCTGGAAACACAAACATAGAGCGATTTCGTCCAGCCAAAAGCATCCACACACCAAAGAATGTGACAAGAACACCAAGCACTGCCAGAAAAATCGTAGTGCCATCAACAGGAACTGCTGACGTAACTGCAACGGCCATAAACAGGAAAATATTTCCCAGCAGCCATAAGAAAATCCCAACCCATGTGACCAGTTTCTGTTCCCGCAGCACAACAACAGCCTTTTGTATCTCCTCTGGTTCTGTATGACGATGCAGCAAAAGAACCAATCCATATCCAAGCCATGTCAAAAGAAGAACCAGTGCCGCTGCTGCATTTTGCGGCGCTAAAGGGTCACCGACAAAGAACAATATCCCAAATATAAACACTGGGACAAAAACGGAAATACAGCCTGTCAAAATGCATGGCCACTTCTTCCCGGCCGCCGGCGGGTTACTGTCGGGTTCCAGTTGCTTTTTTGGCGCATCCGGTTCCAATCGAACCGCCTGGCGATTTGCAGTGATATACGTCTCATTTCCATGTTCCATTCCATAGTGTCTCATCTGTCCCCTTTGCCTCCGACTATCCTGCAATAAAAACGCCTATCTCCGGATAATTCCACATAAAATCAGCTTTCTCTGTTTCCTCTGCTGTGGCGATCTCAATTTTATATATTCCTACATTTTGAGGATTTTCTTCATCCTCTGGATACATATAGAAGTTCATCGAGTACTCCTCGTCTGATGCAGATAGTTCATACATTCCAACCCATTCGATGCGCCCTTTCCCTCGATCCTTTTCACCAGAAGATGCACAATCCCCCTGAAAATCTATAATCTGATTTCCCTCCAAATATTGAAAGAGTGTACGGATTTCTTCCTCCAAATCAGGTAGCTTCTTTTTGCTGCTTTCCGAAAACAACTTCATCATCTTTTCGGTATCCTGAGTATTACATGCCTCTGCAATTTTACGCATCACATGGTCTGCACCGTCCTGTTCTGATTGAAACCATCTCGGCAAATTTCGGTTGGAACAGCCACACAGACCTGTTAATATAAAAACGCTCAAAATCCAGAATATTTTTTTCATCAGCCTGCCCCTTTTGTTTACATACACTTCTTTTCCAGAAACAAATATAACGCCAGCAAACAGATTACACAGCCGCAGACCACTCCGGCAGCTTTCATCAGTTCATGATTGCGAAATTCTTCTCTGGGCAAAATCCCGTCTTTTTCGTAATCATAATAAACATGGTCTGTAGTATACGCCGGAATGCTGTCCCCCACTTCATACTCCCCATATATTTTCCCAGGGATCTGCATTTTCTTGTCCGTATCATAATAAAAGAAATAATTTGTAGATACACTATATTTTCCACTGGGAGAGCTATAGGTGTCCTTTTTCTTAATTACAACATCTTCGATAAAATAGTCTTTTCCCAGAACCATCTGCTCCATTTGATTTTTAAATTTTACAGAGGTGATTGCCACCATCGTCCAAATGAACAAAAATAAGATTATGGACGCTCCCAGCAAAATCGCACAAAGCTTCCAAATTCTTTTTTTTCTAATTATTTTCGCTTCCAGATCTTTCGCCTTGATCAGTTTGTTGCTCATTTTGTCACTTCCTTTGCCAGATTGCCATAACCATCAATATCCCCAGCCGCCTTCAACAACTTCCCAGCCTTGGACATTATCGGTTTGCACCAGACTCCAGCTCCATCCTTCGTAAGTTTCATTCGGGATCAGACCCAAATCTTGGGATTTCCTGTCTGTTTCAAAATCGGATACTACAATAATAAGATCTCGCCTATGTAATGTCTTGTATTGCTGCATTTCATCAACAAATTTATTTTCTACTTCTTTGTCATAGCGCAGCTCCGTTAAGGTACAGCCTTTAAAATCGGATGCAAATTTATCTTCCACCGCATCAAATGCCTTATTGATCCGTTCTTCATCATACAAGGCGGAAGTACCAACTACACGTTTGACATTAACCGTATTGCCCTTGTGTCCGGCCAGAATGGAAATCATCGCTGTAATAAAAACTGCCATGACAATCACTATTATAAAGAGAACCAATTTCTTTTTCATATTATTTAACTCCATAAAAATCAGATTGTACCAATCCTATTAAAGCATCTTTCCGCTATTTCGACTTCTTTTTCATTTTGAGAGAAAAACTATAACTCCAGACAGGAATATGTAATCGGTTCATTTGTTCGATAAACAGTGAATTGTCTATATTATCATCACTATGGAAATAAAAAACAAAAACAGGATTGCCCACAAAGCTTCCTCTATGATAATGCTATAAATCAGTAAACCGATGCTGCATATTCCGAAAAAAGCAAACAGCCAGCCCAGATAGCGTTCCGAACGGATAACATAATGAGACAATGGTTCTTTTTTATTTTGGATTTGATTTCTGTGATCCTTCATGAAATTCCCTTTCTCCAGCAAGTTTTAATATTTTATCGCCTAATTGAATTCTACAAGCTCCAACCCTGTTTCCATTTGGAACCCATCTGCCCACTCTTTTGGTGCCTTTCCCTTACTCTAAATTATTGTTCAGCCAGATTTCCATATTTTCAAAATTGTCAAACTGTCGGGTAATTGTGAAAATTTTTTTATCATTATAATATAATTTTATTTTGCAGCCATTTATCTTTTTATATGTAATTTTACTTTTTGAGAGAATACGGCTTTTCCTTCCTTTTACTACTTTTATTTTGTGATTATTCAAAACGATAATTATGTTATTTTTATAATAGTTCCACATGGTAAAATCTGCAATACTAACAAAAATCACTACTGCTGTATAACACATATTTTCCCAGTCTTTGGAGGAAAGAAAGGCGAAAAATGCAATCGCCGCCATAATTCCCAGGGGAACACAGATAACAGTCATTATTTTTAATAGTTTCATCATATTGCTGCGCATTTTTACAATATAAACAGCCATATGATCTTCCTTACTTTTTGCAGTAAGGTATCTAATAATAACTGGAACAAGCAAAGTAATACCGATAATAAATGCGCCTCTGTAAATAAATACCATAATCTTGTGACCTCATACGTATTGATTTCAGTACCAGTAGTATTATATAGCGTCAGATGGTTCTTCAACAATCGTTCCATATTTGCTGTTAGGCAGATATTCTACCTCATGTATTCCATGACTATAGCATCAGTGTACAAGAGGAGTATTGCCCCCTGTACACTGATGCTAAACAGTTACAAATACTTCCTGTTTCGTTTTTTCTTCCTGGAGTCAGGAGGAGAAAAGGTCTGGATATAGTCCTGCCGGATCGCTGTAACATCCTGAGAAAGAAAAGCAGCTACTCGATCCTGTTCGGAAGTTTGCTCTGGAAAGCAGGACGCAAATTTCTCTGCCAGCTGCTCCTCTTTTCCGTACAGCTTCAAAGCTCCTTCATATCCAATCAGGTCTTTCAGCACAGAAGTGAACTCTTCGTATCTGTTTTCTCTGATTTCCAGATTTACTTTTGCCTTTGCAGTCCTTCCGTTGAGATAAAGAACCTTCAGTAAAGTGTCGTTCTTAGAGCCATCCATTGTCACCCACAGAGCAAGCTTTTTTGAGAGCAGCTTTCCGCCGATCAGCATCCAGTTCTGGCTTTGGTAAATTTCCAGATACTTTTTCATAACCTCATCTTCAAACTTTATTGTTTCAAAATGTTCTCCGTCCAATAGCTGCTCCAGTTGCTTTTTGTCAAGGATCTGATTCAGTGCTGGTACACTGTGGCAGGGTGTACCGATATAACGTTTTATCTTCCGAAATAGCGTAACTACTAAAACTGTTATAACAAGTAAAGACAGAAAAAATTGACCATCCATTTCTATATCTCCGGCTGTTGCTCCCCAGATACCACATAGAACAATCAACACGCCAAAGCCCCATAGCCCTAAGATCAGCAGTTTTTTCAG
>CABRXX010000036.1:0-23994 GCA_902475025.1 uncultured Lachnospiraceae bacterium | reverse complement strand
AACCGCAGATATTTTTGCTATTGGCCTGATGAAAGGTTTTTTTGAGTCTGGAGTACAGATACCAGAGGATATTTCTATTATGGGATTTGATGATCTTGATATTTCCGCTTATCTGACGCCGGGGCTTACAACGGTTCGTCAGGAAATTTCGCTGAAAGGTCAGAGGGCTGTAGAATTGCTTGTACAGAATATGGCAGATCCAGGGATGAAAAAAGTAGAGGAGATTCTTCCGGTGAGACTTGTTGAGCGGGCCAGTGTTTGTCGGTTTAAAGGGTAACAGGTTTGCAGGAAGAAGAGAAAGAGGGTGACTTGATTACGAAATGAAACAATGGGAAATACACAGCGGTACAGGGATGCTGGCAGTAAAGCTGCCAAATGGAAAAGAGGCTGCGCTGTATCGAGAAAGTAAAAAAGAAAGGGATATCCTCCGGATCAAGACAGCGTATGCAGGAGCATACGGTATGGGGGAAAAGTTTAACGGGCTGAATCAGAAGGGAAATACAGTAGTGAATCAGGTAATCGAACATTTCTGCCATCAGCAGGATCACACATATCTGACAGCTCCGTTTTTTGTGACAGATACAGGACTTGGCATTTATATAGCTACAGATAAAAAGACGGTCTTTTCTTTTCAGGAAACGATTGAATGTGAAATTCCTTCAGAAGCAGAGATCTATGTATTTGCTGGAGCAGTAGATGATGTGATTTCCGGTTATATGAAGCTGTTTGGAAGGGCAGCGTTGCCGCCAAAATATGCATTCGGTATATGGATTTCAGCCAATCACTGGAACTGCCAGAAGGATGTTGAGAATCAGATGCGCTACCTGGAAGAGTATCAATTTCCGGCAAGCGTAATGGTTTTGGAAGCCTGGAGTGATGAGGCAACATTTTACATATGGAACGGAGCCTCATACGAGCCAAAGCCAGATGGAGCAGCCTTTTCCCAGGAAGACTTCGATTATTCCACAAGCAGGTATTGGACAGATCCTGCAGACATGATACGTCAGCTTCACGAAAAGAACATACGCCTGGTTCTTTGGCAGATCCCGGTATATAAAGGTCAGCCACCTCAGGAAGAAAAAAACAGGCAGCTTGTTCTTGATAAAGAAGATGCTGTAAGAAAAGGACTTTGTGTAAAAAATATGGATGGGACTCCCTATCAGATACCGGAAGGAAACTGGTTTGAGACTTCCCTGATACCGGATTTTTCCAATGAGGAGACATCCCGGCAGTGGTTTGCAAAACGACAGTATCTGCTTGATATGGGAGTGGACGGATTTAAGACGGATGGCGGAGAATTTATTTACCGTCCGGAGGTGAAGCTGCATAATGGAATGGATGGAACAGAGGCCAAAAATGCGTATGCAAGACTGTATACAGAAGCCTATGCACGATTTTTAGGAAACCGTCACGTTCTGTTTTCCAGGGCTGGCTCGCGGGGAGCACACCGGGTGCCCATTCATTGGGGTGGCGATCAGCAGTCAGAGAACAGTGAACTGAAAGGAGTGTTCTACGCAGGTATGTCCGCTGCAATGACTGGAATACCTTTTTGGAGTTTTGATATAGCAGGATTTGCGGGACCCCTTCCAACACCGGATCTGTATCGGAGAGCCACACAGTTTGCCTGTTTTGTGCCGGCTTTACAGTGGCATTCAGAACCGGACGGTGGACAGTTTAAAGAGATTCTGCCTGGGGCTCCGGGAAATAATGAACGCAGCCCATGGAATATAGCAAACGCATGGGGAAAACCGGAACTTTTGGAAGAGATCCGTTTCTGGCACAATCTTCATATGAAGCTGCTTCCCTATATTTACAGCAGTGCAGCAGATTGCTGTGACCAGTATCGGCCGATGATGCGGCCGCTTGTATATACATGGCCCAGGGAGAGGCAGTCAGTAGAGTGGGAAGATGAGTATCTGTTTGGAGAGAGTTTTCTTGTGGCACCATTATTGGAAGCGGAGCAGACAAGCAGGCAGCTGTGGCTTCCGCCAGGAGTCTGGTATGGATTTTTCACACACAGAAGATATAAGGGAAATGCGGTGATTTCTTCCGAAGAATATTTTCCTGTTTATCTGCGAAGCGGATATGCAGCAGCAATGAAGGGCCGTGTGCGGGAAGATGGTGAAAAGACAGGCGCTTCAAGGGAAAATGGAAAGGAAGCATTGCATTTTGTACTGGCTGGAGAAAGAGGAAGCTATCGCTTCAGAGATGAGGAGACAGAAATTTTCTTGAGTTGGGAACAGAAGAAGGTTACCATGGATAGGAAGGGCGCTGACCGAAGCATCACATGGGAAATGATTGTTTAGTTAGGGCAAGGCCATTTTTTCGTAATGCGTTAAACAGTACTCTAGCCGGTTAACCGGTTAAGTATAGAAAGGAGAAGAAGTATGAAAAAGATGAAGCAGTGGAAAGCAATGGTGTCAGGCGCAGCGTTGGCAGCGGTTTTAGCAGCAGGCGGTATGACGGCGGCAGCGGAGGAAGAGGTTACTATTACATACGCAAATTTTAACGCTTCCGGAGGCCAGGAAGAGACATTAGATGCGATGTATCAGGCATTCCATGAAGAGTATCCGAATATTACTGTTCAGATTGAGACCATTGGATTTGATGATTATTTTACGCAGATGCAGACAAGAGTAGCAGGCGGCACAGCTCCTGACTGTTATGAACTGAACATTGAGAATTTTGCAGCATATGCAAACAAGGGGGTTTTGGCAGAACTCCAGGGAATTGACGCATCCGGTTACAATGAGACAGCACTTTCGGCTTTTCATGTAGACGGAAAACAGTATGGCGTACCTGGAAATTTCTCCAATGTGGTGCTGATTTATAACAAGGATTTGTTTGATAAGGCAGGCATTGATTATCCCACCGATGAATGGACTTGGGAAGACGCTCTGACAGCAGCGGAGGCTATCCGGGCATTGGACGAAAATACATATGGTATTTATCAGCCGGTGACATTTAATGAATTTTTTAAGGTAGCAGCTCAGTTCGGCGGCAGTATCCTGAATGAGGATAAGACTGGGTTTACGATCAATTCGGAAGAAAATGTGGCAGCAGCCGAAATGATGATTTCAAAGATTACAGACAGCAATGTACAGCCAAATGATGAACAGATGAGCGGTATGGGAGATTGGGATCTGTTTCAGAGCGGACGTCTCGGCATGATTCCCACAGGTATCTGGGCATTTTCCACATTTGCCGAGGGCTGTGATTTTGCATGGGATATTTGTGTAGAACCTGGACAGGACAAAAAAGCAACACACTTTTTCAGCAATGCACTTGTAGTAAATGCAGATACAGAGAAGAAAGAAGCAGCAGAATGCTGGATCAACTGGCTGGCATCCAGCGAGACAGCAGCCCAGATGCGCATTGATGCGGGATGGGATCTTCCGGCGATCAGCAACGAGGAAGTGCTTTCCGGCTATTTGGAAATGACTCCTCCGGAAAATCGCAAGGCGGTGTTTGCTTCTCTGGACTATCTTGTGGTGGCTCCTGTAATAGAAGATTATGCATTGATGTCTGATATTATTACGGAAAAGCTTTCTGAGGCAGCTTCTGGAAAGATTACAGTACGGGAAGCTTTGGATGAAGCGCAAAGTGAATGTGAAGCACAGATTTCTTTACAGTAAGCATTTTTCAATACCCTGCAGGGCGGCATAGATGCAGGAGCATCTGCAGGGTATTCTGCGTGGTTTATTAGTATGAGGCGAAAAGTATGAGTAAGAAGAAAAAGAAGCAGGCACTGGTACGATCCATACCGTTTATGCTTCCCAGTTTTGTTGGCATGATCATTTTTAGTCTGCTTCCTATCATGATATCCATAGTTATCAGCCTTACCGATTGGAATGGGCTGGACAAACTGAATCTGAATACTTTATCACAGCATTTTGTTGGATTAGAGAATTATATCCAGATATTAACAACATCTGAATTCTGGAGAGTGCTTGGCCATACACTGTATTATATCGTGTTGTATATTCCTCTTGTCTTTCTGGCATCTCTGGGAATAGCAGTGATTTTAAATAAAAATATGAAAGGCATTACGGCATTTCGAGTGATGTATTACATTCCCGTACTGACTTCCTGGGTGGCAGCCAGTCTGATCTGGAAGTGGGTGCTGAGCCCTCAGTATGGAATTTTCAATCAGCTGCTTTCTTATATCGGGATAAAAGGACCGAGCTGGCTGACAAGTGAAATTTGGGCAATGCCTGCGATCGTCCTGGCATCCGTCTGGAAGGATATGGGATTTTTTGGTCTCTTTTTGCTCTCAGGATTAAAAATGATCGATACAACCTATTATGAGGCTGCCCGAGTAGATGGGGCAGGAAAGGTGAAGCAGTTTTTTTCGATCACATTGCCTCTTTTGACTCCTTCCATTTTCTTTTGCATGATTATGTCACTGATCAACGCATTTCAGCTTTTTCCTCAGGTTATGATCATGACAGAGGGAGGCCCTAATGGGGCGACACAGGTTATGGTGGAGAGGATTTACACATATGGATTTAAATATTTTAAGATGGGTTATGCATCAGCGTATTCCTGGCTATTGTTTGTCATTATTTTTGTACTGACTGTAATCCAGATGAGAGGACAGAAAGGATGGGTGCATTATGAATCGTAAAGTATGGCAGAATATCCGGTTTTATACAGTCGCCTGTCTGATTTCAGTGATTGTGATGATTCCTTTTTTCTGGATGGTATCCACCTCCCTGAAAAGTAAAGGAGCGCTTATGGCTCTTCCTATTCAGTGGATCCCGGAAGAGCCCACTTTGAGTGCGTACGAAAAGGTGTTTTCCAAATTTCCGTTCTTTCGGGCAATTTTGAACAGTATGTTTATTACAGTGTCCTATACTGCGATCACGGTTCTTTCTTCCTCTATGGCAGCATTTGCGTTTACAAAAATCCATTTTCCGGGAGCAGGAGCAGTGCTGAATATTTATTTGGCTTCCATGATGATCCCTACACAGGTTACTTTGATCCCTCTGTTTGTGATTATGAATAATCTGGGTTTGATCAATACCTATCCCAGTGTGATCTTACCTGCAATGTTTCGGGCATTTGGTATTTTTATGCTGGTGCAGCAGATGCGTTCCATTCCGGATGATTTTATTGAGGCAGCCCGCATTGATGGCGCCAGTATGTTTCGCATTTTCCGTACAGTGGTGCTTCCCCTTTGCGGCTCCTCTCTTGCAACGCTGACGATCACCACGTTTATGGAAAGCTGGAATGATTATCTCTGGCCGCTGCTGATGCTGACGGATAAAAATAAGATGACACTGACTCTTGCATTAAACAGTTTGAATGGACAGTATGGGACGGAGTATCATGTATTAATGGCGGGAAGTCTGATTTCTATGATCCCTATCGTAATTGTGTATATTTGTGCTCAAAAACATTTTAAACAGGGTGTGATGGCAGGCGGCGTCAAAGCATAAAAATTTTAGAACTGGAGCAGGATTATGGTAAAAAGATACGTTTTTGGCAGTCCCGTTGAAACGGATGCGGTTATAAAAAAACCAGAGATTTTTGAAGGGGAACTTTGTTATTTTGCAAAAGAATGTAATACGCTCAGGTATGAGATGGAGAAGGAAGATATTGTGTATGGTCTCGGAGAGAATGTTCGCGGGATCAATAAGCGAGGATGGATCTATGAGAGCAACTGTACAGATGATCCCAATCATCACGAGAATACAAGATCTCTGTACGGTGCTCATAACTTTCTGATCGTGGACGGAAGGGAGAAAATTTCTTTTGGTCTGTTCCTTGATACACCAGATAAGATTATATTTGACGTGGGTTATACAAAGCTCAATCTGTTGGAAATACGGATTGACGGAGCAGATTATGATCTGTATGTGATAGAAGGAAAGACGCCGGATGAGATTGTAAGAGAATTCCGGCAGATGATCGGTATGCCGTTTCTCCCTCCAAAGTGGGCTTTTGGATTTGGTCAGAGCCGTTGGAGCTACCGGACTTCTCAGGAGGTAAGAGAGGTGGCAGAGGGATATCGGAAAAATCATATTCCGCTGGACAGCATTTATCTGGACATTGACTATATGGAACGTTATAAAGATTTTACAATAGATCGAGAGGGATTTCCTGATTTTGAGGAACTGGTATCTGAGATGAAAGCGCAGGGAATCCATCTGGTACCTATCATAGATGCGGGGGTTAAGATAGAAGAGGGGTACGATGTATATGAAGAGGGTGTGAAAAATGGATATTTCTGCAAGGATGAACAGGGAAAAGATTTTGTGGTTGGCGTATGGCCGGGCCGCTGTCATTTCCCGGATATGCTGAATGATGATGCCAGAAGATGGTTTGGTCTGAAATATAAATTTTTGCTGGATAAGGGAATTGACGGATTTTGGAATGATATGAATGAACCGGCGATTTTTTATTCCGAAGGCAGGCTGAGAGATACTTTTCATAAGCTGGAAGAGTATCGCACAATGAATCTGGATGTGAAGACCTTCTTTGAATTTAAGGATATGGTTGCAGGGCTGGAGAAAAATCCGGAAGATTACAGAAGTTTTTATCATAATTACAAAGGAAAACGGATCCGCCATGATAAGGTACACAATCTGTTTGGATATTTTATGACACGTTCTGCAGGAGAGGCTTTTGAAGAGCTGGAGCCAGAACGTCGTATTCTCATGTTTTCCCGTTCCTCCTATGTCGGGATGCACCGATATGGCGGCATCTGGATGGGCGACAATAAATCCTGGTGGTCTCATCTGCTGATGAACCTGAAAATGCTTCCATCCCTGAATATGTGTGGTTTCCTGTACACAGGTGCTGATATAGGAGGCTTTGGATGTGATGCCACAGAGGATCTTGTGCTGCGTTGGCTGGCGTTTGGTATTTTTACACCGTTGATGCGCAACCATTCATCCGATGGAACCCGCAGACAGGAGGCCTGGGCATTTGAGGAGACAGCGGTATTTGCAGAGATGATTGGTTTGAGGTATCGTTTGCTCCCTTATCTTTACAGCGAATTTATGAAAGCAGCTCTCAAAAATGAAATGTATGCAAAACCGCTTGGATTTGAATGGAGAGCGGATCCTGTGGCACGACACATAGAAGATCAGTTGCTGATCGGTGAAAGTATTATGATTGCTCCTGTTTATGAGCAGAATGCTCTTGGAAGAACGGTCTATCTCCCCGAAGAGATGAAACTAGTGCGTTTTTCCGGAACAAAGATTTCAGAAGAAAAGATATTTCCGTCAGGGCATCATTACATAGAAATTGCGCTGGACGAGGTTGTGATTTTTGTGAGAAAGGGTAAAATCCTTCCTCTTGCAGATACAGCAGAAAAAGTGGAAGATGTGAATTGGGATACGCTTGAACTGGTACATTTTGCACAGCCGGGGGCTGTGTATGAATTGTATCATGATAATGATGAACGGCATCCCCAGCTTTTGGAAAATATTACGCAGATCATATTATAGGATGGCTGTTGACAGCAGCGCTCATTTTGGGGAATAAATTAGGAAGAGCCTGTGACTTCGCAAGTGAAAATTTGTGGAGCTGCAGGCTCTTTTTCATTTCGTAGAAGCACTTCCTATGAAGTTAAAACGCTCCGTAGAATCGCACTGCGGCGGGCGAAAGATAAAAAATTTATTCCCGCGAGCAATGAACCAAGCAGCCGCACTTGTGCGGATATTTGGCGAATGCCGCGAGGGTCAAATACCCCGCAGCTTGCTGGGCTGCTAAAGAGGTTCCGTGGAATGGTATTCTATCTGATAGGAACAATCCATCATCCGGAGCACAAAAAAGTATTTTTTACAGCCGGTGTGGGCATTCATCTGATTTATTTGTTTGTATTTAAGTATTCCTGATTTGTGTTAAATGAAATAGGAAGAAAAAAGGATGTTGAAAAATACCTCCGGCGGGATTCTTTCGGGTGATTTTTCTCCGAAAACGAACCGTTTTGTGCGAAAAACACACCGAAAATCCATCGAAATTAATATTTTGCAACATCCTCATTTTATAGATAAAAAATGAAAAATACCTGATGAAAAATAATAAATACTACAGAAACTTTATGGCCGATTAGGCAAGCTGTCAGATCAATCCTCCAGCTCTTTTTTTGGCAGATACAGGTGAACCTTATCAATCCGGTTCTTATCCATTTCATCCACCTTCAGCTTCAGACCGCCTTCTGTTTCCACCATCTCGCCCTCGCTGGGAAGGTGATCCAGCCGTCCGATGATGTAGCCGCCCAGAGAATCGTAGTCCTCGGACATCAGATCCAGGTGAAGGGCATCATTGATATCATCCAGCTTCATGGAACCTTCGATGAGATATTCCCCATGGCCCAGATCCTGAATCAGATCTTTTTCATCCTCGTCGTATTCATCCCGGATCTCTCCAACCAATTCTTCCAAAAGATCCTCCAGGGTGATCATACCAACCGCTGCGCCGTACTCATCCAGCACAATGGTAAGACTGATGGACTTTTCCCGCATCTCCATCATCAGCTCAGAAGTACGTTTGTATTCATAGGTAAAATACGGTTCATACATGACAGCGGATGCGTGAAAATGTTCTTTATCTTCAAAAAACAAAAAGTCTTTAATATTGATAATGCCCACAATGTTGTCACGGTCATTTTCATAGACAGGGAGGCGCGTGAATTTTTCACTTCGGAAAATAGAAGCAATCTCATCGTAGGAATCCTCCAGATTGACGGAAACCATATCTACCCGGGGCACCATGATATCCTTTGCCTGGGCGTCTCCAAAATCAAACACATTGTAGATCATCTGTCGTTCTTCGCTTTCAATCACCCCGTCCTCATGGCTGACATCCACCAAAGTTCGCAGCTCCTGCTCTGTCATGGCAGTATCAGCGCTCTTGGGATTAAAGTGGAGCAGCTTTAAAAACAGCATGGACAAGTGATCGATAAGAATGATCACTGGGGTCATGATCTTCATCAAAGGCCAGATAATGGGGCTGTATAGCAGCGCCAGTTTTTCTGAATGGACAGTGGCCAGGGTTTTGGGGGTGATCTCTCCGAAGATCAGGACCAGAAGGGTCACAATACCGGTAACGATTCCTACCACTGTACTGCCAAAAAGCTGGATTGCCAGGGAAGTTGCCAGGGAGGACATGGAGATGTTCACCACGTTGTTGCCAATCAGAATAGCGCTGAGCATCTTTCCTGACTGATCAATGATTTTCAGCAGTGTCTGGGCGCGTTTGTTTCCCTCATCCGCCAAAGCCTTGATTTTAATTTTGTTCACTGTGGTCATAGATGTTTCAGCTGAGGAAAAAAACGCTGAGAGCATCAATAAAATAACAAGCAGACCAAGTTGTATGGCATCGTCTGAAGCCAAAGAAAACCAACTCCTTTAAAAAGTATTTTTATTTTTGACGGTTCCAGACACAAAAAATTTGTAGCTGCAACCATACTATAATTTCTAAGAATACAATATTTTAGGAATAAAAGCAATGGGAGGACATATATTTTCATAGAAATATTAGAAATTTTGGGGGAAATTATGGATAAAAAGAGGATATGGGTGTTTGTAAAACCGCTGATCGTACAGGCGGCAGTGACCGGGGCTGCTATTTTGCTGCTCTCTTTTCTTATGCTGAAGATGGAGTGGGGGATGGAGCAGGCGCGGCTTGGCATTTGGTGGGTTTACGGCCTGGCTTGCTTTTTTGGGGGGCTGGCGGCAGGCAGAGCAGGGGAACGGAAAAAGTTTTTAAGGGGTTTTGCCTACGGAAGTTTGTACTTTTTTCTGCTGATTATGGCAGCCCTGGCGGCCGGAGGGACTCCGGCACAGGAACCGGGGGAACTGTTGGGCAGATTTTGCGTCTGCGCCATTTCCGGTATGGCGGGGGGAATGATCGCCGGATTTTTTGTTTCGTAGGAAATTCCTTCCTATGAAACAAAAAAACTCCGCAGGATCGCACTGCGGCGGAAGATGTCACCGAAGCGACCCGCCGCAGGCGAAGAAGTCTGCGTGCAGACTTCTTTTTGGAAATAAATGAAAAAGCCCTTTCTTTTTTGAAAAGGATATGATATGCTAAATCAGATAGATAAATCAATCAAGTCATTTCTGACAATTATTCCCCTTAACAGACAGAAAAATGAGACAGACGAGGTGTATATGAGAGAAAAATATGAGTCATTATCAGCAGCAGCATTGAAGAATCTGGCAAAGGCCAGGGGCATCAAAGCTGTGTCTGCTATGAAAAAAAGTGAAGTAGTGGAGGCAATGCTGGCTGCGGATGCCAGAGAGGCAAAGGAGAGGGAAGAAGCCGGTGCCCAGGGCTTTCAGACAGGAAAAGAGGCGGCGGAGGCCGATACAGGAGAGCAGAGGGGAAGCAGTTCCTGGAAGCAGCGGACTGAGGCGGGCTCGAAGCGGGAAAATTATGGAAAGGAAAACGGGGATACTTTTTTTGATGGGAAAAAGGAGGAACCGGAAGAAAAGCGTGAGACTACCAGACAGGATTATCGGGACAGCAAAGAGGTGAGAGAGCGGAGAAGCTATACCTCTTACGGAAACCGGGAGAATGCCGGGGAAACGCCCCGGTATAACAGCCGGGAAAGCGCAGGAGAAGGCTCCCGGTATAACAGCCGGGAAAGCGCAGGAGAAGGCTCCCGGTATAACAGTCGGGAAAACACAGGAGAAAGCTCCCGGTATAACAGCCGAGAAAACGCAGGAGAAGCACCCCGGTATAACGGCCGGGAGAATCAGAGGGAGAACTTCAGAGACACCGTTCGGGAGAATCCAAACGATAAGCCGCCTATGGAGCTGGCGCAGCTGGACAGCGGAATCGAGGTCAGCGGAATCCTGGAAGTGATGCCGGACGGCTATGGTTTTATCCGAAGCGACAACTATCTGCCAGGAGAGAATGATGTCTATGTGTCCCCCTCTCAGATTCGGCGTTTTGGTTTAAAGACCGGAGATATTATTTCAGGGAATACCAGGATCAAGGCCCAGCAGGAGAAATTCAGCGCCCTTTTATATTTAAAGACCATCAATGATTTTACTCCCGCGGAAGCATCCAGGCGATACAATTTTGAGGATATGACTCCAGTATTTCCCAATGAGCGGCTGCGGATGGAGCGGGGTCCTAAAGATGTGGCCATGCGGGTGGTGGATTTGATCTCACCCATAGGAAAAGGCCAGAGAGGGATGATTGTATCTCCCCCAAAGGCAGGTAAGACCACCCTGCTAAAGGAGATCGCAAAGTCCATTTTAAAGAATGATCCCAATATGCATCTGATTATCCTTCTGATCGATGAGCGGCCGGAGGAAGTGACAGATATCCGGGAGGCTATTGTGGGAGACAATGTAGAGGTGATTTACTCCACCTTTGATGAGCTTCCGGAGCACCATAAACGAGTATCAGAGATGGGGATTGAGCGGGCCAAGCGTCTTGTAGAGCATAAGAAGGATGTGACCATCCTGCTGGATTCCATTACCAGGCTGGCCAGGGCCTACAATCTGATCGTTCCAGCCAGCGGACGTACTCTTTCCGGAGGCCTTGATCCGGCAGCGCTCCACATGCCTAAGCGGATTTTCGGCGCAGCCAGGAATATGCGGGAGGGAGGAAGCCTTACCATACTGGCCACAGCGCTGGTGGATACTGGAAGCAAGATGGATGACGTGGTGTATGAGGAATTTAAGGGAACTGGAAATATGGAGCTGGTTCTTGACCGGAAATTGTCGGAAAAGAGGATTTTCCCTGCCATTGATATTCAAAAGTCCAGCACCAGAAGAGAAGATCTTTTGCTGGATGCTGAAGAACTGGATGCTGTCTATATTATGCGCAAGGCTCTAAACGGTATGAAGGGTGACGAGGCGGTAGAAAATATTCTGAATATGTTTGTCCATACCCGGGATAACCGGGAACTGGTGGCGAAGGTTCGCAGACAGCGTTTCATTTAGATCACAGCTCAGCTATGTGCAAAGTCATAAAAATTTGAGTTTAAACTGGTTTGAAACTCAACCAAGAACCAATCAAGCGTTTAACTACGAGAAGTTCAGCCAAGATCAGCCAATCAGCCAGGAGAAAGCGAAGAAATTTTTATCATGAGAAAGCAAAGAAATTTTTGTCAGCTCTTGCATTTTCGGAGCTGATATGATATAATTCAGACGCTGTTTCTGGAATGAACCCTATGAAGGGGCGGTTTTTGCAGAAAGAAGAAATTTTATCTGAGATACTTTGCTGCACAGCTTAACTGCAGGGACTTGCAGGGATAGTCCGGGATATCTTACCGCGGTAACACTTGAGCGGTATTGGCCGGAAATGGACGGCAGAGCCGTAAGCAGTTCACGATAAAATATAGCGAGGTGAAAATCATGAGAGAGGGAATCCATCCGAATTATTATCAGACAACCGTTACCTGTAACTGTGGAAACACGTTTGTGACAGGATCCACAAAGAAGGAGATCCACGTGGAGGTTTGCTCCAAGTGCCATTCATTCTATACTGGTCAGCAGAAGACTGCTGCAGCACGTGGACGTATTGATAAGTTCAATAAGAAGTACGGTATCGAAGCTAAATAGTATGGTAAAGATAAGGTTGAGGTTGCGAAATCTCAACCTGTTTTTAAATTAAAGTATCAGGTGAAAAATATGAAATATTCCAATATAGGCGGACAGGCTGTCATGGAAGGCGTCATGATGCGCAACGGCGAGAATTATGCAGTGGCTGTCCGCACAGCAGACCAGGAGATTGTGGTCAAGACGGACCAGTACCGGGGTATGATTCCCAGTAAGAAGATTCAGAGAATCCCCATTGTGCGGGGAGTATTTAATTTTGTAGATTCTCTGGTTCTTGGGATGAAGACGCTGATGTTCTCCGCGGACTTTTTTGCAGAGGAGTCAGAGGAGGAAGTAAAGGAGCGGCTGGACAAGGAAGAAAAGAAAGCAAGAAAAAAGGCGGAACGTCTGGAAAAGCAGGGAAAGGCGGAGGAAGCCAGAGACGTGCTGAAAAAGGTGGAAGAGTCTGCCAGGAAGGAACTGGAGCGGCTGGAGATCCGCGGGAGGGCGGATACTGCTCTGGAGGACAAAAAAGAGGATAATGGGGTGCTCATGGGATTTACCGTTGCGTTTTCTATTATCCTTTCTGTGGCGTTATTTATACTGCTGCCTTATTTTCTTTCCAGAGGGCTTCGATACCTCACTGCTTCAGAGACTCTGATCTCCATCGCAGAGGCAGTGCTGCGCATGGCCATTTTTATGGGCTATCTTCTTTTGATCTCCAGAATGAAGGAGATTCAGCGAACTTTTATGTACCATGGCGCGGAGCATAAGTGCATCAACTGTATTGAGCACGGGCTGGAGCTGAACGTGGAGAATGTTCGGAAAAGTTCCAAAGAACATAAGCGCTGTGGAACCAGTTTTCTTTTGATCGTAATGATCGTCAGTGTGATCTTCTTTTTGTTCATCCGAATCGACTCTCCTGTCTGGAGGATTGTGGTGCGTCTTCTTTTGCTTCCTGTGATTGCGGGGGTATCTTATGAGTTTATCCGTCTGGCAGGCAGATATGACAATAAACTGGTGAATCTTTTAAGTAAACCGGGGCTGTGCCTTCAGGCGCTGACGACCAAGGAGCCGGATGATACTATGATCGAGGTGGGAATCGCTTCTGTGGAGGCTATTTTTGACTGGAAAAGCTATTTAAACGAAAATTTCGGCGCGCATTATGAGTTGGATCACAAAGAAAGCCAGAGCGCATAAGAGAAGCGGCGCACATAGGAATATAAAATCCTCATAAGATCCAGGACATAGGAAAGTTTAGAAACCTACAGGCAGTCAGCCTTGGAAATATTATAGAAGTTGAGAATGGAGAGCTATGACATACAGGAGTGCGCTGGAATACGGCAGACAGTATCTTGAAGAGAAAGGGATCCCAGATGCGTCAGTGGATGCCTGGTATCTGTTGGAGTTTAGCTGCGGGCTGGATCGGACCCGGTATCTGCTTGGGATGATGGATCCGATGCAGGAAGAGGAGGTCAGCCGATATCAGGGGCTGCTGGAAAAGCGAGGAAGTCGCATTCCGCTCCAGCATATCACAGGAGTTCAGGAGTTTATGGGGTTTTCCTTTCAGGTGAATGAACATGTGCTGGTGCCAAGGCAGGAGACGGAGCTTCTGGTGGAGACTGCCTTAAAGGTGCTGAAACCAAAGATGCGTGTGCTGGATCTTTGCACTGGTTCCGGGTGCATTTTGATCAGCCTGCTGAAGCTATGCCCAGGTCTTTCGGGGATCGGGCTGGACATTTCTGCCGAAGCGCTGGAGGTGGCCCGGAAGAATGGAGCGGCCCTGGGGGTATCGGCAGAATTTTTGGAAAGCAATCTGTTTGGGTGTTTTCAGGAAAAGACTGCAGATGAAGAACGTTTGGCAGAATTGCAATGGGATCTTATTGTCTCCAATCCTCCTTACATCGCCGCAGCTGTGATTGAGGAACTGGAGGAGGAGGTGCGGCTTCACGATCCCAGAAAAGCCCTGGACGGCGGGCCGGATGGCCTGAGCTTTTACAGAAGGATTGTAGCAGAATGTCTGGATTATCTGAAGCCTTCCGGGTGGCTTATGTTTGAGATTGGCTATGATCAGGGGCAGGCGGTAGCTGCCATGATGGAGAAAGATTTTACAGAAATTAGAGTGATACAGGATCTGGCAGGCCTGGACCGGGTGGTAACTGGCCGCAGACGGAAAGAATAATGGAGGACGAAAATGTTTGATAAATTGGAGGATCTTCTGATCCATCTGGAGGAAATTTTAAATATGCTCAATGAGCCTTCCATCACCGCCGATCCGGCGCGCTTTCAGAAATTGATGAAGGAGCAGAGCGACCTGCAGCCCATTGCAGATGCGTACCGGGAGTACAAATCCTGTCAGGAGACGATTGCAGACAGTCTTTCTTTGCTGGAAAGTGAAAACGATGAAGAGATGCGGGAAATGTTAAAGGAAGAGCTAAGCGACGCCAAAAAGCGCAGCGAGGAGCTGGAGCAGGAGCTGAAAGTGCTGCTTTTGCCCAAGGATCCCAATGACGATAAAAACGTGATTGTGGAGATCCGTTCCGGCGCTGGCGGAGATGAGGCGGCTTTGTTTGCAGCAGAGCTTTATCGTATGTATGTCCACTATGCCGAGAGCCAGAGATGGCGGGTGGAGACCATGGACGTGGAGGAGATCGGAATCGGAGGCATGAAGTATGTGAGCTTTATGATTACAGGAGCGGGAGCATATTCCAAGCTGAAATATGAATCTGGGGTTCATCGGGTACAGCGTGTACCGGAAACGGAGTCCGGCGGAAGAATCCACACCTCTACAGCCACAGTGGCGGTGATGCCGGAGGTGGAAGAGGTGGATGTGGTGATTGATGACAAGGACATCCGCATTGATGTGATGCGCGCTTCCGGAAACGGCGGACAGTGTGTCAACACCACAGACTCTGCGGTGCGTCTCACCCACTATCCCACGGGAATTGTGGTGTACAGCCAGACAGAGAAGTCTCAGCTCCAGAACAAGGCGAAAGCCTTTGCTCTGCTGAGGGCTAAGCTGTATGACATTGAGCAGCAGAAGGCTCACGATGCGGAGGCGGAGCTGCGCAGAAGCCAGATCGGAACAGGAGACCGTTCGGAGAAGATCCGCACTTACAATTTTCCACAGGGACGGGTGACGGATCACCGGATCAATCTGACCCTGTACCGGTTGGACAAGATCTTAAATGGTGATATTCAGGAGATCATCGACAGCTGTATCGCAGCCGACCAGGCAGCCAAGCTGGCGAAGATGAATGAAAATGAGTAACCCTTCTGCCATAACAGCTGAAGGGGCTGTTTCACAGTTAAATTTCAGCTTATGGAAGAATAGCTGCGAAAATGAAAATCAACAGCAAACATGCTGAATGAAAAATGAAATAAGGAGGATATTATGGGAAAATATTTTGGTACTGACGGCTTCCGGGGCGAAGCAAACATTAATCTGACAGTAGAACATGCCTATAAGGTGGGACGTTTTCTGGGATGGTATTACGGCCAGACTCACAAAGCGAGAATTGTCATTGGAAAAGATACCAGAAGATCCAGCTATATGTTTGAGGACGCACTGTCAGCAGGATTGACGGCTTCCGGGGCGGACGCTTACCTGCTGCATGTGACCACCACTCCAAGTGTGGCCTATGCGGTGCGCCTGGATGAGTTTGACTGTGGAATTATGATCAGTGCCAGCCATAATCCTTACTATGATAATGGAATCAAGGTGATCAGCGGTACAGGCCAGAAGATTGATGCAGCCATTGAAGAGAAGATCGAGGCCTACATTGACGGTACTTTCGGGGAACTGCCCTTGGCCACCAGAGATCAGATTGGCCGCACCACAGACTATGTGGCAGGAAGAAACCGGTATATTGGATATCTGATCTCCCTGGCTACCCGTTCCTTTAAAAATTACAGAATCGGACTGGACTGTTCCAACGGAGGTTCCTCTGCCATTGCAAAGAGCGTATTTGACGCGTTGGGAGCCAAGACCTATGTGATCAACAATGAGCCGGACGGAACCAATATCAACAGAGACTGCGGTTCCACGCACATTGATAAGCTGCAGCGGTTTGTGACAGAAAAAGGGCTGGACATGGGGTTTGCCTATGACGGAGATGCGGATCGCTGTATCGCTGTGGATGAGAATGGAAATGTGGTGGACGGAGACCTGATCCTTTATATTTGCGGAAAGTACCTGAAGGAAGAGGGAAAACTGAAAAACAACACCATTGTCACTACCATTATGTCCAATCTTGGACTGTACAAGGCTCTGGACAAGATCGGCATCAAATATGAAAAGACTGCAGTGGGAGATAAGTATGTGTATGAGAATATGCTGGCCAATGGCAACTGTCTGGGAGGCGAGCAGTCCGGTCACATTATTTTCAGCAAGCATGCCACCACAGGAGACGGTATCCTCACCTCCCTGATGATCATGGAGGCGGTGATCAACAAAAAATCCACTCTGGGCACGCTGGCTTCTGAGGTGAAGATTTATCCCCAGCTTCTGAAAAATGTGAAGGTGGCGGATAAGAAAGAAGCCAGGGAGAATCCGGCAGTGGTGGAAGCAATTGAGAAAGCGGCTTCTGAGCTGGGAAATGACGGACGGATCTTAGTGCGGGAGAGCGGCACGGAGCCGGTGATCCGGGTGATGGTGGAGGCAGAGAGCGATGAGCTTTGCGCCAAGTATGTGTACGATGTGATCGCAGTGATGAAGCAGCAGGATCTGATTGCAGAGTGATAAAATAAAATGAACCATAAGTGGAAAAAATTAATTTCATATTATAAACCATACAAAGGTTTGTTCTTTGCGGATCTGCTGTTTGCAATAACGGGAGCCGGCATTACGCTGGTGATCCCGTTGATTGTGCGCTATATTACCAATAAGGTAGTGTATCTTCCCGGGAACGAACCTTTCCGTATGATTGTAAGGCTGGGGCTTTTGATGATCGTACTGGCGCTGACAGAGTGCTTCTGTAACTTTTTCATTACCTATTATGGACATATGATGGGAGCAAAGATGGAGCATGATATGCGCCGGGATGTGTTCTCCCATTATCAGAAGCTTTCCTTTCATTTTTATGATAACCAGAAGGTGGGACAGCTTCTTTCCCGGGTGACTACCGATTTGTTTGATATCAGCGAGCTGCTTCACCACGGACCGGAGGATCTGGTGATCTCAGTGATCAAGCTGGTGGGCTCTTTCGTGATTCTGGTGAGAATCAATGGGCCTTTGACTTTGATTACGTTTGCCTTTGTGCCCATTATGCTGGCCTACGCCCTGTTTTTTAATACCAGGCTGCGCCGCGCCTACCGGGCCAACAAGGCCAGAATTGCAGATGTGAATGCCCAGATTGAGGATACCTTAAGCGGAATCCGCACAGTAAAGTCCTTTGGAAATGAAGCAAAGGAGATGGAAAAGTTTGGCAGGGGCAATCAGCTTTTTGTGGAGAGCAAGAAAAAAAGCTACTGGTATATGTCCTGGTTTCATTCGATTCTCTCTGCCATGACCACTATGGTAACCATTGTGGTGCTGGTGGCAGGCGCTTACTTTATTGTATCGGACTGGGTGGAAGTTACGGATCTTGTGACCTACCTGCTTTACATCAACAATTTTACAGAGCCGGTAAAGAAGCTGATGAATTTTATGGAGCAGTTCCAGAACGGCTGGAGCGGCTACGTCCGTTTCCTGGAAGTTCTGGATATTGAACCGGATATTGCAGATGCCCCCAATGCAGTGGATTTAAAGGATGTGAAGGGGGAAGTTCAGTTTGAGGATGTGTCTTTCCGGTATGAGGACAATCTTGAGAAGGTTTTGAATCATGTGAACCTGACAGTGAAGGCCGGAGAATACCTGGCCATTGTGGGAAATTCCGGAGGAGGAAAAACCACCCTTTGCAGCCTGATCCCCCGTTTTTATGATGTGGAGGAGGGAAGAATCCTCATTGATGGAACCGATATCCGCCAGGTGCGCCAGGCGAGCCTGAGAAGTCAGATCGGGATCGTGCAGCAGGATGTATACCTGTTTATGGAAAATGTGATGGAAAATATCCGGTACGGAAGGCCGGAAGCCACGGATGAGGAAGTGATCGCTGCGGCAAAAATGGCCAATGCCCATGAATTTATCATGCAGCTTCCCCATGGCTATCAGACCGATATCGGGCAGAGGGGCGTGAAGCTGTCGGGAGGTCAGAAGCAAAGAATTTCCATTGCCAGAGTATTTCTGAAGAATCCGGCGATCCTGATTTTCGACGAGGCCACTTCCGCACTGGACAATGAGAGTGAGAAGATTGTGCAGCAGTCTATGGAAACCCTGGCAAAGGGCCGTACCACTTTCGTGATTGCCCACCGTCTGACGACCATCCAGAATGCCCAGCGGATTCTGGTGCTCACGGAACATGGGATTGAGGAGGAAGGGACTCATGAGGAACTTCTGGCAAAGAATGGAGCGTATGCTCATCTGTACCATTCTTAGCCGGACACTTTCCGAGAAAATCCTGAAAATGGCAAAGGAGGCGCTGCAAAATCTCTGCGGTAATACCCTTTCGGGGGCTTTTCACCGAAAACGAATTTGTTTTTTGCGAAAAACACACCGAAAATCTGCCGGGAGCAGCAGCTTGCAGCTGTCTCATATTTTAGAAATTAGGAGGAACTATGGAACTGGTGTTTAGAAAACCAACTCTGGAGGATCAAGAACAGATCGATCATTATTATCGTCAGGCAAACTCCAGAAGCTGTGAAGATACCTTTGCAAATTTGTATCTGTGGAATCGGATGTATCCAACAGAATTTGCTATTGTAAAAGATATGCTGGTGTTAAAATCTGCGGGAAAGGATTTCTTTTTCCGCTTTCCCAAAGGCTCTCCGGAACATGTGAAGGAAGTGGTAGAGATCATGGCGGATTATGCCAGAGAACAGAACTGCCCGTTCAAGATGGGAGTGGTGACGCCCAAGCAGTTTGAACTGCTGGAGGAGCTGTTTCCGGGAAGATTTCAAGTGGAGTATAACCGGGATGATGCAGATTACGTCTATGAGAGAGAAAAGCTTGCAAATTTGTCCGGAAAAAAGTATCATGGAAAGAAAAATCATGTAAATAAATTTCTCAGAACCTATCCGGACTGGAAATTTGAACCCATTACGGATGAGAATGTGGAAGAATGCTTCCAAATGGCTCTGATCTGGCGAAATGAGAACGGCTGTGACGAGGAAGGGGGGAAACTGGCAGAAATGTGCGTGACCCTCAATTCTCTGCGGCTGATGAAGGAGCTGAAACTGACGGGTGCCTGCCTGCGGGTGAACGGTAAAGTGGTGGCCTTTACGGTGGGAGAACCGCTGTGCGATGATACCTTTGTGGTGCATATTGAGAAAGCACTCACTCAGATAGAAGGGGCCTATCCTATGATTAATCAGCAGTTTGTAAAGATGGCTATGGAGGATTTTCTCTACGTCAACCGGGAGGAGGATACAGGAGACGAAGGGCTTCGTCAGGCGAAGCTGTCTTACCGTCCGGCTTTTCTGGTAGAGAAAGGCGTAGTCAGGGAGAGGGCGGAACTCTGCGGTTTCTAAAGAGAGGCCAGAACGATCGGATTCATGTTCTGTGAGAGAAGAACGGAATCGTTTGTCTTAAGACTTTAGATAGAGAAAGCGGAGACCATCCGCTTGAGAAAAAGATTGGGAGAAAAGCTTCAAGAAATCAGGTATAAGAGAAGTCATGATCCAGAAGAAGGAGGATACGGCAATGATTGCAGAGAAGATGAAAGGATTTGTGAAAAACAGTTCCGCTATCCGGGCTATGTTTGAGGAGGGCAAGAAGCTGGCGGATCAGTATGGCGCTGAGAACGTCTATGATTTTAGCCTGGGGAATCCCAATGTACCGGCGCCGGAGGCGGTAGAGCAGGCCATCTGTGAGATCCTGAGAGAAAAAAATTCGGTGGAGATCCACGGGTATATGAACAATTCCGGCTATGAGAGTGTGCGCAGCGCCATTGCAGACTCTTTAAATCGGCGGTTTGGAGTCAACTTCAGCGAGAAAAATATTGTGATGACCGTGGGAGCTGCGGGAGGTCTGAATGTGATCTTAAAAACTTTGCTAAATCCGGGAGATGAGGTGATCACCTTTGCCCCATTTTTTGGAGAGTATCGCTCCTATGTGGGAAATTATGACGGCGTTTTAAAGGTGGTTCCTGCCAACACAGAGACTTTTCAGCCGGATCTTGCCACCTTTGAGGCCATGATTACGGAAAAGACAAAGGCAGTGATCATCAACTCTCCCAACAATCCCACCGGTGTGATCTATTCGGAGGAGACGATCAGGGCGCTGACAAAGATTCTCTGCCAAAAGGAGCAGGAACTGGGGATCAGCATTTATCTCATTTCCGATGAACCATACCGGGAGTTGGCTTATGACGGCGCTTTTGTGCCCTACCTGACCAAATATTATCACAATACTGTTGTGGGGTATTCCTACAGCAAGTCCCTTTCTCTCCCGGGAGAGCGGATTGGCTATCTGGTTCTCCCTCAGGAGCTGGATGATGCGGAGGATATCCAGTCCGCCGCCAATGCGGCAAACCGGATTCTGGGATTTGTGAATGCTCCGTCTTTGATGCAGCTGGCGGTGTCCCGCTGTCTGGATGAAAAAACAGATGTGGCCTATTATGACCGGAACCGGAAGTTCCTGTGTGAGGGCCTGAGAAAGTGCGGTTTTTCTTTTGTGCAGCCAGAGGGGGCGTTTTATCTGTTTATGAAATCCCCGGAGGAGGACGAGGTGAGCTTTTGCGATAAAGCCAAGAAGCACCGCATCTTGATGGTGCCGGGAAGTTCCTTTGCCTGCCCTGGATATGTCAGGGTGGCTTACTGCGTAGCCTATGAGACGATTCAAAAGGCTATGCCGGGCTTTGAGGCTCTGGCGCAGGAGTACGGTTTATGAGAGCCTGGGAGAAAAATGTCCGGAAAACCCTTCCCTATGTGCCGGGAGAGCAGCCCAGGGATCTGGACATCATTAAGCTGAACACCAATGAGAATCCCTATCCGCCTTCTCCAAAAGTCCAGAAGACACTGGAGAAGATGGAGATGAGAACTCTGCGGAAATATCCGGATCCTGCAGCCGGGGATCTGGTATCTGCCATTGCCAGGCGGTATCAGGTAAAGGAGAGCCAGGTGTTTGTGGGAGTTGGCTCTGACGATGTGCTGGCCATGTGCTTTCTCACCTTTTTTAATGGGGAGAAGCCGATTTTGTTTCCTGATATTACCTATTCCTTTTATGAGGTGTGGGCGCAGGTATTTCGGATTCCTTTTGAGCGCCAGCCTTTGGATGAGAATTTTCGGATCGATCCGGAAGATTACCGAAAGGAGAACGGGGGAGTGATTTTTCCAAATCCCAATGCACCCACAGGGGAGCTGCTTGCCCTGGAGACGGTGGAGGAGATGATTGCAGCCAATCAGGATTCGGTGGTGATCGTAGATGAGGCGTACATTGATTTTGGCGGAAAATCTGCCTTGCCTTTCATCGAAAAATATGATAATCTGCTGGTGGTTCAGACCTTTTCCAAATCCCGCTCCATGGCAGGGATGCGGATTGGCTATGCCTTTGGAGACGAAAAACTGATCCGTTACTTAAATGATGTAAAGTATTCCTTTAATTCCTACACCATGAATCTGCCGGCGATAGCGGCAGGGACAGCGGCTGTGGAAGATGAGACATACTTCCGGGAGACAGTGCAGAAGATCATTGCCACCAGGGAACGAACCAAGGAGCGCCTGCGGGAGCTGGGCTTTGTCTTTGGGGATTCTAAGGCCAACTTTATTTTTGCCGCTCATCCCTGCTGTGATGCCAGGGAGCTGTTTGAGGCAATGAAAAAGGAAAAGATCTACGTGCGGTATTTCGATAAACCCAGGATTGATAATTATTTGCGGATTTCTATTGGCACGGATGAGGAGATGGACCGGCTGCTGGAGTTCCTGAGAGGATATCTGAAGGCAGTGAAGGAATGAGTGGGGCAGAGAAAATTTGACATCAGGAGTCAAATTCTTTTCTGATCCGGCTTTTGGGCGGATGCCGCAGCGGCAATCCCGCAGTTTGATTGTTAGAAGGAGGAATGTATGACAAACGCATTAGCGCAGTGGTTTGCGGACAATCTGGGAGGAACGATCAGCCCGGAACTGATTATTTTTCTGGTATCTATGATACCGATTTTGGAGCTTAGAGGAGGGCTGTTGGTAGCTTCCCTTCTTCATGTGGAGATGTGGCGGGCAATTCCTATCTGCATCATTGCCAACGCCATTCCGGTACCTTTCATTCTGCTGCTGATCACCAAGATCTTTGGCGTGATGAAGAAAACAAAAACCTTCCGGGGAATGGTGGAATGGCTGGAAAATAAGGCCATGGGAAAAAGTGAGAAGATAGAAAAGTATGAATTTTGGGGGCTGATGACCTTTGTGGGAATACCGTTGCCTGGGACAGGAGCCTGGACCGGATCTCTGATTGCAGCGCTGCTGGGCCTGAAGATGAAAAAAGCGGTTCCTGCCATTGCACTGGGACTGGTGATGGCTACTGTGATCATGTGCGTGGTTTCCTACGGAATTTTAGGGCAGGTGTGGTAAATGTCAATGTATGAGAGCTTTGCCAGAGTCTATGATACCTTTATGGACAATGTGCCCTATGAGGAGTGGAGCCTTTACATCCGCAGGCTTTTGGAAGAAGAGAATATCCGGTCCGGGCTGGTGTTGGAGCTGGGGTGCGGCACGGGATCCATAACGGAGCTTTTGTCGCAGGCCGGTTATGAGATGATCGGGGTAGATAATTCAGCAGATATGCTGGAGATTGCCCAGGAGAAGAAAGAGCGATCCGGGGCAGATATTCTGTATCTGCTTCAGGATATGCGGGAGTTTGAGCTTTACGGCACAGTCCGGGCTGTGGTGAGCGTCTGTGATTCCATGAATTACATTACAGAGGAGAAAGATCTGCTGCAGGTGTTCCGGCTGGTGAACAATTATCTGGATCCAGGAGGGATTTTTCTCTTTGACCTGAATACAGTGTATAAGTATCAGGAGCTTCTGGGGGACAATACCTTTGCGGAGAACCGGGAAGCGTGCAGTTTTATCTGGGAAAATACCTACTTTGAAGAGGAAGGAATCAATGAATATGATCTGACTCTCTTTTTGCAGGAGGAGGACGGCCGTTACCGGAAATATGAGGAGACTCATTATCAGAGAGCCTATGAGCTGGAACAGATTAAGGACTTGCTTTGGAAAGCTGGGATGAAGCTGGAGGCAGTGTATGAGGCTTTTACAAAAAATGCTCCGGAACCGGAGAGCGAGCGGGTCTATTTTGTAGCCAGGGAGCAGGGGAAATAGTTTTTCTTGACAAAAGAGCCGGTTATGGATATAATTTCAAACAGAGGGGCGTTCTTAAGATAAGAGAATGCCCATTTTTTGTTTCATAGGAAATTCCTTCCTATGAAACAAAAATGCTTGGCAGGATCGC
>CABRXX010000035.1:0-25465 GCA_902475025.1 uncultured Lachnospiraceae bacterium | reverse complement strand
AGCCTCCGCAGAATCCTCCCGGATCCGTATTTGCAGAAGCTCCTTTCCATACAATCACCATTTTCTGAAACCCTAAGCTGCATCTCTCCCCGGCAGTTTCACTGCTACCCATAAAAATCCACTGCCAGAAACGGTTCTCCCGCCTGGATTTTTCCCCTGGTCAGCAGCCGCACCTGATGTTCTTCCCTCAGTTCCAGGCACAGTACCGGGGAAACCAGGGAGGGCGCGTGTTCTTGAAGGTAGGGCAGATCCATCTGTATCAGAGGATCTCCCTTTTTCACCCGCTGCCCATTCTGAACCAGAGACTGAAAGCCTTCCCCTCCCAGCTTCACCGTATCGATACCAAGGTGAAGAAGCAGGGACAGACCAGTATCTGTTTTTAACCCCAAGGCATGCTTTGTCTCAAAAACAAAGCTTACCGTTCCATCCTCCGGCGCCCGCACCACAGGATCTGTGGGGGTGATCACCGCTCCCTCTCCCATAAGTCCCTCTGCGAACGCCTCATCGGGTGTAGTGGATAAGTCTGCCGCCATCCCGGTCATGGGACTGGAAAGAATCAGGGTATGCGTTTTTATTCCGCTGCCGATTTTCTTTTCTGCCTTCTCCGATTCTAAGGACCGGCCTCTCCTTTGTCCGTCAGCCCCGGCCTTTCTCTGCGATTCCGGCCTTCCTGTCTCAGTTCCGGCCTGCCTCTGCGGTTCTGCGTCTCCTGTCACTGGTCCGATCTCCTTTTCCCGCTCCGGCTTTCTGATCTCCTCCCCGGCAGTCCTGTCAGACTCTGCCGCTTCCGCTGCTTTCCCGGTCTCCTTTTCCGGCTTCCCACTTTCCGCCTGGGACTTTGCCTGCCCGCTCTCCAGATAATCCTCCAACCTGGATTTGATCACCGTCACCCTGGGTCCGTAGATGATCTGTACCCCGTTACCGTTCCGGACTACCCCGGAAGCCGCTGTAGTTCTTAAAAGTTCCTCATCCACCAGTGCCGGATCTTTCACTGTACATCGAAGCCTGGTGGCGCAGCAGTCCAGGTCTGAGATGTTTTTCTTGCCTCCCAGTCCCCGACAGATGGCGTCAGACACTCCGTCCTCTTCCTGGCTGCCCTGCCGTTTCGCCTCCACATCACTTCTTTGGTACAATTTCACTTCCTGGCCCTCAAACCGCCCCGGAGTCTTTAAGTCCAGTTTTACGATCAGATAATAAAACAGCAGATAGTACACAATAAAATATCCAATACCCACTACCGGGATCCAGATCCAGTTGGTCTTATCATTTCCCTGAAGAATACCGAAAAGAAACAGATCGATCAGACCGCCAGAGAAGGTCATCCCCACTCCCACCTGGAAAATATGCATCAGCATATAGGCCAGGCCTGCGAACACGCAGTGAATGATGTAGAGTACCGGGGCCACAAACAGGAAGGTAAATTCCAGAGGCTCTGTGATTCCTGTAAGCATGGAGGTCAGGGCGGCAGAAACTAACAGCCCCTGCACCAGTTTCCGTTTTTCCGGCCTGGCCGCCTTGTACATAGCCAGCGCAGCCCCTGGAAGTCCGAAGATCATCAGGGGGAATTTGCCTGCCATGAACCGGGTGGCAGACACTGCAAAGTGCTTCACCGTAGGATCTGCCAGCTGGGCAAAGAAAATATTCTGGGCTCCCTCCACCAGCCGACCTCCCACCATCATGGTTCCTCCCACGGCAGTCTGCCAGAAAGGCAGGTAAAACACATGGTGCAGTCCAAAGGGAATCAGCAGACGCTCCATCAGCCCGTAGACCCAGGTGCCTGCATATCCAGACTGGAGCACCACATCACCCACTGCATAGATTCCTCTCTGCACTACAGGCCAGAGGTAAAACATCAAAATTCCCACACCAGTGTATACCAGGGCACTGATAATCGGCACAAACCGGGTTCCCCCGAAAAAGGACAGCACCTGGGGCAGCTCAATCCGATAGAAACGGTTATGCAGCGCCGCCACTCCCAGTCCCACCAGAATACCGCCAAACACGCCCATCTGCAGCGAAGTGATTCCGCACACCGAGGTTACTGCCCCCTCCAGCATCTGATCCGGCCCGCCGTAAATGGTGATCATGGCAGAGATGGAAGCATGCATGATCAAAAAGGCAATGGCCGCCGCCAAAGCTGCCACCTCCTTCTCTTTCTTCGCCATGCCGATGGCAACTCCCAGGGCGAATATCAGGGGCAGGTTGGCAAATACAATGTCCCCGGCCTTGCTCATCACTTCAAAAACTGCCCGGAATATGGTTCCCGTTCCCAGTATCTTCTGAAGACCATAAGCGCTCAGCATGGTCTCATTGGTAAAAGAACCTCCGATTCCCAGCAGCAGTCCTGCCACCGGAAGAAGGGCTATGGGCAGCATAAAGGATCTGCCTACACGCTGCAGCACACCAAAAATTTTATCTTTCATCTTTTTACTCCCTTCGTCTAGAAATTTTCTTTTCTAAACGCAGTATCTCCATTCAGAAAATTTTTATTGAATTCCGGATTAAATAAAATAATAGAAATCCTTTTACCGTAAGAGGTCTGCTTTCTCACTGCCCAAAAGCCCCACCACTGAGCCGGCACAGAATCCATGGTCAAACGTTCCTGTGTCATGAAAAAACTCCTTCCTTGTCTGTTTTGATTCAAAACCTGACAGGAATAGTATGTGTGAAAGGAACCAAAATACAAAAGGGAGTTTTTGCAAAAATTTGTAACCGTTCAACCATCAGCTGGAATGAGCTATTTCAAAAATCTATTTCTTCCTGCATCAGTCCGTCTTTCGTCAGTCGGTACACCCTGCTGCACACCTGGCGGATGTATTTCCGGTCATGGGAAATACTGATAATCGCCCCTTTATAATCCGAAAGCACCTGGCGAATTACCGGATTAGACAGAGGTGAAAAATTTCTGGTGGGCTCATCCAGCAAAAGAACGTCCGCACCGGACATACTCATTTTCAGCAGCAGGATCTTCGCCTTCTGGCCTCCGGAAAGCTCACTCACCGGATGGCTCATCTCGTCTGCCGTATACTTCATCGCGCCAAGATAAGTGCGGATTCTGGTCTGCTCCTCCTTATCCCCTGTGACAGTCAGATACTCCAGGGGAGTCTGAGAAAGCTCCAGAAGCTCCTGATAATTCTGCGGCATATAGGCAGCCTTGATATCCTTTCTCTCCAAAAGCTCTCCTGCGATTTTCCGAAACAGAGTGGTCTTACCAGCCCCGTTTTTCCCGATGATGCAGATCTTCTCCGGCCCCCGCACCTTCAAACGAATCTGCTCTGCCAAAAGCCGCCCCTCTCCCGGTGCCATAAGCCGATCCAGATAAAAATCCAGGATCACTTTACTTCCGGGAAGCCGAATTTTGTCATCAAACTTTACGAACAGAGCACTTTCCTCCTCCGGCAGCTGGGTCATCTCCCCTGCCTCCCGTTCATACCGCCGTTCCAGAGATTTCACAGCTTTCATTTTCTTTTTCAGCAGATACCCTCCGTGGGGATCCTGACGGGACACTGCTCTTAAATCCTGCTCCACCTTTTGCTGGATTTTTCGAAATTTCTCCTGGCGGATCCGTTCCTGACGCCGTTCTGTCTGAGCCTGCTGCTCCTGATTTGAAAAAACAGCCTTTCTCTCATCCAAATACGTCCGGTAATCCACCTTTGCCACACTGTGACGGCTCACCGTCTTTCGACGAAGCTGCTCTAGATGGATCACCACATTAGCAGTCCGCTCGATCAGTGTCTCATCGTGAGAAATAAAAAGAACCATGTGAGGAAACTGGAGCAGCAGCCGTTCCAGCCACTGCAGAGTCTCAATATCCAGATCATTGGAAGGTTCGTCCAATAAAAGTACTGTGGGCTGAGAGAGCAAAAGCCTGGCCAGCTGAGCCTTCACCTTCTCGCCTCCGGACAGCGTCCCCATCCGCTGCTCTCCATAGAAAAATTCCCGGGAAATTCCCAGCCACCCGGCCATTCTTCCCAGTTCCCCCGGGGAACAGTCCCAAAACTGGGACTCCTTGGAAAAAAATTCATAGACAGTCAGCTCCTTTTCCCTCTCCGGCAGTTCCTGAGGCAGATACCCAAGACGCTCACCGGGAAAATGCCGCTCACCGGATACCTGCGCGTACTCCTCCACCAGCTTTGGATCGTAAATCCATTTTAACAGCGTTGACTTTCCATTTCCTTCTTCCCCGATAATCACCGCCTTATCCCCCTCATTGAGATTCAGGGAAAAGTCTGTGAGTATGGTGTGCAGATCTTTTTTGTGTACGATACTTAAATCTCTAATTTGCAGCATAGCAATCCCTCCCGCTGCCTGCCCTTTCTGTGTTATCCTCCTTTTGCACAAAAAATTCCTCTCTTTAACCACGAAATTTTTCTATGCAGACACGGTATGCACTTTTGCCATCAGATTCATCCTGCGAAGCATTTTTTCACAGGAAAGAATTTCCTATGAAAAAAAATCTGCTTTCGTCTCCGAAAGCAGATTCTGTACATTCATCTCTGGCGTTTTTTAGCAGCCACTGATGTATAGAGGAAAACGGCCGTCTCGCCGTTCTTTCCCGTTCGTCTTTTCACAATTCCTTGATCAAAAGACTATTTTCCCAGATAAAATGTACAAACTCCAATTCGGCATACCCAAACAAAACCTGAGGACAGGCTCTTTCCTGTTTGTCAGTTTCCAAATCAGACTATCTGTACATTTCTCCACCAAACGCAGTCCTGCGCCCTTTCTTTTTCTAATCTATGCACCTAAGGATAACACAGTTTTTCCGCGGATGCAACTGGGAACTGCTATCATCCTGCAGATTTTTTTATGCCCTGCAGATCATGCTGTCCTTTCCGCAAACTGCATACACGCCCGTCTCCTACAGCACAATAATGTAAATCAGAGTGAGGCACATACCAATGCAGAACAAAAGCAGCCCAAAGGACAGACTCCGGCCAATGATGGTGTTGTTCTCCCGAAGCTCCTCATTGCGCACCGCCAGAATATGCACATAATCCCGGTTCCCGGGATGGCGGCGGTTCCAGGTTCGATTTCCAACAGCCTGGATAAAGTTCATTACTCTGCCCGCTGTTTCGGTAAACCAGTTGCCCTCCATCCTCTCATGAGGCAAAGGACTGTCTTTGTAGATCGTTTTTCTGAAAACTACTACTGCAAGATCTGCAAAGCTGTCCAGAATTCTACTGAAAACCCCCGCGATTCCAGGGAGGATCTTCAATAAAAGAGGCCGGTAGATCAGATTCTCCAGATCCATCCAGGCGGGCCAGGCATTTACATACACCGGAGCGCCTTTCCTCTGCTTTTCCATCAGAAGCCCACGGATCACCAGCAGATACACTGCGGCTCCGATCACCAGAGAGATCACAGCCCCGGAAAGATTTTTCAGGCTGAAATACGATACCGGCTCTCCGAACTCGGTCAGTCCCATCAGTCCCTGACCAAGACCGGCTGCTTTATCCATGGTAAGGCCGGGGATCAGGCCCCAGATAAACAGCACCAGGGCGCTTCCGGTGAGCGCAAAGGCACTCTCCCGATTCATATAGTCTTTCTGCCGGTCAAATTTCCACTGTACCTTGGCGCTGTCATTTTTTTCCACGAAAATAGCCACATACAGCTTGGTCATATAAGCCACCGTTAAACCGCCGCTGATCAAAAACAGCCATTCCACCAGACGGATGAGAAAGCCCCCGGAATATTCCAAAATACTCTCATGGAGCAGAGTTTTGCTCACATATCCGCCAAAGCCGGGAATTCCTGCAATAGCCAAAGCGCCGGTTAAAAAGATTGCTTTCAGAAGAGGCTTTTTCCTTCCATAACCCCGGATCTCATTTAAGTTCAGTGCATGAACATTCATAAAGATCACTCCGGCTGCCATAAACAACACCAGCTTAATCAGAGAATGATTTACCATATGAAGCAGCGTTCCATGAACTGCCAAGGCATTCTCCTCCCCCAGCAGACACTGCATACCAACCCCCACCAGGATAAAACCGATCTGGGACATAGAGGAGCAGGCCAGGGTTCGTTTTAAATCCACAGAAAACACCGCCAGCAAAGCGCCTCCCACCATAGTGATCACTCCGATGGTCAGCACCAGAATTCCCCAGGGAGTTTCATGGAGAAAGATGGTGCTGGTGGTTACCAAAATTCCAAAGATACCCGTCTTAGTCAAAATACCGGACAACAGGGCAGAGGCCGGAGCCGGAGCTACCGGATGCGCCTTAGGCAGCCAGATATGCAAAGGAAAGGCTCCCGCTTTTGCTCCAAAACCAACCAGAAGGCATACACCTGCTGCATACAGGATTCCCTGGCGCAGTTCTCTGTCTGCTCCCTTGGCAGTAAGGTAGGTCTGGGCTGCTGCCAGCAATTCATCCATCTGCAAAGTTCCCAGCTCATGGTAAAGCGTAAACAGTCCCATAAGCATCACCAGGCCGCCGATCACAGCCACCGCCAGATAGGTTCCCGCTGCCCGGAGAGCTTCTTTTGTTTCCTCCTGAGCCACCCAGACATAGGAGGTAAAGGACATAATCTCAAAGAAGATGAAGGTGGTATACAGATCTCCTGAGAAAAATACCCCCATGGTGGCTCCCAACGTCAGCAGCAAAAACAAATAAAACCGATTTTGATTCTCATGGTGCCAAAAATACTGCCTGGACAGGATGGTGGTCATCATCCACATAAAGCAGGCCACCGTGCCATAGATCAGCCGGAAACCATCCAGGGTAAAGGAGAGGCCCAGACCACAAATACCAGGCAGGCTGCATTCCATCACAGAGCCTGCACCAGCAGTTTTTCCAAAAAGGAAAAACAAAACCGCCATGAGAATAAACTCGCTGATCACAATTCCGTCTGCCAGGTAATCCCGGAACGTCTCTCCCAGCTCTTTTCTTTTTCCTGCCGCCCAGGCCAGAATGCCTCCAAGGAAGGGATAGAATACCAAAAGCGCTAATACTATATTTCCTTTCATGTTCCATTCCTCCCTTCTACCGCATCAGGGCACCGATGCTCTCAAGACCTGACAGCACCGGCCCGGAATGCAGGCCAAATACAAACATTGCCACCGCAAAGATCACAAGGGGCAGAAGCATCATCCAGTTGGGATCCTCCACATCCTGGATGGTACTGTAATCAAATCCTTTTCCCGGGAAAAAGGCCCGGATGGAGATGGTGAGCATATAGATGGCCGTCAGCAGCGCTGAAACCAGCAATGCCCCAATTCCCACATAGGCCAGCGGATTCTCACTGTTTACTGCAGCCTTCGCAAGATTCCATTTGCTCACAAATCCGCACAGTCCCGGCACTCCCATCAAAGCCAGGCCGGAAATGGTGAAGATGGCAAATACCTTTGGCATCCTCCTTCCAAAGCCGTCAAGCTGGTGGATATATTCCCGTCCTGTTTTATAGATCACAGATCCTGCGCAGAAAAAGGAACAGATCTTCATGGTGGCGTGAAAGATCATGTGGCTTAAAGCGCCTACCAAACCCAGAGGAGACATCAGTACCGCCCCAAACAGGATGTAGGATAAGTTGCTCACCGTAGACCAGGCCAGACGCCGCTTAATGTGTGTCTCCTTCAGCGCCCGGCTGCAGCCGTACACAATGGTAAAGATCACCGGAATCATCACCACAGTCTGGGCCCAGGTTCCTCTCAAAAACTCTGTGCCAAAGCTGTAGTACGTGATTCGAAGCACAGTAAAGGCACCCGCCTTTACCACTGCCACTGCATGAAGCAGGGCCGTCACCGGAGTGGGCGCCACCCCTGCCTGAGGCAGCCACTTGGAAAAGGGCCACATGGCGGTTTTTACCGAAAAACCGAAGAAGCAAAGAACATAGATCAACAGCAGCAGATTGGTGCGGTCGCCGATCTTTGCCAGATCCAGCACACCTCCTGGAACAAAGTTGGAGGTACTGCCGTACACCAGAATAAAAATCACGCCGATGAAGGCAAAGGCGGCTCCTCCCAGGGAATAATACAGATAGGTACGGCTGGCCAAAATGGCCTCCCTGGTAAGGGTATGCATAATCAAAGGCAGCGTTGCCAGCGTCAGCATCTCATAAAAACAGTACATGGTCACTACGTCCTCTGCCAAAGCTATGCCCATGGTCACACCGTAGGTAATCACATAGAATGCAAAGAAAACTTTTTCATGGCCCTCATGCTTCATATACTCAAAAGAATACAGAGTGGCCAACGGCCACAGTACAGAAACAATGGCCGCGAACACCGTCCCCATTCCATCCAGCCGGAAGCTTAAAGTCAGATCGCTGGTAAAACGAAATAATACAAAACTGTCCTGAGGCTGAGCAATCAGCATGGCAATAGCCAGCACGGAATTAAGCAGCACAGCGCACTCCACATACACCATCATCTGGCGTCGGTTTTTAAAAGGAAGCACAGGCACCAACGCTCCGGCCAAAAACGGAAGCAGGACAACGATCACTAATATTGCTGAATTCATCTTTTCTCCTCCTCCCTACATTACGGTTCCCGCAATCTGACTGAAAAAAGAAACCAACAGATTGGGGAACAGCCCTAAAATCACTGCCAAAATCGCCAGGATCGCTACCGGAACCAGCATCGTCAAAGCAGGCTCCTGATTTTTTTCTGCCGCTACCGCCCTGCCCGGGAAAAAGCCCTTCAGTGTGATGGGAAGCAGATATCCGGCAGTCAAAAGAGCGCTGATGAGTAAAATCACCGGGCCGATCCATCCAAAGGCTCCCACACCGGCTTCCATAGCTCCCTGGGCCAGATACCACTTGCTGATAAAACCGCTGGCCGGAGGGATTCCAATCAGTGCCAGGGAAGCAAAGGTATAACACCAAAGCGTCTTTGGCATCCGCTTTCCAATTCCATCAAGCTCTGTGACCTCTGTTTTCTGGCATTGGAAAATAAAGATTCCGGCCACGAGAAACAGACTGCATTTGATAATCGAGTGGAACACCACATGGAGCAGGGATCCGGTCATAGCGGTAGGCGAGAGCACAGAAAGTCCAAAAAGAATGTAGGAGATTTGGCTCACAGTCGAATAAGCCAGCCGTTTTTTCAACACCTTTTCCCGGTAAGCCATCATAGATCCCATGAACACGGTCAGAAGCGTCAGGGTCATCCAGGCGTTCTGCACCCAGGTCCCCCGGATGAAATCCGGTCCTACCACATAAAACACCACCCGGATCGTAGCCAGAACCCCAGCCTTGGCAATCATGCCGGAAAGTACAGCCGATGCCGGCGAAGGAGCTACCGGATGCGCTGCCGGAAGCCAGGCGTGAAGGGGAAGCATACCTGCCTTGGCTCCAAATCCTAAGAGCATCAAAAAGACTGCCAGAAGCAAGATTCCCTCTTTTCCCTGAGCCAAAGCAAAATTTAAACTTCCTCCCGGCACAAAGGTAAGCGTATCACAGTACTGATAGAGAAAATATATGCCAAACAGGCCAAGATACGCTCCGCACAGAGAGTAAAACAGATATTTTAACGCCGCCATAATAGCTTCTCTGGAACCACTGTGGAGCACCATAGGCATGGATGCCAGTGTCAAAAGTTCGTAAAACAGATACATAGTCACCAGGTTTCCGGAAAAGCTCAACCCCAGCAGCACCCCGTAGGCCATCAGATAGAATCCGTAGAAGCGCTTTTCCTTCCCCTCATGCTTCATATATACAAATGAATAGATCCCTGACAGAATCCACACCAGGCTGCTTAAGGTTACAAACAGCCGGGTAATACCGTCTGTCTGAAAATATACGGGGATCCCCTTTATCAGTTCAAACAGGGTGATCTCATGTTCACCGCTCCAGGCAGCTATCATGGCCAGAAGCGCAGAAATTGACAGTACCCCCAGCACCTGGAGATGAAGGACCCGAAGCTTTTGGTCAGAAGGCTCTGCTGCCTCTCTGGCCGGGCCTTTGGCGCATCTTCGCTCTGCTGTAAGCGACAGCAGCAAAAGCGCCCCTGTAATGATCGGCAGCGCGGCCGATAATATAATCAAGGCTCCCATTTCCTTTCCCTCCTATGCAAAAATCTTCAGCCCCCGCTCCAGCAGTCCAACCACTGGCTCAGAGTAAAGTCCAAAGAATAGATTGATGGCAATGAAACATACCAAGGCTGCAGATTTCCACTTCTGATCCTTCATAGTAATCACCTGATACTGTTTTTTTGCCAGCACTTCCTTCTTCTCCGGTGTATAGATACGAATCACAGTCTTCATAAAATACACGGTATTCAAAATGGTACTCACTGCCAGAGCGATCAATGCGGGAAGCAGCTTATGGTAGCTGGCCACCGCCGCCTGAGCAAAGAGAAGCTTTGAAATAAAACCGGTAAACAACGGAAATCCTACCATAGACAGAGCGCCCACTGTAAACGCAATTCCTGCCAGCTTATTCCGATAACCTGCCCCGGTAAGGTCAAAGAAATCGGTGCTGTCCCCAGAGGCATCGGTAATGCCTGACGCTGCCACAAACAGCAGGGACTTGGTGGCTGCATGGGAAATAATATGATACAGGCTGGCAATCATTCCCAGCTCTGTTCCAAATCCAAAGCCCATGTAGATATATCCGATCTGCGCCACAGAAGAATAGGCAATCATACGCCGGATGTTGCTTTCCTTGATGGCAGATATGGAGCCCATAATCATTCCAATGACACCAAACACAAACAGCACATTGATGATCTTGCTGTCCCTTACAATGTCAAATCCAATCACCCGGTAAAAGATCTTCACCAAAAGGAAAATATATCCTTTGGAAACCAGGGAGGACAAGATGGCTGCAGAGGACAGGGTCGAATATCCATAGGCATCCGGAAGCCATGCATGGAAAGGAAACAGGGCACTCTTAATGGCAATACCCACAGAGATCAGACCCACTGTAATCAACAGAGGCATATGATACTGGCCGGAAGCATTCAGAATGGCTACCTGTTCCTTGATGTTGCTCATCAAAAGATGTCCGGTAAGATCATACAAAAAGCAGATGCCTAAAAGCAGCATACCAGACCCCAACAAACTCATGATCATATACCGGATTGCCGCCTCAAAGGTGCGGCCGTTCTGTCGGATCATGATCAATCCGCAGGCCGAGATGGTGTTGATCTCTACAAATACATAGGCAGTAAACAGGTCATTGGTATAAATCAGCGCCAGAAGAGAGGACAGCAGCAGATTTACCATAATGTAATACAGATTCTGCTTGGTACTCTCAATCTCCCGCTCCCGCTCCAGCACTCCGCCGATCATACACAGCAGCATGATTACACAGAAAAACACTGCCATCAGAGCTTCCAGCATCCCTACCCGGATCTCATTGCCCCAGGGCGCCGGGAAATGTCCCATCATGTACACATAGGAATCTCCGGTCCTCAGGGTAAAGGCCAGCACGGCACTGGACATGGCCAAAATAATGGTAATCACCGCCAGATTCACCCGCTTGGCCCATTTCCCATTCAGGATCGAACAGAGAGGACCGGAAAACAGGGAGAGGATAATGGAAAAAAAAGGGAAATTTTGTACAAATTCCATCACAGCCCCTCCTTCTTTAACTGGGTACTGATCTCATCCAGATCCAGGGTATGATATCTGCGGTACAGTCGGATGGTGAGAGAAAGCATCAGTGCTGTCACGGACACAGATACCACAATGCCCGTAAGCACCAATCCGCTGGGAATGGGGTTGATATAGGCCTCCACGCTCTGGACTCCATTCACCACAATGGGAGCTTTTCTCCCCTCAATATATCCTTTCAAAGCCAGAAACAGATACACAGCTGTATCCATGATATTCAGGCCAATAATCTTTTTGATCAAATTTTTCTGCAGAAGCAGGTTGGAGAACCCAATGCCAAAAAGAATCATGGCCACTGCTTCTTCATAATTGTTAAACAGATTCGCCAAATTCATATCAGTAACCTCCCTTTCGGAACATGACATAAAAGGTATACATAGTTCCTGCCACCACGATTCCCACACAAATATTCAGCACAAAGATCAGGCCGCTGCTTAAAATGGCTCCCGGAGTTCCCAGCGGTATTCCGCTCTCCAGGTGATTGGCCCCTGTATAGAAAGAGTAGCATTTTGACAGTGCATAGCAGGCCAGCGCACTGAAACTGAGCACCTTATAGGTCTTGGCAGTAAAGAACCGCTCTGTCTTATGAAAGCCGAATGCATTCTGGTATAAAATCAGGCCGGCTCCGATAATAGCTCCTCCTGAGAAACCACCGCCAGGTCCCAGATGACCGCAGAGGATCACGTAAATTCCAAAAATCACAATAGGAGGCACCAGGATCTTGGCCACCGTCTGAAGGATCACATCATTTTTCGGCTCATACAGCCGGTCATTGCTCTGATTTTGCTCTGCCTTTTTCTTTTTATCCTCCCGCAGCAAAATCAATACTGTACAAGTAGCCACAAACAGCACATGGGACTCTCCCAAAGTATCAAAGGCACGATAATCCAAAATCATTCCCGTAACGATATTTACCGCTCCCGTCTCCTGAAGTCCGTTTTCAATATAGCGTTTGGCCACCTCATTGTTCACCGGACGATCCGCACTTCCCACAGTAGGCAGATTGGACACTGCGATCAAAAGCATCAGCACCAGGAAAATACAGAAAAGAAAGGCAAAGAGCCGATAGATTTTGTTAAAAATCCTCATTTCCGGATTGTGTTCAATATCATAGATCTGCTCTAACAGGCGTTTTTTCTCTTCATGGCGCTGCTCGCTTACCGCCTGATCTACCTTGTAGGGCTCCTGCGGCTTCATCTCCACCGTTCCGGTAAACAGATCCGCTCCGTCCAACCACTGTCTTAATCGGTAGGTAAGAGTCTTTTTATATTTTTCTTCTGCCACTTTTTTACTCATCCTTATCCTCCCCCTCCTCATTTTCAGACTTGATCATTGCCTGTATTTTTTTCAGAGTGACAAAAAACAGCACGCTGGTAACACCGGCACCCACAGCTGCCTCTGTAATCGCCAAATCCGGAGATTCCAACAGGATCCAGATAATGGACATAATCAAGCTGTAGGACATAAAAATCAAAATGGAATTCAGCAGCTTTTTTGACAGGCTCACTGAGATAGCACAAACCAGCAGAAATCCCAGCAGTATCTTCATAAATACCTGCATCCTAAGCCTCCCCCTTTCCATCATCCCGACAAGGCTTCTCTTCTGAAGTCTCCTGCTGCTTATCCCTGTGCAGCTTTTCTTCCAGTTCCTTCAACTCCATTACCCTGTAATGTTTTTCCGGGTCTTCATCTGTAGTGACCTCCAGTCTTGAAATCAGATGGGAGGACGCCGGAGAAGCAAACCACAAAAACACCACTACCAAAAACAGCTTCAGAGAAGTAAAGTTCCACCCGCTCATGATAATCAGTCCCACCAGGGAGAAGCCGATCCCCAGCGTGTCTCCCATGGCAGCCGCATGCATCCGGTTCAGCACATACTTAAACCGAAACACCCCTACCATCTCAATGGCAAATATCACCAGGCCAAACAGCAGCAAAAAAGCTCCGGCCAGAAAACGTATCCACTCAATCACTGCCATTTTTCCGTTCCTCCTCCTTCTTTTCCAGGTAAACTCCCATGTACACCTTGGTCAGCACGATCACTGCCAGAAAGCTGATCATCGCATAGATCAGACAGATATCTACCAGATATCCCTCCTCCAGCATCAGCGCCAGTATACCAATGATCACCATAACCATGGTTCCCATCATATTCACTGCCACGATCCGGTCTGCTACTCTGGGACCAATGATGGCCCGTATCAGACACAACACCACCATGACTGCCAAAAAAATCAATGCAATCACAAACAGGCCGTGATAAGCCTGCTCTAAGCCCGGCACTCCTCTGCCCATACTTTTTCCTCCTTCTTTTTTAAGTATTCTTCTGATAACCGTTCTTCTCTTGCCTTCTCTCATGCAGGAACTTTCGCAAATCCTCCGATCTGATTCCTGCCTTCAGCCTCAATCCCACAACAAGGACAATAGAGGACTGCCGCAAAATTTCTCCGCTCTGCGGCAGCCCTTCCATACATTCCTCTCATGTAGCTCCTTACGCTTCCAGTTCAGAGAGAAGATCTACAAACACGGATGTGTCGATTCCCTCTGCCAGACTCTCATCCAGGCAGTGTACCACATACTCTGAGCCCTCCAGCGTCACCGTAATCGTTCCTGGAGTCAGGGTTATAGCATTGGCTAAAAAAACCTTTCCCATGGTAGTTTTCATATCTGAGTGAAATTTCACCACAACTGGCTCCACCTCTTCCCGCTCTGACAGAATCATGTGCATCACCGCAAAATTCGCCTTGACGATCTCAGACACCAGCACACAAAGATACCGCAGGATCTTAAAATACTTTTTCACGATGCGCTTTTCCTTCTCCAGACTGTAATCCATGAATTTGCAGGTAAAAGCCAGCATCACACCGGCGACCGCCAGCCCAAACAGGCAGATCTCCAAAGTCAGATTTCCATTGAAAATCACCCACAAAATAAAATATAACAGGTACACATTCTCCCTCCTCTTTCCTTTGTATCAATGTGCTAAGAGCAGATTCCTTTGTACATTGATCTTATCATTTTCTTAATTTTATAAATGTTTTCTGAAAATCGGTTTTATTTTAACTCTTTTTATATCTTTTGTCCAATAGAACATTTCTGTCTCCCAATGCCTGCAGCTACTCTTCCGTTTTCCAGCCGTCGGTTCAAAGACCTTTATACCTCCCTGTCACCATTCATTCGGTATCCCACTCCCAGTTCATTGGCAATATACCAGGCCTCTCCGGGCTTTACTTTAAACTTCCTGCGAATATTCGCCATATTTACCTGCAGTTTTTTGGTACTTCCTTCATTGGAATATCCCCACACCGCCTTAATAATGGAGGAGTAGGTCATCATTTTTCCACAGTGTTCTGAGAGCAACGCCACAATATTGTATTCCGTCTGAGACAGTTTAATCTCCTGCCCTGCCACAAACACCTGTCTGGAATCATAGTCGATCTCCAGATCCCTCAACCGGAATTTTCCTCCCGGAAACTTTCCTGCCTCTGCACTGTGTCGATAATTTCGCAAAGTCATACGGATTCTGGCCAAAAGCTCTGCTGAGCTGAAAGGTTTGGTCACATAATCATTCGCCCCTGCATCCAAGGCCTGCACCTTATCCTGGTCATTGGTTCTGGCGGAAAGCACGATAATGGGAGTGAGGGATGTTTTCCGTACCTTCTCCAGAAAATGCATTCCATCCATATCCGGAAGTCCAAGGTCCAGAATCACCACATCCGGCTGATAGGAGGAAAAAAGGTTCAACGCCAGACTGCAGGTTTCTGCCAAAATCACCTGATAATCCGCAGCTTCCAGCATTGCAGTCATAACGGTACGGATATTTGCTTCATCCTCCACCAAAAGTATTTTATATCGGTTATTCGTCATCTACATCCTCCCTGTCTAAAATGAACCGGAAGACGGCTCCTCCGCCTTTCCGGTTCTCTCCGCTGATTTCTCCTCCATGGGCCTTAATGATCGTAGCGCAAACCGAAAGTCCAATGCCTGTATTTCGTTTCTTTCCGTCTGCACGCTCCTGCGCCTCTGTGTACCCGCCGGTAAAGAGAGAATCCAGCCTCTGTCTTGGAAGCCCGCATCCATTGTCTGCGATCTCAAAGATCGCCTGCTTGCCCAGCGTAAATACCTTCAGGGAAAGCCATGTCATTCCCCTGGCATGAAGCATGGCATTTTCCAGGATGTTTCCCAGCACCTGTTCAATCAGAATCCCATCCATGGGAATTACCACGATCTCATCCGGAATATCCAGAGAAACCTTCTGCTTTGGATACCTTGCATAAAATTTTGTCATCACCGTTTCAATCAGATCATCCAGAACCACTGGTGTCTTGATCAGCTTGATTCTTCCCTCATCCAGTCTGGTAATGGACAGCAAATTTTCCACCATGCGCATCAGCCACTCCGCATCCTCCTGAATACTCTTAAGCATCGAGTCCTGCTGCTCCCTGGTCAAACCCTCCCTGTTCTCAAGAAGAGCAGAACTGGCTCCATAGATGGTCGTAAGAGGAGTGCGCAGATCATGAGAAATGGCCCGCAGCAGATTTGCCCGCATCCGTTCCTTCTCACTCTCCGCCTTCGCCGCTTCGTTCTCTTTCAGCTTCGTTGTCAGAGTCCCCGTCAGGATCGCTACTGTGATCATAATCACGGCGGAAATCAGATTAACCGGAATAATAAAATCCAGCTCATAGTATGGATACGTAAACGCATAGTTTACAGCCAGCATTCCTAAAAAAGCGGACAATACGCCGTAAATATATCCCTCAGTCACCAAAGAGATCAAAAACACTGCAAACACGAACACTGTAGTGCTCTGCTCCTGCACCCCCAGCTTTTGCAGCGCCAGACAGCAAATCACTGCCAGAGCAAACACCCCAGCAGCAATCAAAATATTCTTTCTTATAGTTTCTTTTTTTACAGCTTCTTTCTTCATTCCATCACTCCCAAAACGGCAGCTCCTAAAGTTTCAGCACTAGATCTTTATTTTATCACATTCCGGGTTAAGATACAGTAAAAAAGGATATTGCAAAATACGAATTCCGGTGGATTTTCCGTGTATTTTTCTCCAAAAACATATCTGTTTTCGGAGAAAAACCACCCGAAAGGGTACCGCCGAAGGTGTTTTGCAACATCCCCTACTTTTAGCCTTTGACAAATTTTACTTTTCCGCCCATTCCCTTAGTCTTGAGCATCTTGGAATAAGATTTCAGCTGTTTTGCAGGAACCTTTACAGTAGCTTTCCCATAAATGCGGCCGAAAGCACTGCTTCCTACGGTCTTTGACGTCAGTTTTGTGCTCTTGATCACAATTGTTTTCAAACGGCTGCAACTGTAAAATGCCTGCTTGCCAATGGTTGTCACCTTAGAAGGCAGGGTAAGAGTGCGAAGCGCTGTGCAGCCTCCAAACGCTCTTGCACCGATCTTCTTTACATTTCCTCCCAGTGTCACCTTGCCCAGCTTCCGGCAGTTTTGGAAGCCATTATCCCCTATAGCCGCCACATATTTGCCCATGCGTACTGACTTTATGTACTTGTTATCCCGAAACGCATTTGCAGCTATGGAAGTCACCTTACAGGTCACATGGCTGATATTCACAGTATCCGGTATGGAAACATTTGATTTCTTTTTATCCGCGGGCTTGACATACTGCACTTCCGCAGTCTTAGAATCCCCGCTCTTTGTGATCTTATAATAGGCCCCTGAAACTTTTACCGTCTTACCCTTGGCTGGAGTCATATATTTGATGGTAAAGCTCTTTTTCACACTTCCAGTATAACTTCCCTTTCCGGTAATGGTAACGGAAGCGCTCCCCACCTTTTTATTGTTCTTATAGGTCACTGTATAATGAGTACCGTTTTTCAGTGTCTTAGAACCATCTTTTATCGTGATCACCGGCTTGATGGGCTTTCCGGTATATCTTTGAGACGCAATTCGCTTAATAGAACATTTCCCGATATTCTTTTTAGATGTTCCGGATGTTTTTGTGATCTTAAATGTTTTTCTGATCTCTCCTCCGTAATTTCCAAGACCGGTAATGGTTACAGTGGCTGTACCTACCTTTTTATTATTTTTATAGGTGATCTGATAATCCCTGCCCTTTTTTAAGGTCTGGCCGCCAAGCTTTACTTGAACGGAGGGTGTGATCGCTTTCCCTGTGTACCGGTAGCTGGCTTTCATTCCGCTCACAGCTGCCTTAGAAAGATCCATCTTATACTGGATTCCATTTTTCTTGGCATATTGGATTGCATAGGAGTCTTTAGGTGCATAGATCGCAGCATATACTACGTGACCAGAACTTCCTACCCAGGTATAGCCTGTCCAGAGAAAATCTTTTCCGATTTGTGTCACACTGGCCGGAATGGTGATTTTTCTTAATTTCTCACAGGAATAAAACGCTTTCTCTCCAATACTTTTTATCCCGTTTTCCAGAACTACCTCTTCCAGATTGTTGAAATTCCGAAATACTTCTTCATCAATCCCAGTAATCCCTGATTTCACCACGATTTTTTTTGTCTGATTTGCAATCCCCGCCGGCCACCTGCTGCCTATGGAATAAGAAATGCTGCCTGCTGTTGTGGAAATCGGTCTCCGCCCTTTTTCTTCTGGCAATGTTACTTTTCCTGTTCCGGATATGGTAAGCACGCCTTTCGAAAAATTCCATGTAGCATTCTCCCCCAACACCCGGTAAGTATTCTTTGTTAATGCGCCGTTGTCTGTATGGATGGAATAAAAATTCACTGCATTGGAATTGGATGCGTAATAGATTACCTTTGAATCTTTTACAATAGGCTGACAATCCGAGATGGGGGCTGCGGCTGTATACTCTCTCGTAAGTTTATTTCCCTTCCCATCCACATAAAGATAATGAAGTACACTGGTGGAGAGGGCATCATCTACCACGCCCTCCTGTTCTGTGTCATACTCTTCCCAGGAGATCATAAAACGGTTGTCATGAATCTTGGTAATCTTTGCCCCTAAAAAAGATTTCTGATTGCCCACATAATCGGTCAGCCATTTGACTTGCGTAGCACTCTCTGAAAAATCATCCATTGGTGTGACTGTCAGGTAAATATTGTGAGCGGCACCGGAAGAATAGGCGGTATCATACTTTGACTGATCAATAGAGGTTCCCAGACACAATACATGATTCGAAGACAGTGCCATGCCGTCCACGCTGGCATAGCAGTCAATTGCCCATACGGAATCCTTGGAACCGCCATACTTCAAAACGGGAATGGAAATCTTGTCCATAGTTGCCGTATCATATCTGCTCAGCTTCGTATATCTGGAACCTTCGCTCTGCTCCAACACATACAGATACGAATCCTTGCTTTCAATATATTGGGCAAAAGAATGCCAGAGATCGCTGTCCACAATCTTTCCTGTCATGGTGGCTTTATCCACAGAGATCATCAGAAAACCCTGGTGTCCCTGTCCCACGGAAGGATCCACATAGCCCTCATGGGCTGTGACAATATACAGCTTTCCCCCCTGCTCCGTAAACTCCACACAGCCGTAATCGAAGGGATAGCGTACCTCTCCTCCAAACAGCTGGCTGTTTCCGGTGATAGAAGCTGCACCTTTTCTTCTCCAGTCTTTATCGTATCTGATCACCCGGATAATCTCAGCCCCGTCATTTTCTCCGATATTATTCTGTCCTTCAGCAACATAATATCCATCGGAGCCAGCATAGAATCCTCCCCAAATCGGCAGTTCCATGGCAACCGTTTTTTTGCTGGTGATCTTAAAATTGTAGTCATAATACTCGACCCCAATCGATGTTCCGGTATAGTACACCCGCATATATCCGTTGTCTACATTCACAAGATCTGATTTTCTTCTCAGCGAAACAGTGCGATTATCCGATGCAGTGGGCAAAAGCGCTGCCCTTGCCGTCTGGGCCGGCAGCAGCATCAGGCAAAAACTGCACAGAATAAACAGCAGCGCTGACAATTCCTTTTTTAATTTTTTCATAACCGATTCCTCCCCTTGATTTCTTCCTGGATAACGTTTGTCTCGAATCCCATTTTATTTCCTGCTGAATTTTCCCTCCGCTTATGCTTGACCCTTATCCAGGTTTTGCGCGTATCTGGCTTCTTATCTAAAAGTATAATACAGTCTCAGGAAGAAATCAATGGTTCTCAATCAACAACAAACTCAGGCCTCACCAAATATGCGCAAATTAGTATGTTCTTTCTTGTTGGCATACCCGACGGCATTTTTATTTAAAAAAAGTCTCTCAGATTGCTCCAAAAGACCATTCCATACTAAAACAATATCGATACAGTCAACTAATAGAAGATAGATCCTGATTTGATCTGCCGACTTTTCACACCGCTCGGCAGTAGTGCCAGGTAATTCTTTCATTTTCATAGACTACCAAATAATAATCTTGCCCACGGATCCACCTTCAGATATGTGGTTTCCATTTCAGTTCTCTGCCAAATGTATATAGAGCCATAATGAAGCCCGGCGTGAAGTTTTGGGAAATATTCAGTTTGTAGAACATACGGGTTTGCCCCCTGATCCTATACAGCAAGAGAAAACTGCCCCAACGATCCGGTTCTTTCCGAAGCCTTAGGGCAGTTCTTCCTTTTTCCAGACAGGTTGCGTTACCGCCGCACCTCTATCGTCTCTCTATTTTTTCGTATCCATCAGCGTTTCCGACAGCCTTTGCGCTGCGGGCGTGTCCGCCAGGCCGCCTCTGGCCGATTGTCAAACTCCGGCTACTTAGCAGCTTTTTCCGCCAACTGGGCATAAGCGGCCTGGATTAGCTCCACGCATCTGTCAATGCCCAAAAGGCTGCTGTTCAGGCAGACATCATAGTTTTTTGCCTCTCCGAAATTCTGACCCGTATAGTACCGGTAATAGGACGCCCGTTTCTTATCTGTCTTTTCGATTTTACTCAGGGCTTTCTCGTCCGCCTCATGGTAGATCTGCTCGATTCGTTCCTTACGACTGTCCAGATCTGCATAGACAAACACCTTCAGGATATTTGCATAGTCCCTTAATACGTAGTCTGCGCAGCGTCCCACGATAATACAGCCACCCTTCCCGGCGATCTCCCGGATCACAGAAGCCTGGTGCATAAACGCCTTATCTGTCATGGATAGATCCAGCTTCATTCCCTCTCCCAGCTCATGCCAGAAGCCGCCGGCTCCCTTAGCGTCCGGATTTTCAAAGAAGCTTTTATCAATGGGACAGGACTGAGCTGCCATCTCGATCAGATCATGATCATAGAAGGGGATCCCAAGACGTTCTGAAAGCTGTTTTCCCACTTCTCTGCCGCCGCTTCCATGCTGTCTGCTGATGGTAATGATAATGGGATTTGGCTGTTCCTGACCAACTCTGTCCGCAGCGTTCTGGCTGCTGTCAAATTCTCCGGCCCACTCAAAGCCTTTTTTCGCCACAATCACAGCAATAATTTCATTGATCACCGCTGCCGCTGCAATCGTTCCCTGAATAATTCCTGCGCACTCCGGAGCAGGGACACTCAGCACGGAAACTGCGATTCCTGTAAAGACCAAAGACACGCCGGAATGGGGGAGAAGCGTCAGACCCAGATATTTTTTCACTGTTTTAGGTGATTTTGTGATGCTGGCGCCAAAATAAGCGCCGAAATATTTACCAAAGGCTCTGGCTGCAATATAGATCACGGTAAACAGGCCCGCTCCCATAATCAGATGATAATCCAGCGGCGCTCCCAGATTCAGGATCACAATGATCATTGCAATTCCCAGGAAGGGATTGAATCCCTGCATGATCTCTTCCAGCCGTTTCTCTGTCATCATATTGGAAAAGGTAGCGGAAAACGCCATACCGATCAGCATAAAGTTCAGCACCGGCTTGGGCATTACTGCATAGTTAAAGAAAAATCCCACACCTGATGCAATCAGGATGTTCACAATCAAGAGCGCCAAAGTGGCTTTGGGACTTCTCTCCTTTCTCAATAATACACCAGCCAGCAGCCCTGTGACCACCCCAATTACCAGAGGGAGAAGCACCACCAGAGCGATCATGTAGGCAGGCAGTTCCCCTGCAGAGAGATTTCCGGCCACAATGGCAATCGTCGTAAAGAAAATAATACATCCCACAATATCATCTAAGGCCGCCATGGGAATCAGGGTATTGGTCACCGGGCCTCTGGTCTTAAATTCCCGCACAATGGACAGAGCCGGAGCCGGAGCCGTTGCCAGGGCAATGCCGCCGAATAAAAAGGCCAGGTACAGAGGGATACCCTGAATTGAAAATACAATTCCAAAGACAAGGGATACAAATAAAAAGGTTCCTATGGACTGGGTCAAGGTAGTGATCACAATGGCCTTTCCGGAACGCTTGATCTTATTCCACACCAGCTCGGTGCCGATCATTAATCCCACTGCACATTCCAAAATATGCACTATGGTCTGATACCAGGAAGCGTCCAGAATTTCCTGGTTCATCAGGGAAACCGCATGGGGTCCTAAAATCATTCCTGCGATCAGCCAGCCCAAAATCGACGGCAGTTTGATCTTCGAGATCAGCTTTCCTGCTAAAAATGCCAGCGCAATGGCTGCCAATAACCTTACTGCTAAAACTATCATGTCATTCTTCCTCCAGGTTCATTTCTGCTATTGTACTAATGCCAGGTGCAAATGGGCATCCGCTTTTGTCCTCAACAACATTCTCATTTTCTTTCTCTATCTCTTGACCAATCTCCTGCATCCGCAGGTCCACCCGGTGCAGCTGTTCCGCACAGAGACACAGCTCCCGTTCCATCTTCCGGGAATCTCTTTTTATTTCTTTCTTATATTTAATCTTGTGTTCTATGCTGGCCCACAGATCCATGGCAATGGTGCGCAGCTGCACCTCCACTTTCATAGGCTTGGTCTCATTGGAAAAAAACACCGGCACCTCCAAAATCAGGTGCAGGCTTCGGTATCCGTTCTTTTTGGGTTTCTGAATATAATCCTTTTTGGCAATCAGACGGATATCGTCCTGGGAACAAATCTTATCCGCCAGAATGTAAATATCCCTGGGAAAGGAACAGATTACTCTGACTCCCGCCACGTCCTGCAGATGCTTCTCAATATTCTCAACCGTCACCTCAAAATTTTTCCTTTTCAGTTTTTCAATAATACTGATGGGCTTTTTCAATCTGCAGGAAATGGTTTCAATGGGGTTCTGATCGCTGTCCAGGGATAATTCTGCATTTAAAACCTGAAACTTTGTCTGGATCTCCAGCATCGCGCATTGATACTGCATCATCAGTTTCATAAACGGCTGGGCTGACTCCAGAAAAATTTCAGGCTTATCTACAGTGATTAATTGGTCAAAGGTTACGTCCTCCATCTTCTCCATCACAATCCTTCTTTTGCCACTCCATATAACATAATGTCCAAAATTTTAGAAAGGTTTACCTCATGATCCTCTATCAGGGCATGAAGATCTCCGTTTTCACCGGATTTACTCTGAAAATATCCGTTAAACATCTCCAGAAACGCCAAAAAATATTCCATAGCCGCATCCACAGTAATCCCATCCCGCAGCTTTAGCTGCTGCAACAGCTCCCGGAAACGAGTGACATAAAATTCATCATATTTTTTCCGAAGCTCCTGAATCTCACTGCGAAGATGCTTGGGCGGCTGAAAAACTGTATTGAAAAACAGGTTGCAGTAATAGGGATTCTCCTGAAAGAACTGCTGGCGAATCTGAAACAGACGCTTCATTCTCTCCTGCACGCTTCCTACCCTGTTATCCTGATTTTCAAAATAGTCTGTTATGGCTTCAAAGCAGGTCTCCACACATTTTAAATACAGCTCATCTTTGTTCTTAAAATTATGGTAGATCAGCCCCTTAGAAATCTGCTTCTCATTGCAGAGAGTTGTCAAGGAAGCATTGTCATAGCTCTTGGTTCCGAACTCTTCGATAGCCGCAGACAGGATCCGTTCATAGGTGCGTCTTGTCTTTTCTTCTTTCCGCATATTCCACCTCCTTGTTCCATTTATTAACCACCCGGTCTATCACAGTTTACACGAAACAGACCGAGTAGTCAATAACTTTTTATATTTCAGCTTCTACAACTGTCCTTTCCTGCTTTTTCAAATCCATATTTTTCAAAATTCCCCGCTTCATGGGCTTAATCAGGCAGACGCACACCAGAAGGGTCAGAAAATCCGCCGCCGGCTGGGAAAAATAAATGCCTCTCACTCCCAGAAGCCCCGGCAGAGTCAAAATAAAGGGAATATAAAACAGACACTGACGGATCAAAGAGAGAAACAGCCCCATTTTAGAAGATCCTATGGTCTGAAACGTAATGGTCATCATATAACACAGGCCAAAGGCCGGATACAGGGCCACCTGGGAGATCAGCAGCCATTTTCCGTACTCCACCACCAGGGGATTGCGGTTAAACAGCAGAATCAGAGGCTTCGCCAGTACAATGTAAACTGCCGCCACAAGAATCGTCAAAACCAGGGATCCCTGGAAAGCAAATCTGGCGGATTTTCCGAAGCGCTCCTTATTTCCGGCCCCAAAAGCATAGGAGGCTACCGGCTGATACCCCTGCATAAACCCCATGATCACATAGCATCCAATCAGAACCAGCCGCTGGACAACGCCGTAGGCTGCAATAATCAGATCAGAATCTGGAAGCGTCTTTGCAGCAATATTGGTAAGAGAGGTGGCCGCTGCCAGACAGATCTGGATCACTGCTGTAGGAATCCCGATGGAAATCACGTCCCAGATAAACCGGGCGGAGAGCTTAAATCCTCTGGGACTGATCTTGATCACTGAAAATCCGCCCAGATAAAAGCACAGCAAAATCACAAAGGTTACACACTGGGAAATGGTGGTGGCAAGGGAGGCTCCCTCCACTCCCATATCCAGGCCCCAGGAAAACATAAATATCGGATCCAAAAGTACATTCAGCGCCGCCCCTGCGATCACGGCAATGGAAGAAATCTTCACTGAAGATTCTGCCCGTGCAGCGCAGTTCATACTCTGAGCCGGCAGGTTAAACAGCGCTGCAATAAACATCCAGAAGGCATAGTCCCTGGCTTGGGGCAGGACGGCATCGGATGCCCCGAAAGAACGAAGCAGCGGTTCCATAAACAAGAGGCCAGCCACACACAAAACCGCTCCCACAAACACAGAGAAGCCCACAATGGTGGTGACTGTCCGGCTGGCCTCCTCCTTATTATTCTCCCCCAGCTGACGGCCGGCCAGCACGCCCGCGCCTGCCGCAAAAATATTTTCTATGGACACCATAATCAGCAGCAGCGGCAGGGTAACCCCCACTGCCGCAAGGGCAATATCGCTGTCCAGCATTCCAATGTAGGCGGTATCTACAATGTTGTACACCGCCTTGGCCAGCAGTGCCAGCGTTGCCGGCACTGCAAGATCAACAATCGCTTTGGACGGTTTTACCGAAGATAGAAGCGATTCCTTTTGAGCAGTTTGATTCTTCTTCATTCAAATCACCTACCATTCTCCACTCTCACCCCGCCGATTTATTTCCTCCGGCGCTTTTTCTTAAATGCTCTTCCTGTATTTGTTTTATTATAAACCGTCTGGTTTATAATTGTATTCTACTGCTTATTGACCGATCGGTCAATATTTATTTTAGATAATTTGCAATTATTTTTTCCTTCTTAGAAACTTATCCCCAAAGCGCCAAACAAAAAGGACATTCTGACTTTTACATCGGAATGTCCCTTACTGATCTGCAGCGCGCTTCTGCCGGACTTCCTCAGAAAAAGCCCGGTGTATCGTTTCTGTTTTTATTTATTATCTTTCTATTCTATATATTAGGATTCGGGTATCAAAAATCCAATCTTACGAAATTAAAAATAAATTTTCCCAACTCCTGACAAAGAGTCATAAAAATCAAACTTTACTATAAAAAGAAGTCTGCTCGCAGACTTCTCCGCCTACGGC
>CABRXX010000034.1:0-25575 GCA_902475025.1 uncultured Lachnospiraceae bacterium | reverse complement strand
TGGGGTCTTAGCTCAGCTGGGAGAGCATCTGCCTTACAAGCAGAGGGTCATAGGTTCGAGCCCTATAGGCCCCATGGATTTCAAAATTATATATGGCGGAATAGCTCAGCTGGCTAGAGCACACGGTTCATACCCGTGGTGTCGAGAGTTCAAGTCTCCCTTCCGCTACTGAAAAGCCCTTGATTATTCAAGGGTTTTTGTTTTTCGTGTCATACAATCTGTCAAAATGACTGATCGCAATCTGAGAAGCTCTTCGCTGCTCATCCTCCATTACATGGCGATATACGGATTTTAGGACGGTATCGTTCCCCCAACCGCCGGCCGACATAATGTAGGCATCTGGTATCCCCAGTGCGTGCAGGATCGATGCAGAATAGTGTCTTAGGTCGTGGAAGCGCATCCGGTCAAGCCCGATATGTTTCCGGATGCGGCCAAACCGCTGCGAGATCATAGTTGGGTTTAATTCAGTTGCCTTCCCGGATTTAGGATATTTATTGACGACAAATTCCGGTGAAGTGCCCCCCTTTTGTTAGACAAAATATAAGTCTAGTGAAAGGGGATTTTTCATGTCATCAGGAAAAAAGATGTATTCGACAGAATTAAAAAAGGACAGATTGGAAAGATTGCTCCCAATCTTATCCAGCGTAATTTTAAATCAGATAAACCAAATCAAAAATGGACGACTGATATAACAGAATTTTCTTTATTTGGAACGAAACTGTATTTTTCTCCTATCCTTGATATGTTTAATGGTGGAATCATTCGTTATAACATAAGCGAACATCCAGTGCTGAACCAAGTACTGGATATGTTGGATAAGGCGTTTTTGAAGATTCCAGATAATATAAACCTTATTTTCCATTCCGGTCAAGGTTGGCAATATCAACACAAACAGTAGCAAAAAGGAATCCGGCAAAGTATGTCCAGAAAAGGGAACTGTCTGGATAATTCTATCATGGAGAATTTCTTCGGGTTACTTAAATCAGAATTATTAAGAGAATGGTTGCTATAGGATTGTAGGCTATATAAAGATAATTATTGGCGCTTCAAAACAGCCTTTCAATATTCTCCTGTACTTTCTGATTCAACTGAGCATACTGTTCTGCCTCCTCCCTGGAAAACCCTTCCAGTGCGGTTTGCCGGTAGGAGAGGGAGATGGCGGAGAATTCCCGGAGAATCGGATCTGCCGCTGCCAGAAAAGTGACGGCAAACTCTCCGGTAGAACGCTTCGTTTCTGTTTTGATCAGACTCTTGTGGGTCAGACGCTGCAGGAGAGAGGACAGGGTGGAAAGAGAAATACCTGCAAAATCAGCCAGTTCTTTTCGGGTAATGCCGTGGTGAGGGTCGAACAAACAGAAAAGCAGCCAGACTTCCTGGGAGGTGAGACTGTTTTTCTGGGCGATGGGCTCCAGACAGTAATCCAGAAGCTTTCTGCTGCGGTAACAGTCTTTCAGGGGGCCTGGTCCCACAATGGCCTCCTTTGATACAAAACTTCGCTCTTCCCCCAGCTTTTTGGTACCGGGCAGGATGGAAGGGAGAACAACTCCGTCATTGGCAGCGTCAATGAGAAAACGATAGACTCGAAGCTGATTTTTTTCATAGTCTTTTTCTGTCAGCACATGTTTATAAAAATTGTTGTAGTACTCAAAGACTATAAGCTTCATTTTGATGGTCTGAGTAATGCTCATGCCCTGGTTGGCCAGAGAGCCCTTTGTATTGACATAATAGTAGAGCGGTACCGGCAAGACATAGAATGTCTTTGCATGGCGGATATATTCCAGGTTAAACATAAAATCTTCACACCAGCTGATGGCTGGATCCATTTTAAGCTGGTGCATTGCAATAATTTCCCTTCGGTACAGTTTATTCCAAAGCACCCCATAATAGAAATCTGCAGGGTTTTCCAGCATATAGGCGGCAAATTCTTCTGTGGTCAGCAGTCCCTCCTCATCAATATTCCCCTTGTGGGAGACTCGTTTTCCGGAAACACGATAAAAATCACAGATGACCATATCGCACTGGCAGGTCAGGGCGGCATTGCTCAGCAAGCGCATAGCATTGGGAGTGATCCAGTCATCACTGTCTAAAAACTGTACATAGGTTCCCCTGGCAAGGCTGAGAGCCAGATTTCTGGAGGCAGATACGCCGGAATTTTCCTGGTGGATGACCCGGACTCTGGGATCTTTTTTTTCATAGCTGTCGCAGATCGCGCCGGAATTGTCGGTACTTCCGTCGTCTACGATCAGAAGCTCAAAATCGGTATAATCCTGTTTTAAAACGCTGTCCAGGCAGCGGGCAATGGTCATTTCTGCATTATAAACAGGAATGATCATGGTGATCATGGGATTCGCAGTCATAGATACTCCTTTATTTCCGCGGACAATGAGCCAAGCAGCCGCACTTGTGGGGAGATTTGGCAAATGTATGCGGGGACTCTGATTGATACCATTTATTTATGCATCACGGTAAGTTCGGTAATCTTTCTGATGATTCTTATTTTAATGGAAGCTGAAGAGAAAGGGAAGAGCGTATAAAAATTTAATAATTCTGTTCCAATAATCATCCTGAAATCATTTTTTAGATTTTTTTCAATACCTTTTTGGATAAGGGAAAATAAATGGAGGTTAAGAGAAACGGAAGAGTAAGAAAAGCGGGAAACGAATCTGCATTTTCAGAACAATTTTGGTCTTTTACATGACAGATATCTCATGCAGAATAAATCACCGGAACAAATAAAAAAGCGTAGAAAAGAGAAATTCAGGGCTTATCAGAAGTATGAGAAAAGAGTATAATTTTTGTAAAAAGACAGATACTGTTTAGGAGAAGAATAGTATCTAAGCGCCCGGACTTGTCAAAGTGGAGCAGGGAAGCGCCGGGAAAATGGGATAGGCTGGAAGAAAGCAGCCAGAGGGACCAAAGGATACCATATTACGAAAAAAGAGAATCCGTGCATAAGGCGTGAGGGTTCTTTTACACGGAGGATGCAGGAGGACAATTATGAAAAAGTTTCAGTATGTGATAACCGATGCAATAGGACTTCACGCCCGTCCGGCTGGACTTTTGGTGAAAGAGGCAAAGAAGTTTGAGAGCAGGATCCAGGTGGCAAAGGGGGAATGCTCTGCTGGGGCGGATCGGCTGATGGCATTGATGAGTCTTGGAGTCAAATGCGGGGATGTGGTGGAAGTGATCCTGGAAGGCCCGGATGAGGAACTGGCGCTGGAAACTATGAAAGAATTTTTTGAAAAAAATCTGTAAATACGTTCGGACTTTCTGATCGTATGTCCTGAACTCTTTTTTTCCATCTGCATAATTTGTAGAAAAAGAGAGAAAAGGAGTACATTATGGCATTAAAAATAGAAACGTATTTTTTGACGAAGAATCGCTGCTATCAGCAGGCGATTCCTGGAGAAAAAAGAGGTATCCAGGTTCACAGCATCGGCACGCCGCAGGGAAATGCAAAAGCAGTGGCGGATTACTGGAATCAGCCCTCTGTCTCCGAGTGCGTCCATTATATTGTGGACTGCGAGAAAGAAGGGAAGGTTTTGTATACCTTGCCGGAGCCATACCGAAGCTGGGCAGATGCGGGATATGGAAACAGGCATCTGATCACCTTTGAGATCTGCGAAACCAACGCTATGCGGTATACTGATGGGGCAAAGTATGAGGTTTTAGACGAGAAGAAATTTAAAGAGGATATTCTGAGAGGGTATCGGGGAGCAGTAGAACTGTGTACAAAAATTTGCAGGGAAAGAGGCTGGGATCCTATGAAGAAGCTGGATTCCGGCCTGTATTTGATTTCCAGCCACGACGAGGGAAGAATCGCAGGAGAATCTTCGGGACATGTGGATCCCACCCATGTATGGTCCAGAATGGGGCTCTCCATGAATGGTTTTCGGCGGGAGGTGAAGGAAGCCCTGGAACAAGGGGAGAATCCGGAGAAAATATACTTTGTGCAGGCCGGGGCATTTTCTCAAAAATCCAATGCGGAGGAGTTGGTAAAGCGCCTTCATGAGGCTGGATTTGAGGCATTTATAAAGCATTGATCAGGGATTTTTTCTGAAATGTTTTTCGGTTGTGTTTTTCTTGATCACAGGCTATAATAATTTCAGAGTACGGACATGTGTTGGAAGCAGACAACAAAGCCGGGAGGTTTTAGAATCGGGAAGGTACAGGGATAGAAAAAAGTATAAGGATCTAGAGAAAGCGGGAAGAAAAGAATGCCGAAAAATACAAAGGATAAAAAAAACGAAGAGAAATCAGCATTGGCTCTGGAGGTAATTGCGCGGCTGAAGCAGGAGTATCCGGATGCTGGATGTACCCTGGATTATGACCAGGCATGGAAACTTTTGGTGAGTGTGCGCCTGGCAGCGCAGTGTACAGATGCCAGGGTGAACGTGATTGTGGAGGAACTGTTTGCCAAATATCCCAGCGTGGAGGCATTGGCAGAGGCATCTCCAGAGGCGATTGAAGAAATCGTGAGGCCCTGCGGGCTGGGAAGGAGCAAGGCCAGAGATATCAGCGCTTGTATGCGGATGCTGAAGGAGGAGTATGGAGGAAAGGTGCCGGAGGATTTCGATGCTCTTTTGAAGCTGCCGGGCGTGGGTCGCAAAAGCGCCAACCTGATTATGGGGGATGTATTTGGAAAACCTGCCATTGTGACAGATACCCATTGCATCCGGCTGACCAATCGGATCGGCCTGGTAGATGGGGAGAAGGATCCCAAAAAGGTGGAGATGGCTTTGTGGAAGATCATTCCTCCAGAGGAGGGCAGTGATTTCTGCCATCGGCTGGTGTATCATGGACGGGAGGTATGCACTGCCAGGACAAAACCTTACTGCGACCGTTGTTGTCTGGCAGATCTGTGCGTATCTGCCGGGACATTTTAAATAGAAAAGCGAGATGTTTGCCAGTTGGCGCACTGCCGGCAGAAGTCGGAAGAACAGTAAAATATGGAAGTAAAAGCAGTAGATAAGAAACAGGCAGAACAGAAAAAGCAAATAAAACAGAAAGTAATAGATAAAGGAGGATGAGAAAATGAAGGTATTATTTGTAGAGTATCCCAAGTGCACCACCTGTCAGAAAGCGAAAAAATGGCTGACAGAGAAGGGGGTGGAGTTTACAGACCGTCACATTAAAGAGGAGAATCCTACGGTAGAGGAACTGAAGCTGTGGCATGAAAAAAGCGGACTGGAGCTGAAAAAATTTTTCAATACCAGCGGAATGCTTTACCGGGAGCTGCAGCTGAAGGAGAGACTTCCGCAGATGAGTGAGGAGGCTCAGTATGAGCTTTTGGCCACAGATGGTATGCTGGTGAAACGGCCCTTGGTGATCGGGGATGATTTTGTGTTGGTTGGTTTTAAAGAGAAGGAGTGGAGCGAAAAATTATAAGTTTGCAAGGTTGAAAAGAGTTATAGAAATATTGTGAAAAGTATGAAAATTATATAAAGTTGAAAAAATCAGCAATTTTCGTGATAGAATAGGGCTTGAGAAAGGAATATGTCAGAGAATACGATGCTGGCATAAGGAGAGATTATGAGACTAAAGATCAGTAGAAAATTGTTGATTCTGATAGTTGTTTTGATTGTGGTTGTGGTGTATCTGCTTGCAGTGTGCCTTCCCTATAAAAAGCAGGGAGGTGTTCTTCCAAAGACTCAGGAGGCATTTAACCCTCAGGATTATTACAGCAGTACAGTCGGCCAGGATCGGGCGGCCATGCTTCCGGGTAATCAGGAAGCGCTGGAGGAACGGCTGCGGCTGATTGCCAATGCCAAGGAGCGCATTATTTTGTCCACCTTTGATTTTAAATCAGACAACAGCGGTAAGCTGATGCTGGGGGCTTTGCTGGATGCGGCAGACCGGGGGGTGGAAGTACAGGTTCTCATAGATGGATTTTCTTATTTTATCCATTGCAGCGGAAATGATTATTTTCGTGCAGCAGCATCATCTGAGCATTTTACCTTTAAGGTTTATAACCCCATTAATCTTTTAAGACCCTGGGAGCTGATGGCAAGGCTCCATGATAAATATCTGATCGCAGATGATCGGGCTTATATTATCGGAGGGCGCAATACGTATGATTTCTTCCTTGGTTCCGATACAGACTATATAAACTATGATTGGGATGTGCTGGTGTACAATACCGGGAAGGAAGAGACCTCTTCTTTGAAAGATGTACTGGATTATTTCCACAGGATATGGGAACAGCCTTGCTGCAAAGTGGTGATGGATCAAGTTTCAAAGGGGAAGGAACAGGTGGTGGAGCAGCGGAGAAATGAGCTGGGGCAACTGTACCAGAAGGTTCAGCGGGAACATCCTCAGTGGCTGGAAGAGACCGATTATCTGGAAAAGACTGTGGAAACCAACCAGATTCGTCTGCTCTCCAATCCCATAGAACCCAAGGTAAAAGAACCGGTGTTGTTTTATCAGCTTACAGAATTGATGAAGCAGGGGGAGGGAGAAGTATATTTCCATACGCCTTATATCCTCTGCAGTGAGTATATGTTCGAACGGCTGGAGGAGGTATGCCAAAAGGCGGAGCCGGTGCATATGATGACCAATTCAGTGGCAAACAATGGAAATCCTTTCGGAGCAGTGGATTATCAGGTCCATAAGGAACGGATTCTTGGAACTGGTGTGAAGGTTATGGAATATGACAGCGGCGTATCCTACCATGGGAAATGTATGACCGTGGGAGACCGGCTTTCCGCTGTGGGCTCCTTTAACTGGGATATGCGAAGCGCTTATCTGGATACAGAGATCATGCTGGTGATCGACAGTAAGCCGTTGAATCAGTGGCTGAGACAGGAGATGGAGGCTTATGAAAAGGAGGCTCTCATTGTGGCGGATCGGGATAATTATGATCTGAAGGAGGGGCAGACACCTCAGAAGCTCATAGGCCAGCGGAAATGGAGAGTGAAACTGCTGCGTCCCTTTGATGCTCTGTTCCGGTATCTTATGTAATAGCAGTGTATACTGATGGTAAACTTGTGACAAAAATGTCACTGAAAAATTCACTTCCGTGTCAGATTCTTTCTGTATAGTAATAGTAAAGGAAAGAGCAGCGGATGGAAGCCCTGAACGATGGGAAAGGATAGGCTCCCTGCGTTCAGGGCATTTCTATTTCACAGTAATTCCTTCCTGGGAAACAAAAATGCTTGACAGGATCGCACTGTGGTGTACAGGGAAGAGGTGGTTGAAGCGACTAGACCCAGGGGAGAGAAGGGATACTGGCGGCCAAAAACAGGAGGAATCAGATATGGAACTAGTAAGATGCGAACAGTTGACTAAGATCTACGGATCCGGGGAGAATTGCGTGAAGGCTTTGGATCAGGTCTCTTTTTCTGTGGAGGCAGGAGAGTTTGTGTCCATTGTGGGGCCTTCCGGAAGTGGAAAATCCACCCTGCCTCACATCCTTGGAGGAGTGGATAAGCCTACCTCCGGCAGGGTGCTGATAGGCGGGACGGACATTCACAGTTTAAGCGAGGATAAGCTGGCAATTTTCAGAAGAAGGCAGATCGGTTTGATCTACCAGTTCTATAATCTCCTGCCGGTTTTGAATGTGGAGGAAAACATTCTGCTGCCCCATCTTTTAGATGGCAGAAAGCCAGATATTCAGAGGTTAGACCAGGTGGTGGAAAGTCTTGGACTGGAAAACCGGAGGAGGAATCTGCCCAGTCAGCTTTCCGGAGGCCAGCAGCAGCGGGTTTCGATCGGAAGAGCCTTATATAATCGTCCAGCTATTCTGCTGGCAGATGAACCAACGGGGAATCTGGATCGGAAAACCGGAGCGGAAATTATTGAGATGATGAAGCGGGCTAATCGAAAACTGCGCCAGACCCAGATCCTTATCACGCACGATGAGAGTATTGCGCTTCAGGCGGACCGGATGATCTGGATCGAGGACGGCAGGATCCTTCGGGATGAGAGAATTCGCATACTGGGAGGTGAAAAACAGTGAGAAAAAATATTGTTTTTCAGGTTACCAGGAAATATATGAAAAAAAATAAGAAGCGCACCCTCACCACCTTTGTGGGGATTTTGCTGATGGTGCTTCTTATGACTTGTGTGTTTGTGGGAAAGGATACCGGGATTGAGTATCTGGAAACAGTGGCTGCCAGAAAGGATGGAAAATGGCATGCTTCTGTCTACGGCATTTCTAAGAACCAGTACCAGGAGCTAAAGAGCCTTTCTTATGTGAAGGAGACGGCCGGTTCTGCTGCCTTGGGCTGCACTGAGTTTTTAGAATCCGGGAATCCGGATCGTCCCTATCTGAATGTGAAAGGCTATACCGGAGACTGTTTTGACTGGATGAATATTTCCCTGGAGGAAGGGCGGCTCCCGGAAAATGAGCAGGAGCTGGTGATCTCCAGAAGCGCTCTGGAGGATGGCGCCATGCTAAAGCTGGGGGATACGGTGGAAGCAGAATTTTTTCATCGGTCTGTGACCGGGATCCAGGAGGACGGAGGAAAAACCTATTTTCCATTTTTTCAGATAGAGGTATCCTCTGGGGAGACGGTGGATGTGCCGGAAAATTTCCCTTATTATGGAAGCAACGACAGTTTTTTGGAGAATCGGGAATATACCGGAGAGAAGCAGACGTACCAGGTGGTGGGGATCATAAAGACTCCTGCCTATGAAGATTTGGCGGCAGCGGGATATACGGCGCTTACGGCGCTGACAGAAGAACAGCTGCTTGGCAGGCCTGAGTTTAATCTGTCTATGATCTTTGATCAGAAACTGCTGACAGATTCTTATGTAGTCTCCCTTCGGGAGATGATGGAAGGACGGGAACTGGAGTTTAATGATTTTCTTCTGGGCTTTTCTGGGGATTCTTCCAATGAAACCATCAACAGGATGGTAAAGTATATGAGTATTCTGTTCGTGGCTCTGATTATGGCAGTGTCTGTAGCACTCATTGACAATGTGTTCCAGATGTCCTTTCGGGAACGAAGCCAATATCTGGGAATGCTCTGTTCTGTAGGAGCCACTGGGCGGCAGAAGCGCAGCAGCATTTTCTATGAGGCTTTTTATCTGCTGCTGTTTGCGCTGCCTCTTGGGATCCTTTCCGGTATCGTGGTGGTCTGGGCAGCAGTTACGGGAGTGCGGCCTCTGATCGCTCAGTTTATGGGGCTGGGATTTGGGGCGGATACGGCTGCAGTGTCCCTGAAGGTTTCCTGGGAAAATCTGACGGCGGTGGGAGCCTTGAGTATGGTCACCGTGCTGATCTCGGCCTGGCGTCCTGCCGGAATGATGGGGAAAATCGGTCCCATTGAAAGTATTCGGGGAAATGAAGGAACGAAAAACCGCAGATATCCAACGAATTTTGGAGCCATAAAAGCTCTGGGGCCAGAGGGGATGGTGGCGGGCAATACTTTGAAACGTCGGGGGAGAAAGCTGCGGGGGACTGCCAGAGCAGCAGCGGTCTTTCTGATCCTGCTGGCAGTGACTTCCTTCGGCTCCAGAACCCTTCATACGGTAATGGAGAAAAAAATGGGAAATACCGGAATGGGAGCAAATCCAAAGATCTACGATTATATGCTGTATTATATGCCTGATTCCGACACAGAAGGGATGCTTGAGACGCTGAAAGAAGAGATCCGGCAGGATCCGGGGGTGGAGACGGTTCGGGAATGGCGGGATGGTATGTTCGCAGGTCAGGTGGATTGGACTGTCTACAGTGAAGAATACTGGCAGGCCAATTATGAGCTCTTCAATGAGTATCACCATGGAACGTTGTCCAGAGAAGCCTTTGAGAAAAAGTGGAGAGATGAAAAGGAGACGGTAAATTTCCTTTCGGTAGACCAGGAGACGTTTCAGGAAATTGCAAAGGCAGCAGGAGCCGACCTGGAAAGTCTTAAGGAAAATTCAGCGGTGGTGCTGAACGAAGGGGAATTTTCTACAGACAATGTGGGGATAGGAGAGATGGAGCCGGATTGCTATCGGTATTACCATGTGGAGCCTATGACCCGTTTAAGGCCTGGGGAGGAGTTTGCGGTAAGCTTTTATTCGGAAGAGGAAGAGGAGTATGTGAAAAAGTCCTTTCACACAGCAGCCCTGGCAGATAGTAAGGTGCTGGAGCCTTATGTGAAGGGAATGGGGGATTATTATATCTGGATTATTACCGGGCCCCAGGCTGGAGAGGAGATCACCCGCTTAACTTCAGGGGCGGATGGCCGTCCTTATGTTTCACCCTATCTGCTGATCTCTTTAAATGGAGAGGAGACGGATCTGATCCGGCGGCTCACACAGCTTTCAAAGGGAGGGGATGGAGGATTTGCTCTGATGGAGGCAGGATATCTGGAGAATGTGGAACAAGCGGTAATGGTGATCACAGATGGGCTTTTAGTGTGTTTTGTGCTTCTGACCTCCCTGATCTGCCTTTTGAATCTGTTTAATTCTATTCAAAGCTGGATCCAGGAAAGCACCAGGGAATACGGAGTGCTGCAGGCCGTGGGCATGACGAAGGCTCAGATGAAAAAGATGGTTCTATTCCAGTGCGGCGGGATTTTTTTTCGCAGCATCCTTATGGCGGCGGCAGGAACAGGGCTTTTGGTGTTCCTGATCTACAGGGGAAGTACGCTGATCTTCGGCAATCTGATCCTTCCGCTGCCTATTGGATTGTTTTTGCTGGCAGCAGCTTTAGTGGCAGTGCTTCTTGCCGCTTTTGCGGTCCGGAGTTTAAAAAAGGAGCTGAAAAAGGAATTATTCAGTGGTATTCGGGGAGAAAATCTTTTATAATATTGGTACAGGAAATGAAATCAAACAGGTTTTTTGTCAGGTTGAAGGATATGCTGATTTCCCGCCTTTTGGATGCAGGGATTCATTGCGTGGGGGTCTTTTTGATGCCGGAGGTTTTTGACGCAGCGATCTGTGCAGGTGCGGTATATTTTGAATGCAAGTACATGAGATTTTGAAAATGCGAGGTGTGTGATGACTGTTCTGGTGGTGGAGGATGATGAGATCATTTTGGAAGGATTGAAGTTTGCCCTGGAGCAGGAAGGGTATGAGGTGCTGACAGCCAGGAGCAGGCAGGAAGCCATGATATGGATCGATACTGGGCGCCAGGTGGATTTTTATCTTCTAGACCTGATGCTTCCTGACGGAGACGGATGCCAGATCTGCCGGGAGGTGCGAAGGCAGAGTCAGGCTCCGGTACTGTTCCTGACTGCCTGCGATGATGAGGTGAGTACGGTGATGGCTCTGGAGCAGGGAGCGGATGATTATATTTCCAAGCCCTTTCGCATTCGTGAGTTGCTGGCTAGGATGAAAGCCATTCTGAGAAGAACCTCAGGCGGTCAAGAGGGGGCCTGTTTCTCCCAGACAGCAGAAGTGGGAAGGATGCAGATCAACCTTAAGACAGGGCGCATATACTGCGGTCAGGTGGAAGTGATCCTGACTGCAATGGAGTATAAGCTCTTGCTGATTCTGTTAAATCACCGGGGACAGACGCTGTCAAGAAAGCAGATTTTGGAACAAATCTGGGATGAGGCGGGAGAATTTGTCAATGATAATACCCTCAGCGTGTATGTAAAACGGCTGCGGAAAAAGATCGGTGACAGCCCGGAAGGGAATCTGATCAGAACTGTGAGAGGAATTGGTTACCGCTTGGAGGCGTAAAGGAAGTCTGTGAGAAGCAGGGGCTGCCGCTCGGAGGAATAAGCGAAGTCTGTGAGAGGAAGAGGGGGATGGAGAGAATGGATACCGCTTTTGCGTCGGCCTGGCTGTGGATCCTTGCGGCGCTCCTGGCAGTGAGTTGGCTCTTTTTGGGAGCGCTGCTCTGGCAGAGACGTCGGAGAAGCCGGGAACTGGATGAACTTATCAATTATTTTATGAGTCTGCAGGATCAGGTCCAGCTTCCCGCACTTGCCAGATGCAAAGAAGGCCAGATGGGGATTTTGCAGAATGAGCTGTATAAACTGATGGTGCAGATGAAGGAACAGTCGGATGGGGCAGTCCGGGACAAGGAGTATCTGGCTGTTATGCTTTCTGATATTTCCCATCAGATTAAAACGCCTCTTACAGCCGTCACCATTATGACGGATCTTTTAAAAACACCGAACCTTTCGGAGGAGAAACGGCTGGAATTTACAGAGCGCATTGGTATACTGGTAAACCGAATGAACTGGCTGATCCGCAATCTGCTGACCCTTTCCCAGCTGGATGCCAATATGCTGAAGTTGAAAAAGCGAAGGATGAATGCAGGAATACTGGCAGAGAATGCCTGCCAGCCGCTGGAGCTGGCGGCGGAACGGAAGGGGGTCGAGCTGAGAATTGAGTCGGAGGAAGGTTTGGAGTTAGGCTGTGATCCTCATTGGACGGCAGAGGCATTGTCTAATGTTGTGAAAAACTGTGTGGAACATACAGCCAGCGGGGGAACGGTCTGCGTAGAGGTAAGTCAGAATAATTTTTCCACCAATTTTCGTGTCAGAGACAATGGGGAAGGGATTCCCAGAGACCAGCTGTCTCATATTTTTGACCGGTTTTATAAGGGGGCAAATTCTTCGCCCGAGAGTGTGGGAATTGGGCTGGCCATGGCGAAGAAGATTATACTTTTTCAAAATGGCACCATAGATGTTTCCAGTCAGGTAGGACAGGGAACGGAATTTCTTATTAAATTTTACCGGTAATATTTTTATTTAAAATGGGAGGAAAGAAGGCTTGGGGCTGCTAAAAAAGAAAAGGCAGCCCCTTGTTTTTTCAAAATTTACGTGTTAGAATGAATCAATTTACAGAAGAATGGAAAAAGTTCTGACTGTAAATAGTAAAAAGAAGGAGGCAGAAATATGAGACTGAAAATTGACAGGACGATCGCTGCAGCCGGGCTGGCGCTGGTGCTTACCGCATCTTTTACAGCCGCAGCAGCCTACGGCACAGAGGCTGCCGGATCTTTTTTGACAGAACAAGACGCAGAGCAGCTTGCACTCACAGATGCCGGAGCTTTAAAGAATGAGGCTGAAAGATTGAGGACAAAAGCAGATTTTGAAGATGGAGATTCCGTCTATGAGGTAGAGTTTTATCTGGATCAGTTGGAGTATGATTATACCATCCGTCAGGAGACGGGACAGATCCTGCAGTGGAGTGTAGAGGGAAAGGATGCAGGCGGCGCCCGGGTGGAACAGACTCTCGCAGGAGAAAATGCCGAAGCGATCCAGCCGGAGCAGAAAGAAGAACAACAGACAGAAGTTTCCTTGAGCAATGAAGGGGCAAAGGGCGCTTCTGAGAAAGCTCCAGGGCAGACTTCGGAAGAGGCGCTGATCGGTATTGCGAAGGCAAAAGAGACCGCACTTGCGGATGTTGGGCTGACTGAGGAGGAGGTTACCTTCCAGTCCCTGAGCTTTGACAGAGAATGGGGATATGCGAAGTACGAACTGGAATTTCGTCAGGATTTCAGGGAGTATGAGTATACCGTGGATGCGACCACCGGAGAGATTCTTTCCTTTGAACAGGATTAAGAAAAGCAGCTTCATCGAAGATACACCTTGCTGGGATGAAAAAATGGCGGCATTGCGGGATAATCTTTGAACAGGATGAAAATTGCAGAAGTATAGGCCTTGGCAGGATAAAAAAGCGGCAGCGGCGCGGATGACAGGGACGCAGGACTGATAGAGCGCAGAGAAAGAAGAGGAGAAGAGGAAATGGTCGAAGTATTGTTTGGAGAGAGCGAAGCAGCTTCTATGAAAGCCGCCAAGAGTAAAGTAGTGATTTGCTCAAAATCAGATGGTCCCACTTCCGTGTGGATAGCAGGAAAGAAGAAGGCACCAGAGAGAAGGGAAAAGTTTTCCGGATGGGTGGAAGGGACGGCAGAGGAAGTGGTGTGTCTGGGATTTCATCTGGATATGGGAGATATCTTGCAGGAACCGGATTCGCACTATCGAAGCAGCCTTTTATATTCTCTGTATTTTCAAGAACAGTGGGGAGCGGAGGAAGAAGCGGAAGAACTGTCAAAACTTCTGAACCAGTATGGAGAAGAGCTGCAGCGCCTTAGGCAGTTTCTGGGCCAGGGGGAGAAAATACGGATCTGGTACAGTCAGGCTCCCTACTCCATCTGCGGTTTTTATCATCTGTGCAGCATTCTGAGTCAGTATCCCAATCTGGTGGAGGCGGTCAGGCTTCCGGAATATCGCTGCGGTTTGAATACCATTACTTCCTATCAAAGCTGGGGGGAGGTTGCGGCAGAAGAGTTTGCCGGATTTTTGCAGGATGCAAAGCCTCTCTCCAGGGAGGAGCAGCGCCTTTATACGCTGCGCTGGAGAGAACTTCAGCAGGATAACAGTCCCCTGCGGGCTGTGGTAAACGGCAGAGTGATGGGAGTTTTGGAGGACTTTTATGATTTTCTGATCTGGAGAGAGATAGGGCAAAAGCCGGAAAAGCAGGCCAGGATTATTGGAAGGATTCTGGGACATTCACAGATCGGAGTGGGGGACTGGTGGTACGCAAAGAGGATAGAGGATTTCATTGCCCAGGGAAAACTGAAAGTGGTCAAGGATTCCGACAGAAAGTATGAGCGGATGATCGCACTGGCATAAGAGGCTATTTTTGGATGGTGTTAAAACGATAAATGGAGAACAAGCAGTAAAGCAGACAGTCTGTCCCAACTTTAAAACGGATGGGGGACTGTCTGCTTTCATGGTGAGGCGGGATCTGGTTTAAGAATGAGCCAGCTGATCAGGACAGCAGTATTTTTTCATGCATGAAGCTGCGCTTTTATTCCAGGGAAAGATCACCTTGCTCGCCAAAATATAAAAAGGCTGCGCGGATATAGTCTGCGGCTCCTTTTCCATACCTTAGATCCGTCTGATCTTTTACATAGTCATTGGAATAGGTGTCTGCCATTACCTTCCAGTAGGGCAGGTCGAGGGAGACGGAGGCAGCATTTTTTTGAAACAGAGCGGCCAGCTCAATCATGATCTCCCGGTTTTGGGTAGAAGAAATTTCTCTGGACAGATCTGCGGTAAGCTGAGCAAAGAGCGCATCCGTTTGATGACCGATCTCTACCGCGTCTTCTGTAAGGGTTTCTTCCATAATTTCTGAAAAATGTTCCAGGTTATGCTTCATGGCCTCCGTGTATTTTTCGATACTCCCGTATTCCTGGATAGCCAGTCTCGCCACTTCGTCCTCATCTTCCCGGATCTTTTTAAGAAGCAGTTCAAAATGCTCCTGACCTCCGAAATACTTTTCGATGGCGTTGGTATCTCTGGTTTTGAACTGTTCCAGCGCTTCCAGATATTCGGACAGATCAAATTCTTTAAAGCTCATACAAGATTCTCCTTTCTCTAAACGATTCAGAAGCTCAATGAGCCGGTCGATCCGGTTGCGTTTTAGCAGCAGCAGATTTTTCTGGTTCCGGTAGGCGCTGATACGGTCAAAGTCCGGCTGTTTCGTCAAATCCCGGATTTGCTTCAGAGAAAACCCTAGTTCTTTGAAAAATAAGATCTGCTGCAGCAATTCCAGACTGCTTTTGTCATAGAGACGATAACCGGATTCTGTGCGCATCCTGGGTTTTAACAGTCCGATTTCATCGTAATACTGCAAGGCACGGGAGCTTATACCGGTGAGTTTGGTGATCTGTCCTACAGTATAAAGATCAGAAACTGTTTTGTGCATAGATATCTCCTCCATTTCTGGCTCACTGTGTGAAGTTTGCTTCTGTAAAAAGAGCATACAATATCACGTTGGGTGAGAGTCAAGAGATTTTTCTATTTTATTAGGAAATTGTCGCTGATGAAGCTTAGGGTGTCAAAAGCCCTATGAACGAGCGTTCTCTGTCAGAGTGCAGCTTTTTTGTGCGATTTGACCGCTGAGTTTTTCCATCAGAGCTTTTGGCACCCCAGCATTCGTGTCTATAGGGCAACACGCCGTAGGTGGCAAACTGTACAGGAAGACTTCTTTCTACTTTTATGGAGATGTCCGGGCCAGCAGGCTGCTCTTCTGCCAGGCATTTAGTTTTTTCAGAACCCCAAGTACAGGGCGGAAGAGTACCAGGGTGAGAACAAAGTTTCCGGCACAATGGAGGATATCATAGGGAATCCCAGCAACCCAGTAGGCAAAGGCTGCGCCGGGGCCTCCTGTGATCAGATAAGGAATGGAGCATAAGGCCCCGAAGAGAAGTCCGAAGGCTCCGGCAATCACAGCCCAGATTACTGTGGAGATGTTTTTTTGAAACAGAAGCACCAGCACTGCCAAAATGCTCCAGATGTACAGATAACTGAACCACCAGATACCGAAACCAAAAATCAGTCCTTCCACCAGTACAAAGGCATATATGATAGAAAAGACCTGTTTTCCATAAACCAGAGTATAGGCAATGATCAGAAAAGTAACCGGTTCGATGTTAGGAAGAAAAGCCATCCCCAGCTGTCCCAATACCAGAATTGCGCTGAGCAGCCCCATAGTAACCAGTCGGGTTATTTTTTTTGCGTTTTCAGATGATTTCATGGTTTTATTCCTCAGAGCATTCGGATAAAATGAAAGAATCCTGCAGGGTTAGTAGCCGACAGTCAAAGTCAGCTCATATTTTTCCCCATCGGCAATGGGCGTCTGGTCGGCGGAAGTATTTACCTGGCCGCCGTTTTTGGTAATGCACCACCATTCTTGGTTGGTATCATCCGCAGTTTCCTGGTCAACAGTAGTAATAAACATACCGTAAGGGCCGGTTTCGCCTTCCACCAGTTTTTCATCCGTGAGAGCCTCGCCAAGATATTCCCGGTCGGTGTGAATTTCAAAGGATTTTGAAGACTGGTCTTTGTGGACAACTTCCAAAGTGATGGTCTTTGCGCCCTGGGCAGTTTTACCCTTGGTGAAATGGTATACACACAGAAGCAGAGCAATGACAGCTGCCAGGACAATTAGAGAGAGAATGATTTTTCGCGTGTTTTTTTGTTCTTTTTTCATGTTGATTTCCTTTCTGCTGTTTCAGCCGGCATAAAGATGCAGAGGCTGCTGCTATGGAATCTATACGCCGGAGAATAAAAATATATTTATAGGATCTTGGGTGCGCATTGAGATGAATAAAAGGGGAAAGAAAGGGACAGACGGTAAAAGCCTTGTGAAAACGATTCTTCCCGAAGAGCACCTGTTTCCTTGAAGCTACTGTGCACTCTATGTTCAGCAACTCCCCAACTACTCTATCGGACTTTTCTAAAAAAATCAATAGTTTTTCGGAAAAGAGTGTGATAGAATCAGACTGATGAATTATGAGATTTACAGAGGAGAGAGGAAGAAAAGCAGTGAAAGAGAAACAGGCGGTAACAAAGAGGGAGAGAAAGGAAAAAAATAAGATTGATATGCTAAATGGCAGTTTGCTGGATAAGATTCTGCTGTTTGCTCTGCCCCTGGCGATGAGCAGCATTTTGCAGCAGCTGTTTAATTCCGTGGATGTGGCTGTGGTAGGAAGGTTTGCCAGCAGCCAGGAGCAGGCTGCGGTGGGCTGCAATGGGCCGGTGATCAATCTGCTATTAAATTTATTTGTGGGGATTTCGGTGGGAACCAATGTAGTCATAGCCGGATACATCGGCCAGGGAGAAAAAGAAAAGATACGTTCTACGGTACATACTTCCATGGTGGTGGCTTTGGTAAGCGGCGTGCTTCTGTTATTTTTGGGGCTGTTGGTGACAAAACCGATATTGCTTCTGATCAATACACCTGAGGATGTGATCGATCATGCAGTGCTGTATCTGCGAATTTATTTTATGGGAATGCCCTTTATCATGATTTACAATTTTGGGTCAGCCATCCTTAGAAGTATAGGGGATACGAGACGTCCGCTGTACTGCCTGGTGCTATCAGGTGTTGTCAATGCGGGACTGAATATGTTTCTGGTGATTGTTTTTCACATGGGAGTGGCAGGAGTCGGGATTGCCACGGTTATCTCCAATATGATCAGTGCCGGTATGGTGTGGCATTTTCTCACCCATGAGGAAGATCCTATTCGTCTCCAGGTGAGAAAACTGGCAGTTTCTGGGAGCGAGTTGAAAAAGCTTCTGAAAATTGGAGTTCCTGCGGGGCTGCAGAGTACGGTGTTTTCTTTTTCCAATGTGTGCGTTCAGAGCGTACTTAACGGTTTTGGCTCTGCCGCGGTGGCAGGCTCCGCGGTTGGGCTGAACTTTGAATATTTTACTTATTTTGTAGTGAGCGCTTTTAATCAGGCAACAGTTACCTTTACCAGCCAGAATTTTGGCGCCAATCAGCTTGACCGATGCAAAAAGGTATTTCGGCTGTGTATTACGGTGAGTATGCTGACTGCCGGAGCCATGAGCCTGACGTTTGTGCTTGGCCGCAGCTTTTTTATTTCTCTGTTTACAAAGGATCCGCAGGTGGCTCATTATGCAGCCATCAGAATGGTGATTATTCTCTCTATGAATGTGATTGTATCTACCTATGAGATCGGAGGAGCGGCTCTTCGGGGAATTGGATATTCTTTGACCCCAGCTCTTATTACCGTATTCGGCACCTGCGTTGTCCGGCTTTTGTGGGTATTTACGATTTGCCAGAAGATCAAAGATTTTCGTGTTCTGATGATCGTATACCCTATTACTTGGATTATTACCGGTGCAGGGATGCTGATCACATATTTTACCATTCGAAGAAGGGTGTTTCGAACTCATAGTCAGGAGAGGCATTAAGGGAACGCAGGTATGAAGCAAAGGGTGATAGAGAAGCAAACCAGAAAGCAGGGAGTTGCTTTGGGTATAGGATGAGTTCTGCTGCAGCTTTGAGGCAGCTGAGAAAATGAAAGGCAAGATCTTGCCAGGAGTTTCCTGGATGATATTGCAGATAAAGAAGGTTTATGATACAAAGGAGGAAACGAGTATGGGAAAGGCCGTAGATTATCTGGAAAAATACTATAAAGAGACGAACTACAATTGTGCAGAGGCGGTATTCAGTGCGGCAGTGGAGGCCTGGGGAATCCAGCTTCCACCGGAAACCGTGAAAGTAATGGCCGGATTTGGCGGGGGAATGGGATGCGGAAGCGTCTGCGGAGCCGTTACCGGGGGATGCGCGGCCCTCAGCTGCAAATTTGTGGAGGGCGTTGGGGGCCATACCAGCCCCAAGCTTATGAAAATGACAAAAGAGTTTGTGGAAAATGTGCAGCAGGAGTTTGGATCAGAGGATTGCCATCGCTTGAAGCCTCAGTTTTATACAAAGGAGGAACGCTGTTATCTTACCGTCTGTAAGGTGGCAGCTGTGCTGGATCAGGTATATGAAAAGGAACAGTGCCTGGAATAGGAACCGGATCTGCTTCTGCAGGTTTTCTTTGCCAGGGCAGGGGTGTGAAGGCAAAAAGGCGCAGGCCAAACAGAGCGGGAGGCGGTCTGAAGGGTGCAGAGAAACTGCTCAGGTTTAGGAAAGCCGTTCCAGAAGGAGTTTAAAGCCTTCTTCATAATTTCGGAAAAACTTTATGGGATTTTTATCCGGTAAATAGGCAGGCATCTTGCAGGGTTCCAGAAGGAGAGCGATGCAGGGAGCGCCGCAGCGGAACAGTTTTTGAAAGAATGCTCTCTGCTGAGGGTGGCGTTCCAGGAAGTGTACCGTGTCGGATGACAGGAAAAAGAGTACAGCATCGGCTCGGGTAAGACCCTCCTGCAGCGGCAGGGAAGCGGATGAAAGCAGGGATTCTGTCCATCCCAGAATCCAGGGCCGGTGTCCCAGACCGATGAGATCGCTGTAAATTCTGGCGGAGATCGCTCCGTTGCTTTGAGGACCAAGCAGAAGATTTTTTCCGGAACTGTTGGAAAAGGCAGAGAGCAGGGTGTATTCATAAAGCAGAGATCGGGCGTACTCTAATTCCTGGAAAAGGAGGGCCTTCTTTTTATTGGCGCTCATCCGGCCAAGCTGCTCTTCCAGAGCGAGAATCCGAAAGACCAGTTCCCTGGGAGAAATTTCATTTGTGCAGTGCTCCACTGGAAGAAAGACATATTCAGAGCAGAACGGTATCCTGCCGAAATAGACGATGGCCATAGCCGGGCAGGCACCATGTTTTTTCAGGAGATCAGTGCAGGAGCTGCAGCTTTCCCGGCTGCGTTCGCAAATTTTTACGCAGCAGATTTCCGGACAAAGGGTGCAGTCCATACCAAAATCATCCAGATAACCGATACGTCCCTGATGAGGGCCTGCAGTACACAAAATGGGACCTTTTTTGAGCGTTTTTTTCATCTGACCGTTCCTCGCTTAAAATAGTATAGTAATATTTACCATCATTATACATCTTTTTCTAAACAGAAGAAACAGAAAAAACGAAATTCTCATGAATTTTCTGTAAAGACTTTTCAGCAAAGACGTGATATAATAGGAACACTTAAGGAACACAAGCCGCCAGACGCAGCGAAAACTTCGTAGGAAACAGTACAAAACAGCACAAATTGTGTCCCGGCGCAAAGCATAATTTCATACAAAAAAGGAGAAAACACATGAAACAGGATATGATTGTAATTCTGGATCTTGGAAGTACAGAAAACACGGTTCTCGCTCGACAGATTCGGGATTTAGGGGTTTACAGTGAAATTCATCCCCACGATATTACCCAGGAAGAAATTCAGAAACTAGACAATGTGAAAGGCATTATTTTAAACGGGGGAGAAAACCGCATAGTTGACGGAGTTGCTGTTGAAGTGCGTCCGGAGCTTTATGACTGGGGATATCCAGTGATCTCTGTAGATTATCCTTCCTCCCAATGTGAAAAAAAGTACCAGCAGCTTCCAAAGGAAGAAGAACTTAGAGATTTTGTGTTCCGTCAGTGTCATGCAGAGGCAAACTGGAATATGAAGAACTTTATTGAAGACCAGGTGGAACTGATCCGAAAGCAGGTAGGAAACCGTAAGGTGCTGCTGGCCCTCTCTGGTGGAGTAGATTCCTCTGTCGTGGCAGCTTTGCTGATCAAGGCCATTGGGCAGCAGTTGGTATGCGTTCATGTCAACCATGGTCTGATGCGTAAAAATGAGTCAGAGAGTGTAGTAGAGGTATTTCGGAATCAGCTTCATGCTAACCTGATTTATGTAGATGCAACCGAACGTTTCCTTACCAAGCTGGAAAATGTGGCAGATCCGGAGCAGAAGCGAAAGATCATTGGAGGAGAGTTCATCCGGGTATTCGAAGAGGAAGCAAGAAAGCTGGAGGGAATTGATTTCCTGGGGCAGGGAACCATCTATCCGGATATTATTGAGAGTGGAACCAAGACAGCTAAAATGGTAAAATCTCATCACAACGTAGGCGGATTGCCTGAGGATCTGCAGTTTGAATTGGTGGAGCCTTTAAAACAGCTGTTTAAGGATGAAGTGCGGGCCTGCGGCCTGGAGCTGGGGCTTCCGGCGGAGATGGTCTATCGTCAGCCCTTCCCGGGACCGGGACTTGGGGTTCGTTGTCTGGGAGCCATTACCAGAGATCGTTTAGAGGCAGTGAGAGAATCCGATGCCATTTTGCGGGAAGAATTTGCGAAGGCAGGCTTGGATAAGAAGGTATGGCAGTACTTTACTGTAGTGCCGGATTTCAAGTCTGTAGGCATGAAGAATCATGCGAGATGTTTTGAATATATGGTGATCATCCGCGCCATCAATACTATTGACGCTATGAGCGCCACCATTGAGCGGGTAGATTGGGAGGTACTTCAGAAGATTACAGAGCGGATCCTTGCAGAGGTGGAGAATGTGAATCGGGTATGCTACGATATGTCACCTAAGCCGCCGGCAACCATAGAGTTTGAATAAGTTGGAGTATCGTAAAAACCCAGTGTTTATGCGGGTTTGCGGCACTTCAAGAAGTCTTTTGATAACAAATTGATAACAGTTGCATAAGAGCCATTATTCTTGTAATCCAGTGGTTTTATGGTTAGAGAATAATTGACAGGCGGTTGTGCAACAAAGCGTTCAGAGCCATACTCGGAAATATTGCATATTTCCACGTTGTGGCGTATCCGCCAAATGAATGTATGCAAATATATGTTTATGAGTGCAAGCGCTCAACGCATATATTTGCAACATTCGCTTGGCTCTGAACGAAACCATATTATAAAGCCCTTAGCTGTGAGTGGGAAATGATATGCTCATGGCTAAGGGCTTTGCTATGCATATGTTCAGGGCGATAAAAAATTTTCGACAGGCTGCGATTTTCAAATTCAAACCGCAGCCTGCTTTTGCTTTACATTGCAGGTTCCTGCGGTATAATAAGAGAAACAGGTATGGAGTTAAGGCGGAAAACAATTTGAATAGGTAAAGGCAGGGAAGAAAATTTTGAGTATGAAAACATTGAAAATTGCTTTATTACAGTTAGTTCCCTGTGCCACTCTGCCCGAAAATCTGAACAAGGGCATGGAAGCTTGCAAAAAGGCGAAGTGTATGGGAGCAGATATTGCCTTGTTCCCTGAAATGTGGAGCAACGGGTATCGGATTTATGACCGTCCTCTGGAAGAATGGACTGCCGAGGGGATTTTGCTTGAAGATGATTTTGTGGTTTCATTCGGGAAACTTGCAAAAGAGCTGAACATGGCGATCGGCATTACCCTGCTTGAAAGGTATGAGGGCGGTCCGCGCAACACGATGGTTTTAATTGACCGGTTTGGAAACAAAAAACTTACTTATGCTAAGGTCCATACCTGCGATTTTGACGTGGAGAAAAATCTGACTCCCGGAGAGGACTTTAATGTTTGTTCTCTTAGCACAGCCTGCGGAGAAGTGCGGGTGGGCGCAATGATCTGTTACGACAGGGAATTTCCAGAAAGTGCAAGGATACTTATGCTCAAAGGCGCAGAACTGATTTTGGTTCCAAATGCCTGTCCAATGGAAATCAACCGCCTTTCACAGCTTCGGGCAAGAGCTTTTGAAAATATGCTTGCGATTGCCACCTGCAATTATCCCGCCGGTGTTCCTGACTGCAACGGCGGTTCCAGCGTATTTGACGGAGTGGCGTATCTGCCGAATATGGAAAATTCGAGAGATACCTGTATTTTGCAGGCGGACGGAAGCGAGGGCATTTTTATTGCAGAGCTTGATTTAGAGCAGCTGCGCAGCTACCGAGAAAAAGAAGTACACGGGAACGCTTACCGGCATCCCCGAAAGTATGGGATTTTAATAGATACAGGGAGAGATCAGCCATTTATTAGAGGCGATTACAGAGCATAAAAGATGATAGGAAGGCATAGAGCTGGTGAAGCATACAAAAAAGTTTCGCTTGAACGAATGACAGTTGTGGGAAGAGAAAGCTATGTACCCATGAATGGCTGAGCCGGATTTGTTGAATGTGTCAGAGCTCCAGGAGGGGCTGTATAGCTGGTTTTTGGGAAAACCTATTCGTGAGACAGGATACTTTTGTATAATTAATACAGTTGACAAGTAGTGTATAAACAGTATATACTTTTCTTAGATTAAAAATATAATTAATATATTTTAGAGATGAAAAAGTTGATAGAATGTTTAGAAAGCAGATGTTTTAGGAGGGAGGGATAAGGGCTATGGGACTAATTGAATTGGCAAGCGGAAATTCTGTGTGGCGTGGAATGGATTATTATGAAGCAAAGCGAGTTTTGACATGGGTAAAGAGTGGACAGTACATATACGATGGGATTGTGTCCGGAAGTGAAGAAAAGGTGTATCATGTCCATATTGATACAGAGCATCCGAGAAAATCTGTTTGTGACTGTGTATTTGCAAAGGGACGCAGAGTGATTTGTAAACATATGATTGCGCTTTATTTTACGGCGGAGCCTAAGGCTGCCCAAGATTTTCGAAAGAAAATAGAAGAATGGGAGGCAGAAGAAGAGGAAAGGGAACGGCAGTATTATGAAGTGCTGGAAAAATATGTGAAGTCTCTTCCCAAAAAAGAACTCCAGGAAAAATTATTTCATGCATTGGTAGAGTTGGAAGAAAAGAAAGGATATTGATAAGGAAAACTCAGAAGTAATTTGAGAAGAACCGGAAATACCCTGTATTGTATATTAGGAATCAATGACCGGGATAGAAGGGGAGAGAGGTTTTTTGTAAGGCGAAGCAGAAGTGATTGAAATATTTCGGAAGGTTCGCCTGATCTGTGGGCGGGATTGAAATAGAATATGTGAGTAAAAAGATAAGAAAAAACTATTAATTTCCGGATATAGGGTGTATGCTTATAATATATAACAAAATATAGCGGTTATGCTCCGCGAGGAGCATATGAGTAGAAATATCGTTATCAAATTTTCCAGGAATAAATGTTGTGTTATGCTCCGCGAGGAGCATATGAGTAGAAATTCAAGATCGCTTACATCAATCAAATTGCTGCCCCCGTTATGCTCCGCGAGGAGCATATGAGTAGAAATTCGCATAAGATCATCAAACTGAACTTTAAAAATGTTATGCTCCGCGAGGAGCATATGAGTAGAAATTGTTGGACGTGCACCAGGAACGATCTGCCTCCGGCGTTATGCTCCGCGAGGAGCATATGAGTAGAAATGCTTCTGTGGTCTGGTCTGCATTGGGTGAGGACAGTTATGCTCCGCGAGGAGCATATGAGTAGAAATCGTTCGTATGGCTTAGGCAATCCGGATCCAGATGAGTTATGCTCCGCGAGGAGCATATGAGTAGAAATACCACTGCATACGCAACAGAGTTTACAGATCTTGGTTATGCTCCGCGAGGAGCATATGAGTAGAAATGGAGTCGATCTCCAGCCAGCCTACCACGCCTAAGTTATGCTCCGCGAGGAGCATATGAGTAGAAATTTGAAGATGCAAAGGATGATTAGTGAAAATGAAGCGTTATGCTCCGCGAGGAGCATATGAGTAGAAATCCAGGCTGATGCCGGGATATCCTTTTCGGCAGCGTTATGCTCCGCGAGGAGCATATGAGTAGAAATTGGATTGTTTTGTCTGTAGCCCCCAACGCATCCCGTTATGCTCCGCGAGGAGCATATGAGTAGAAATTAAAGATATTATCGTGATTTTCATTACCCTGCGACGTTATGCTCCGCGAGGAGCATATGAGTAGAAATAGGCCCTGGATCTTATTCTTCCAGATCTTTGTCCCGTTATGCTCCGCGAGAAGCATATGAGTAGAAATCACCCAGTCCTCCGGGCAATGTACCATAAACGCCGTTATGCTCCTCAAGGAGTATATGAGTAGAAATAGATTAAAAAAGTAATTGAGTGCATAGCACAGTCATGCTCCATTAGGAGCATGTGAGTAAAACGTAGAATTTCATTGAATAATTGGATTAGGGTGTCAAAACACTCTAATTAGGATTACATGGATTGTTCCGTGCAAAGCGCTCCGGCAGTCCTTCCCCATATTCGCATATCGTGAAGCTTACGCTCCGCTTTTAGCCTTATGAGGCACTGTAATCCTAATTGGAAATAAAAGGGATGGTCTCCGTAAAGGTCTGGATATAATATATGCCATTTATACCATTTTAACAAACTGAAAATAATAAATGGTGATAATAAATAGTGAAAAAAGTATTTGTAAAAAATGGTTGTTTTTGATAAAATTAATATATTAATATTTTATTAATATAATGATATGTTGTTGCTTTTTGTGTTTCGTTTGGGGGATATGCCATGGAGAAAGAATATATTGCTCACATAAATGAATACTCTAATGCAATTCAAACGGTGCA
>CABRXX010000033.1:0-27633 GCA_902475025.1 uncultured Lachnospiraceae bacterium | reverse complement strand
CTCCGGCGCTTCCGTGGTTTCTTCTGCAGCCTCTGTGGCTCCCTCCGGCGCTTCTGTGGTTCCTTCTGTCTCCTCCGCTGACTCTGTCTTTGTGTCACTCTCTGTCTCTACGGCTGCTGTGGAAGCCTCCGTAACAGCCTCTGTCTCCGGTGCTTTTTTCCCGCAGCCTGCAGCTAAAAGTGCAGTTCCAAGAAGTACTGCCATCATTGCTTTTCTTTTCATCTTATTACATCCTCTCCGTTTATTTCCCACATATTTTTATGCCGTTCCCTCGTTCTCCGGCATCTTAACTTTCATGACCGCTTCCCAGCCATAAAAGGCCTCCCGCAAGGGCGAAAAGATTGGCTCTCTCCCCCATCGGCGTAAGGTCAGAAAACATTATATCATATCTTTTCTTTTTCTGCACTAAAAAGAAAATTAAAATTATTGCACTTTCTGGAAAAGAATGATAGAATGAAATGCGGTACACTAAGAAGGGAAAGAGGAGGTACAGATACATCATGGATATATTTCTGAAGGTTTTACTGATTATCCTGGTAATATTAGTCATCGCCCTGATTGTTCTCTATTTCGTCGGCAGACGGTTGCAGAAGAAGCAGGCGGCACAGCAGGAGCAGATGGAAGCTGCAAAGCAGACCGTCTCCATGCTGATCATAGATAAGAAGATGATGCCCATTAAACAATCCGGTCTTCCCCAGATGGTGATTGACCAGACCCCCAAGCTGATGCGCCGCTCCAAGCTGCCCATCGTAAAAGCCAAGGTTGGTCCCAAGATCATGACTCTTGTGGCAGATGCCAAAGTCTTTGACATCATTCCTTTAAAAAAGGAGGTCAAAGCAGTGGTCAGCGGCATCTACATTATGGATGTAAAGGGTATCCGCGGTCCTCTGGAAACACCAGCTCCCAAGCTGAAATTCTGGGCAAGGCAGAAAGCCAGATTTTCCAGAAAGAAAAACAAATAGCATTCTAAAGCAAAAAAGGCTTCCGCTTCGTACCTGCTTGGAAAACAGATGATTTTCTTTGCAAGGCACAAAGCGAAAGCCTTTTTGAATTTTTCCGAAAAGGACACTCCCCCTGTACATGGGACAAGACGGTCAGCAAAGACCTCAGCCATGTAGATTCGCCGCGCCTTACTGTCTTTCCAGCAGATATCTGCACAATGCAATCTTTTCGGGAATGCTCTCCTCAAAAATAACATGTCCTTTTTTTTGTCCGTCCCTTTTTAGATCCATCTGTATCAGCCTTCGGCGCAGTTCCCTGGCAGTCCCAGCGCTGCCGTCTATAATATGAGGACCTGGGCCAATTACATTTTGGATAGCTTTTTTCAGGAACGGATAATGGGTGCAGCCAAGCACCACCGCATCCAATTTTTCCGTCAGATAGGGGGACAAAAGCTCCTTTAAGTAGGTTTCCACCTCTTCTCCCTCTAACTTTCCATTTTCCACATATTCCATCAGCCCAGGACATCCCACCGGAATCACCGTAGCCTGAGATTCATACCGATGCATCAAGCTCTGAAACTTGTTAGCTCCCACCGTCATGGGGGTGGCCAGCACAAGCACCCTTGCCTCCTGCTTTTCCATCACCGCTGGCTTTAAAGCCGGCTCAATCCCCACCACCGGAATTTCTGTATATACCTGCCGAAGCAAAGTGATGGCAGCACTGGTAGCTGTATTGCAGGCTACTACAATGGCCTTAATCCCCTTTCCAGCCATATCGGCTACATTTTTCAATGTAAGCGCCCGGATCTCCTCCAGGCTTTTGGTTCCATAGGGAGCATGAACAGAGTCCCCGAAAAAATAAAAATTTTCCTCTGGCATCAGCCGCACCATCTCCCGGAGCACACTGATTCCTCCCACACCGGAATCAAAAACCCCCACCGGCAGTTCTCTCTTATCCATAGCTTCCCCCTAAAACAGATGCGTCTGGCTTCCGCTCTTCGGCCACACCGTAACATCAATCGTGCAGTCAGCCAAATGCTCATAATTGATCTCTAACGCATAATCCACCTTCACTGCAATCTGCTCCTCCGTCTCCTGCATGGACACGCTGGTAGCCGCAATTCCTACCAGCAGGTTGCCAAACGGCGTATCGTAGTAGGTCATATTTTTCTTCTGCTCCTCAAAAACCATGCGGGTATTGGTCAAACCCTTTTTGGTGACCTCCATACAGTTTTCTTTCAGCTTAATGAGATTTTTAGTGGTTCCTTCCATCCCTTCTGAAACCTCATCATACTGAATATAGTGCATATCCCCACGTTTGTAATACTTTCCTGGGATAATCACCTCCACCTCATCCTCCGAAGCTTCGCCCATGGACTGCAGTCCACGAATACTCACCAAAATATCTTTTGTCATTTCTATTCCTCCCTGGAAAACCTTGCCTCTGAAGCATAAAAGTCTTAAAACAGTATCGGCTCTCCCTCTAAAAATCCATATTTCACCGGAGTCTCCTCCAAAAATTCTGCCCGGCCGCTGGTACCCTCTGTCACAGCCTCCCGAAGCTCCTTCACCGATTCCTGCGGCACCAGCGTCTCCACCTCCACCACCTCCGTGTACTCAGAGTCCGTGATGTGGAGTCCTCTCTGCCCAAGCAAATACTGAATTTTTCCAATTCCATTATAATCTGTGCGGATCTTCAGAAGAACTCCCCGGCGCTTATCCAGAATACAGCTTCCTGCCAGTCCCTCCTGAACAGACTTCGAATAGGCCCGCACCAGCCCGCCTGTGCCAAGAAGAGTCCCTCCAAAATATCGGGTCACCACCACTGCCCCATTGTGTACCTCCTGGCCTAACAGCACATCCAGCATAGGGCGCCCGGCGGTTCCCTGAGGCTCTCCATCATCACTGCACCGCTGCAGCTCCTGGTGATCTCCCACCACAAAAGCCCAGCAATTGTGGGTGGCATCCCAGTATTTTTTCTTCATCCTGGCAATAAATTCCAGAGCTTCCTCCTCCGACTCCACCGGCTCTACAGTAGCAATAAAACGGGATTTTTTCTCCACCAGCTCTCCCTGGCCCCCGCTGTAAACAATCTTCATCTTCATTTCCTCTGCATAACATTCCGCGTACAAAAAACAGTCCGTCTCCAGCCATGATAGTTTCCGGATTTTCTGTAGTGTGTTTCCCATACGGCTGCTATCTTTAATTATTATAAAAATTTAAGGAATACCCCTATACATTTTCAACAATTTGGTTATACAATAGAATGCACGGAGAGTCAACCGTGACCTCATTCCTTATTATGGAGGATAACAGATGAATTTTGGAAAATCAAGCATTTCAAAGAAAATGACCCCCAACACCGGGAAAAAAGTAACAAAAAAAATTAAATTTACCTTTTTCCGGCTGATTCTTATAGCCTTGCTGGTTCTGATTCTTTCCGGTGGAATCTTTGGATATACCGCCATCCACAGGCTGATTCTGGAAGCGCCGGATATTACCAATATGTCCGTGACGCCCACAGAAGCTGCCACCTACATTTATAATCAGGAGGGAAAACGGGTACAAAAGCTGACGCTGCCGGAATCCAACCGGGATCTGGTGACCCTGGACCGCATCCCTGAAAATCTGCAGCATGCGGTGGTAGCCATTGAAGATGAGCGGTTTTATGAACATCCTGGAATCGACGTAAAGGGCATTATCCGCGCCTTTTTTATCGGTATCCGCTCCGGTCATTTCTCAGAAGGTGCCAGCACCATCACTCAGCAGCTTTTGAAAAACAGCGTATTCCCGGACTGGGTCAATGAGGTGACCTTTCGTGACCGGCTTACCCGTAAGATTCAGGAGCAGTATCTGGCTTTAAAATTGGAAAAGCAGATTTCCAAAGACCAGATTCTGGAGGATTACTTAAACACTATCAATCTGGGAGCCGGTTGCTATGGAGTCCAGGCTGCCGCCTACCGGTATTTTGGAAAGGACGTCTCAGAGCTTACGCTCTCAGAGAGTACCGTGATCGCCGGGATTCCCCAGAATCCCACTGCCTTCAACCCCATCCTCTATCCGGAAAAAAACGCCAAACGCCGCCAGACAGTACTGGATAAAATGCTGGAACAGGGATATATTTCCCAGGAAGAATACAATGAGGCTCTGGGCGATGATGTATACTCCAGGATCCACTCCAATGAGGAAGTTACCGACAGCACTTCCTCTGTATACACCTATTATCAGGACGCCATGATTGATCAGGTCATGGAAGATCTGATGACGGAAAAAGGCTACACCTACAAGCAGGCCTACAAAGCAGTCTATACCGGAGGGCTCAGGATCTTTTCTGCCCAGGACGATGCCATTCAGCAGATCTGCGATGAAGAATTTGCCAATCCCGCCAATTTCCCTGAGGGCACAGAGGTTGGGATTGATTATGCCCTGAGCATTGAAGATTCAGAGGGAACCGTTACCCACTATGGAAATGACGAATTAAAAACTTATGTCCGAAAAACCTCTGATCCTTCCTTTGATCTGATGTACGCCACCAGAGAGGAGGCTCTGGCCAGCGTGGAAGGCTTTAAGGCCACTGTCCTCTCCTCCAAGGACAAACTGCTGGGAGAGCGGGTCACCATCACCCCACAGCCCCAGGCCTCTGTAGTGATCATTGACCAGTCCACCGGATATATCAAAGCCATTGTAGGCGGCCGGGGACAGAAAGATGCCAGCCTTACCTTAAACCGGGCCTCCTACACAAAGCGGCAGCCTGGCTCCACCTTTAAGATTCTTACCGCCTATGCCCCTGCTCTGGATGCAGCAGGAAAAACACTGGCCACCACTTATGAAAATGAAGAATATTTCTATGAGGACGGCACAAAGGTGAGCAACTGGGATCTGAACAATTATACCGGCCCCACCACCATCCGGGATGCGATCACTCGCTCTGTCAATGTGGTGGCCGTCAAATGCATCACTGAGATCACACCCAGACTTGGATATGAATATGCAAAAGCAATGGGAATCACCAGTCTGGTGGAAAGCTATGACAATGGAACCGAAGTTCTCACAGACATTATCCAGCCTCTTGCTTTAGGCGGAATCACCCAGGGCGTCACCAACCTGGAACTGTGCGGAGCCTACGCTTCCATCGCCAATCTGGGCCAGTACATCAAACCCAAATTTTACACCCAGGTGTTGGATCACTACGGAAATGTGGTGTTGGACAACTCGATCCCGCCTTCTTATACCGCCATGAAATCCAGCACCGCCTATCTGCTTACCGACGCCATGAAGGATGTGGTAAGCAGTCCCAACGGAACCGCCTATGGCTCTATCAACTTAGGCTATATGCCTGTGGCCGGAAAAACGGGAACCACCTCCAGCTACAAGGATATCTGGTTTGCCGGCTTCACGCCGTACTACACCTGTTCTGTCTGGGGCGGTTATGACAACAATGAAAATCTTCCGGACGGCAGCATTTATCATACCTACAGCAAAGTGCTCTGGAATTCCATCATGTCCAGGATCCATGCCAGCCTTCCGGTAACCAGTTTTGCCGCACCTGACAATGTGGTGTCTGTGAACATCTGCAAAAATTCCGGAATGGCAGCCATTCCTGGGGTCTGCGACAGCTATGAGGAAAAATTTGCCGCAGGCACCCAGCCTTTCCAGTACTGCAGCGTCCATGGCAGCGGTTCTGCGGTGACGGATCCTGGCACTGCCGAAAACGGTTCCGACCTGGCTCCCGGCGCGATCACCATCTTCGATGAAGATCAAACCACCCTGTATCCTGACCTTATGGAGGATCTGGATCTTGGTCAGGGAGAGCACTCCGGCCAGCCGGAAGTTCCTGAAAACGGAGCGAATGAAAACAGCCCCCAAGAGGGGGCCGACAACACTGCAGATGAGAATAACGGAACGCTCCTGCCAGAAGAAAACTCTCCGGATGGCTCCATCACCATCCTTCCCGGAAACGATGCAGCCGCCGGACAGACCTCCGGGGATAGCGGTGCTTCCGGCAATGGAAGCTCTGACAGCGGAAGCGATCCTTCCGGCAGCGCTTCCCAGGGTTCTCAGGAATATATTGAAGACTTCCCCATCACCATAACAGACAGCACCGCCGATTACGGCGCTGCTGCCTCGGAACCAAAGGAAATCCAGGCGCCTTCCTCCCAGGATACCCTGTCCTTTGCCACAGATCAGCTTCTGCGGGAACAATTAGAACAGATGGCCGGATAAAATTCCCAAAGACCTTTTTCTGCTCCCATCCTGAGGCTTCGCCGCGATGCTTTCCACCTTTACTCATCTCCTGCCATGGATCTTTCCATTTACTCGTCTCCCGCCATGGCGCTGCGGATTTTGCTTAGCTTCTGCCGAATATCCGCCTGCTGATCTTCAAAAAGTAAAGATTTATTATACCGATAATATCTTGGGCATTCGTTTTCCTTCAAAAACCACACCCCATAGTGGCTGACAGAAAGCTCTGTGATAAATACCACCATTTCCTGGCTCTCGCCGAAGGCTGCCTCCATAAAATCAAAGGCCGCCTCCAACTGGCTGAGAGCCTTTTGCGTATCTGTCTCCAGCGCCTCCCTCTCTTTTGCAAATTCCTGTCTTAAAAGCTCAAAGGCCTGATCTTCCTGAGCCTCTCTGTGCTCTGCCAGCAGTCTTTCATATCCCTCCACCGTCTGAAACAGTTTCCGGTACTGACGCTTCAATTCTTTCTCATTCTGTCCCGCTTCCGCCCTGCGTTTTACGTCCCGCCGCTCCTTCTCCAGAAGCTGATGAAGAATCTGTTCCGGGCTCAGACCCATTGCGCTGCCGCCAGGCCTTCCAGCTTCTTCTCTGAACATCTCCTCCGGGGCTGTGGCAAAAGAGCTTTCCTGCGTCTCTTTCCCGGACTGCCCCCCACTGGAAGCCCCCATCTCCAGCCGGTTTTTAAAGCACTTCAGCAACTGAAAAAGCCTGTCCACATAAGCGTCCTGTTCATAATTGTCTCGAAAATTCTCTGCCAGTCTTGCCAGCAGCAGTCCCACCACCTTCAACCGCTCGTCAAAGGGAGCAAACTTCAGCTTATTCAGGGTTCCCGGACGGATCGTTCCCCGTAAGATCTCATCTACCTGGTAATCAGTCTGATATTTATAATACAGCTCCAGATAATTGGCAAAGTCCTTAGCCACCTTAGGATGCTGCAGATACTGAATCATCACCTGCTGATCCATGGAAAATCCCAGCTTCTCATAGGCAAAAATCATCTCCGAGAGATCCTGCCATCCTCTGGCCGTAACAAACTGTTTTCCATCCACAGTAGTCTCCATGCGGTAAAAATTTTCTTTATGGATATCCAGATAAGAGATCACGCTTCCATGAATTCCCACTTCATAAGCATACTCTTTCCAAACTCCAAAATCCGCCTCCACATTGATCACCTTTACCCGGTCCAGAGTCACCACATCAAAATCCCGGACAGATTTGTTGTACTCCGGTGGATTGCCTGCTGCCACAATGATCCAGCCGGAGGGCACCTGCTGATTGCCAAAGCTCTTACACTGAAGAAACTGCAGCATCGTGGGAGCCAGCGTCTCTGACACACAGTTAATCTCATCAATAAAAAGAATGCCCTCCCGCTTTCCGGAAGCCTCCATTTTGTCATACACGGAGGCAATAATTTCGCTCATAGTGTATTCTGTCACAGAGCGTTTCCGCCCTGCGTACTCCTTTTCCCGGATGAAGGGCAGGCCAATAGCGCTCTGTCTGGTATGGTGAGTGATGGTATAGGACACCAGAGCCAGATCACACTCTCCTGCGATCTGTTCCATGATCTGCGTTTTCCCGATTCCCGGAGGTCCCATCAGCAAAATCGGCCGCTGACGGACAGCAGGAATCTGATACTCTCCAAACTCATCCTTCTGCAAATAGGCTGCAATGGAATTTTTTATTTCCTGTTTTGCACGCTTAATATTCATACTGTTTTCCTTTCTGCTCTTCTCTTTGTCTCATTTTTCTATTTTTTAACTCTTCCGGCTGCCCATACACAGACTTCTGCTTTTCTCTTCCCACTCATAGAAGCCCTGCTCCTTTGCTTACAGCTGCTTTGGTATCTCCTCGCCCCAGATAAACTCTTTGGTAAGATCCAATCCCTTCTCCTCCTCCAGATCCTCCTTCCGGATCACCAGCTTGATAGCCCAGGGCGGAACCTGGGCATCGCTGTAATCCTCCTCCATAAACACAAAGGCAGTATCATAGACAGGCTTTTTCCCCGGGTAGGTACCGTAACCGTCTGTGAAATAAATCATCCCTTTTAAGTTCTGAAATTCTCCCCGGCGAATCAATTCCTCAACATAAGTAAAGGCCGGCCGAAAATCTGTGCCCCCATTTCCTCTGAGTGTAAAATGTCTCATATATTCTTCCAGTTCCTCTCTGGAAGTAATCTTCTCATCCCCCTGAATCCTCTCATCACACTGCAGGATCCTGATATTGACCTTTTTTAAATAAGTTTCCGTTTCTGTCAGTACCGAATAGGTCTGCTGCAAAAAGGTCTGCACCAGCTCCCCGCTGCAGGACATGGACACGTCAATCACAATGACAAATTCCTGGATCCTGTGAACCTCCCGGTATTCCTGAGGCTCAATCAGAGGCATATTTCCATACAGAGACAGACCATAGCTGTAAAATACATAGTCAAACGTGTCTGGATCTACCTGCATCTCCTCCCGCATCACTGCAAATTTCCTCAGAAATCCTTTATAATCATATCTCTGACGGTTTTCCACCTGTATCTGCTCCAGGAGATCCCCAACGCCCTGGGATGCTTCCTTGGAGAAAGTCTCCAGTTCCGTGCGGGTCTTATCGCTGATATCCTGCCACCTGTTCTGAAGCATTTCCATCTGAGGAGAGGGAGGATGCCCCGGCGGCTCCGCCTTCGGCCAGAGGCTGTGATCATCCAGACAAAATTCTTCCCTCAGCCGGCAGATCTCATAGGGAGACAGCCTCCGCCTCTCCAGCACCCGGTAGATTCCCTCTGCCGTAAACACCTTCAGCTCTTTTTTCAGGCTGTCATACCAGTTTCTGCGAAATCGGCTCACCCCCATGCGGATGCTGCGGTTGTTCATGGTATCAATCAGCCCCTCCACCGCCAGGTCGCAGGCGATTCTCCAAAGAGGGCCGCGTCCTTTTTCTTCTTTCAAAATATGGCGGAACAGGCAATGATACACAGTATGCAGATACACCCGATTCACCAGTCTCCGATCCCGCTCATACAGATCTGCCAGGAGCTTTGGGTGAACAAACAGGGACTGTCCATCCGTTCCGATCCCCAAAAACTCTGTGGTCACCTGAAAACGCAGGCCGCTTAAAGCCAGATCTAAAAAACGCATATTCAGATACAATTCATTTCTGGAATTATTTAAAATTTGCAGGCTCACTGCCTGAAACTGCTCTGTGATCTGCTCCGAACCATCCATACCCGCTCTCCTTTTGCCCATTCTCGCCCTGCTGCCTTACCTGATTCTTCCCTACGGAACACGCCCTCCAGGCCTTCCTTCCCGGCTGCGCTCTCCAAATTCCCCTTCCGGCCGCCCTTTTCCCTCTTTTTTTGCCTACTTTTCCTTTTTCGGCTCTCTGCCCCCTATTATACGTTTTTGCCTTGTAAAAATCCACTGGTTTTCCATAAGATTTTCGTGCTATAATAAGGAAATGCTGGCCGCTGCTCAGAGCCCGACCGCAAAATATCTGCACTTTATCCGCACGTACATCTGCAAAAAAAGCGGTTCATAACAGTTGGCTCCTATTTTGCCCAGCGATCTCATACATTCAGGAGGTAGACCCATGTTTGAAAAAACTACTCAGAATCTTATTGATTTTATTGCCAAAAGCCCCAGCTGTTACCATGTGACTGCAAATTTTTCTTCTATGCTTAAAGAGCAGGGCTTTGAAAAACTGCTGGAAACAAAACCCTGGAATCTGACCCGGGGCGGCAAATATTTTGTTGTCCGTTCCGATTCTTCTATCATTGCCTTTCAGATACCTAACGAGGACTTTGATAATTTTCAGATCACAGCCGCCCACAGCGACTCCCCCACCTTTAAGATCAAAGAAAAGGAAGAACTGCTGGTAGACGGCCACTACGTGGAATTAAATGCTGAACGCTACGGAAGCATGATCTGCGCCCCCTGGTTTGACCGGCCTTTGTCCATTGCCGGTAAAGCAGTGGTTCGAAGGGGAAATGCCTTTGAAACCCGTCTGGTAAATATTGACCGGGATCTGGTGATGATCCCAAACGTTGCCATTCATATGAACCGCGAGATCAATGAAGGCTATACTTACCGGGCCCAGAAAGATATGATTCCTCTCTTTGGAGATGAGACTGCAAAGGGCGCTTTTCCCAAACTGATTGCAGATACCTTGGATACCCCGGAAGAGGATGTGCTTGGCATGGATCTGTTTTTATATAACCGTACTCCCGCCTCCATCTGGGGAGCCCACCGGGAATTTTTCTCCAGTCCCCGGCTGGATGATCTCCAGTGCGCCTATGCCTGCATGAACGGCTTCCTGCAGGGAGACAATCGAAAGAGCGTTTCTGTCTGCTGTGTGTTCGACAATGAGGAGGTAGGAAGCACCACCAAGCAGGGCGCAGATTCCACCTTCCTTCAGGATGTTTTGGAACGGATCTGCAGCTGCCTTGGACGTAGCCAGGAAGAATACAAAATGGCCGTTGCCTCCAGTTTTATGCTCTCTGCAGACAACGCCCATGCCGTTCACCCTCATCACCTGGACAAGGCGGATCCCACCAACCGTCCCTACCTGAATCACGGGCCGGTGATCAAATTCAATGCCAACCAGAAATACACCACTGATTCTGTATCCGCTGCCCTTTTCAAAGGCATCTGTCAGAAAGCTCAGGTACCGTTCCAGACTTATGTCAATCACTCCGACCTTCCGGGAGGCTCCACTCTTGGCAATATTGCCAATACCCATGTTTCTATGAACACCGTGGACATCGGCCTTCCTCAGCTTGCCATGCACTCCCCCTACGAAACTGCAGGCGTAAAAGATACCTGGTATCTGATCCAGGCAGCGAAAGCCTTTTACAGCACGCACATCCGCCAAAGGCAAGACGGCAGCTATGAACTGGAAGATTAAACGGAAAAAGGAGATGCGCCCCAAATAGCCTTCCCGGGCTTTTGGATCACTAAAACTCATATTTTTTCTTTTTCTCCGGTGGAAAATATTTATGGCGGTACTCCATCAGGTAGCTGACGGCCTCCGGCCGTCCAGCCCTGGAGGCTGCCTCCAGGAAAACTTCCAGGATCTCTTTTGTAAAATACTCCTGGCTTCCTAAAAGCCGCAGCAAATTCATCTCATCCTCTTCCATCAGTTTCCGGGCAACGCTTTTGTGCTCCTTTTGCAGCCATTGCAGATACCTCTTCCGATTTTCTTCCGTAAGCTCCATAGGTGCGCAAAGTCTGTTCAAACTGAGCTTTAACAGGGTTGGAACAAATTCCTGCACCGTCGCCAGAGCAAACAGGCTGTCATACTGGCGGAAATCAATTTTTCGGTTCTGAAAACACTGGCGGTATTTGTATCCCATGCCATGGTAAGCGATCTCAATGATCCGGGCAGGCGTATTTTCAATGGACTCCTCATAATATTCCGGATATGTCAGCCGCACCAGGAGTTCCCCCTTCTCATTCTCCACAGACATCTCAATCTCATAGCTTAACTCCGCCACCACATCCTTTACACATTCCGGAATAGTTTCCTCCTTTGTAAAAAAACAGATCTCCTGAATATGGTTGCAGGCCACAAAAGCCCCGCCCCCCAGACGTTTTAAACTTCCCGGGATCACCAGGCGCTTCAGGCTGCGGCAGCCATAAAATCCGTAATCTCCGATTACCTCCACCCCCTGGGGCAATAGGATCTCCGAGATCTTTTCTCCAGCCAAAGCAGGATAGACCTGCAGCTTTTCTTCCTGTTCCGGCTCGTTTATCACGCGCTGCCAGCTTTCCGCATCTTCCTCCTGGCTTCTTATCATGCGCTGACGGCGGCAGGCCCTGTAAAGTTCCTGATGCGGATACCTGAGTGAGGCCTCCGGCGCAAAGCAATGGTCTGCCAGCTCTGTCACAGGCAGACCTTCAATCTCCCCTGGCAGTTCCAGCACAGAGCCCTCCCCATAACAACGGTAAATCACAATGTTCCCGCTTTTTATAAAATAATCAATTCGTTCAATCATAAAATCCTCTCTTTTCTCTCCAAACCGCTCTTTTGCCTTTTCTTCCATTCCTGGGCGACAACCGCATTGCTCTATTTTATCTGTCTCTGTTTTTAACTGCGCTTCTTTTCGCCCGCTCCCTTTCCGGTTTTTCGCTCTTCTCATTCTATCCCCGCCGGTTGCTAAAAGCAAGGGCGAACTCAATTCTCCTGGCATGCCCGGAAAAATTATGGTATACTGTTCAAAAACAACGAGCAGTGCGAAACCATCGAAAGGAGCCAACTATGCATACTACGATTTTAAAGGGAAATATCATCCACACCCCCACCCCCAGTCAGTTCGTCTGTCTGGAAAATGGATATCTGGTGGCTGCGGACAATAAGATTAAAGGGATTTTCAAAACCCTGCCGGAACTGTATCAGGGGCTTCCGATCATGGATTATGGGGATCAGCTTATCATTCCCGGACTTTGCGACATGCATCTTCATGCACCTCAGTTTGTCTACCGGGGGCTGGGACTGGATCTGCAGCTGATGGACTGGCTGGATCGGTACGCCTTTCCCACAGAGGCACGTTTCCAGGATCTTACCTACGCCCAGATCTATTACGAAGCCTTCGCTGAGACGCTGGCTAAAAATGGCACTACCAGAGCAGTGATCTTGGGAACCATCCATCCTGAAGCCACAGAGCTTCTCATGGAAATTCTGGAAAAAAAGCGGATCGCAGCCTATGTGGGCAAGATCAATATGGACACCCTCTCACCGGACTATCTGTGCGAGACGCCCCAGCAGTCTCTGGCAGATACCGAACAGTGGATCCTGAATACAAAAGACCGTTTTAAGCTGGTAAAGCCTGCCATCACCCCCCGCTTTATTCCCACCTGCTCCAGTCAGGTGCTGGAGGGGCTGGGCAAATTAGCGAAAAAATACGATCTGCACATCCACTCCCACATTTCTGAGGATCTTGGAGAGATGGCCATTGTTCGGCAGCGGTATCCCCAATATGATAATGATGGGGATGTGTATGATCACTTTGGCCTGCTGAATGAAAAAACAGTGATGGCTCACTACATCTATCCCACGGACCATGAATTGGAGCTGACAAAAAAACGGGGCATCACCATCGCCCACTGTCCCCAGTCTAACGGAAATGTTTCCGCCGGGATCCCCCCGATCCGCAGAATGCTGGATCTGGGAATCAAGGTAGGACTTGGCTCTGACATTGCCGGAGGCTACAGCGTCTGCATTTTCCGCGCCATGGCGGAAGCGGTGTATCTGTCCAAGCTGAAATGGCTGGAATCCGGAAAGCAGGAAGATTTCCTTTCTATTCCGGAAGCTTTCTATCTGGGTACGAAAGGCGGCGGACAATTTTTCGGCAAAGTAGGAAGCTTTGAGAAAGGCTATGAGCTGGATGCCCTGGTGATCAATGACCAATCCCTGGGCACCCCGGCTGATCGTCTGACTTTGGAAGAACGACTGGAACGTGTGATCCATCTGGCAGATGACCGAAACATCACTGCCCGCTATACTGCTGGGGAACGATCCTGAGCGCAAATCAAGCCCCTCAACGCTCCTAAGAACCCATAAAAAAGAGGATGCTGCAAAATACGAATTCCGGTGGTTTCTCGGTGTGTTTTTCTTCTAACAGATGGCTTTTTTCGAAAAAAGTCACCCGAACGGATACCGTCACAGGTATTTTGCAGCCTCCCCCTTAACTCAGGATACAGAAAGGATGCTTCTTATGAACGATTATATTTTAAAGGGAAATATTTTGTACGCAAAAACAAAAGAAAAACTGACCTCCATGCCGGACGGCTATGTGGTCTGCCAGTCTGGTCATTGTCAGGGTGTATTCCAGGAATTGCCGAAAGCCTTTCAAGACTATGAGATTTTGGATTATGGGGACTGCCTCATCATTCCAGGAATGACGGATCTCCACGTCCACGCCCCTCAGTACACCGTCTGCGGCTACGCCATGGATCTGGAATTGATGGACTGGCTGAATGCCTATATTTTTCCTGAAGAGGCCCGCTATACAGATTTTGCCTACGCAAAATCCTCCTACTCCGTGTTTGTAAATGATTTGCTTCACTCCCCCACCTCCAGGCTCTGCGCCTTCGGAACCCTTCACAGTGAGGGAACTCTGGAACTGATGGGACAGCTGGAAGCAGCCGGATTTGCCGGCTGCGTGGGAAAGGTCAGCATGGACCGGAACGCCCCGGACGCTCTGCGGGAGACGCACCCTGTGGAAGATTTGAAAAGCTGGCTGGCGCAATGCAGCTTTCCCCATATCAAACCCATCCTCACCCCCCGTTTTATCCCGGCCTGCACGGATGAACTGATGACTGCCCTCGGTAAGATCCAGGAACAGACCCGCCTCCCTCTCCAGTCCCATCTGTCGGAAAATCCTGCAGAAATTGCCTTTGTTCAGGAATTGTGCCCGGAATCCAGATTTTACGGAGATGCCTATGATCAGTTCCACACCTTTGGCACCGGAGGCAAAACCATTATGGCTCACTGTGTTCACTCCAGTGATGAGGAGATTGCCCTGATGAAAGAGCGTCAGGTCTATATGGCCCACTGCGCGGAATCCAATTTCAATCTTTCCTCCGGCATCGCTCCGGCCCGTCGCTTTTTAAATGCCGGCGTGCCCATGGGCCTTGGCACTGATATCGGAGCAGGTACTTCCGTTTCCATGTTCCGCAGTATCAAAGAAGCCATCATCGCCTCAAAAATGTACTGGCGGCTGGTGGATGCCACCATGGAGCCTCTTCAATTTTCAGAGGCCTTCTACCTGGCCACCAAAGGCGGCGGCTCTTTCTTCGGCAATATCGGCAGTTTTGAGAAAGATTATGAATTTGATGCCGTGGTGATTGATGACCGCAAGGTTCGTCAGCCTCTTCCCGCCAAACTGGAAAACCGTCTGGAAAGAGTCATCTACGCAGATGACTGCCATACCGTCATCCACAAATTCATCTGCGGCAAAAAAGTCCTTTAAAGGAGCAGGCCAATCCCATCCTGATCATTAATACTTTACCACTTCACATACCGTGAGAACGCCATCCTTTACATGGAAACGGATATCATATCCTGCAAAGGCTACTCCATAACGCCGTTTCGGATCTTTCTGATAGGAAGGTCTGGGATCCTGGCGCAGGATTCCCAAAGCTGCTTCCCGCTTTTCCTCCGGGATTTTTTGCAGCAGTTCCTCCGGGAACTGCACCTGAAGCTCATAATCCTTCACCCGGTCTGCAAAGCCGCACACTGCCTCCGGATGACTGTCTGTGTAGGCAAGGTAAGGCTTGATATCATAGATGGGCGTTCCATTCAGGAGATCGGCTCCAGCCACATAAAGCACCGGTCCCAGTTTTGGATCCAGCTCCACCCGCTCAAGCTTCACGCAGGAAAGTCCGATGGGATTGGGACGAAAGGGAGATCTGGTGGCAAATACTCCCACATGGGTATTTCCTCCCAGCCTGGGAGGAAGTACGGTGGGAGACCATTCCTCTCTCACTGCCCTGGAAAACTGCCACAAAATCCAGATATGGGAATATTCCTCCAGTCCCATCACCGCATGAGGATTGCGATATTCCGGCTCAAATACAATCCTTGCTTTCAGCTCCGGCACAATACCGCTCTGCCTGGGAATCCCGAATTTTTCTGTAAAATCACTCTCAATTCTGGCTATGATCTTCATTATTTCCTCTTTTCTGCCCGCCGCAGTGTGATCCTGCGGAGTCTTTTTTATTTCGCAGAAAGCAATTTCCAATAAGCCTTCTGCGGTATTCTCAAGCCTTCCACTCTCTTCCCAGCAGGAACCGATAGATGGCCTCCCCGCAGCCATTGTGGTTATTATCCGCCACCACCACATCGCTGATGGCCTTTACATTGGAATTCGCATTGCCCATGGCTACTGCCAGACCGGCCGCTTTGAGCGCCGGACAATCGTTGTCCGCATCTCCCACCATAATCACCTGCTCCATGGAGATCTGCAGTTTTTCACAGAGCGCCTGAAGACCAGCCGCCTTATCCACTCCCAAAGCGGTACACTCCAGGGAGGCGATCTCTGAATAGGTCATATTGGCCTGCAGCTTCCTTTTTTGCAGCATCTCCAGAGACTTTTCCCGCTCCTCAGTGCTGGTGTGATACAGATTCAGCTTTTCCACACTGCCTCCTACCTTTCTCTGGTAATCAAATACCTGATCCACCGGCGTACACAATTTCAAAAAAGATTCCTGATAGACCCCCATCTGATAGTGCGCCATGCAAGAAAGCTGATCTTCATTCACCACTGCCTGTCCTTCTTTGAAAAAATGGGCCATAATATCCCGATCCCCCACTACTTCTTCAATCGTATCGATCATCTCCTGGGTCATAGAGATCATGGCGATGGGTTCTCTCTTTTTCAGATCAAACACCAGCCCCCCGCTTTCTCCGCAAAGATAATTCATATCTGGAAACTCTTTCAGCGGCTCCTCCATCTCCGCGTAGGATCTTCCGGAACAAAATACCACTTCTTTTCCTGCTGCCAGCGCCTCATGGATCGCCTGCTTTGTTCTTTCGTCAAACTTTTTTTCATCATTCAGCGCGGTTCCATCCATGTCCAGCGCGATTACACGATATTCCATACTCAAATTCCTTCCCGGGCTTGATAAAATATCCGGCCTTTCCTATGGCCGGTTTCGCACAGCCCCTCTTCTCCCTAAAACAGCCTCTCTTTCCTGACAAATGCAGTCAAAAGCGCTGTTAGCATATCTCGCTTTTCTGATTATAACGAACTTCCCTTTATTTGTACAGAGTCCCTGAAAATCTTCTTTTTTTCAGTAACCGTCCATCCCGTTTTCTCTGTTACGGCTCAATTATTCCTTGTTTTCCCCAACGTTCCAAATAAATTTTCAAATAACATCCGCTTTTCATTTCATCTGATTTCGTGTATCCTAGTATCAGACAGACGGATAAGAGAAGACAAAATTCTGATGAAAGAAGGTGCCCTATGAATAATGACCAGCAAAAAACCGGCTACCTGGAAAGCCGCTTTAAGCTGTTTTACATCTCTGACCAAAACTGCATCCGCTTTCCCCTCCATTATCATGACTTTCACAAGATCATGATCTTCCTCAGGGGCAATGTAAGTTATGTCATTGAGGGAAAACAGTATGAACTGCTGCCGGAAGATATTCTTCTGATCCACGCCGGAGAACTCCACCGTCCTATCATCCACGATACCTCGGTCTATGAGCGCATGGTATTTTATATCTCTCCTCACTTTTTTGAAGAACTTACCCGCAAGGGCCATGATCTCTTCCACTGCTTCTGTCTCAGCCGCAGTCAGCAGTCCAGCCTCCTCCGCCTCTCCAGAGATCAGGGGGGAGAAATAAAAAGAGTCTGCCATGAACTGACAGACTCCTTTTTGTCAAACAGCTATGCTGGTGAATTGTATCGGGAAACAAAATTTATGGAATTTCTCATTCTTTTAAACCGGGCTCTTTTGGGGGATCAATTTCACTACTCCAGAGTGTCCACCGCGAATTCCACGATTCAAACCGTATTGAAATACATCAATGACCGGATCTGTGAGGAAACTCTGTCCATTGCTCAGATTTCCCAGGCAGTTTTTCTAAATCCCTCCTACCTGATGCATCTGTTTAAAACAGAAACAGGACAGAGTATCGGAAAATATATTACAGAAAAACGACTGTTCCTGGCGCGAAGCATGATCGCTCAGGGCCTGTCTGTGACAGAGGCCTGTTTTCGCAGCGGCTTTAAAAACTATGCTGCCTTCTACTATGCCTATAAAACAAAATACGATTCTCCTCCTGGAACGGTGGATTAAAAGATCACACTGATTTTTGTTCCTTTCCCCGGCTCACTCTCCAACTTCAGGCTGGCATCATGCAGGGCTACAATATGCTTTACCAGGGCAAGTCCCAGCCCGGTGCCTCCTGTTTTCTTAGAACGGCTCTTATCCACCCGGTAAAACCGTTCAAACACCCGATCCTGATGTTCCTTTGGAATGCCGATCCCGTTATCTTCTACAGAAAGGATGGTCTTATTTTCCTGCTGTTTTACGGTCACTGCCACCCATCCATCCGGCACATTATAGCGAATAGCATTGTCGCAGAGATTAATAATCAGCTCTGTCAGCATTTCCCGGTTTCCTCTCACCCGGGCCGAAGAACCGTCCAGGGTGATGGATACCATATGCCTGGCTGCATTAATGCGGAGATTCTCTACGCAGGCAGAGGCGATCTCATACAGATCCAGAGGTTCGAACTGTTCCTGGGCATCCACATGATCCAGCTCGGAAAGCTTAATAATATCATTGATCAGGGACAGCAGCCGACTGGCGTTCTTCCGTATCTCTGCTGAGAACCGTTTCACTTCCTCCCCCTGAACAATCCCGTTTTCCATCAGCTCTGCATAGCCGGAAATGGCCGTCAGGGGTGTTTTTAACTCATGGGATACATTGGCTGTAAAATCCTGACGCATCTTAGCCCCCTTCAAAATATCCTCATGCTGGGCACGAATCATGTTTGCAAAGGGAACCAGCTCCTTATAAGCCGGCTTAAGGGAACCGCCCTCAATATTCATTGCCATTTTTTCAATGGGTTCAATGAGTCTTGCCGTAAACCATTTTGCCAGCAGCACACAAAGAATCACCATGAGCAGAACAATACCCAAAATGCTGGGAAGAGCAGTTTCAAAGACACTGAGAATATTATCCGCTTCCCTTGCCACCCGAAGCACAGAACCATCTTCCAGGCGCAGTGCATAGTAATACGTGCTCTGGTTCAGCGTATCGGACCGGCGCACTGCCTGGCCGGATCCGTTCTCCATAGCCTCAATCACCTCCGGACGCTCCAGGTGATTCTCCATATCCCCCACGTCCGCATCATTGTCATAGAGAACAATCCCGTCCGAACCGATCCAGGTAACCCGAAGATTATCCATCTCAAGCTCAGGCATTCTCTCCGGACTATTGAGAAATACCCCGGTATCTCTCAAAATATTCGCATTCATCTCCAGGTCATCGTGCACCTGATGCTTAAATAATTCATAAAAAACAGCCGTCATTAAAAGCATTGTGGCGGCTATGGCCACAAACGCAATTCCTGCCAGCTGTTTGTTGATCTTTCTTTTCATCCTTTACTCCATCACATAGCCTACATTCCGAACCGTCTTGATCCGGTTGCCGCTGTCTCCCAGCTTCTGCCGAAGGGTTTTGATGTGCATATCCACAGTTCTGGACTCGCCTTCAAACTCCGTACCCCACACTCGGTGCATGATCATCTCCCGGGTCATCACGATGCCGCAGTTTGCCATAAGCAGCTTCAAAAGCTCATACTCCTTAAAGGTTAGTTCCACAGGCTTCTCATCTGCGTATACCACATGGCGCTCATTGTCCAAAAATACTTCTCCGATGGTAAGGAACTTCCCATTGTCCTCCTCCATGGTGCGGCGCAGCACTGCTTTCACTCTGGTGATCAGCTCCATAACTGAGAAGGGCTTTTTGATGTAATCGTCTGCCCCCATGTCCAGTCCCTTGATCATATCCACCTCTGTGGTTTTGGCAGTCACCATGATCACAGGTATTCGCCTAGTGGAAGGATTTCCCCGGAGCCGCTTTAAAATTTCATAGCCGTCCATATCCGGAAGCATAATGTCCAAAATTGCCAGATCCGGAAGCTTTTCCTCCAGCTTCCGGAAAAAGGCTTTGCCGCTGTCAAAATCTGACACGGAATGGCCGCTGTTCTTTAATGCTATTGTCTCAATCTCACGAATATCGGTGTCGTCCTCAACCACATAAATCGATGCCATTTTATCCGTCCTCTTCTGATCTTTCTATCCTGCCCCTGGTGTCCGGCGTCTGGGGAAAATGCTTCCTCTCCGCCTTGGTCCTTCCACTGCCTTTTATCCCGGCAGCAATGTCTCTTCTGTCTCTTAATTAGCAGCCTGCTTCCGCTCCGGCAAGTGATACCGCTGTCCCATCTGACGGCAGATCTCCTTATACTGCTGATTACTTCCATCTTTCATCTCACCCAAAAATTCATGGGTGTCAAATCCATGCTCATCCAGCTGAAGCACATAAGCAGCCAAGTTGGAGCAGTGATCCGATACGCGCTCCAGTGTAGTGGAGATATCTGACAGAATGAAGCCCAGCTCTATGGTACATTTTCCCTGAGTCAGACGGTTAATATGCCGCTGTTTTTCTTCTTTATTAATGTTATCAATCACCTGCTCCAGCGGCTCCACCTGAACAGCCATCTGCTTGTCCTCTTCCCGGAAGCCCTGGCAGGCCAGGCGTACAATCTCTCTGACTGCCTGACTGAATATCTCAAGCTCTTCTCTGGCTCCCTCTGAAAACTGCAGTTTCTTATCATCCATCTCCTTAAACGCCTTCACAAGGCTCACCGAATGATCCGAAATCCGCTCAAAATCACTAAGACTGTGAAGAATAAGCGAAAGCTGCGCACTGTCCTTCTCTGATAAGTTCCGGCTGCTTAACTTCAGCAGATAGGTTCCAAGCTGATCCTCATACTTATCTACCCGATCCTCCAGCTCAACCACCTTGCTCGCCTTCTCTTCGTCATATCCCTTCATCAGATCCAGCGCCAGCTCAATGGATTTCTGGGCGTGAGATGCCATATTGCAGGCTACCACCCGACTCTCACCCACTGCAAGACCCGGCTTTTCCAGGAAACGGTCATCCAGCCGTGCAAAATCCTGATGCACCACCTGCTCCTCCGGAGTATCCTCTTCCCGAATGGCCAGGGTAGCCAGTTTCACCAGCAGATTGCCAAATGGGAACAGCAGAATGGTGGCGCCTACATTGAACAAGCTGTGAACCACAGCCACTCCCGCCGGCGCTGCCGCAACATCCAGAAATTCAAAATGAACAAAGCTGTTCACAGTATAGAACACAATCATAAACACTGCAGTACCGATCACATTGAAAAACAAATGTACTGCCGCAGCCCGTTTTGCATTCTTATTCGCTCCGATACTGGAAAGAATGGCAGTAATACAGGTACCGATATTCTGGCCCATGATGATGGGAATCGCAGTGCCAAAGGTAACTGCTCCCGTAGAGCAAAGAGCCTGCAGAATACCCACAGAGGCAGAGGAACTCTGGATCACAGCGGTGAGAACCGCACCAACGATCATACCCAAAATGGGATTGGAGAACATCGTAAAGATTCTGGTGAATCCTTCCATCTCAGCCAAAGGTGCCACTGCATTGCTCATGGTCTCCATTCCAAACATCAGAATAGCAAATCCTACAAAAATTGTACCTAAATCTTTCTTCTTTTCCTTCTTGGAAAACATCAGAAAACCCATACCGATCACGGCTAAAATGGGAGAGAAAGAGGATGGCTTCAACATCTGAAGGAAGAAATTGGATCCTTCAATGCCAGCCAGGCTCAAAATCCAGGAAGTGACGGTAGTACCGATATTGGCTCCCATAATGATGCCCACTGCCTGGGACAGCTTCATAATACCTGAATTTACAAATCCTACCACCATAACGGTTGTGGCGGAGGAGGACTGAATCACTGCAGTTACTGCCAAGCCAAGAAGCACTGCCATAAAACGGTTCGCAGTCAGTTTCTCAAGAAGCCGCTCCATACGTCCGCCGGACAGTCTGGAAAGACCGCCTCCCATAGCTTCCATTCCATACAAGAACAGCGCCAAGCCTCCTACCATGGTCAATAGATCAAAGATATCCATAATTTAATTTTCCCCTTTTCCTTTGCATATCATCTTTACTGTTGACTTACTGTTTCATTTCCTATAATAGAACATATCTGCGCAAATAACGCAACACTTTCAAAATAGCACAGGAATGTAAATTCCATATATAGTATTATGTAAAATCTTTGTAAAGTCATGCATCTTTGCCGGATCTTAACCCTTCTGATGATGGATATGCCACTTCCTCCCATTGCGCTTCTTCTCATACAGCGCCTGCTCTGCAAACCTTACAGCCAGGTAGTAGCGTTGGAAATGGAAATCCCAGCCTCCAACTCTGCCAGCAGCTGATGCTTCCCATCCAGCAGCTCCTCTGCGAGCATACCTGCATTCAACGGATCCACAAGTCCTGCTCCTCTTATCTTTCCCTGGCCTTCCAGTTCCTGCTCCAGTTTTCTGCCTAAAGCTCCCTCGAAATCCCCATCCTCCTCATAAATCCCAAGTCCCAGAAGGCGATCCCGCAAAGCTGCTGCGAAAGCCACAGAAAACTTTCCTCTGGAAGTCTCCACCTGTGCTCTGGCATTGGCTTCTAAAATAGCCTGCTCCAGCTGGTCATACTCTTCCATCATATCCCGAATCTGACGATACTGATTTTGAGCCCGGGTAATAAATTCCTCCCGCTCTAATCCGCTGTTTTTCAGGGTACCGGTTTCCTGTTCCACCGTATCCACAAAGCTGGCTCTCTGAATCTTATCATAAATCTTCCTCACCAAAAGCTCTCTTCTTTGCATAGCTTCTGTCACCACCATCTTGTTATCCAAATCATCCGCCTCCCTATTCTCCACATCTGCATCTCATACGCCCTTATAAGCTTTTGTCCATCTATTATATCACAAACACCAGTTTCATGCAATATATCATTTATAATATCCATTGATGCCACTCGCTAAAAACAAAGCAGAGGAAAACAGGATTCTTTTCAGCATCTGCAAATCCTGTACTTCCCCTGCCCGTTGCGACAGTAAAGTCTGTTCTTCTTATTTTCTGTACAATCCTTCAGCGGACAGATGTTTTAGATCTCCACCAGCTCATACTCCGCACTTCCCAATCCAATCTTTACAGCATGATCAATGGCGGATTTCCAGTTGGTATCCGGCCCTACTGCATGGAAGTGGTCATGATCTTCATGGAGCGCCAGCTGCTCTCCCAGCTGACTGTTGGCGATGGCCGGCATTGCATTTACCGCATCCACACAGGCCATATCTAAAGCCACCGGATCAAAGGAGGCAAACATCCCCACATTGGGGATAATGGCTGCATCGTTCTCTGCATGACAATCACACTGGGGAGAAACGTCCACCACCAGATTTATATGGAAATTGGGGCGGTCCTGGCAGACTGCCATGGAATACTCTGCAATCTTGCAGTTCAGGATATCATTGGATTCATCCGAAGCTGCCTTCACTGCATCCTTGGGACAGACGCCGATACATCTGCCGCAGCCCACGCATTTGTTATGATCAATAGATGCCTTGTGATCCGTAATGGACGGAGCTCCATGGGCACAAATCCTGATACATTTTCCGCAGCCGATACAGAGGGACTGCTCCACATGGGGCTTACCTGCGCTGTGCATCTCCATCTTTCCGGCTCTGGATCCGCAGCCCATACCTAAATTCTTCAAAGCCCCGCCAAATCCGGTACACTCATGGCCTTTAAAATGATTCAGGGAGATCACCACATCTGCATCCATCACCGCCCGGCCAATCTTCGCTTCTTTGACATATTCTCCGTTCTTCACCGGAACCAGCGCTTCATCCGTACCCTTTAATCCGTCTGCAATCAGCACATGGCAACCTGTGGAGAACGGTGAAAATCCATTCTCATAAGCAGAATCTATATGATCCAGCGCATTCTTTCTTCCTCCCACATACAGGGTGTTACAGTCTGTAAGGAAAGGCTTGCCTCCCAGCTCTTTTACCACATCTGCCACTGCCTTGGCGTAATTAGGGCGAAGAAAAGCCAGATTTCCCGGCTCTCCAAAATGAATCTTAATGGCAACGAACTGATTTTCAAAATCAATCTCCCCAATTCCTGCCGTCTTGATCAGTCGCTTTAACTTATTAGGCAGCGTCTCCCCGTTTCTGGTACGCATATCTGTAAAATAAACTTTTGATTTTTCCATGTTCTTCTCCTCCCTGTTCCCATTCCTGTCAGTGCTTCCGACTTTCGTTTTTATCCCTGCTGGTCTTACACGCTTTACTATCGTCTTTTAGCTGCTTCCTTCTTTACAATGTAATCCTCAATCAGATCCACTGCTCCGTCAATGCCAAGATCGCTGCTGTCGATGCTCAGATTATAGCTGGATACCTGTCCCCATTTTTTCTCTGTCTGGAAATTGTAGAAGCTGGCTCTCCGCTTATCTGCTTTCAGCACCATGTCCTTTGCCTTGGCCTCTGTGATGTGTTCAAACTCCGCCACACGTTTTGCCCGAAAATCCAGGCTTGCATGGATAAATACAGACGTAAGATTTTCAGACTCTCTTAAGATATAATCCGCTCCCCGACCCACAATCACACAGTTGCCGGTCTGACCCAGCTTCCGGATGGTATCGAACTGAGCCTGATAGATCTGCTGATTCAGAGTGGTTCCCACATAATTCATAGAAGGGTACACATCCATAACAATCGAGTACAGCAGGCTGTTGGTAGGTTTTTCATCATAATTTTCCAGAACCTTCTCACAGATCCCGCTCTCCTCCGCCACCAGCTTCAGCAGTTCTTTATCATAAAGCTTTAAACCCAGTTTTTTTGCTATTCTTCTTCCGATCTCATGACCTCCGCTGCCAAACTGACGTCCTATTGTAATAATCCTGTTACCTGTCATAAAGATCCTCCCTTTCTGGTTTTCAGCCGCTTTTTATTCCCGCGGGCAATAAACCAAGCAGCCGCACTTGTGCGGATATTCGGCGAACGCCGCGAGCCCCCTGCAGCCTGCTGCGCCGCCAGTTTGATGCGCCGTCAGCTTGCCGCTGGGTCTTTGATTTATATTATCACATTTTTATGAAATTTTCCAATATTTTTTGTGAATTATCACTCATTTCAAATGTTCATAGGCCTCCACATTGGACTGAGAAAAACCGGGAAGCGTCTCGTATACATAGAGCGCCTGATCCAGCAGCGGAAGAAAGGCCGCCGCCCCGGTTCCTTCTCCCAGATGCATCCCCGCATACAGCACCGGCTCCATTCCCAAAGCCTCCATCACCAGATGGCCGGCAGGCTCTGCCGTGGCGTGAGTGGCTATCATATAGTCGCCGGCGGCCGGACAAAGCCCCTTGGCAACCAGGGCAGAGATGCCGGAAATAAACCCGTCTATCAGCGCTGGCATCTGATAGTAGGCTGCTCCCAAAAAGCAGCCCGTCATCCCTGCAATATCCAGGCCGCCCACCTTGGCAATCACATCCAACGGATCAGAGGGATCCGGCTGATTCACCTGAAGAGCCCGCCGGATCACCTGAACCTTTCGTTCCAGGCCTTCACTGGATAGCCCTGCCCCCCGGCCGGTGACCTCCTCCGGAGCTTTCCCGAAAAGCGCAGCCGCACAGGCAGAACTGGTCGTGGTGTTGCCAATCCCCATTTCTCCGGTGAGAAGCAGATCATATCCCTGCTCCTTCAATTCTCCAACAATGCGAATCCCTTCCTCTATGGCCCTCACACACTCTTCTCTGGTCATGGCAGGCTCAAAAACAATATTCCCGGTGCCGTACCGCACCGGGCAGTTCCGAATCAGAGGACTTTTTCCATCCACATTCATCCCGATATTGACCGGGAACACCTGTGCCCCAAGGAATTCGGCCATCCTGCAGACACTGGTAATACCCTGGCCCATATTCTCCAGCACCTGAGCGGTCACCTCACTGCCGCACTGGCTCACCCCTTCTGCCACCACGCCGTTATCCGCCCCCATGATCACAATGGCACGCTTTTTGCAGGAGGGGTGTACCGTTCTCTGAATCCCTGCCAGCTGGACAACAAGCTCCTCCAGCCTGCCAAACCCCCGCAGAGGCTTGCATCTTGTATCCCACCAGTTCCAAGCCTCCTGGCAGATTTTCTGATCCAGAGGCTTCACGCCCTCCAGTACTGTACCTAAATCCATCTTCTCGTCCTCCCTCTCTCAGAGTATCCTAAACGGTCTCAGCAATAACAGAATCTGGCTCCGGGACAGCAGCAGCTGCACATGGCGTTGGCCAAACACAGCTTCATACAAAAATCGCCTCCGCCTCCCAGGGGACTTCCATCCATCTCTCCCATCCCCCGATACCACTGCCCGCCATTTTCCAGTTGAGACCGAAGCTGCTGATACTGCATATTTCCTGGCTCCATGCTTACCGCCATGGCCGCATGTTCCTTTGCGGTCACATTATTGCCTGCTCCCGAATTAGCCAGTGCACTGTAATAATACCATCTGGCCGAATGGTTCGGAATCTCAGAGAGCACATGAAGCGCCTCTGCAAAATGACGGCTGTTAATGTAGTTGGCCGCGGCCTGCAGACGTACATCCTCCTCCGAATAATTGGTATTGGCTCTGCTCTGCCCATATCCTCCAAAGCCGCCAAAACCTCCGAAATCGCCGTATCCTCCGGAACTTCCGTATCCGCCTGCTCCGGATGCTCCCTGCTCCCTCTGGTGCATGATCTGCTGATAAGCCTGCTGAATCTCCTTAAATTTTTCTTCAGCCTGGGCTTTATTTGGATTATTTACATTGGCATCCGGATGATATTTCCGGCTTAAGCTTCGATACGCTTTCTTTATCTCCTCTTCGGATGCAGTCTCCGAAACTCCTAAAACCTCATAAGGATTTCTCATGTTATTTCCCCGATCACTTCTTCTTTTTTCTCTGTTCTTCAATAGCCCGGTACTTGCACCAGACCCCGGAATACAGGATATTGCGCAGAATATCCGCCCGGTAAATCACCGGAAGCCTTTCAAATATCCTGGAACACTGGGTCATCATATCCACCAGCACCGCCTCTGCTTCCTCCCCGAAGGTATCTGGATGATCGTTCTTCAGATCCAGGAAAATATTGTAATTTCCCTTTTTCTGATCCTTCTCCATATCCTCCCAGGCATCCATCAGATAAATAAATTTCCCAAGATAAAAGCCCAGAGCCCTAAGCTCCTCCTGCCACACGTCCTCTTTCCAGACAAACAGTTCTCCCAAAAATTTTCCCGTAAGCCCGGCCACGTAGTCAAGATCCGAAGAGCCCTCCAGCTCTGCTGCCGAAAGCCTGCGAATACAGCTCTCCAGCATCCGCGCCTGTCTTGGGTACTTCTGGCGCAGCTCTTTATAATGGGGATATAAAGTCATGGCAAGCACTCGTTTTGGCCGGCTTTTCTCATCCCGCCAGTCATCCAGCGCCTTCTGATAAGCCAGCAGCACCGTCATATCCGCCGCATATCCGGTGATCTCATTGCGAATCTGGCTGTGCTTTTGAGCCGGATGGGCCACGCAGCGCCCCAAATGCTGCTCCTCCTTAGGCTCATACAGTCCGGTGAGCAGCAGCACCAAAAAAGTCATATCATAGTTTAACAGCATCTGGCCAACTCGTCCATACCGTTTGTGCAGTTCCTGGCAAAGCCCGCAGTAATATCCCCGGTAGCTCTCCGCATCTTTCACCTTTAACTCCTGCTGATTTACGCATACATATCCAAACATATCTTTTCCCTGTCAGCTCTTCTTGGTAAATTCCGTTTTACATTTTGGGCAGGTAATACAAATCTTACCCTTTCCTTTTGGAACCCGGATCTTC
>CABRXX010000032.1:0-29051 GCA_902475025.1 uncultured Lachnospiraceae bacterium | reverse complement strand
CCAATAGCGCATTTTCAGTCAAACCTAAATAGCCAAATGTGTAGTTTCGTTTTTGCAATAATGTACCGTAAATCGGTGCTTTTAAGGTCTCGCCTATTTCCAGCAATATGGAAAGTGCTGGGATCATCTGTTCATAAAATGTCATTTCATCACCTCCGTTAAAAAGGAAAAGGCAGATACCAATAAGAAAAAGCAATTGTCAAATTATCATATCTATATGCGAACATTATAACATTTGTAGTATCTTTCGTCATCATTTTTCTACTGTTCGACCAGAAGTCATTTTAGGTTCGTTGCCTTACAGTTCTACGTTACTTTACAACAGCCACCTCCAATTATAGAATAAGAAAGTGCCAAGAACCGACAAACCAAGATAGCGCTCCGGTTCTCCAGGAAAAAGCAACTCTCCGTCCTTTCCCGCTTTTGAAAAAAGCATGTGAAACAAACACCAGAGCAAATATCCAAAGACTGCTCCCAGGGTGTTCATCATCAGATCATCTATATCCGTAGCTCGCAAATTAAACAACTGGCATACTTCTATGGCCAGAGAAAGACAGGCTCCTGCTACCGCCGTCCTTTTCAGGCTTCGGTATTCTCCCCATATTAACGGCAGTAAAAAACCAAGGGGCAGAAACATAATAATATTCAGCACATAGGTCATAGCCCCCTCTGATTGGAAAGGCAGCAGATTGATCTCATCCAAACGGATCAGGGTATCATACTCCCCAATATCCCAGACAGTCCCAATTCCTGCCGTTAAAAAAGCGGCATCCAGGTAAAGAAAAAAAAGGAACACCCATACTCTGTGACAGAACAGATGCTTCTTTTCCCATCCTGCAAAAGCCTTCTTCTTTCTCTCTGCATAGACCTGATAAAGGCCGCAGGGTATCAGAATACATAAAAACGAATAAATTACAGCAATCATACACGCTTCTCCTTCTGCTTACACTATTACGGTTACGAAACAATCTTCTGCGATTGCATTTTATGATTAGGGTATCAAAGAAAGCTCTAATTTTTCTCTAAATTTCCAAAATAAAAAATCATTTTTTCTAAAATTATCCTTGCTTTTTTCTCTCTAAGCCCTTATAATGGCACTTGTACAAATGAATGCAGAGTAAGTTTGCGTGCGTGAAGTGCTCACCGGATAGAGAGTTGTCGGAGAGACGAAAAGGTTATTCTTACGATACGCGGACTGCATCTCGCTGCAACAGAAGGTAAATACCAGGGTTATCTCCTATTGTAGTCTGAGGATTCTGTAAAGGAGGTAATTTTTTTATGGAAAAAAAGAATCGTTTTTCCCAATCTCTTCAGGAAATGAAAAAAGTTCCTGTAATAGCGGCATGCGCTATGTTTGCTGCTCTGGGATTTATCCTGGAGTCTGTTGCCATTGACCTGGGGCCCTACATAAAGATCGGCTTTTCCGGCATTCCCAATCAGCTGGTGGATCTGCTGTTTGGTCCTATCACCGGAACGCTCTTCGCAGGAGTTCTGGATGTGTTCAAATATTTCATTCATCCTTCCGGGCCCTTCTTCTTTGGCTTTACTTTCAATGCCATGCTGGCCGCCTTCATCTATGGATGGTTTTATTACAAAAAGCCTCTGACCCTTGGACGGGTGCTGGTGGCAAAGGGCATTGTGGCGCTGATCGTCAATGTATTTTTGAATACGTTATGGCTGGATATGCTGTACGGAAAAGGGTTCCTGGCAATCCTGCCTGCTCGGGCTTTGAAGAATCTGATTATGTGGCCCATTGACTCTGTTATTTTCTTTACCCTTACAGGTATCCTGGAAAAAACCGGTATTTTCCGTTCTTTCCGGACTAAAATCGTTTCTATCAAAAAAGTAACGGCGTAAAATAAACAAACTTGGCCTGTGCTGCCTCTTTAGAACTGCACTTCCAAGAGCTTTTTGGTCTCTATGGGAATCCATTTCTTAATTCCATTTCTTAATAAATAATAGGAAGGCAGTAAAACAGTCCATTTATATAATAAAAGACCGGTGTCCCTGGTAGGCATCGGTCTTTTATTATATAAACGGACTGAAAAAAAGACCATCTCATAAGAAATACCGCCCTTTATGATACGCAAACCGCTCCAAGAATTTCTTCTAATGCGTTTTTACTGCTGGTATGTGATCTCACAATGTCTGCATGGCACCGCTGTGCCTCTTCTGCAGCACAGCGGGCCATCTTATGGGAAACCGTATTAGTAAAAAGCACAATCAAATCCGGGCTTCCGATCTGTTTTCCAAAACATGCAGGCATCTGCGTAAAAACCTTTGCCTTACAATTGTACCTCTTACAGATTTGTTTATACTGACCTGCCATCCGGTCATGACCGCCGATGATTACTATGCTCATATTACCGCCTTTCTTCGCTGTTTTCTGTTTCAGTTTTTATTTTCCGAAAGATCCCCTCCCCAGAATTAAAAGGACAGGAAATAAAACCTCCTGATTTCAGAACATTGATAGGTACTGTTTATGTTAGTTTTGACTAATCTTTTTGCAAAAAAATAATGACAGTTTTCAGATATTTTTTAACACTCCCCATTCCTTCCTCCTTTATTTTCTTTAGTTAGTATTTACTAACTATTTTAACCTTCCTGCCCAGGTTTGTCAATACAAATCTTGGATACAATCCACTCCTATGTTAAATTCATTTTTTCTTGTATCTAATTGCTTCCACAGACTGGAGTTTATCTATGTTTTGCATTCTCCCAATCTGATTTCAGCAAACTATACATACAAGCATCCCCAATACCTTTATTGCTAAAATCAGATTGGCGTAATGTCCCTTCATAAGTCAATCCACATTTTTTCATTACATTTCCTGAATGTGGATTATTCGGGTCATGCTGAGACTCAATTCGATTCGCTCCAACTTCATCAAATAAATATGGGATGATTGCACAAAATGCCTCTGTAGTAATTCCCTTGTGCCACCATTTACTTCCTATACAATAACCTATATGCAGAATATTCAGCGATTCGTTACTATCAACAACACTTATTGTGCCAATAGGTTCTCCAATATCTTTTAAGACGATTGCCCACTGATAAAAATCTTTCTTTTCGCTTTTTTCTACCCAACCTTTTAATACTCTCTCTGTTACTGCTACACTTGTGTGCGTAGACCATCTTAAAAATTCTGTAACCTTCTCGTCAGACGTCCAATTCTTGTATGCGGCATTTATATCATCTATACAAAATGGTCTTAATATTAGTCTATCTGTTTCTATTCGTTTAGTTCCTTTATGCTTCATGCTGTTCCTCCGCCAGATTCTAATTTGCCGCATTCTTCCTATCCATATTATATCAGTTGTATTGATCCGCCACAATGAAAACTGTCATAACCTTGTCATTTCTCTGCTCTTTAAACACACACACTTATTCTTTCTCTTGATCATCCAACACAACAAAGAAAAAGCCCTGTCAGGAGCTTTGCTGCCATTGATGGCGCTTTACATTCTTGACTCAGGCTTTTTGTTTGCTGTATCTTCCCTGCTCTCTTTTATCTATTTTTATCTTTACTTTCTTTTCTGTCTTTTCCTCCCTCTACCGCTCTGTATCCTTTTTAGCCAGCAGCGCTGCCGCTTCCTCTCCGGTAATCCCAAAAACCTCTTTGATTTTCTCCTGGCTGTCCCTGGAAACATAGAGATAGACCGCCTCATTTTCTTCGCCCTGATATCCCTGGGTATAGATGCTTCCATTGTCGTCCAGCAAAAAACGCACCGGACATCCTTTCCACATCAGGGTTCCTGATGTTTTGTCTCTGGTGATCCCTGCCTTTTCATACTCCTCTTCCCGTTTTTCTTCTTCCTTTAACCATTCCCGGTACTCCTCTTCAGACAGCTCATACGCTTCATCCGTCACAGTTTCTACAGCAACAGTTCCACCCTCCGATGACTCCCCGGCAGTCTCCTCTCCTGCATCTGTCTCCACAGCGATATCCTCAGCTGCCGCCGCAGTCTCTTCACTCCCCTCCTTTACTGCCTCTGCAGAATCCTCTGAAACCGCACAAATCCTTTCCGCTTCACGGGAAACTCTAATGACTCCGTCACGATCCTCAGCCTCCCCATCAGCGTCCTGATCTGTATAAAACTCATAGCTGCTGCCTGTTTCTGTTCCCTTTGCAGGCTTGGAAATCCAGACCCCTGCCTCCAGCTTTTCCAACTCCTGCCTGTACTGTGCCATCGCCTCATCCGCCAGTTCCTGATTCCAGGTAAATACGCCTCTCTGACTGGTATAGCCCATAATATGCTTATCTGCCATTTCCTGCAAAAGCTTTTCCTGTTCCTCCACATATTCTTTATACTCTGGGTAGGTCCACCACTCCAGTTCCAGATCCGGGTAAGATTTCTCATACTTTTCTTCACTGATCCAGGTGTCTCCGCCGTCCATGCTGTAGATTCTACTTCCGTCCTCTCCTCGTTTCCCATACACGGACCAGATTTCTTTCTCTTCCCAGGTTCGCTCTTCCGGGAGCTTATCCGCCATTGCTCCTGTTGCACTCAGGATGCAGGCCAGACCTGCTGCCATAAATACCGCTGCCATTTTTCTTCTTTTCATGATACTTCCTCCTTAAAAACAGATCGATTATTTTTCAGCGCAGGTTCAAAATACTGTGAACTGCATTGCTGATAAGGAAAGAATACCATTGTTTTATGTGATTCCCTTGCTGTTTTTATGTGATTTCTGTGTAGCTGCTATAGATTTCTGTATGGTTTTCACAGATTTCGGCATGGTTTTCCTGCTTCATGCGAAACCAGATGCGCACCCCATCCCTAGAATTTTCCCCGCTGAACTTTGCCTGATGCAGCTCCAGTATCATCTTTACAATATACAGTCCAAGACCGCTTCCCCCGCTCTCCCTGTTTCTGGAATTTTCCGCTCGATAGAAGGGTTCAAACATCCGGCCCAGGGCTTCTTCCGACAAATGCACTCCTGTATTCTCTATCCAGAAAAGAATGTCCTCTTTCCCCTCCATCCTCAGATCCATCCGGATCTGCGCTCCCGGAGGAGAATAGCGGATCCCGTTAGTCAGCAGATTCCTGAAAACCTTTTTCATCATTTCTTTATCTGCCAGACAGAAAAGATGCTCCGGAGCCTGAAGCTCCAAATGAAGTGCTTTTCCCTCCATAAGCTCCCACAGCTCTGCCGTCAGGCTCCGCAAAAGCTCTGCCAGATCCACTTTTTCTCTGGATACCTGCCAGGCGCCTGACTCCATTCTGGATACTGCCAGAATTTCCCGGATCATTCCCTCCATGGTCTCTGCCACCTGATAAGAACGGCGCAGATATTCCTCACGATTCCGGTAAGCATCCAGGTTCTCACACATTCCCCCAAGATGACCTTTTAAAATCGTCACCGGGGTTTTTAATTCATGGGAAGCTGCTGCAAAAAAAGAGCGAAGCTTCTGATTACTCTCCTTCAGTTCATTCAACGCTTGATTCAAATTCCCGGACAGCTCATTTAAGCTCTCACCCAGAAGTCCAATCTCATCCCTGCGTCCCTCCGGACATTTTTCCTGAAAATTCAGAGCTGCCATTTTCCCAGCCACACGGCTCAACCGCCGGATGGGACTGGTAAGATAAGCGGAAGCTCCTGCTGCACAAATCAAAGCAGCTGCCACAATCACCAGAAAAATCATGGGAAGAAGCTGTTTCAAAACCGTCATAGCCTGACTCACGGATTTCATAGTGCCCAACAACAGAAGAGTCCCCTCCTCCTCTCCCAGCTTCACTGGATAGGATTTCATGGCAGAGGCTCCTTCCTCCTCAGCCGGATATCTGGCTAAAACGCTTTCCTCTGTCACAGCCACAGCATTCCCTTCATCCGAAACGCTTTCCGCCTCCACTGCCGCAGCCTCAGCTCCAGTCAAAACATTTTCCGCTTCCACCGCCATGCCCACCATGTCCTCCGCAGTATCGATCCAACTGCGGGTAAAAAGGATCTCTCCCTCTTCATCCAGAAGCGTTACACTGGCCTGGTTGGTGGCTGCAAAAAGCTGCAGGAGATTTTCTGCTTTTTCCCAGGAATCGTACTGTTCCAACTCCTCTATCAGTTCTCCGGCTGCTGCTGCAAGGCGGTTCTCCAGTTCATTTTCGTAGGTGGAGGGTAAAAAGGACACGATCAGAACCCAGGTGAGCAGGCTGATCCCCAGGAGCAGCCCTGCAGTAAGCAAAAACACCTTGACTGTAAGGCTTCTTTTCCCCCTCATTGCTTTTCCACCCGGTAGCCCACCCCGCGCACCGTCTGAATATAATCTGCACCCAGTTTTTTTCTAAGATTTTTAATATGAGTATCCACGATCCGCTCCTCTCCAAAATAATCAAAGCCCCACACCTGATCCAAAAGGCTCTGTCTGGTATACACCTTCCCTGGCGCTGTAAGGAACACCCGCAGCAATTCAAACTCCTTCTGGGTCAGCTCAAACTCTCTGCCCTTAAAATATCCCCGGTATTCCTCTTCATCCAGCTCCAGATCCCGGTAACGCAGCCGCTCTCCCCCTTCCCGGCTTCCTGCTCTTCGCAGCACTGCCCGGATCTTGCACAGCAGTACCGGCATATCAAAGGGCTTTGTCACATAATCATCTGCCAGAAGATCAAATCCATTTACCTGATCCTCCACACTGTCTCTGGCCGTCACCAGAATCACCGGGATCTGAGATTCTTTTCGTATCAGCTCCAGCACGGTAAACCCATCTATCTTAGGAAGCATCACATCCAGCAGAATCAGATCCGCTTCCTTTCCATGAAAGGCCGCAATCCCCTCCAGTCCGTCCCCTGCCAGAAAAACAGAGTATCCCTCTTCTATAAGATAGTTCTCCAGCACTGCCTGAATCTCCTTATCATCCTCAATCACTAATATCTGTGCCATGTTTCCCCTCCAACGGTTGTTTTGCAGTCTTCTTGCTTCTTCCTGCTCCCGTCAATATTTTATCACAGTTTTATGTGTTTTTTATGGAGAGTCTGCCCACCATGTTTTTATTCTAAAAAAGTAAGGACTTTCTTAATCCCATAAAAATAAGGATACTGCAAACTGCGCCCCCCGGTATTTTTTCCTTATTTTTTCAGGAAAACCAAAATGGTTTTCTATGGAAAACATACGGAAAATCCACCATAAGCAATATTTTACAGCATCCTCTCTCTACAAAAGGCGCGCCAGCTCTCCTTTGTGCACCAGCGCTAAATAATCTGAAAAGTTTCTGAATCTCCAGCCTTTGTCTCTATCCCAAAGCCACATCCAGAACCATCATCAGCGCAAACCCAAGGGCCACCCCCACCGTTCCAATGTTGGAGTGCCTCCCCATCTGGGATTCCGGTATCAGCTCCTCCACCACCACATAGATCATGGCTCCCGCTGCAAAAGCAAGCAGGTAAGGAAGAATGGGAACCACCTGCTCAAGCCAGAAGAATGGTAATTACAGCGCCGATAGGCTCACAATCCCGGAGCCGGCTCCGTAAAGAAACGCCCGTCTCCTGCCCACGCCCTCCCCTTTCAAGGGAAGGGAGATGATGGCTCCCTCCGGAAAATTCTGTATGGCAATTCCAAGAGCCAGAGTCACAGCTCCCGCCATGGTGATACCGGTATTTCCCATATGGGCTCCCGCAAAAGTGACTCCAACTGCCATTCCCTCCGGAAGATTATGAAGAGTCACTGCCAGAACCAGCATTACAGTTTTGGAGAAACTGGTTTTCACGCCCTCCGGCTCCTGACTTTTTGCGTGTAGATGAGGAATCACGCTGTCCAGAAGTAAAAGAAACAGTACGCCAAGGAGGAAGCCTGCCGCCGCAGGCAGCCAGGCCATGCCTGTTCCCGTGTGTTCTTCTGCCATCTCAATAGCAGGTATCAGAAGTGACCAGACAGAAGCCGCTATCATTACTCCGGCCGCAAACCCCAGCAGCAGCTTCTCCACCCCCTCATTGATCTTGTTCTTAACAAAAAATACCGTTGCCGCTCCCAGGGTGGTCCCCAGCATGGGAAGCAGCAGGATTGCTAAAAAGTCCATAAATCCTCCTGTCTCTTCTATACTATAGTATCCGTGTACAACCCCTTTTTTCTGCACACAGACGGTCTTTCTTCCCAGATAGGATCCGGCTAATTTTTTTGGTATCTGAACATAACTCTGTACGCAGTCCATTTTTCTTCACAGATAGCCTTGTTTCCACCTTACCGTTTTCCAGAGTTTCCACCTGTCATCGCTAAGCCAGCGTCACCTGACTCCGGTATATCTTTCTGAAATAGGCGATCTCCGCAGCCGCTGTAATCGTCCAGGAAAACACATACAGCAGATACAAAGACGGAATGGTTCTGAAATAGGCAAATACCGTGTACACCCAGATTACCCGAAACACACAGGAGCCCAGGATCACAATCACCGTGGGAATCAGACTTTTGCCCAGCGCCCTGGAAGCGGCAATGGTGGCATCCATAAAGGCAGAGATTCCGTAGGAAAAACCCATGATAGTAAGGCGTTTCATTCCTGCATCAATCACTGCCGGATCGGAAGTAAACAGTCCCAGGAAGCCTTCCCCAAAAAATACCAGCGAAAGTCCCATGACTGTTCCAATGCCGAAAGAATAGGCCAGACTGATCAGATAGCTTCTCATCACCCGCTTCTTTTTCCCTGCGCCGTAATTCTGCCCCATAAAACTGCCGCAGGCCATGTAAAAGGCTGCCATCACATCGTAGATCAGTGAATCTGCATTGGCTGCCGCTGAATTGCCTGCTACCATAGTGGCGCTGAAAGAATTGACTCCAACCTGAATAAACAAATTGGCAATCTGGAAGATGGCATTCTGCATCGCAGAGGGAACTCCAATCTGCAAAATCAACCGTGCCTTTTCCTTATGGATTTTCAGACAGCCAGGCCGCAGCTTATAATCCTCCCTGCTGCGAAACAGGGCCGCAAGAATCAGCGCTGCGGAAATGTATTGAGAGATCACACTGGCCAGAGCCACTCCCTCCTCTGCCATCCCACAGCAGATCACAAAAAACAGATTCAGACAAACATTGACAATCCCTGCAAACCCCAAATAAAACAGAGGCCGCTTGGTATCTCCCGCTGCACTGAACACAGCATTACCGAAATTGTAGACTGCCAGGGCCGGAAGTCCCAGGAAATAAATCCGAATATAGAGAACCGCCCCCTCCAAAAGCTCCGGCTTTGTCTTTAACAGTTCCAGAATCGGCCGCGAAAAAAGAACCCCGGCCAGAAGCAGTGCTCCACCTATAAGTATGCTCAGAAGCAACGCCGTATGAATCGTTTCTTCAGTGCCTTTTTTATCTCTTGCTCCAAAATATCTGGCGGCCAGCACATTAATGCCGCCGCCCATTCCGATCAGCGCTCCGGTAAACATTCCCACCAGAGTGGTGGTAGAACCTACAGAACCCAGGGCGCTGGATCCTGCAAACTGTCCCACCACTGCAATATCCGCCATGTTGAACAGTACCTGCAGCAAATTGGAAACCATCAGCGGCAGGCTGAAAAACAACATTTTCTTTCCTATGGAACCTGTTGTCAGATCCCCTTTCTTCTGTGTCTCCACAGTCAAACTCCCTCTCTGTCTCAGTATCTCAATTACAGGCTGGCATTCTCAAACTTCGGATCATACCCCTGTTTTCTTAAAGCCTCCACAATCTTGGCCTTATGCTCCGTTCCAAAACACTCCAGGGTAATGCGAAGTTCTACCGCCGCATTCCGGTTTGTGCTCACAAACTGGTTATGCTCCAGTTTAATCACATTGCCCTGCTCCTTTGCAATAATGGCTGCCACCTGCACCAACTCGCCGGGCTTATCCGGAAGCAGTACCGAGATGGTAAAGATCCGGTCTCTCTGAATCAGGCCATGCTGCACCACAGATGCCATGGTGATCACATCCATATTTCCGCCGCTTAAAACAGACACTACTTTTTTCCCTTTTACATTCAGATGCTTTAATGCCGCTACGGTAAGAAGCCCGGAATTTTCCACCACCATCTTGTGGTTTTCTACCATGTCCAGAAAGGCTACGATCAGCTCATCATCCTCCACCGTGATCACATCATCCAGATTTTTCTGCAGATAGGGGAATACCTGCTCTCCCGGTGTCTTGACTGCAGTTCCGTCTGCAATAGTATTCACCCCAGGCAGTGTCACCACCTTTCCAGCTTCTCTGGAGGCTTTTAAACAAGCCGCTCCGGCAGGCTCCACGCCAATCACCCGGATCTTGGGATTTAAAAGCTTTGCCAGAGTCGATACGCCCGTGGCCAAACCGCCGCCGCCTACAGGAACCAGGATATAATCTACCAAAGGCAGTTCCTTGAAGATCTCCATGGCAATGCTTCCCTGTCCCGTAGCCACCGCCGGGTCATCAAAGGGATGGATAAAAGTATACCCGTTCTCCTTTGCCAGCTCCAGAGCATGGGCGCAGGCTTCATCGTACACATCCCCGTGAAGAATCACTTCCGCACCATAGCTTTTGGTGCGATTTACTTTCATAAGCGGAGTGGTGGTAGGCATAACGATCACAGCCTTGCAGCCAAAAGCCCTGGCCGCATAGGCCACACCCTGGGCATGATTTCCCGCCGAGGCGGTGATCAGTCCCTTGGCCCGCTCCTCCTCTGTCAGGGTGCTACACTTATAATATGCACCCCGAATCTTATATGCGCCTGTCACCTGCATATTTTCCGGTTTTAAATACACTTTATTCCCTGTCTGGGCACTGAAATACTCACTGTATACCAGCTTGGTCTCCTGGGTCACCTTTCGGACGATCTCAGAAGCTTCCTCAAATGCTTCTAATGTCAGCATAACTGTCTCTCCTCTTCCTGTGATTTTCATATTCCGTCCAAAACTGCCTGTTCTGGTACAACGAATGGTAAAGTCCTGTTATATTCGCTGTACTAACATCCCGTTTCCTGTTCCGGATGTTTCACATCAAACAATGCATTCACAAACTCATCCGCATTGAACTTCTGCAGATCATCAATGGTCTCACCTACGCCGATGTATTTTACCGGAATGCCCAGCTCTGAGTGAATAGCCACCGCAATGCCTCCCTTGGCAGTGCCGTCCAGCTTGGTAAGAATGATGCCGGTGATATCCGTCACCTCCTCAAACTGTCTGGCCTGGGACAGGGCGTTCTGTCCTGTGGTGCCATCCAGAACCACCAGTGTCTCCTTAAAGGCCTCCGGATATTCCCGGTCAATGATCCGGTTAATCTTTCCCAGCTCATTCATCAGATTCTTTTTATTGTGGAGCCGGCCTGCCGTATCGCACAGCAGAACATCTGCATTCCGGGCCTTGGCCGCTGCCACTGCATCAAAGATCACAGATCCGGGATCCGAGCCTTCCTGACCGGTGATAATATCCACCCCGGCCCTCCTGGCCCACTCGGTAAGCTGTTCTCCTGCCGCTGCCCGGAAGGTATCCGCTGCCGCCAGTACCACCTTTTTTCCCTGTTCTGTCAGCTTGCCTGCCAGTTTGCCTACGCTGGTGGTCTTACCAACGCCGTTGACTCCCACCACCAGAACCACAGATTTTCGGTTCTCAAATTCATAGGCCGTCTCCCCTACATTCATCTCATCTTTGATGCTCTGGATCAAAAGCTGCTTGCACTGGGCAGGATCCTTAATATTCTGCTCCTTCACTTTTTTCTTCAGATCCTCAATGATAGAGGCCGTTGCGTTGATGCCCAGATCTCCCATCACCAGGATTTCTTCAATCTCCTCATAAAAATCCTCGTCAATACTGGAAAATCCATTGAAAATAGAATCGATTCCAGATACAATGTTGTCTCTTGTCTTAGTCAGCCCTGCCACCAGACGTTTAAAAAATCCCTTTTTCTCTTCCATCCTTCGCCTTCCCTTCCCAGATTATTTGTCTCATTTTGCTCCAATTTGTTTTCTATTATTTGTCCAGTTCCTCTTCAATCAGATTTACAGAAACCAGGGCAGAAACCCCTTTCTCCTGCATGGTAATACCGTAGAGACGATCCGCCGCCGCCATAGTTCCTCTTCTATGTGTAATAATAATAAACTGCGTATGCTTTGTCAACTTGTGCAGATACCCCGCATACCGTTCCACATTGCTCTCATCCAAAGCCGCCTCGATCTCATCCAGCAGACAGAAGGGGGAGGGTTTTAAATTCTGAATGGCAAAGAGCAGAGCAATCGCTGCCAGAGCCTTCTCTCCTCCGGAAAGCTGCATCATATTCTGCAGCTTCTTTCCAGGAGGCTGTGCAATGACCCGCACACCCGCCTCCAGAATATCCTCTTCCTCTACAAGCTCCAGCGTGCCCTTTCCCCCTCCGAAAAGCTGCTTAAAAGCCTTGTCAAATTCTACCTGAATTCTTGCAAACTGTTCCTTAAACTGCGTCCTCATCCCTGCATCCAGTTCGTCAATGATCTTCTTTAAGGCCGCCTCCGCCTGAATCAGATCCTCATGCTGTCCCGATAAAAAAGTGTGGCGCTCTGACAGCTCTTTGAAATCTTCAATGGCGTTTACGTTTACATTGCCCAGCCCCCGGATCTCACTCTTTAAAGAGCCAATATTCTTCTTAATCTGCGCCGGACTTCCCAGATCCTCTCGCTTCAGCTCCAGCGCCGAGCTGTAGGTCAGCTCATATTCATCCCACATATAGGAGATTCTGGCGTCCTTATTCTCCTCCAGCTTCTCCTTCTGGCTGTTTAACCGGAAACATTCCTTATCCAGCAGAGCGCTGCGCTCTGACAGTTCTTCTCTTCGCTGGAAAAACGATTTCTGGGTCTTGTTTTTCTCTTCCTTTTTTGCGTTTAACTGCTCCAAAGCTGCTTTTGATTCTTCCTCCGCCGCTGCGGCCGCCTGGATGGTCTTTTCAATCTCTGCAATCTGGATAGTTTTCTCTTGAATCTGGCCTGCAGCATCTCCCATACCTGCTGTCAGCTTCTCCTTTTCTTTGGCAAATCCCTCTGCCTCACTGCAGATGCGCTCCAGATTCTGAGCCATAAAAGACTCCTCCTGCTCTAAAGCTGCCAGTTCCAGGTGCGCCTGCTCCTGACTGCGGCCCGCTTCCTGTTCCCTGGACTTGATCTGCTCCAGCTCTTCCAAAAGCCTCTGATTCTGTGCTTCCAGCTCCCGCTCTTTTGCCAGGGAATCCGAAAGCTCCTGAGAGATGGTGCCGCTTCCGGTATTGATCTCTCTTACCTGCTGCTCGATCTCTTCTCCCTCTTTTTTCATCTGACGGTAGCCGTCCAGAGTCTCATGGAGGCGGCTTTCCATCTCTTTTAATTTCATGGATGCCGTATTCTGTTCCAGATACTTCTCCTGTAACTGATCCCGCAGTTCCACGATCACATCTCTTAACCGGTTTCGCTCTACCCTGCAGACATCTATGGACTTTTGCAGCCCTTCCAGATCCTGCTTCTTTTTCCTTACCTGATTCTCAAGCTCCTCGATCTCCCTGCGGCGTCCCAACAGATTACTGCTGTTTTTGAAAGCGCCTCCAGTCATGGAACCGCCTGGACTTAAAGACTCGCCTTCCAGGGTTACGATGCGAAGAGAATAACGATACTTTCTGGCAAGCGCTACAGCATGGTCGATGGTCTGGGCAACAATCGTCCGTCCCAACAGATTTTCCACCAGGGAAGCGTACCTTTGCTCCGCCCGCACCAAGGTACTGGCCAGTCCGATGACCCCCTTTTCCCTCAGCGCCGCCTCCTGCTGGAATCCTCCTTTCCCCTTCATAGCCGTAAGGGGCAGAAACGTTGCCCGGCCAAATCGATTCCGCTTTAAATACTCGATCATTCGCTTTGCCGTATCCTCGTCCTCAGTGACAATGTTCTGAATCGCTCCCCCAAGAGCCGTCTCCACAGCAGTCTCATACTGTTTATCCGTCTTAATCAAATCTGCCACAACTCCCAGGATACCCTTTTCCTGATCTTTACGTTCCATCACCCGGCGGATGCTGTTGCCGTAACCGTCATACCGCTCTGTAATATTTTTCAGAGACTCCAGCCGGGAAGCCTCTCTATGATATTCCATCTGTCGGGTCTCTACCAGCTGATTTTCTTTCGTCAGCTGATGCTGAATGGCCTCCAACTTCTCGCTGGCTTCATTGCTGGCCTGGGTTAAGGACTGGATTTTTGCTGTCACCTGATCGTAATCTTCCCGAAGCCCTTCCAGTATTTGATTCTGATCAATTTCCTCGCTCTTCAGCCGCAGCACCTGCTGGTTTAACTGAGCCCTGCGAATGTCAATCTGCTCCCGCATGGTAGTAAACCGCTGCTGTCTGGCCTGGATAGAACCTCTGGTGTTGATCAGCTGGATCATCTCGTTTTTCCCGGCTTCCAACTTTCCATTGCAGGAATCCAGCTCCTGCTGGATGTTACGGTACTCCTCCTCTGCGCTGTGGTTTTTCCTGCGCGCTTCCTCCATGCGAAGAAAAAGAGCTCTCTGCTTCTCCTGGGCCTGCTCCTTTTCCCTCTCCCTCTCTCCAATCTCCCTCTCCAGAGCGCTCATGCGGCTGCCAAAGTGCTCCTCACTGAGTCTGGCTGCATTGATCTGCTCCTTTAAAATGGCAATTTGATTTTCCAGCTGCTGCTTGTGAAGCCGATCCTGACTGATCTTCTCCTGCTGTCCTGCAAGCTCTGCGTCCAGCTCTTCCAACTCCAGTTCCAGAGTTTCATACTCTTTTCTGGCTTTCTCATACGCGCTTCTGGTATCCTGAAGTTCCTCCGTTGACAGGCGGATCTTTTCCTCCACCTGCTCCAGGGTCTCCTTCATGGTATGAAATTCCAGAAGAAACATATTCACTTCAAAATCCTTCAGCTCTTCTTTTTTCTTTAAGTAGACCTTTGCAGTCTCAGCCTGGCGCTCCAAAGGCCCCAGCTGTCTGGTTAATTCCGATAGGATGTCATTGACTCTCACCAGGCTCTGCTGCTCGTCCTCCAGCTTCTTCTGGGCCGTCTGCTTCCGGCGCTTGTATTTTACGATTCCGGCCGCTTCGTCAAACAGCTCTCTGCGCTCCTCCGGCTTTCCATTCAGGATTTTCTCGATCTGGCCCTGTCCGATGATGGAGTACCCCTCCTTGCCAATACCGGTATCGTAGAACAGCTCGTTCACATCTTTCAGCCGGCACTGCGATCCGTTCAAAAGATATTCGCTCTCCCCAGAGCGATACAGCCGTCTGGCCACCGTCACCTCATCATAAGACACTGGAAGCTGATGATCGGAATTATCCAGAGTAATCGCCACATAGGCGTATCCCAAAGGCTTCCGGTTTTCCGTTCCCGCGAAAATAATATCCTGCATATTTCCGCCCCTAAGCTGTTTGGCTCTCTGTTCTCCCAATACCCACCGCACTGCGTCCGCCACATTGCTTTTTCCGCTGCCGTTAGGACCTACGATTCCCGTAATACCATTATGAAACTGGAACACGATCTTATTGGCAAAGGACTTAAAACCCTGCACCTCAATGCTCTTTAAATACATCCATTCTTCCCTTTCAATGAAATGATGGCCCGGTAGGCAGCCTCCTGCTCGGCAGCCTTTTTGGTACTTCCGATTCCCCGACCTTCGCTCTTATCCCCGATTTTCACATCCACGATAAAGCGCTTTGCATGATCCGGCCCTTCCTCACCCACAAGTTCATAGACCACTTCCTCTTCCTTGTAGTCCCTCTGAACAATCTCCTGCAGGATCGTCTTGCTATCATAAAAGAGTTTTTTATGCTCCACGTCCGTCAGTACAAATCTTCTCACGAACTCTTTTGCACTAGCAAAACCACCATCCAGGTAAATTGCACCGATCAGCGCCTCCATGGCATCTGACACAATGGAGTTACGATTCCTTCCTCCTGTCATCTCCTCCCCTCTTCCTAACAGAAGGAACTGAGGAAGTCCAATCTCTCTGGCGCAAAGTGCCAGAGTTGGCTCACACACAATACTGGCCCGAAATTTTGTCATATCTCCTTCCGGCATCTTGGGATACTCCAGAAACAAAAACTCGCTGCTGGCCACCTCCAGCACTGCATCGCCTAAAAACTCCAAGCGCTCATTATCCTTCCCTTTCTCCTGCCGATGTTCATTGGCATAGGAGCTGTGGCTCATTGCCTGAACCAGCAGCCTGGGATTCTTAAACTGATATCCGATCCGCTGCTGCAAAACCTCCATTTTTTTCTCTGTCATAATATTTTTCCTTTTCCTGGTACAAAAAATCAGTTCCATTACAGACAAAAGCTGTGCTCTAACGAACCCTGCCTCCTCTGCAATGGAACCTGTGAACTATTTCGCAGAAACTAAAAACAACGATCAGCCAACGACATTCTTAATCTGCTCCACGGCATCTCCAACGGAAACTATCTTTTCTGCCTCTTCTGCTGGTATCTCGATATCAAACTCCTCCTCGATACCCATGATAATTTGAAATACATCCAAAGAATCTGCTCCAAGATCATCTACGAATGTGGTCTCCATGGTAATCTCATCCACATCCACATTTAAGACCTCCGCAATAATTTGCTGTAATTTTTCAAATTCCATACTGTCCTCTCCTTATTTTTCATTTTCTGCAGCTATATTCTCTTTTATTTTTTCATTGATCCTCTGCTCCTTAAACTGGATGCATTGGATAATAGAGTTCTTTACCTCAGATGCTTTGGAACTTCCGTGAGTCTTTACTACCAGTCCCTTCAGTCCCAGCAGAGGAGCCCCTCCATACTGGGTCGCATCGAAAGCCTTCAGAGTTTTTTTCAAAGCCGGCTTAATCAGCAGGCCGCCGATCTTGCTGCGGAGACTGGTCATCAGTCCCCGTTTTACCTCTGAGAGCAGGGTGGCTGCCACACCCTCGTACAGCTTCAGCACAATATTTCCTGCAAAAGCCTCACAGACCAGCACGTCGCAGACACCTTCCGGGACATCTCTGGCCTCCACACTGCCGATAAAATGAATGTCCTCACACTCTTTCAGCAGCGGAAACGTCTCTTTTACCAGCGCGTTTCCTTTCTCTTCTTCAGCGCCGATGTTGAGAATACCTACCCGCGGCTTTTGGATTCCCATCACATCTCTCATATAGATAGAACCCATTCTGGCAAACTGTACCAGATGGGATGCTCTGGCATCCACATTTGCCCCGCAGTCCAGAAGCAGCGTCACTCCCTTAGTGGTGGGAATCAGGGGGGCCAGAGGGGGACGTTCGATTCCGCGTATCCGGCCTACCAGTACCTGGCCGCCCACCAGAATCGCACCTGAACTTCCGGCTGATACAAAGGCATCCGCTTCCTGGCTGCGCACCAGATTCATTCCCACTACAATGGAGGAATCTTTCTTTTTCCGTATGGCATTCACCGGAGACTCCGCCGTCTCAATCACTTCTGAAGCATGAACGATCTCGATCTGATCGGCTGGGTACTGATACTGCTTCAGCTCCCGTTCAATCACCTCCGAAACGCCCACCAAGATCACATGGACATCCTTTCTTTCATTCACTGCATCCACAGCGCCTTTGATAATCTGGGATGGAGCATGGTCTCCTCCCATGGCATCCACAGCCACTCTGACCTTTTCGTTCATCTTCTTACCTCCTCAACATCTATAGATTACTATACTAAACATCATTCTAAAAATCAATACAAAAAAGAGGGGCAAACAAAAAATGTTTGACCCCCTCATCCTGTGCTGTCATTATTCGCCTACAGCGATGATCTCTTTTTTGTTATAACTTCCGCAAGCCTTGCATACTCTGTGAGGCATCATTAAAGCGCCGCACTTACTGCATTTTACCAGAGCAGGAGCAGTCATTTTCCAGTTTGCTCTCTTACTGTCTCTTCTTGCTTTGGAATGTTTGTTCTTAGGACAGATTGACATGGTTTACACCTCCTTAAAATTGCTAAAGATATCACGGATTTTAGCCATTCTTGGATCCAAATCTGTGCTGTCACAGTTGCAAGTCCCCTGGTTCAAATTCTGACCACAGACCTTGCACAGCCCCTTGCAGTCTTCGCTGCAAAGTACCCGTGACGGCCAGTTCAGCAGTGTCTCACCATAGACAAGCTTATCCACATCCAGGTTATATCCATTCAAAAAATCGCTTTCATCCAATGCGTTAAGACGATCCTCCTCGGACTGCTTCATATCCGCTTCCTTCTCAAAATCAACAGAAAGGGATGTAGCCACTTCCTCCAGGCAACGTGCACAGGGAATATTCACTGTAAGATCAATATGCCCCTTCAGTCCTAATACCTTGTTCCCTTTGTTCTCCACAGTGAGGGACAAGGGAGATTTCCGGATAATGGGAAAGCTGCCGAAAGGAAAATCAAAGCTCTCCAGCTCAATCGTTTCCTGTCGTTCAATAATCTTCCCTTCCTCCAAGATCACCTCAGTCAGGTTCATCAATGCACACTCCTCCTAACACACGTTGATAATTATAAGCATATTCTTTCCATTTGTCAAGCACAATTTGTTGACAATGAATGTCCCGTACAAAGCACACAAAATTTTTCGTTTTCAAACCTGTTTAAACGCCGATTTCTGTGACTTTGTACAGGACTAAACGGTTACTTATAATGTTCTTTCTGATTATTTTACCAGAGCTACCGTCTCACGGCAGATTGCCAGCTCCTCATTGGTGGGGATCACAGCAACCTTTACCTTGGAATCCGGTGTGGAAAGAATGAAGTTCTCTCCCCGTTTCTTGTTCTGCTCCTCATCCATAGTGATTCCCAAGTATCCCAGATATCTCAGAACCATCTCACGAACTAAACCGGCATTCTCACCAATACCGCCAGTGAAGGTAATCGCATCCACGCCGTTCATAGCTGCCACGTAGGAACCTACGTATTTTGCCACACGGTAAGCGAAAGCCTCAAGAGCCAGAGCAGCTGCCTCATTGCCCTGATCTGCTGCATCTTCCAAATCGCGGAAATCGCTGGAAAGGCCGTTGGACAGCGCATAAACGCCGGACTCCTTATTCAAGATCCGCAGCATCTCAGATACATCGATATTCTCTTTCTTGCACACAAACTCCAGAACAGCGGGATCCAGATCTCCGGAACGGGTTCCCATGAGAAGTCCTTCCAACGGGGTAAGTCCCATGGAGGTGTCCACACATTTTCCATTCACCACTGCACTGATGGAAGATCCATTGCCCAGATGGCATACAATTACCTTTGAATTGTTTTTGTCCAGTCCCAGATATTTGATGGTCTCGCCGGACACAAAGCTGTGAGAAGTTCCATGGAAACCATATTTCCGAACCGCATACTTCTCATAGTATTTGGTAGGAATCGCATAACGATAAGCCTTTGCAGGCATAGTCTGATGGAATGCAGTATCAAATACCGCCACGTTGGGCTTGCCAGGCATCAGTTCCATGCAGGCACGGATACCCATCAGGTTTGCCGGGTTGTGCAGAGGTCCAAGGTCGCAGCACTCATCAATTACGGAGATCACTTCCTCATCAATTACCCGTGATTCTGTGATCTTGGAGCCGCCGTGAAGTACCCGGTGTCCGATGGCTTCCACTTCATCCAGGCTCTTTAACACTCCAGTAGCGGGATTTACCAGTGCATCCAGCACCATACGGATTGCTTCTGTGTGGGTGGGCATAGCGGCTTCTGTAATTTCCTTCTCACCGCCTGCAGGCTGGTAAACCAGTCTTCCGTCAATACCGATACGGTCGCAAAGACCCTTTGCAGCCACTGCCTCGGTATCAGAGTTAATCAGCTGGAACTTCAGTGAAGAGCTTCCGCAGTTGATTACTAATACATTCATTTCATTTTCCTCCTAATATCAGTTCCCTTATAATTTCTTACTTCCTTCATCCAGACTTCTGTTTCCGCGGGCAATGAGCCAGACAGCCGCGCTTGTGCGGCTATTTGGCGAATGCCGCAAGGTTCAAATCCCCCGCAGCTTGCCGCGCTGCCAGCTTGGTCTCCCATCAGCTTGCTATGGGAGATTTGCTTCTGCTATGTACCTGGATTATTTGCCCTGGCACTGTACAGCGGTAATAGCAACCACTCCTACGATATCCTCAGAAGAGCATCCTCTGGACAGATCATTCACCGGAGCGGCGATACCCTGAGTAACCGGACCGTATGCTTCCGCCTTTGCCAGTCTCTGAACCAGCTTATATCCGATGTTTCCTGCATCCAGATCCGGGAATACCAATACATTGGCATGTCCGGCCACCTTGCTGCCCGGAGCCTTGGAAGCGCCCACAGAAGGAACGATAGCTGCATCCAGCTGCATCTCACCGTCAATAAGCATATCCGGATTCTCTTCCTTTGCGATCTTCACAGCTGCTGTTACCTTATCAATGTCCGCATGCTTTGCACTGCCCATGGTGGAGTGGGAAAGGAACGCCACCTTAGGTTCTGCTCCTACCAGTGCCTTGAAGGACTCTGCGGAGGAAGCTGCAATAGCTGCCAGCTCTTCGGAAGTAGGATTCTGATTCAGACCGCAGTCAGCAAATACAAAGGTTCCGTTCTCGCCGAACTCGCAGTTGGGCACTTCCATCAGGAAGAAAGCAGATACCAGTTTGGTTCCCGGTTTGGTCTTTAAGATCTGCAGGCAGGGTCTTAAGGTGTCTGCGGTAGAATGACAGGCACCGGATACCATACCGTCTGCATCTCCCATCTTCACCATCATAACGCCGTAGTACAGATACTGATTCAGCAGGATCTCCTTTGCCTGCTCCGGAGTCATGCCCTTTTTCTGTCTTAACTCTACCAGCTTGTCAATATACGCTGCAGTTCTGTCAGAGGTAGCAGGATCTACCACCTTCACGCCGGCAAGATCCAGGCCCTCTCCGCCCTTCTTCACTGCCTCTTCTGTACCTACGATGATAATATCTGCCAGACCTTCCTTTAAAATCTGGGCAGCAGCCTCATAGGTTCTTCTGTCCTCGCTCTCCGGCAAAACGATTGTCTTTTTATCAGCTTTTGCTTTTGCTTTGATAATGTCAATAAATCCCATGATTCTTGACTCCTTTCGTATTTTTTGCGTTATTTCAATTATAGACCATTTTTTCCATGGTTACAAGTCATAAATTGGCATGAACCCGGAAAAATACATTCTGGTTGCACCTTGCCGGAGGGTCTGCTAAAATAGGAAAAAACCTTGAATAATGACAGCATCCGTATACCCAGGGCAACACGGATGCTGACGATACACAGAATATACATTCAGGAACAACAAAAACCCAGGAGGAACTATGAACGCAGTAGGAATCGTTGCAGAATACCATCCCTTTCACAAAGGGCATGCCTATCACATAAAAAAAGCCAGGGAATTATCCGGCGCAGATTTCGTCGTAGCTGTTATGAGCCCGGACTTTGTCCAGCGGGGAGAACCTACCATAGCAGACAAATACTGCCGCACCTCCATGGCCTTAGCCGGAGGTGCGGATGTGGTACTGGAGCTTCCGGTGCGCTTTGCCTGCGCCAGCGCTGAATACTTTGCGGAGGGCGCCGTTTCTATTTTAAACAGCTTAGGCTGCATCTCTCACCTGTGTTTCGGCTGCGAAACTCCGGATCTTTCCGCTTTTCAGACACTGGCTGATTTTTTCCGGAAAGAACCGGCTCTCTATCAGCAGGAACTAAGGGCCAGGCTGAAGTCCGGGGCCACTTTCCCAAAGGCCAGGGAGCTGGCGCTCAAAGCCCACTTTGCCTCCTGTCCCGATAATTTTTCCGAAAAACAGCGAAAAGAGGTTTGTTCCTGCGCTTCGAAGCACTTGGCGAAAAACGGCGCTCCCCAGAACCTTCTCTCCCTCCTCGCCTCACCCAACAATATTCTCGGGCTGGAATATACGAAGGCGTTGCTGCGCCTTGACAGCCCCATACAGCCCCTTCCCATCCGCCGCATAGGTTCCGGCTACCACTCCCTCTCTGTGGAGGATCGTTTCTGCTCTGCCAGCGCCCTTCGAAGCATTTTGGAAAAAGGCACAAACAGTTTCTCAGAAAAAAAACGCGCCTTCCCGGCAGATGTCCCATCCCTATCTGCCCACATTCCCACTGACAGCCTGACTGTTTTGAAGAACTATCTTTCCACGAAAAACCTGGTGTTCATGGAGGATTTTTCTGCGCTTCTCCACTACCGCCTTCTCTCAGAAACAGATTTTACTCCTTTCCTGGATGTGGGAACGGAGCTTTCCTCCCGCATCCGAAAACTGCTGCCCCGGTACAAAGGCATCAGGGACTTTGCCCTGCTGCTTCACACAAAGCAGCTTACTGAAGCCCGGATTCGCAGAGGACTTCTCCATATTCTTCTTGGCATTACCCAAGAGGAACTGCTTGAGGGAAGGGGAGAAGCCTTTGCCCCCTATGTCCGGCTGCTGGGATTCAAAAAAGAAGCCGCCCCTCTGCTCCGTCAAATCCAGAAGAACGGCTCCCTGCCTGTTATCACAAAACCAGCGGATGCAAAGCACCATCTTTCTCCTGCTGCCCTAAAACACTTTGAACGGGATGTGTATGCCTCTCATCTCTACCAGCTTCCTGAAAGCCAAAAGCGAAGCGTCACCATCCAAAGCGAATATACCCGCTCCCCCATCATCTGGTAAACAGGATGGGGGCAGAGAACTCTACAAACAGTCTTCTTTTCTATACGTTCAGATGCACCCGCTTCTTATATATATAGTAGGCTCCCACCGCTGTCACTGCCTCCGCAAATCCAAAGGCCAGCCATACACCGTTAGCTCCCAGAAAACGGCTGAAGATCCAGGCTGCTGGGATAATTACCACTGTATACCGCATCAGGGCAATCCAGAGGGATTCTTTTCCCATACCAAGCCCCTCCAGCGCTCCGGAGCAGGTGACAGACACAGCGGATACCACAAAGCCCAGACTGATCAGTTTAAGAGCCGTCACACCAATCTGAATCGTCTCCTGACTGTTCGTAAAAAGACCGATGAGCTGCTCCGGCACCAGCCAGGAAATCAGGGTGCCTGCTGCCATCACCAGCACCGATAGTTTCAGGGCAGTACCAAAAATTTTCTTTACCCGGCCATACTCTCCTGCACCGTAATTGTATCCCATCAGAGGACGAATACCCTGAATAATTCCATTGCCGGTAAGGTAGATAAAGGTCTGAAGCTTATAATAAACGCCCAGTACCAAAACATATTTCTCCGAAAATCCTGCCAAAATTCCATTCAAAGCGGAGATCAGCATGGAAGGCAGGGCAATATTAAGGGCAGCAGGAATACCTACAGAATACACTTTCTTCATCACATTTTTATTAGGTTTTGCATAAGCCATGGAAATTTTGGCCTGTGTAGGCCGCACCAGATAGCAGATCAGGTACGCTGCTAAAGACACCGTCTGCCCAATCCCTGTAGCGTAGGCCGCTCCCGCAATCCCCATAGCCGGAAAAGGCCCGATCCCGAAGATCATCAATGGATCCAGCACAATATTGGACAGACAGCCCGCCAGCATACAGAACATAGACACCTTCATCTGCCCCACCGCCTGGAACAGCTTCTCAAAAGCCACTCCTATGGTGATCACCACAGAAAAAAGGAACGCTCTGTTGGAATAGGTCAGGGCCATGCCGATTACCTCCGAATCCTTAGAAAACATCCCTAAAAACCAGGGCATTCCTACAATGCACACTACGGTCAGTATCAGTCCATGAATAAAACTCAAAATCATGCCCTGAGTAGTGGCACGGTTGGCATTGTCTCCATCTTCTGCGCCCAGATAAAAGGCAATAATCGCATTCATTCCAATGGCAAATCCCACTCCGATGGCTGTGATCAGATTCTGCACCGGATACACCAGGGCCAGGGCCGTCATGGCTTTCTCACTGACTCTTGCCACAAAATAGCTGTCCACAATATTGTAAAGGGAATTCACTGCCATGGATAGCACCATAGGCAGGGACATAGACAGCACCAGCGGAAGAATCTTCCGCTCCTTCATAAATGTTTGATCCATAAATACACTCCTTCATCTCCGTTTTATGATATGCTGAAACGATACCTGAACAAAGGAGGAAGCAGGAATATCATAATAGGTTCCCACACGTTTCCCGTCTCTTCTTTTCCGCATCATAAAAGCCACACAATCACAAATTGTAATTGTGTGGCCGAAAAAAAGATCTCTCTTGAAAAGCTCCACGCCTCTGCAGGTTTTATGAAGCTATTATGCTATTGTTTTTCAAATTTGTCAACAGCATTTCACATCCGTTTTCTCTGCTATGGCGAAACTGCTGCCGCATTTTTTCCCTGCCGGATATCCACACAGCCATCCCGCCGCATCTTTTCCGTGATCATTTCCGCATGTCCCCCATTGCTGAAATACATCTTATCCAGATCTTCCTCCTTCAGAATCCAGGCCATGTGCACCGTAACCGTTTCCCCTGACCCAAGGCTGGAGATATAATTGCTTCCATTGGTGCCGATGCCTCCATGAAGATCAAAATACTGCATCTCCCCGCTTAAAAGATTCCCCAGTCCCTCATTGTACACGAAATCCCACTCTCCCGGCTCTGCCTCCGCCTGATCATAGATCTGATAAGAGTCCCCGTTTTCTTCCAGCAGGGTGAGACATCCGTTAAACAGGATATTCTTCCAGGTCTTTTCTCCATTGTTGGTAAACTCCAGGGTAAGATATACCAGTTTAAGCGGCGTCTCTTTTCGTTTCACCACCTGATTTGCCGTATTTACCCCGTCTCCCGTCTTTACATAAACCAGTTCTCCAGGCAGCAGCTTCCCGTTTTCATCCAGTGCCTGCTTCCACCGTTCATCCACGCTGGAAGTTTCTCCCAGAAGGCTCAGATCGTCTGCCGTCTGTACCTGAAGCACCTTCATGGAGATATCCCGGGTTTCGGTCATCTCTCCGCCTTCCTCCAGCTCTACCGGAAGAATGGGAGACAGACTTTCTCCCACCTGATAAACCGGAAGCGCTTCTTTTCCGATCTCGGTCTGCTCATCCTGAATCCAGTCGATTTCTGTCTCTTCCTCCTGAGCAATCTCATCTCCCCAGGTCCATACCTTTTCCCAGGGCGTATAACTGCCCGTGGGGATCAGTTCCAGAGCTTCCCCAAACTTAAGAGCGTCTTCTTTTGAGACATCTTCTCCTATATACAGAAGGATCATAGCTCCGTATTCCGGGGCATACAGATAAATCCTTTTGGGAAATGCAGCCTGCCCCTGGGCCAGGCTGCCGTATTCCAGATACACCCCCTGGCGGCCTGCCAGTTCGATCTCCTCACTAAAGATCACATTCCGAAGAAGCAGTTCCTTGCCCTCATCCTCTCTTTCCACCCCCAGTACTGTGCTGCTGATCCCTCCGCGATAAACTGCGGTGTCCGGATGGTCATAGTAATCCTGCCACACATAATGGCCCGGATCTGTCTCCACCAATCCCTCCGGCACATAACCTGCCGATAGTGTGAAATCCGGCATCCCCTCTTCCAGCTGCTGCGTCGAAGGTACAGAAAGAGCTACGTTCTTTTCCTCTCCGGCTGCTGTTTCCAGAACAATTCTGTTCCCACGATCCGCTCTTTCCCCATTCTCTGCCGTCTCTTCCTGAGCTGTCTCAGACAGATTCCCCATGGCCTCCGGATATTCAGGCGCCTCCTGCCCCATCTGCACCCCCAGTCTTACTCCGAATTTTCCTTCCTTCTCACTGTAGATCCGGTAAAGCCGGCTGCCAGCCAGCACCGTTGTACCCATCACAGCTGCCGCTACCAGGATGGCCGCCGCCATGGAGCTCTTTTTTCTCCTGCCTTTTCCGGATGCTCTGCCTGGCTTTCCCTTCTGGCGCTCCACCTCTTGTTCTATCATATTCCGGATCTCATCCGGCATCTTTGGAAAATCTTCCTTCCACTTATCATCCATACCTGTCACCTCATTCAATCTGCCATCCTTTGATCCAGGCGTTTGCCGCCGCCTTGGCTTGTTCCTTCTTTGCTGCAACTTCTTCATACCGTTTTACCGGCGCTGAAAAAATCCTGCTCTCCCTCCAGTATCCTGCGCAGCCGCATTCTGGCCCTGGAGAGCCGGTTCTTCACTGTGCTCTCTGTCACCTCCAGTAAAGAAGCCACCTCCTTTACGCTGTAGCCTTCCAGGTAATACAGAGTAACGCAAACCCTCATCTCCCTTGGCAGCTCCATCAATGCCTCATAAAGCTCCGTATACCGGCGTTCCTCAAAAGCACTTTCCTTCTGAGGATACTCCTCCATGGAGACCAGCTTCTGGTTTCTCCGCAGAATGGTATAACACTCATTCATCAATATCCGCATCAGCCAGGTTCTGGCAAACTCATCCCGGCGCAGGGTATGTATTTTTGAGAATGCCTTCAGGATGGCCTCCTGGATGGCGTCAAAGCAGTCTGCGTCTGACCGCAGCAGCGTCTTTGCCATTCGGTACATCCCCTCCTGGGTATCCAGAATCAATTCCCCTAGTTTTTCTTTCTCCATCTTGTCACTCTTTCTTTCGTTTCAGATCTGAACCCTCTTGGTCTCTGGTTACATAGATTAGACGCTTCTGCCGGCGGAATGGTCTCTTCCAAAATCAGAAAAATCTGCCGGCCCCCCATAAAAATGCTCCGCAGGTTCGTTTATTTATAGCACAAAAGGATGCTGCAAAATACGAATCCCGGCGGATTTTCGGTGTGTTGTTCCCAGAAAACAGTTCGGTTCTCAGAGAAGATCACCCGAAGGTACAGCCGGAAATATTTTACAGCATCCCCTTGATTTTTTCATTTCTATTTCTTTTTATTGCCAGTCTGGAAAAACCCTATCCCTGCACCTCTGCTCCAAAAGGCATCAGCGCCAGCTTTGCCAGCTTAAAATGCTGAAGGCCAAAGGGAATCCCGATCACGGTGATGCAAAGGAGCAGGCCCCAGAGCACGTGCTCCAGAGCCAGCGGAAGGCCGGACACCAGCAGCCAGATCACGTTCAGCAGCAGGGACCCCACTCCTCCTCCGTACTCCACTTCCTTTCCAAAAGGAAAGAAGCTCAAAGAAGCAAATTTAAAGCACTGCATCCCAACCGGGATCCCCACAATGGTGATGCACCAGAGGCATCCGGCCAGGCACCAGCTCAGACCGGAAAACAAACCTCCAAAAATAAACCAAAGCAAATTTCCAAGACATCCCATTTTCATTCCCCCTTACAACTGCCTATTCACAGGGCCAGTATAGCCAAGGGGCATTCTCCCGTCAAGTATCTTTCGGAATTCTTAAGACTTCCTAATAGTTTCTTTCAAAATGGCGCTGAATAGCATCTACCAGGGATTTTATCCCTGTGATCAAAAGCATCAGCGCGCCCACTCCCAGAGCCAGCACGCCGATCAGAGCCGTACCGGCCACAGATGCGGCCTTTGCGATCCAATTCATATTACCTTCCTTTCTTACCGCTCACAATGGAATAATAGGATCCTGAGGTAATGCGGTACACCAGCGTATAAAACAGCGCAAAGATCAGATAGCAGCAGACGGTTACCAGGATCAGCAGTTTCTGGTCCTTCAGGCCGAACATCAGCAGGATTCTCCAAACAAAGGGAAAGGCAAAGCCAAGATGAACCCCTGCCGCCAGGAGCGGAAGGAAAAACACCGTGAGCACCTGAGAATTAATGCTCCTTTTAATGTCCCCTCTGGTCATGCCCACCTTCTGCATGATCTCAAACCGGGACTGATCCTCATACCCCTCTGAAATCTGCTTGTAATACATGATCAGCACTGCGGCAAACACAAAGACAATGCCCAATAAAATTCCAAGGAAAAACAGCCCGCCATACATTCCGTAAAAATACCCCCGGTTTTCCGCAGAACCGTCACACTGAAAATTTACTCCCTGCTGGGAAAGATTCATCTGATCCGCCGTTTCCTGCAGACTTTTCTGGAATGCAATCTGCTCTTCATCCTTCCCATCCAGATCAAACTCATACTCCCATTTGTAGATTACCGCCTGATTGCCGGAATCATTCGTATATTTCCATGCCTTTTCGGCCGTCTCCTCAAAATTATTTACAAATACAAACAACGAAGGCACAATGCTCATGGCATCTTCCCCATTGGAGACAAAACTGTCTGCCTGATCTTTGATCCTCCAGGTCAGTTCCTCCTCCAAAGACAGCTCCTTTACCTCCAGCTTAGTTCCTTTAGTACTGTAAATCAAAGCCTCTCCAGGCTCCAGCACCTCCTGTTTTCCCATCATCCGGTTATAATCCTCAATGGGAACAAAAAAGATCTGCCAAAGATCCGCATAGTACAGGGAAATCCCCGGTTTATCTGCATTGGGATCCTTCGTGCGAAGGACTTCCCCATCCACATATCCTCCAAAAGCAACAGATCGATAATTCAGCATGGTCTCCTGATCTATGGTCATTCCCTGCTGCGCTGCCAGATCCCCGGAGAGTTCCTGCAATGTAAACACGCCGGACTGTTCCAGTGCAGCCGGATCATCGGCATTCACATGCACATTAATATGTCTGGGATAACGGTTGCGGATGGAATCCTCCATGCCCACATAAAGACTGGCCGTGGCTGAAATCATCACCAGTACCATAGTGCTTAAAATGCAGATGGACGCCAATCCTGCGCCGTTGCGTTTCATCCGGTATACCATGGAGGAGACAGACACAAAATGGCTGGTTTTATAGTAATACCCTTTCCGCTTCTGCAAAAATCTGCAGAATGTCACGGAGCCTGCCATAAACAGCAAATAAGTGGCTACAATCACCAATGCTACTGCGAAAAAAAACCAGAGAAGAGAGGCCACCGGATCTTCGATCATTACCGCCAAAAAATAGGCAAAGCCAAGGCAGAGTGCTCCGATCAGCGCCAGAAACCAATTGGCCTTTGGCGGCTTCTCTCCTGCATTTTCACTGTGCAGCAGTTCAATGGGATTGGATTTTCTGATCTGCCGCAGGGCATTGAGAAAGATCAGAAGAAAAACCACTGCAAAACTTTTCAGTGTCAGCAGCACGCTCTCCAGATTCAGGCTCAGGGAAAAATCAGCCTCATTCTTTAAGATATTCACCATGGCAAGTTCTGCCAGCTTGGAAAACAGAATCCCGCAGCCAAGTCCCAGCACAAAAGCGATCCCGGAGATCATAAGACTCTCCCACAGCATCACTCTGGCCAGA